>NZ_JBITGV010000002.1:0-924500 GCF_044457385.1 Streptomyces sp. NPDC050548
GGCGTCATCTTCATCACCCACAACCCGCACCACGCCTACATGGTCGGTGACCACTTCAGCGTGCTGCGGCTGGGCACGATGGAACTCTCCGCCGAGCGCAGCGAGATCACGCTGGAGGAGCTGACCAACCACATGGCCGGCGGTACCGAACTCGCCGCACTCAAGCACGAGTTGTCCCAGGTCCGCGGCGTCGACGTCGAAGAACTCCCCGAGGAGGCCGACCTCAAGGCCTCGGCGAGCAGCGCGCCCGAAGGGACGTCCTGACATGCCCGAGCGTCCCGTTCTGGACCGCATCCGGGTGGGCTCCGCCCCCGACTCCTGGGGCGTGTGGTTCCCCGACGACCCCCAACAGGTGCCGTGGGAACGGTTCCTGGACGAGGTCGCGCAGGCCGGCTATCCCTGGATCGAACTGGGCCCGTACGGCTATCTGCCGACCGACCCGGCCCGGCTCACGGACGAGATCGCCAGGCGCGACCTGAAGGTCTCCGCGGGCACGGTCTTCACCGGCCTGCACCGCGGCCCCTCCGTCTGGGACGCCACCTGGGAGCACGTGAGCCAAGTGGCCGCGCTCACCCAGGCGATGGGCGCCAAGCACCTCGTGGTCATCCCCTCCTTCTGGCGGGACGACAAGACCGCCGAGATCCTGGAGCCGCCGGAGCTGACCGGCGAGCAGTGGGCGCACCTCACCAAGGGCATGGAACGCCTCGGGCACGAGGTCAAGGAGGCGTACGGGCTCGACATCGTCGTCCACCCGCACGCCGACACCCACCTCGACACGGAGGACCACGTCGAGCACTTCCTCGACTCGACCGACTCCGAACTGGTCAACCTCTGTCTGGACACGGGGCATTACGCCTACTGCGGCGGCGACAGCGTCAAGCTGATCGAGACCTACGGCGAGCGCATCGGCTATCTGCACCTCAAGCAGGTCGACCCGGAGATCCTCGCCGACGTCGTCAAGAACGAGATCCCGTTCGGACCAGCCGTGCAGCGTGGCGTGATGTGCGAACCGCCGTCCGGCGTACCGGAGTTGGAGCCGGTGCTGGTCGCGGCGCAGCGCCTGGGCGTCGAGTTGTTCGCGATCGTCGAGCAGGACATGTACCCGTGCGAGCCGGACAAGCCGCTGCCCATCGCGGAGCGCACCCGCAAGTTCCTCCGCTCCTGCGGTGCCTGACGAACGTGAGCGACGCGAGCAACGTGACGACCCTGACGAGCCGAAAGGACGGCCGATGGCCATGAACCCGCGCGACATGCTCGGAGTGGCAGTGGTCGGAACCGGAAAGATGGGGGCGGACCACGTCCGCCGGATCGAGCACGTGGTCAACGGCGCCCGGGTGAGCGCCGTCGTGGACGTCGACGCCGAGCGCGCCAAACGGATCGCGTCCGGCATCGACGGCTGCACCGCGTACACCGACCCGGCCGCCGCGATGGCGGCGGCCGACGTCGACGCGGTACTCATCGCCTCACCGGGCCCCGCCCACGAGGCGGCCCTGCTGACGGCCTTCGAGCACGACCTCCCGGTCCTGTGCGAGAAGCCGCTCACCCCCGACGCGGCCTCCGCGCTGCGCGTCCTGGAGGCCGAGGTGCGCCTGGGCCACCGCCGGGTCCAGGTCGGCTTCATGCGGCGTTACGACGCCGAGTACATGAAGCTCAAGTCCCTCCTGGAAACAGGCCAGTTGGGCCGACCGCTGATGCTGCACAACCGGCACCGCAACGCGGCCAGCCCGCCCTTCTTCACCAGCTCCATGCTGATCAGCGACTCCGTGGCCCACGAGACCGACGCGACCCGTTGGCTCCTCGGGCACGAGATCACGGCCGTCCATGTGCTGCGCCCGCGCCCCTCGGCAAGCGCCCCGGACGACCTCCAGGACCCCCAGTTCGTCGTCTTCGAGACCGACGGCGGCGCGATCGTCGACGTCGAGATGTTCGTCAACTGCGGCTTCGGCTACCAGGTCCAGGCCGAGATCGTCTGCGAACGCGGCACCGCCCGCATCGGCGACGGCCACGCCATGGTCACCAACATGGCCGGCCGCTGGGGCGGCACCATCGCCCAGGACTTCACCGAACGCTTCGCCGACGCCTACGACCGCGAGGTCCAGACCTGGGTCGACGCCACCCGCCGAGGCGAGGTCACCGGCCCGACCGCCTGGGACGGCTATGCGTCGGCGGCCGTGTGCGAGGCCGGCGTACGGGCGTTGGAGGAGGGTGTGCGGGTAGAGGTCGAGTTGGTGGAGCGGCCGGCGTTCTACCGATAGCGACTTCGGGGGGAGGCGCGGATGGGGCCGGTGCGCATGCTGCTGCCGTCGCTGCGCGCGACGGCACGCCTGGCTCCCGGTCCGGGAGTTCCGCTGCTCGGGGCCGCGTTGCTGCACTGCGCGGTCCCCGGCTGGGCCCTGCTGCGCCCACCCCCGCCCGCTCGCCGGTCGGCCTGGGCCCAGGAAGCGGTCGCTCTGTACCGCCCCAAGGCGGAGCAGATCCACCCTGAACAGCGCCACTTGGACGCGCTGAGCCGCGCACTGGTCGTGCACGCCCACACCCTGGTCCTGGCGGAGCGGTACCGGGAAGCCGGCGCCGTCGTGGACGCGGCGCTGGGTGTGCCGGGTGCGCGGATGTCCCCGGCCCTGACCGCGTGCGCCCTCCACGCACGGGCACAGGCACTCGTCTTCGGCGGCCGTGCGGAGGAGGCCCAGGAACCCGCCCGTGAGTGCGTGCGGTTGTATCGCGGCTCGCCGCCTCCCGCGCGGCGGGACCGAAGCCTGGGTGCCTTGCCGGTCGCCTTGCGCACGCAGGGGCTCGCGTTCGCCGTGCTCGGCCGTACGGCCGAGTCCGTCGCCGTGTACCTGGAGTGTGCCGACCTCCTGCGGGCCATGCCCGTAAGGCAGTTGTCGCGTTTCATGCGGCTGCGGGCGCAGGTGCTGGTCGAGTTGGCCGGCGGACTGCGGGCGCTCGGCCGGTACGAGGAGGCCCTGGCACTGGAGCCCGAGGCGAAGGACTCGGTGTACGGGGTGATCGCGAGGTTCTATCCGGAACTCGTCCTGCCGTTGCGCGTTCGGCTCCTCACGGACCTGGCCCACTGCCGCAGTGCGACGGGCTCTCTCGCTGCCGCGCGCACGATCGCCGACGAGGCGGTCTCCGAGGCCCGTGAACTGGCCGACCAGCCCGAGCTGTTCGCCGAGGCGCTGCGCTGCCTCGCCCTCGTCCTCGACGAACCGGCGGCGTACGACGAGCAGTTGACCGCCCTCACGGAACTCGCCGGGCTGTACACCCGCCTCGCCGTCGACCGCCCTGAGGTCTTCGAGCCGCTGCTCGCCGACACCCTGGACGACCTGGCCCGCTGTCACCGGCGGAGCGGCGACCACCTCAAGGCCGTGGCGGACACCGAACGGGCCGTGGCCGTCTACCGGCGCGTCGGGCGGCACGAGGACCAACTCGCCCGCATCCTTTCCAACTTGAGTATCCGTCAGCAGAGTGCCGACGACGCCGAGTCGGCCGTGTCGAGCGCCCGCGAAGCAGTGGCCCTCACCCGCCGACTCGCCGAGTCCGACCACGAGACCCACGGCCCCCTGACGGCCCGCCGCCTCCGGGTCCTGGCCCAGGCCCTCGGCCTCGCCGGCGACCACACCGCCGCCGTCGCCCACTACGCGGAGGCCGAGGCGGTTCTGAGCGACCTGGTCGGCGTCCCTGGCGTCGACGCGGAACTGGCGGTCACGGCCTCGGCTCTCGCCGCCGCGCTCGACTCGAAGGTCCAGGACCGGCTGGCCGCCGGTCGGCCCGAGGAGGCGGTCGCCGCCCTGCGCTCCCTGCTCGACCTGACCCGCCGCACCGATGCCAGAGACGTCCACGCCCGGTGTGTCGTCGCGTTCGCCCGGGCCCGTGCGGAACGCCCGGACGACATCGACGTCGTCCGGGCGTGGGAGCGGGCGGTCGGGGAGCCGTACCCGACGTTCGTCTACCGCAGAACCGGCACCCGCGGCCGAGGCGCGAACCCCGCCGCCCGATAGGCCTCGTCGATGAGGGTCATCGTCGCGACCGCGTCGTCCGGGCCCAGTGGGAGTGGGGCGCCGTTCCTCAACCGGGCGGCGAACGCGTCCAGTTGGTAGGTGTACGAGGAGCGGCGCCCGAGGCGTTCGGTGCGTTCGCCGTCCGTCGTGCGGATCACGACCCGGTCGTCCAGGTGGGGGAGGACGAAGTTCGGTGCGAACGCCTCGCCGCGGCTGCCGGTGATCCGGCAGCTCATCACCAGCTCGTCGTAGGCCATGTGGCAGCGGGCGGAGCCCGTCGCGCCGCTCGGGAAGGCGAGGTCGGCGTCCAGCCATTCGTCGACGCCGGGTGCGCCCGCGCGTTCGCCGCCCTTGGCCGAGACGAGCCGGGGTGCGCCGCCCGCCCAGGGGGCCAGCATGCGCTGGGCGTGCAGGCTGTAGCAGCCCAGGTCCATGACGGCGCCGCCCGCCAGGTCCAGTGACCAGCGCGGGTCGGTGTCCGGCGGGGCCGGGATCGCGACCAGGGTCTCGACGTGCCGCAGCTCGCCCAGTTCGCCGGAGGCCAGCAGTTCGTGCAGGCGGCGGGTGACCGGGTGGAAGAGGTAGTGGAAGGCCTCCATGAAGACCGTCCCCGACTTGGCCGCGGCCTCGCGGACCTCGGCCGCCTCCTCCGCGTTGCTCGCCGAGGGCTTCTCCGACAGGACGTGCTTGCCCGCCTCCAGCGCGGCGAGGTTCCACGGCCCGTGCAGACCGTTGGCGAGCGGGTTGTAGACGACCTCCACCTCGGGGTCGGCGATCAGGTCGGCGTACGAGTCGACGACCCGTTCGACGCGGTGCGCGGCGGCGTACGCCTCCGCCCGGTCCCGGTCGCGGGCGGCCACCGCGACAACGCGGTGGCCGGTCGTCCGGGCCGGGCCGATCAGGGACTGCTCGGTGATCCGAGCGGCTCCCAGTACTCCGATGCGCAGTGGTTCCCGGCCCGGACCGCTCATGCTTCGCGTACCTCCTGGATGGTGACGGGGCGGTGCTCGTGCAGCGACAGGGTGCAGGCGTCGGCGATCCAGCCGGCCTCCAGCGCGTCGGCGACGGTGCACGGGGAGGTGCGGGTGCCGGCCACGACCTCGGTGAACGCGGTGAGTTCGGCGCGGTAGGCGGCGGTGAAGCGGTCCATGAAGAAGTCGTGCGGAACACCGGCGGGGAAGGTCACGCCAGGCTCGACGGAGCGCAGCGGCAGCTTGTCCTCCAGACCGACCGCGATGGAGTCCGTGAAGCCGTGGATCTCCATGCGGACGTCGTAACCCCGGGCGTTGTGGCGGGAGTTGGAGACCACGGCGATGGTGCCGTCGTCCAGGGTGAGGATGGCGCCGGTGGTGTCGGCGTCGCCCGCCTCCTTGATGTACTCGGCGCCCCGGTTGCCGCCGACCGCGTACACCTCGACGACCTCACGGCCGGTGACCCAGCGGATGATGTCGAAGTCGTGCACGGAACAGTCGCGGAAGATGCCTCCGGACGCGGCGATGTACGCGGCGGGCGGCGGAGCCGGGTCCAGCGTGGTCGACCGTACGGTGTGCAGCTTGCCCAGCTCGCCGGAGTGCACGGCGGCGCGCGCGTTGACGAAGCCGGTGTCGAAGCGGCGGTTGTAGCCGATCTGGATCGGCACGTCGCTGCCCTCGACGGCCTTGAGGACCTGGACGCCCTCGGCCATCGTCTTGGCGACGGGCTTCTCGCAGAAGACGGGGATGCCCGCCTCGACGGCGGCCAGGATCAGGCCCGGGTGGGCGTCGGTCGCCGCGGCCACCACGACACCGTCGACCCCGGCGGCGAGCACGGCCTCGGGGGAGTCCGCGACCTCGGCGCCGAAGCGCTCGGCGGCCTTCTTGGCGGCCTCCGCGAACGGGTCGGCCACGACGAGGGACTCGACGACGTCGAGTCCGGAGAGGGTCTCGGCGTGGAAGGCGCCGATGCGGCCGAGGCCGAGGATTCCGATGCGCATGAGTGCTCTTGCTTTCTTGAGGGGTGCGGGTTGTTGCCGGTGTTGAAGTCAGTCGAGGGCGCCCAGGACGTTCTGGTCCCAGTCGATCACCGATCCGGTGACCACGCCCGACCGGTCGGAGAGCAGGAACACCACGAAGTCGGCGATCTCGTCCGGCTGGCCGAGCTTGCCCATCGGGAGCCGGGCCGCGGCCTGCTCCCGCCAGTCGTCGCCGGCGCCGTGGAAGGCGCGCTGGGTGGCGTCCTCGCCCTCGGTGTCGGTCCAGCCGATGTTGATCGTGTTGATCCGGATCCGGTCGAAGCGATGGGCGTGCGCCGCGTTGCGGGTCAGCCCGGCGAGCCCGGCCTTCGCGGCGGAGTACGCGGCGAGGAAGGGCGGCCCGCCGTGGGCGCAGTTGGAGCCGATGCTGACGATCGTGCCCGGTGCCGTGCGGGAGGTCATGTCGGCGACCGCCGCCTGCATCGCGAAGAACGGTGCCTTGAGGTTGATCGCCATGTGCTGGTCGAACAGTTCCGGCGTGGTGTCCAGGAGCGAGCCGCGTGACGTGAGCCCGGCCGCGTTGACCAGGCAGTCGATGCGCCCATGGGCCTCGACGGTCCGTACGACGCTGTCCCGCGCCTGTGCCGGATCGGCGAGGTCCGCCCGCAGGAAGTGGGCGCCCGTGTCCGCGGCGAGTTTCTCGCCCACGTCGGCCCGGCGGCCGGTGAACGACACCACCGCGCCCTCGCGCACCGCCGCCCGCACGATCGCCGCGCCGACGCCCTGGCTGCCGCCGTTGACGAGAACGACCTTGTCGTCGAGAAGTCGTAGTCCCATGGTGTTCCTCAGCACTCGGTCCTCAGTCCCCGGTCTCAGCTCTCGCGCCGCTCGGCGCCGGCCCGCAGCTCCCCGCGGAGCGCCTGCGGAGCCCACCCCTCGCGCACCGCGCGGCGCACGATGTCGGCCTGCGAGGGCGGGGCGAGACCCTCGACGGGCGGGTCGTTGTCGAGGTTGGTGGGGAACGGATAGCCCTCGGCACTGGCCGCGACGACCGCGTCCAGCCACTCCTCGCGCACGCCCTCGGCCTTGCGCCTGAGCAGCACCGGGTAGACCGCGTTGCTGACGGCCTCGCGGTCCACCGTCTCCATCGCCCGCCCGAACGCGGAGGACACCTGGAGCAGATTGGCCATGCGCTTCACGTCGGTGGTGCGGTTGGTGCCGGCCGCGTGGAACAGCGCCGGGTTGAAGAACGCGGCATCGCCCTCGGCGAGCGGGAGTTGGATGTGGTGGGCCTCGAAGTAGGCCTGGAACTCCGGGAGTCGCCACGCCAGATAGCCCGGCTCGAACTTCTGCGAGTGCGGCAGGTACATCGTCGGCCCCGACTCCACCGGCATGTCGCAGTGCGCGACGGCCCCTTGGAGGGTGAGCACGGGAGAGAGGCGGTGCACGTGCGCCGGGTAGCCGGCGGCGGTCTCGTTGCCGAGGAACCCGAGGTGGTAGTCGCGGTGCACGGTCTGGGCCGCGCCGCCCGGGTGGACCACGTTGATCTGCGAGGTGACCTGGTAGCCGGGGCCGAGCCAGGCCTCGGACACCAGGGCCAGCATGTCGTTGGCGTAGTAGTCGGCGAAGGCTTCCGGGTCGTAGAGCGCGGCCTTCTCCAGGGCGTTCCACACCCGGTCGTTGGCACCCGGCTTCGCGAAGTGGTCCCCGGCGCCCGCGCCGGAGGCGTGCTGCTCGGCGATCAGCGCGTCGAAGACCTCGGTCGTACGGTCCACCACCGCCGGGTCCGGGAACGCGCCCCGCAGGACCACGATGCCGGGCCCCTCGGCGAACACCCGCACCAGCTCGGTCTGCACCTCGCGGCGCTCACCGGCCGCCACCGACTTGCGGAGCCGGTCGCTGTCGTAGACGAGGACGTTCCGCTCGACCGAGGACGCGTACGGGAAGTCGCCCAGGTCGGTCGGCTGCTCGACGAGTGCGCGGAAGGCGTCGAGATCGCAGTCCTGCTCGGTGAGCCAGGCGGGGCGCTCTGCGGATGTGAAGGACATCGTCGTCCCCTCGGGTCACGTGGTGGTGCGGTCCTGTCATTCTTGTCAGTACAAACCCTTCGAACAACCGGCAGCGAGCCATCAAAAACCCCTCAAGGAGACGACCGGTGGGCCACCCCTTCCCGATCAGGGAAATCGCACGTCAGGCGGGCCTCAGCGAGGCCACCGTGGACCGGGTTCTGAATGCCAGGGGCGGTGTCCGCGAGAGCACCGTGCGTGAGGTCCGGCAGGCCATCGCCGATCTGGACCGGCAGCGCACCCAGGTCAGGCTGGTCGGGCGTACGTTCATGATCGACATCGTGATGCAGACACCGGAGCGGTTCTCCACGGCCGTACGGGTGGCGCTGGAGGCGGAGCTGCCCGATCTGCACCCGGCCGTGGTGCGCTCCCGCTTCCACTTCCGGGAGACCGCGCCGGTCAAGGAACTCGTCGCGACCCTGGACCGGATCGCCCGGCGCGGCTCGCAGGGCGTCATCCTCAAGGCGCCGGACGTCCCCGAGATCACCGCGGCCGTCGGCCGGCTCGTCACCGCCGGTATCCCGGTCGTCACCCTGGTCACCGACCTGCCCGCGAGCGCCCGCCTCGCCTACGTCGGCATCGACAACCGGGCGGCGGGCGCCACCGCCGCCTACCTGATGGGCCAGTGGCTCGGCGACCGCCCCGGCAATGTCCTCACCAGCCTGAGCAGCGGTTTCTTCCGCAACGAGGAGGAGCGCGAGATGGGCTTCCGCAGCACCATGCGCGCCCGCTACCCGGACCGCTCCCTCGTCGAGATCACCGAGGGCCACGGCCTGGACGCCACCCAGTACGAACTGGTCCGGGCCGCCCTCAAGCGCGATCCGGACATCCGCGCGGTCTACTCGATCGGCGGCGGCAACATCGCGACCCTGCGCGCCTTCGCCGACCTGGGCCGCGAGTGCGCCGTGTTCGTCGCGCACGACCTCGACCACGACAACACCCGGCTGCTGCACGAGCAGCGGCTGTCGGCCGTCCTCCACCACGACCTGCGCCAGGACGTCCGCGAGGCCTGCCGCATAGTGATGCGCGCCCATGACGCGCTGCCGCCCGCCGGACCGACCCTGCCGTCCGCGATCCAGGTCGTCACGCCCTACAACATGCCCTTGGCGGCGGCCCGTTGAGGGCCGTCAAAGATGGTCAGAGGTTGATCGCGTACGCCTTGCGCAGCGTCTCGTGCACCGTCCACGTCGTACGGTCGCCCTCGCGCAGCACGGCCATGTCCCCGGGACCCACCTTCAGCGTCTCCCCGCCCTCGACCTCGATGGTGGCCGAGCCGCTGATCACGACGAACAGCTCGTCCGCCTCCGTGTCGGTGACCACCCCCGGGGTGATCTGCCAGATCCCGCGGATCTGCCGCCCGTCCTCGGACTCCCACACCACCTTCCCGGTCACCTCGGGCGTACCGGAGACGATCTGCGCCGGGTCCAGCGGCTCGGGTTCGAGCTCGGCGTCGGGGATGCGGACAACGAAACTGTGCGTCATGCCGCGACCCTAGCCCGGACCGGCAGGGCCTGGATGTGGACACTGTGTGGGACATCGGCCCAGGTGGGAGGACACTTCGTCGCGGAGTGGCGGCCCCGGTGACGCCGGGTGATCGTGGAGGGCATGGCGCAGACCACGACGGCCGTCCCCGAACCGCACCGGCACGAGACCCGGGAGAACATCCTCTTCGGAGGCGTCTACGGCGCCGTCCTCGCCTGCTCGATGGTCGCCGCGCTCACCCAGTACGGCCACACATCGAAGGGCAGCCGCCGCTACGACGCCGTGTGGCTGCTGGTGACCGCGGGCGCCTCGGCGCTCGCCCACGGGTACGCCCACTACATCGCCGAACGCGCCCCGCACCGCCGCTGGGACGCCCTGCGCACCCTGCGCGACGAGTGGCCGCTGGTCGCCGCCGCGCTGCCCACCGTCCTGCTGCTGGCCGGGGCGGGCTGGGGCTGGTGGTCCGCGAACGGCGTCGAGTACGCGGCGTTCGTGCTCAACATCGCGCTGCTGTTCGCCCTGGGCCTGGTCACGGCCCGCTGGTCGGCGCGGAGTTGGGCGGTGGCCGTGGCGATCGGGGCGGTGGACGCGCTGCTCGGTGTGGTCGTGGTGGTGGCGAACGCCCTGATCAAATAGGCCGGTTCAGTCTCGGACGGGCCTGGTCGATCCGCTGCTCACGAGACGCCCTGGTAACCGCGCAGCTTGCGGTACAGCGTCGCCCGCCCGATGCCCAACGCGGCGGCCGCCCGCACCTTGTTGCCGCCGTGCCTGCGCAACGCGGCCAGGATCGCGGCGCGTTCGGCGTGCTCCATCGGGCTGAGCCGCCGGGCCGCGGGTCCCTCCCGGACGGGGTCGGGCAGTTCGGCCCGCCGCACGGGACCGGTGACCCGCCGATGGTCAGCCAACGCCCGTACGACATGGGCGAGTTCGGTGACGTTCCCGGGCCACGGATGCTCTTCCAAGGCCCGCAGCGCGTCCAGCGTCCAGCTGAGCGGCGGCTGTCCCGGGGCCGGCCGGGGAGCCAGAACCGGCAGCAACTCCCGTACGTCCTCCCGGCGTTCCCGCAGCGCGGGCAGGGCGACCGACCGGGCGGCCAGGGTGTCGAGGAGGCGTTGGAAGCAGGGGCCCGGGGGAGTGCCGGGCGTGTAGGTGACCAGCAGATGCACGTCCGGGTGTTCGTCGAGCAGGGAGTTGAGCGCGGCGACGTCCGGCTGGGCCAGCCGTTCGGCGTGCCGCAGGAGGAGCGGGCGGCCGTCGGCCAACTCGCTGTATTTCACGCCGAGTTCCGGTGACTCGGCGGCGTCGGCGACCAACGGCACGGTCTCGCCGAGCAGTTCACGGGCCAGCGCGGTCTTGCCGGTGCCGCGCTCGCCGGTCAGCAGCAGCGGCTCCGGGACCCGGGCCAGCTCGACCGCCCGCGCGACGGCGTGCCGCCAGGGCACCGAGCCGCCGGCGAGCGCCAGCGCGGGGCGCGGCGACGGACGCGGCACCTCAGCGGCGCGCGCCGCGAGCACGGCCACGATCCCCAGGACGCGGCCCTCGTGCCGTACCGGAGTGATCTCGGCGGTGCACCCGGCACCCTCGGGGAGCGGCACGCCATAGGGCGGCTCTCCGGTGCTCGCGCGTTCCAGGGCGGCCAGGACCTGGGGGGTGGCGAGGCGGACGGCGGCCTCGCTGATCAGGCGGTTGCGGCCGTCGAGGGCGACGACCGCGCGGCCGGGGCCGTGCGCGGCGCGGGTGTAGGCGTCGAGGAGCACCCGTTCGGCCGTACGGGAGCGGGCGAGGAGTTCCGCCTCCACCGCGACGGCCGCGGCCTCCGTGAGGGCGGCGCCGGGATGTGGGCCGCAGCCGGCGCACAGGCCGGACGCGACCGTCACCGTGCCGAGCGGCTGCCCGGTCTCCGGGGCGAACAGCGGCACGCTGACCGCGGACACGTCCTGCCACACGTCGAGGAAGTGCTCGGGGCCGTGCGCCTCGGCCCGGCACCGGGTACGCAGGGCGAGGGCCGCGCTGTTGTGGCCCACCTCCCGCTCGGACAGATCACGGCACCGGTCGCCGCCGGGCACCTCGCCCGCCGTCCACACCACCCGCAGCCGCTCGTCGGTCAGCAGCAGCGCCGAGTGGCCGCCGAGGGCCGGCGCGATGCGCTCCAGCACGGGCCGCGCCGCCTCCAACAGAGCCGATTCAGCGGGGAGTTCGGGCTCGTGGACCGGTCCATCGAGGTCGTGCCGTACGCCGAAGAAGACGGCGCGCCGCCACGCGGCGAGGACCTCGTCCGGGACGCCGTCGGGCAGCGGGCGGCCGGTCAGGAACCGCTCGCGCGCCTGGCGCAGCGGGGCGAGGGCGGGGGAGTGCTCCACGATGGTCATGACGCCTCACACCGTATCGGGCCCGTGACGCCGGCCGTCGCGGGGCTGTAACTGTCTCGTAATGAGACACCCGAGCGTGTTCCGCCCGCATGATGATCGTGAAGAGTCGGTGCCTTTCTCACCCCAGTCTCAACCTGCCTCACCCCCTGGAGCGTCCCGCCGTGCACGTTGTCGAGACCGACGTACTGATCGTGGGCAGCGGCCCGGCCGGTGCCGCCGCCGCGCTGGCGCTGAGCACCTACGGCGTCCCCCACATCGTCGTCACGCGCTACTCGCGCCTCACCAGGACGCCCCGCGCGCACATCACCAACCAGCGCACCATGGAGGTCCTGCGCGACCTCGGTGTCGAGGACGAGGTGCTGGCCAAGGCGACCCCGCAGCACCTGATGGGCAACACCACGTTCTGCACCAGCCTCGCCGGCGAGGAGCTGGGCCGGATCCGCTCCTGGGGCAACGACCCGCTCGTCCAGGCCGCCCACGACCTGGCCAGCCCGACCCGCATGTGCGACATGCCGCAGCACCTGATGGAGCCGGTGCTGATCGACGCGGCGCTCGCGCGCGGTTCGAACGTCCGCTTCAGCACGGTCTACAAGTCGTTCGAGCAGGACGACGACGGCGTGACGGTCACCGTCGAGGACCGGCTGCGCGGCGACGAGTACACGATCCGCGCCAAGTACCTCATCGGCGCGGACGGCGGCCGCTCCCAGGTCGCCGAGGACGCCGGGCTGCCGATGGGCGGCCAGATGGGGGTCGCGGGCAGCATCAACATCGTCTTCGAGGCGGATCTCACGAAGTACACCGCCCACCGGCCGTCCACCCTGTACTGGGTGCTCGCCCCGGGGGCCAACGTCGGCGGCATCGGCGCGGGTCTGGTGCGCTGCGTCAAGCCCTGGAACGAGTGGCTGATCGTGTGGGGCTACGACGTGAGCGCCGGCGCCCCCGACCTCACCGAGGAGTACGCGCTGTCCGTCGTACGGCAGTTGGTCGGCGACGACGACCTCCCCGTGACCATCAAGTCGTCCTCGGCGTGGACGGTGAACGAGATGTACGCCGAGACCTACGTCAACGGCCGCGTCCTGTGCGCCGGGGACGCCGTGCACCGCCACCCGCCGTCCAACGGGCTCGGCTCCAACACCTCGATCCAGGACGCCTACAACCTCGCCTGGAAGCTGAAGCTCGTCCTCGACGGGACGGCCACACCCAAGCTGTTGGACACGTACGACGCCGAACGCGCCCCCGTCGGCAAGCAGATCGTCACCCGCGCCAACAAGTCCATCGGCGAGACCGCCCCGATCTTCGAGGCGCTCGACGGACTCTCCCCGCAGACCCCCGAGCAGCTGTGGGCCAACATCGCCGCCCGCAAGGACACCACCGAGGCCGCGGAGAAGCAGCGGGCCGCGCTGCGCGAGGCGATCGCCTACAAGGTCTACGAGTTCAACGCGCACGGCGTCGACCTCAACCAGCGCTACACGTCCGACGCGATCGTCCCCGACGGCACCCCGGACCCCGGCTTCGACCGCGACCGCGAGCTGTACCACCAGCCCAGCTCCCGCCCCGGCGCCAAGCTCCCGCACGCCTGGATCACCTCCGGCACCCGCACCGTCTCGACCCTGGACACGGTCGGCAAGGGCCGCTTCACCCTCCTCACCGGCATCGGCGGTGACGCCTGGCTGCGCGCGGCCGAGGCGCAGCCCCTCGACATCGCCACGGTCGTCATCGGCCCCGGCCGGCAGTACGAGGACCCGTACGGCGACTGGGCCCGCCTCAGCGAGATCGCCGACGCGGGCGCCCTGCTGGTCCGCCCCGACGGCTACGTCGCCTTCCGCCACGCCGACGCGGCCGAGAACGCGAAACAGTTGCTCACGGACGCGCTGCGCCGCATCCTCGGTGATGGTTGATTTTTCAACAGGCTAGGGAGCCGACATGACCACTCACGTCACCGTCACGGACGAGGCCGTCGCGAGTCTGCGGGACACCGCCGACCCGCGCCTGCACGAACTGCTGTCGGGCCTGATCCGGCATCTGCACGCGTTCACGCAGGAGACCCGCCTCACCCAGGCGGAATGGGAGCGGGCGATCCGCTTTCTGACGGAGACCGGCCAGGCGTGCACGGACACCCGGCAGGAGTTCATCCTCCTGTCGGACGTGCTCGGCCTGTCGATGCTGGTGGAGACCATCAACGGCGACCGGGTCGCCGGATCCACCGAGTCGACGGTCCTCGGCCCCTTCCACATGACCGAGTCGCCGGTCCGCGAACTCGGCGCGAACATCGACCTGGTGGGCGGCGGCGAGCCCTGTGTGGTCAGCGGCCGGATCGTGTCGGAGGACGGCACCCCGCTCCCGGGCGCCCTCCTCGACGTGTGGCAGGCCGACGGCAACGGCTTCTACGACGTGCAGCAGCCGGACGTCCAACCCCCGGGCAACGGACGGGGGTTGTTCACCACGGACGCCGAGGGCCGCTTCTGGTTCCGCACCTGTGTGCCGAGCCCGTACCCCATCCCCACGGACGGCCCGGTCGGCGACCTCCTCAGGGCGACCGGCCGCCACCCCTACCGCCCCGCCCACATCCACTTCATCGCCTCGGCCGACGGCCACGCCCCCGTCACCACGCACATCTTCGTCGCGGGCAGCGACTACCTCGACTCGGACGCCGTCTTCGCCGTCAAGCAGAGCCTCGTCGCGGACTTCACCCCGACCGACGACCCGTCCCTGGCACGGGAGTTCGGCATCGAGAACCCCTTCCGGCACGCGCGGTTCGACCTCGTACTGGAGCAGAGCGAGTGAAGGGCTCCCTCGACTTCGCCTACGACGCCCAGCCCATGCGGGTCGTCTTCCGTCCCGGCGCCGCACTGACCGCGACCGCCGGCGAGGCCGAACGGCTCGGGCTGCGGCGGGTGTTGGTGCTCTCGGGCGCCCGGGGCGCGGACACCGCGCAGGCCGTCGCCGACTCGCTGGGGGAGGCGTGCGTCGGGGTGCACGCCGAGGCGAAGATGCACGTCCCGGTCGAAGTCGCCGACCGTGCCGTCGAGTTGGCGCGCTCGCTGGGCGCCGACGGCTGTGTCGCGGTCGGCGGCGGCTCGTCGATCGGCCTCGGCAAGGCCATCGCCCTGCGCACCGGCCTCCCGCTGATCGCCGTGCCCTCCACCTACTCCGGCTCCGAGATGACCCCGGTCTGGGGCCTCACCGAACACGGCGCCAAACGCACCGGCCGCGACCCCGCCGTCCGGCCCCGCAGCGTCGTCTACGACCCCGAACTCACCCTGGAACTCCCCGTACCGCTCACGGTGACCAGCGCCATCAACGCCACCGCGCACGCTGTCGAGGCCCTCTACGCCCCGGACAGCTCACCCTTGATCGCGCTGATGGCGGAGGAGGGCGTCCGTGCGATGGCGGGCGCGCTGCCCGAACTGGCCGCCGAACCACGGTCGTTGGAAGCCCGCGGCCGCGCCCTGTACGGGGCGTGGCTCTGCGGCTCCTGCCTCGGCGCCACCACGATGGGCCTGCACCACAAGCTGTGCCATGTCCTCGGCGGCACCTTCGGCCTGCCGCACGCGGAGACCCACACGGTGGTGCTGCCGTACGTGCTGGCGTACAACGCGCCCGCCGCGCCGGAGGCGGCGGCCGCCGTGGCCCGTGCGCTGGACGCCCCGGTCGCCCCGACTGCCCTGTGGGAGCTGGCCGGACGGCTCGGCGCCCCGCGCTCGCTCGCCGAACTCGGCCTGAAGGAGAGCGACTTGGCGACGGCCGCCGCGCAGGCGGTGAGCCAGGCGTACGCCAACCCCCGGCCGGTCACCGAGGAGGGCGTACTCGCCCTGCTGCGGGCGGCCTACTTGGGAACCGCCCCCGTGTAGTCAGCGGTTCGTGCGGACGCCGTCCAGCGCGATGGCCAGGACGCGGTCGCGCTGGGTGTCGTCCACGAACGTCGTCCCGGTGATCCCGGCCACCAGGCGCAGCAGATCACCGAAGTCCATGTCGGTGCGGGCCAGGCCCGCCTTCTGTGCGCGCTCGAACAGCGGGCCGCCCGCCGAGAACATCGACTCGCGGCAGGTCCCGAAGATCTCCGAGTCGTTGTCCAGCGCCTGGCGCACCGCCTGCTTGGTCACCATGTAGCCCGCGAAGCGGTTCAGCCACGACGTCAGCGCCTCCCACGGCTCCTGGTCGGCGACGGAAAGGGCGACCTGGCACAGGGCGTTGACCTCGTCCGCGTAGACGCTCTCGAAGAGGGCCCGGCGGGTCGGGAAGTTGCGGTAGAGGGTGCCGATGCCGACGCCCGCGCGTTTCGCGATGTCCTCCAGCGAGGCTTCCGCGCCGTGCTCCGCGAAGGCCTCGCGGGCGGCGGCCAGCAGGGCGTCGTAGTTGCGGGCGGCGTCCTTTCGGTGGGGGCGCTGGGCCGCGACGATCTCGCTGACGGGGAACGGCTGGGCCGTCACTGGTGCCTCCCGGGCGGATTCGGTTGAACCGGAGGTGTGCCTCCGTTATGGTGGAGGGGTACCTCCACTTTAGCAGTGGCGGGTGCGTACCGCCGTGGACGTGTGCGTGCGGACGGCACCCTGCCCGCTTGTTTCGGAGAGGCTCTCCATGCCCCGCACTTCCACCACCCGCCTCACCTTCGCGGTCCTCGCGACGGGAGCGGGCGTCTTCTCCATGCTGCAGTCGCTGATCGCGCCGGCCCTGCCGACCGTCCAGCACGCGCTGCACACCTCCCAGTCCACCGCGACCTGGGTGATGACGGCCTATCTGCTGTCCGCCTCGGTCTTCACCCCCATACTCGGCCGCGTCGGCGACCTGATCGGCAAGAAACGCACGCTCGTCGCCGTCCTGCTGGCCGTCCTGGCCGGCTGTCTCGTCGCCGCGCTCGCGCCCAACATCGGCGTACTGATCGTCGCCCGGGTCGTCCAGGGCATCGGCGGCGCGCTGTTCCCGCTCTCCTTCGGCATCATCCGCGACGAGTTCGACGCGTCCCAGGTCCCGGGCAGCATCAGCAACTTGTCCGCCGTGATCGCCGCCGGCGGCGGTGTCGGCATGGTCGCCGCCGGACCCATCGTGTCCGCCCTCGACTACCGCTGGCTGTTCTGGTTCCCCGTCGGCATCGTCGCCGTCACCACCCTCATCGCCCTGCGCTACGTCCCCGAGTCGCCCAGCCGCGCCGACGGACGGGTCAACTGGTCCGGCGCCGTGCTCCTTTCGGGCTGGCTGGTGGCGCTGTTGCTCCCGCTCAGCCAGGCGAGCCGTTGGGGCTGGGGCTCCGTCCGGGTCGTCGGACTGTTCGCCGCGGCCGTCGTACTCTTCGCGGCCTGGCTGTTCTCGGAGGCCCGCTCCCGCAGCCCGCTCATCGACCTCAAGGTCATGCGACTGCCCTCCGTGTGGACCACCAACACCGCCGCGCTGCTCTTCGGCGCCGGCATGTACTCGATCTGGTCCTTCCTGCCCGGCTTCGTCCAGACCCCCTCCTCCGCAGGCTACGGCTTCGGCGCCAGCGTCACCGCGTCCGGACTCCTCATGCTGCCGATGCTGATCGCGATGTTCGTCTCCGGCGTGCTCAGCGGTCGGCTGGAGCCCGTCGTCGGCGCCAAGGCGCTGCTCACCACCGGGGCCGCACTCGGCGCGGTCGCCTGCGGGATCCTCGCCCTCTGGCACGACCAGCAGTGGCAGATCGCCCTCGTCGCGGGCATCTTCGGATTCGGCATCGGACTCGCCTTCGCCTCCATGGCCAATCTCATCGTCGGCAGCGTCCCGCCCGAGCAGACCGGCGCCGCGACCGGCATGAACGCCAACATCCGCACCATCGGCGGCTCCATCGGCGCCGCGGTGACCAGCGTCCTGGTCACGGGCCGGCTCCAGGCATCCGGCCTGCCGTACGGCTCCGGGTACACCCACGGGTTCGCGCTGCTGGCGGTGCTCTGCCTGGCGGCGGCACTGGCCGCGCTGATGGTGCCGGTGCGGCGGGCCGGCCGTGGCGGCGGAAAGGCCGTCGGCGGCTCGGAGTCGGCGCTCCTGAAGGCGGAGGAGGAAGCGTCGGTGATGGCTCCCGGCGCCCTCAACTGACCCGGCCGGTGTGCCAGCATGAGCCGATGATCGAACAGAGCGCGCGGCGCCCCGGCGCCGAACTCCTGGACGTCCACCGGCTCAGGCTCGTCGAAACAGCCGCTCCTCGGCTCACCCCCGAGGAGCGGCTCGCCATGAACAGGGCCTGGGACGAACTGGTACGCGTCAACCCGAGCTTCTTCGACGGGCCGGTCGTGGTGTGCGCGGGCGCGGAACGGGAGGGCCCGTCCGGTCTGGTCGTGTCCTGGGTCAGAACGACGTACCGGCATTTCGCCCTGCGACGCGTCCCGGGCCACGCCTCGTCGATGCCCTCCCTCTTCGCCTCCGTCCTCCAACCCGCCGACGACGGGCGCCTGTTGGTGGGGCGCATGTCGAACTCCACTGCGGCGCCGGGACGTTGGCAACTACCAGGCGGATCCGTCGAGCCACCCGACGGAGACGACCCCCTCGACTTCGAGGCCCTGCGCCGCCACGCCGCACGGGAGTTGGCGGAAGAGGCGGGCATCGACACCCCGCCCGAAGACCTCACCTACTGGAACGTCACCCGCGCCGGAAACGGCAGCATCGGCGTACTGTTCCGCGCACCTTCCCTCCCGGAGGCGCGACTGCGCGAACGGTTCGAGGAGGTGGTGGCCGCGGAGACGGCACAGGGCCGCGAACCGGAACTGAACCGCATCGCCCTGATCGCCTCCACGGACCGACTCCCGGACCTGGCGGGCCCGCACGCGGACTATCTGGAGCCAATTGTCCGCCGCTACGCGGAGAGCGGCGGAACGGGTGTCTCGATATGAGACACCCGCAAAGGTGATGAAGCCTTCAGGATCGGCGGAGCACGACCGCTGTGAAGAAAGGTGATCACCATGGCCCTCGCACTGCTCAGGCGCTGGCTGCCCCAAGGCGCCTCCGCCCCGGCGGCGGGCCTCTCGCTCCCCCTCCCGCCCGGCGCCGGCGGCCTCGGCCGGGAGATCGTCGACCCGGTGGGCGCGCCCATGGCGTCCGCCGACGTCACGGTGACGGCTCTGGACTCGCACCGCGTCGCCGCCTCCGGTACGACCGACCCGTACGGCTTCTTCCTCGCCGCGCTGCCGCCCGGGCGCTACAGCCTCCTCGTCTCGGCCCAGGGACTCCAGCCGCACCAGGAGACGGTGGAGATCGCCGCCGGAACCGCCGTGCCGACCGAACGCGTGTGGCTCCAGCCCGGCCGCGCCCAGGAACTCCCGCCGCCCGGCACCTGGCTCTTCGACCCGCCGCACACCGCGATCCGCTTCATCGCCAAGCATGTCGGCATGGCGCATGTGCACGGCAGGTTCGAACGCTTCCAGGGCGGCATCCAGATCGCCCAGGACGTGGCCGAGTCCAAGGTCCACGTCCGCATCGACGCGTCCAGCATCACCACCGGCAACACCACGCGGGACAACCATCTGCGCTCCGGTGACTTCCTCGACGTGGAGCGCTACCCGTACATCGACTTCACCAGCACCCGGTTCGCGTACCGGGGCGGCAGCAAGTGGACCCTGCAGGGTTCGCTGACGATGCACGGCGTGAGCCGCTCGGTGAACCTGGACACGACCTACCTGGGCACGGTCAACGGCGGCTACGCGGAGGAACTCCGCTGCGCGGCCCTCGCCACGGCCGAACTGCACCGCGAGGACTACACGTTGAACTGGCGAAGCATGCTCGCCCGGGGCATCGCCGTCGTCGGCCCCACCGTGCAGCTGGAGCTGGACATCCAGGCGATGTACCGCACCCACGACACCCCGACGCCGCCGAAGTGACCCGGCACATGCGGTAGGGTTTACCTGCGCGTTCACCCGACGGACCGGGTGCGACGCGACCGGGACGTGGCGCAGCTTGGTAGCGCACTTGACTGGGGGTCAAGGGGTCGCAGGTTCAAATCCTGTCGTCCCGACTCGACGGAGTCGTTGGTCGAGGGGCGGTTCCGGAGGAATCCGGAACCGCCCCTTGATCGTTGTCGGGGACCAGTTGGGGACCAGCCGCTCTTGACCGGGGTCAGCGGGTGAGGACGGTCGTTGCGGGAAAGCCGCGAGGGGCGCGCAGCACGCTGAGGTGTGCGGAGAGAGCCGTACCGGCGGCCGTGAACCAGTTCGGTCCGGTGCGGCGGAAATGGTGGCGGCGCAGGTGTGGTCTGGCGCACACGGCCCTCAATCAGGAGGCAGACGCCTGTGGCTGCGCCTCGGGCTGCAACTGGGAGTGTTCTTCGCGCTCACCCTGTCTCATGAGACAGGGTGTTGATCACGAGCCAAGCGCTGGGCCTGAGAAGTCCCTTTCAGGGCAGGCGAGTTGGTGGTCCCTGTGCTGGTGGAGGCTGGGATGACCGGGGTGCGACTCGTGTATCCGACGGATGGGTCGCCTGCGGAGTACCGCCCGGCTTCTCTACGCGTGGATGGTGTTCGCAGCTGTCGCTCACTCATCCACAGGCTGGATCCGTCCCGGCATGCGGCAACAGATGGGCGTCTCTGCGGTGCACAGCAGCATCACTCAAGGTCTGGCACAGCGTCGCCTCCGCATCGGTGTAGGACGTGGGCCAACGGCGGGCAGTGGCCGTGTCCGTGGTCCACAGCCGATCGCCGTTCGGGGCGAGGCGGGCGGACGTGAGCCCCTCGTCCTGGACGTTCACCTGGTAGCGGACGTGCGGGATGCCGACGGATGTGTCCCACACGGCGGCGGAGCCGTCTGCGGAGGAGCTGGCCGCGCGGGTGCCGTCACGGGTGGCCGTGAGCGCGGTGACGGCGCCCGTGTGCAGGGCTGCCGCATCGCCCGCCGGGGACAGCGGCAACGAGGCGGCGTCGTCCCAGCGCCACAACCTTACGGTGCCTTGCTGGTCGCCGGTGGCCAGGCGGGAGCCCCGGGTGCCGAGGAAGGCCACTGCTGTGACCCCATCGGCGTGGGCTGCCAGGACTTGCAGTGCGGGGATGCTCGGTGTCTCACCGGACTTCACTCTTCTGGTAGTTGCGGAACGCCGGGTGTTCCACACGGCCAGTCCACCCAGCTCGGTGCCTCCCACGATGCGGTTGCCGTCGGATGAGAAGGTCAGGGACAGGAGGTGGCTTCGGTCGGCGGGGGAGAGCGAGAGTCGCGTGTCGGGGGTCGGTCGGTTCTCACCCGGAGCCAGGGGTACGTCCCACAGCTGGACGTTCTTCTCGTCGTTGCCGAAGGCAAGCCGGTCGCCCACGGGGGAGAGTGCTACGGAGTACACCGGACGCAGGCTGGAAAGCCGTCCGGCCGCACCCAGGTAACGGACTCGGGCACGGCCGGATGTGTCGTACAGCAGAACCACGTTGTTGCCTGTCGCCACGGCCAGCCGAGTGCCTTCACGGTCGGCGGCCAGGGCGGTCACCTCCCCGGCTGTCGGTAGGTGGTCGGCGGGACGCAGTTCGGCGACGGGGCGGCTCTCGTGGTCGCTCGTGCCCCACAGCCGTACCGTGTGCCGGTCGGCTGTGGCCAGCCACGTCCCGGATGCGGGCATGGCCGATGCCAGGACCGGCATGGTGTGCCCGAGCAGTGTGTTGAGGGGCAGCCTCCAGGCACTGACCTCGTCGCCGCGGGCCGCGCCCGCCAGCAGCATGTCGCCGGTGGGGGAGAATGCGAGGGAGATGATGCTGCCCGGATGGGGCAGGATGAGCAGCGGTCGACCAGTACGCCGGTCGCGCAGCCGGACCGGGCCGTTGTGGTCGGCCTCCGCCAGCAGCGTGCCGTCGGGGCTGTAGGCCATGCCCGCTGCGTACTCGCCCAGGCGCGGAGCGTCGACAGTTCCCTCGCAGACGAAGGGCTCCCGCAATCCGGCCACCGGGCAGATGCGCAGGGAGCCGTCGCCGACGGACACGGCCAGCCGCATTCCGTCGGGCGAGAGGGATGCCTCAGTGGCGCTGGCCTTCAGGCGCATTGTCCCGTGCAGGGAGAAGCCGGCCACTCCCACGTCCGCCGGGCGCCGCCACACTGCGGTGACCCCTCGACCCCGTCCGGTGGAACTCTCGTGGGACCCCGCCGCCGAGAGCAGCCGTCCGGAGGCGGAGAAGGACACGGCGTAGGGATTGCCGTACCACTGCTTGTCCTGGGTGCGCACCTGGTCCTCCGGCGTGGGGTTCGGCAGCCTGACCGAGCGCACCGAGTCGCCGTGCGGACCATGGGCGTCGCAGTCCCACACCAGGACGTATCCCCCCGTGGGATGTCTCACTGCCGCTGCCAGCGCCGTGCCGTCGGGGGACAGACGCAGGTCCCTCACATCGCCCCGGCCGTCATCGCCGGCCCGCCACAGCACCCTGCCGTCACCGAGGTGCAGTTGTGGCCGGTGCACCACACGCCACAGCCGCACCTGATCGCCCGTACCGGCGATCAGGGTGCTCCCGTCCTTGCTGAAAGCCAGCCCGTACACCGGAGTTGTGCCGCCTCGTCCGATGCGGCGGTGCCATGCGGGCCGCGCGGCCGGCAGGCCGTTGTCGGCGTAGGCCCTGCGCAGGGTGAGGAGACCGTCCTCGGTTCCGGTCGCCAGCAGCGCCGGTGCGCCCGGCACCGGGCGGCTCACCGCGAGGGAGGAGAGCCGTTTGCCACCCGCGCCCGTCAGCCGCCGCGCCACCGGGACGCCGGCTGCCGCCGCGACCGCCTCCTTCGCCGCCTGGGACTCGGGTGAGTACCGATGTGCGGCGATCGCCAGTGCGGCAGCCCGTTCCGGGTCCGTGGCCAGCAGCCGGTCCGCGACTGCGGCCGCCTGCCCGGACCGGGCCTTCGTGGTCTCATGGCGGGTGCGGCTCAGGCCGAACCCGGCCAGCACGGTGGTCAGCACCGCGAGTGCCGTCACTCCGGCCAGCGCCACCAGCAAGCGGCGCAGCCGGCGGACCCCGCGTTGCGCGGCCTGTGCCGAAGCGTCCAGGAACGCCCGGTCCCGTGCGGGCAGAGCCTCGGGCCCTGGATGGTCGGCGGCCCACTGGGAGGCCAACGCCAGCGCGGCGCCCTGCAGAAGCAGTTCCTCTCCTCGTCCCGCGAGCTCCCATGCCAGTGCCCCGTCCGCAATGCGTTGCCGTAGCCGCAGCCCCGCACGGTCGGCGTCGATCCAGCCCGCGAGGCGGGGCCAGGCCCAGAGCACCGCCTCGTGACTCAGCTCGACCGTCGCGTCCTCGCAGGCCAACAGCCGCGCCTGGGTGAACGCTTCGGCCACGGCTCGCTGCCCGGGCGTCAGCCGTGCGAGCCGAGCCCGGCGGCGGGTGTCCGCTCCCTGCTCGCCCACCTGCACCAGTTCGAGCAGCAGGTGCCGTGCGGTCTCCCGCTCCGGCGCCGACAATTCCTGATACACAGCCTCCGCACTCTCGGCGATCGCACGGCGCAGGCCGCCGCCCTTCTCGTAGCCCTGCACGGTCAGGTCACGGCCCGTCCGGTGCTGCCACGTCGTCAGGAGCGCATGCGACAGCAGGGGCAGACTGCTCGGCTCCCAGCCGCGTCCCGTGGGGTCGAGATCCTCCAGCAGCCGCCGGACCAGTTCCGGTTCCACGCGCAGCCGCGCAAGCTCGGCAGGGCGTTGCACGGCCCGCAGGAGCTGCGCGCGTGACATCGCGCCCAGCGGTACTGATCCCTCCGCCAGCGCCGCCGCGAGATCAGGATGGGCCAGGCACCGGTCGTAGAAGTCGGCGCGCACCGCCAGTACGGCGAACGGCGCCTGGCACACCGCCGCCACATACGCGGCGCGCTCCGCCGCGTCGGCGCAGAGCGCGAACACCTCCTCCCACTGATCCACGACGAGCAGCAATCGCTCGCCGCCATCGGGAAAGCGCCCCGTGGTGAGTACCTCCGCCACTTCCGCGGCACTGCGCCCGAGCGGTTCAGCGAGCGCGGCCGCCAGCTGCTCCACCGGCTGCGCGGTCGGCGTGACCACGACCGGCGTGAGGGCCGCCGCTTCCTCGGCCGCCACACCGGCTTGCCGCTCCGCCACGCGCGGCAACAGACCAGCCCTCAGCAGCGACGACTTCCCCACACCGGAAGCACCGAGCAGCACCACCGTCCCTCTGCCCGCCTGGACCGCCTGCTGGACCTTCGCCAGCAGTGATCCGGTCGCGTCCTCACGGCCGAAGAACCAGTGCTCCTCTGTCTGAGTGAAGGGAGAAAGCCCCTGATAGGGGCACGGCCCGGGGAGCTGATCGGGCCGCGCCGTGGGTTCCGGGCACAGTCGAGTGAGTTCGCCCTCCGCCCCAAGGGCGGCATCAAGCCGTTCGGCGAGGACCCGCTGTGGCCGTTTCCGTCCGTTTTCCATATTGGACAGATGGCTCTTGCTGTAATGGACCGCGACCGCGAGTTCGCTGAGCGACATGCCGCGGGCCTCCCGCAGCGCCCTCATCTTCGCCCCGAAGCCCTGTGCCGTCGGCTTCCCGGTGTGGTCCACGGGTCACCGCACTTCGGCGAACCGGAACACACCGAGCATGTCCTCGCGCCGGGGGTTGCTCCCGTCCGTCTTCTCATAGGGGTAGAACGACGCCTCGGCTCCCACGTAGCCACGGAACTGATGGTCGTCGCCAATGATCTGGAGCAGCGGCTTGATGTGGGAGTTGCCCGAGTAACACGTGCCGGGGGCCTGGACCAGACAGGAGCACCAGTGCCACTGGGTGTCCCGCCGGTCCTCGCTGCTGACCCGGGTGATGTAGTACTCGATCGAGGTCGCCGGGCGATCGCTGCACTTGCAGACCCCGCTCGTCCCCTGGAAGTGGGTCAGGCACCAGGTGGTGGTCGAGCAGTGCTGGTACAGCGACGGCTGGAACCCGGACTCGTGCTCCTCCGTCTTGACCACGTCGTGGGTCCAGCCGGTGCTCGTGTACGGCAGTGTTCCGTGCCGCTGCACCGTGTCCATCTCCCGCCGTTCGCTGATCGGGGCGTTGCTGCCGTAGGCGTAGCCGGCGGTGCTGTTGTTGGAGCTCACCCACTCCAGGCGGACGAGACCGGACATGGGGTGCACGGACCAGGTCTCGGTGGCACCTCGGGGCCAGCGGATGTCGAGGTAGGTGGTGCTGCCCTGCGGCCGCAGGCTGTACCCGCCCGTGCGCAGCACCGGGGGCCGGGGCGAGGACTTGGCCGAATAACGGGGAGCGGTCATGACCTGGCAGCGGGTCACCTGCCCGGCACCTCCGCTGCACTCGGCATCGGGCAGGGTTCCGGCCCGTTCGCGCAGGAGCTCGTCATCAGGGGCGTTCTGCCGCCATACGAAGGTCTCGGCCCGGACCTGGCCGGTCGATGCGTCGAAGCGGTACCAGCCGAGCTGGGTCCAGTTGTCGTACGTGGTGCCGTTACGGAGTTTCGCTGTGGCGACGACGAAGGTGGTCTTCCCACCGGGCAGGGCTGACGGCACGGCCTGTACGGGGGCGGCGGAAGAGGCTGTGAACAGGGGAAACAAGGCCAGCAGGGGGAGCAGGCACAGCAGGGACAGTCGACGGGTGGGGAGGGAGAACGCGCGGCGCGCGGCGGATTTCTGCTTCACGTCCACGAGCATCGGCCGACCGGAACGAGTTCAGGCGTGGCGACGTGGCGGATTCACCCGGCGTACGAAGGCAGAGCCGGACGGGGGCGCGCGCCCGTCGCGCCCACTTTCCGGCACCAACGGCAGCCCGATGGGTGCCGTACTCCTAAAGGGGTTTCCCCAGGACCGCTCCGCCGCAGCTCAGCGGCGTATTCCGGGCAACGACCGGGAGGAATACCCATCACCTCTGGCAGTGATCCGGTGACGTCCGCAGGGTGGTGGCAAGCCGGAACCGCGCTTGTCCGCAGCAAGCGGCGACCACTGCGGCGGTGCCGGACCCAACCCCTCACCCATGCGTGACACACCGTCACGCCGGAAAGGAACGCAACCATGATCCGCAAGAACACGATCTCGCTTCTGGCCGTGTCGGCGCTGGCCCTGGGCGCAGCGGCGGCCGCACCGTCATCGGCCCTCCCGGCAGCGGCGGCCCAGTCCTGCCCGGCGGTCGGCGGCTCGTCCAGCGGCGCCGACCACATCTCGGTCACCTTCCACAACCGCTCGGTCACCGTCAACGCCCGGGTCAAGGACAGTGGCTCCGGGGCGACGCGGCTGTACGTCTCGACGTACGCCGGCACCACCGAACTCGCCGAACGGAGCAGCTCGGCCGTCGACCAGGGCAGCAAGAACGTCGAGTTCACGGTGCCGGCCGACGTGCGTGGCGGCGCCGACAAGGTCGTCTACCTTGTCCAGACCACCGAGGGGGTGACCAGCGCGGCCGCTTCCTGCGCCCGCTGATCCCTGATCCGGCCCGTACCGGGTTCCTGGACGCCACAGCGTCAGGAACCCGGTCACGCGAACGCCAGCCCGGTCCGAGTCAGTACTGACATGGATGTTGCCCTTCTCTTGAAGCCGACCCCGGCAGGGGTCCGTGTGACAGGACCATGGCAGGGCGGTACTGAGGGGACCCTGAAGGTTCCTGAGGGTTCTTCAGGTTCCTCTCAGTGCCCGGCGGTCATGCTGAGGGCATGCGGATTCTGGTGGTGGAGGACGACCGGCGGTTGGCGGATCTGCTGTGCCGGGGTCTGGTCGGTGAGGGGTATGCCGTCGATGTCGGGCACGACGGGCGCCGGGGTCTGGAGCTGGCGCTGGAGAACCCTTACGACGCGGTGGTGCTGGACGTGATGCTGCCGTATGTGAACGGCTACCGGGTGTGCGCGCGGCTGCGGGAGGCGGGGCGGTGGGTGCCGGTGCTGATGCTGACGGCGAAGGACGGTGAGTACGACCAGGCGGAGGGGCTGGACACCGGCGCCGACGACTACGTGACCAAGCCGTTCTCGTTCATCGCACTTGCCGCACGATTACGGGCCCTGATCCGCAGGGGCCGTCCGGAGCGGCCGGCGGTGCTGCATGTCGGGGACCTCGAAGTCGACCCGGCGTCCCGTCGCTGCCGTCGTGGGGCGGTGCCGGTGGCGTTGACGGCGCGTGAGTTCGCCGTGCTGGAGTATCTGGCCCGGCACAGCGGCCAGACGCTCTCCAAGGGGGAGATCCTGGAGCATGTCTGGGACGACCGTTTCGACGGTGACGTGAACCTCGTCGAGGTCTACGTCAGCGCGCTGCGCCGCAAGATCGACGCACCGTTCGGGCGGCACACCATCCGTACCGTCCGCGGCGCCGGGTACCGCCTCGACCCGGCCGGAACCAAACGGCCACAGCCATGAACTGGCACCGGTCCGTCCTGCGCCTCCTGTGGCCCGCAACCCTCCGCAACCGACTGACACTCTTGGTGGGAGCCAGCGCCTTTGTCCTCCTCGCTGCCATCGCCTCCGCGGTCGCTGTCCAGGCACGCGCGTCTCTGCTCGCCTCCACCCGCCAGCGCATCCCCAACGAGGCAGTCTTCGAACAGGCTGTATGGGCGGGAAAGGGAAACGTGCCGGGTATGGCCTTGTGGTTCGACGCCTCGCCTTCCTCCAGCATCGTTCAACACACGTTCATCGGCATCACTCATAAGGCTCACACCGGCCGGGTACCGCCGTGTACGCCGCACGTGCTCAGCGCAGAGAGCCTTGCCACGCAACGCGAGGCTGTCTGCCTCGCCAAAGGGAACACGCAACGCAAGTCACGAGACGTGTTCATCGGTGGGGAGTACGACCTTGTCAGCGAGGGAAACCTATTGCTGCTGCCCTGGACCGACCCCGTCCACGGTCCGGTTCCTATCCGCCGCCAGGCCACGATCGCACCGGCGTATACCCTCGACCTGGTCTACATCCGGTCGCTACGCCGCGAACAGGCCCATCTCAACGCCGTCGTCTGGCAGTTGGCCGCAGGCACCCTCGGGCTCACGCTCGTCGTCGCGGGCACCGTCTGGCTGGCCGCCGGACGCGTCCTGCGCCCCGTCGAAGCCATCCGCGCCGACTTCGCCGAACTCAGCGCCCACCACCTCGACCGGCGCATCGCCGTACCCCGCGCCGGGCGCGAGATCACCCGGCTCGCCGACACCATGAACACCACCCTCGACCGCCTCCAGAACTCCGTCGAACAGCAGCGCCAGTTCACCGACGACGCCTCCCACGAACTGCGCACCCCCCTCGCCTGCCTGCGCACCGAACTCGAACTCGCCCTGAACCACCCCGACACCGCCGACTGGCCCCAAGTCGTCCACGCCGCCCACGACGACACCCTGCGCCTCCAAGCCCTCACCACCGACCTGCTCCTCCTCGCCCGGCTCGACGCCCCACCCGCCGCCCCACCACCCAGCCCTCCCCTCGACCTCACCGACCTCGTCCGGAACGAGACCGGCCGACGGACACCCCCACCCCACCTCACCCTGACCCTCCACACCGCCCCCGAACCGATCCCCGTCCACGGCCACCACGCACTCCTGACCCGCGTCCTCGGCAACCTCCTCGACAACGCCGAACGCCACGCCACCAGCACCATCACCGTCCATCTCACCCGCGACACCCAACACCGACACGCCGTCCTCGAAGTCCTCGACGACGGCCCTGGCATCCCCCCGGAAGACCACCAGCGAATCTTCGAACGCTTCAGCCGCCTCGACGACGCCCGCGCCCGCGACGACGGCGGCGCGGGACTCGGCCTCGCCATCGCCCAACGCATCGCCACCACACACCACGGCACACTCACCCTCGCCCCGAGCCCCCAGGGCGCCCACTTCCTCCTGCACCTCCCCACCAGCGCAGGCCGGCGCTGAAGCCACTGACCACGATGACTTTTCCGGTTCCTGGGGGTCGAGGGGCGCAGGTTCAAATCCGGTCGTCCCGACGCTGCGAAGGCCAAGGGCTCGCCGGCTGCACACATGGCTGCGGGATGACGGGAAGACAAACAGCAGGCGGGGACCCTGTGGATCGTCCCGTGTCTTGGTAAAGGGATGCGCCGGATTCGCACAAGGGATCTTGCCCGTGCCTTCACGCTGCGCTTACAACTTGGTGCCGCAGCCTGCGTGATCACGGGGGTCGACCTGACGCACCGGCTGCTCCTGTCGGGGTGCGATGCGTAAAGGGTCGGTGGGTGGGGTGCGTCCGCTGTCGCGGTGGCGTGTGTGGCTGGCTGTGGTGCCGTTGCTGGTGTCCTTCTGGGCGCAGGAGGGCGGGGCGGCCTACGCGGCGACGCGTCCGTCGGCCTCGCTGGGCGCCGGGCTGAACCAGGTGTGGAAGTGGCTGTCGGGCGCGGACGGTTCGGGGCCCCGGTCCAAGACCGGTTCCGCGCATGACGTACGCGCCGCGAAGGCCGGCAAGGGGCGGCCTTCCGGGAAGACGCCGGGCAAGGGCAAGGGGCAGTTGGCCGCGTGGAAGGCGCCGAGCACCCAGGCCGAGAAGGAACGTTCCGGCGACGCGTCCGTGGGCTTCGACGCGAGGACGAGCGAGCGCGTGGCCGCGAAGTCCGGTGCGCAGTTCGACTACTTCCAGAACGCGGACGGGTCCTTCACCCGGAAGATGTCACAGTCCAGGATCAACTACCATGATTCCTCCGGTACTTGGAAGTCCATCGACACCGCGGTCACGAAGACCGCCGACGGCCGGTGGCACGAGAAGGCGAACTCCCTCGGGGTGTCCTTCGCGCCTTCCACGGGGACGGACAGTTCCGTACGGCGGTCCGCGCTGCGGGGGAGTGGTGCGGGCTCGGTCGTACCCGCTGCCCTGACCTGGAAGACCAAGGCCAAGACCGCCTCCGCCCTCCAGGCCGACGACACCGACGACCCGACGGCCACTCCCACTCCCAGCCCCACCGTCAGTTCGGGCACCTCCGCCCAGGGTGATCTGGCCACCCTGACCCTGTCCGACTCCGAGTCGGTGTCCTGGTCGCTGGCCGGGGCGAACGCCGTCACCGGCACCGCGTCCGGCTCCGGCGTCGAGTACGACGGTGTCCTCACCGACACGAACCTCGTCCTCGCGCCGACCGTGAACGGCGTGAAGGAGTCCCTGGTCCTGAACTCGGCGAGCGCGCCGACCAGTTGGGTCTTCCCGATGTCCCTCAAGGGCCTCACACTGACCACCGCGTCCGACGGCACGGTGGAACTGGTGGACGGCGGCGGCACCGTCATGGCCACGCTGCCGCAGCCGTTCGCCCGTGACTCCTACGTCGACCCGACCACCGGTGAGTCCCACGACAACTGGGCCATGACCTACAGCGTCACCGAGGTCGACGGCACCCCCGCCGTGAAGATGTCGCTGGATCCGTCCTGGCTCGCCGGCTCCGGCATCACCTTCCCGGTGACCGTCGACCCGACGATGACCGTGTCGACCGCCGGCCAGAACCTCACGACGTACGTGTACTACCCGAACACCGCCGACTACTCGTCGGACACGATCCTGCGGGTCGGCACCCCGGACGGCGGCGCGTACATCGGCCAGGCGTTCATGAAGTTCCTCGGGCTGCCGGACACCGACGGCTACCACATCACCGACGCCGACCTGCACCTCTTCAACGTGTGGGCGTACACGTGCAGTTCCTCCACCTCGTACAGCGTGTACCCGATCACCGAGCAGTGGTGGGTGACCGGCCAGAAGTCCTGGTCGGACCGGCCCGCCACCGCCGCCGCGATCGGCACCTGGGCGGGCACGGTCTCCGACACGGTGTGCGGAAACACCTCGGTGTCCACCGGCACCGGCCAGTGGCAGACCACCGACCTGGACACCGACTATTTCCAGAAGATCGCCCTGGGACAGACCAGCAACTACGGCCTGTCCGTGTTCACTTCGGCGACCAGCTCCTACCAGTGGAAGAAGTTCGACTCCGACCAGGTCGACTCGCACGCCCCGTACGTCACGGTCACCTACAGCAAGAACTCCGCGCCGGACATCGAACACACCTATCCCAAGGCGAACTTCACCTCGCCCTCCCTGCGGCCGCAGCTCCAGGCCAAGGCGGTCGACCCGGACTCCTGGCCGACCACCCCGCTGAAGTACGACTTCTCGGTGTACTCCTCGGCGGGCAAGCAGATCGACACCTCCGGCTGGCAGACCTCCGCCAAGTGGACAGTGCCGTCAGGGGACTTGGACTGGTCGACGTCGTACTACTGGACCGTCTCCGCATACGACGGCTGGTCCACGACCACGAGCGGCAGCAACGCCCTGTCCACCCTGGTCGCGCAGCCGCTGATCGCCTCCCAACTGGCGCAGAACGGCGGTCACGGCTACGACGAGGAGGCGGGCAACTACACCACCTCCGCCACCGACGCCTCCGTCTCCACCGTCGGCCCGTCCCTGGACGTGACGCGCTCGTACAACTCCCTGGACACCAGCACCGTCGGAGCCTTCGGCGCGGGCTGGTCGGCCCTCGCCGACATGCGGGCCGTCATGGACGACGACGGTTCCAAGAGCGTGGTGGTCACCGACGACGGCGGCAAACAGCAACGCTGGGGCTATTCGTCCTCCGGCTACACCTCGCCACTGGGCACCTACGGCACCTTCAAGGCGCTGTCCGCCGGCTACTCGCTGACCGAGACCTCGGGCACGACATACACCTTCGCCGCTCCGGGCGGCACCAACATCTGGCTGCTGTCAGGGATCAAGACGCATGCCGGCCTGACCGAGACGCTCGGCTACGACTCCTCGTACCGGCTGAGCACCGTCAAGAACGACGTCTCCGGCCGCACCCTGTACTTCACCTGGGCCAAGCCGTCCGGTGCCGCCCACTATCACGTCAAGACGGTGACCACGGACCCCGCCACCAGCGGAGACGCCTCCACGGCGGCCCTGTGGACGTACGGCTACACCGGTGACCGGCTCACCTCGGTCTGCCCGCCGTCCACGACGAGCGCCTCCACCGCGTCGACCTCCTGCTACGCCTACACGTACATCGCGGGCTCCAACTACCCCTCCGCCGCCCTGGACGCCGGCCCCAGCGGGTACTGGCGCCTGGACGAACCGTCCGGCAGCACCACCGCCGCCTCCTCGGTCCTGGCCAACGAGCAGACGGACGCGGGCAGTTACAAGAACGCCACGCTCGGCTCCACCACCGGTCCGCTCACCGGCTCGACGGCAACGGCCCTGACCCTCGCGGGCACCGGCTACGCGAAGGTCCCGGCGGGACTGCTGCACGCGAGCACCACCCGTGCGCTGTCCCTGTGGTTCAAGACGTCCAAGAAGGGCGTCCTGATCGGCGACCAGTCCAAGGCGGTCGCCGGCACCGCGGCCACCGGCACCTGGACCCCCGTGCTGTACGTGGGTTCGGACAACAAGCTGCACGGCCACTGGTGGAGCGTGAGCGGTTCGGGCAGCGCCGACTTCGGCTCCACCGGCACGGTCACCGACAACGCCTGGCACCACGCCGTCCTCAGCTCCGACGGCAGCACCCAGACCCTCTACCTCGACGGCACCAAGCAGGACACCTTCTCCGGTACCCCCGACGACCAGGACAACGCCTACACCTACATCGGCGCCGGCTTCGCCGACTCCTGGCTCGACTCGCCCGGCGCCGTCAGCTACTTCACCGGCTCCATCTCCGACGTCTCCTTCTACAGCCACCCCATCACCGCCTCCCAGGTCGACGACCTGTACGCCGACGGCACCACCAGCGCGGCCCTGCTCACCCAGGCGGCGAGCCCCGCCGGCCGTACCACCGCGGCCGTCGCCTACGACACCGACGCCGACCGGCTGACCCAGGTCACCGACGAGAAGGGCGGCACCTGGAAGCTCGGCACGCCCACCGTGGCGGGCTCCAGCGCGGTCTACCGGGGCACGGTGCTCGGCGCGGACCCGGCCGGATACTGGCAGTTGGGCGACGACAGCGACGACGGTTCGGCCACCTACGCGGCCGACGAGGTCAACGGCGGCGACGGCACCTACAACAACGTGACCCTCGGCGTCAGCGGCCCGTTCAGTGCCAAGGACAGCACCGCGAACACGGCCGCCTCCTTCGACGGCACCAGCTCCTACGTCTCCGTACCGGCCGACCCGCTGCACACCGACACCAAGCGCAGTGTCGGCATCTGGTTCAAGACCTCGACCTCCGGCGTACTGATCGGAGACCAGTCGACGGCGATCGACGGAGCCACCGACGCCTCCGGCAGCTGGACACCCGTCCTCTACGTCGGCTCGGACGGCAAGCTGCACGGCCACTGGTGGAGTGTGAGCGGTTCGGGCAGCGCCGACTTCGGCTCCACCGGCACGGTCACCGACAACGCCTGGCACTACGCGGTCCTCAGCTGCGACGTCGACAGCCAGGCGCTGTTCCTGGACGGTACGAAGCAGGACACGTTCGCCGGCACTCCGGCCGACCAGTCCAACACCCTCACCTACATCGGCGCGGGCTTCGCCAAGAGCTGGATCGACTCACCCGGCAACGTCAGCCACTTCAAGGGTTCCATCTCCGACGTCGCCTTCTACGACCACAACCTGACCTCCGCCCAGGTCGCCACCCAGTGGAACGCCTACAAGCAGTCCACCGGCACCATCGCCACCGAGTCCGTCGACGTCACCGACCCCGGCGGCAACACCCTCACCAGCACCTACGACCTGTCCAACGGCGGCCGTGTCCTCACCGAGACGGACGGCACGGGAGCCACCACCTCCTACGGCTACGACACCTCCGGTTTCCTCCACACGACCACCGACGGCAACGGGAACGTGACCACCACCGGCCACAACTCCCGCGGCGACGTGGTCTCCCGCACCACCTGCCAGGACCAGTCCGACTCCCTGTGCTCGACGTCGTACCTCACGTACTACCTCAACGCCGACTCGGACACGGACCCGCGCAACGACCAGTTGCTGACCTCGTCCGACGGCCGCTCGTCGAGTTCCTCGGACACGGCCTACCGGACCGTCAACTCCTATGACACCAACGGCAATCTGCTCACCAGCACGACCCCGCCGGTCACCGGACACAGCGCGGGACTGACGACGACGAAGACGTACACGACGTCCCACACGCCGTCATGGCTCGCCGGCATCCTGGCCCCGGGGGGACTGCTCGACAGTACGACCACGCCCGGCGGCGCGACCACGTCGTACAGCTACTACGCCGACGGCGACCTCGCCTCGGAGACCTCACCGCTCGGCCTGGTCACCCACTTCACCTATGACCAGCTCGGCCGGGTGCTGACGAAGACCGAGACCTCCGACACCTACCCGGACGGCCTGGTCACCCGCTACACCTACGACCCGCTGGGCCACGTCCTGACCGAACTCGACCCGGGCACGACGAACGCCGTCAACCAGGCCGTCGTCCACACCGCCCTGACGACCAACACCTACGACGCGGACGGCAACACCCTCACCAGCACGGTCTCCGACACCACCGGCGGCGACACCGCCCGCGCCACGAGCACCGTCTACAACGACTTCGGCGAACCGAAGACCGTCACCGACCCCGAACAGCACACCACCGCCTTCACCTACGACGCCTACGGCGACAAGGCGACCGAGACCGACGCCGACGGCCAGTCCTACGCCTTCACCCATGACGCCGACGGCAACCTGCTGACCACGACCCTCACCAACTACACGGGTTCCTCGGCCACTTCGCAGACGGCAGCCGCCAAACTGCTGGAGCAGCGGACCTACGACGCGGGCGGTCTCCTCCACACGATCACCGACGGCATCGGCGTCACCACGACCTACGCGTACTACGACAACGGGCTGACCAAGCAGATCACCCGCACCGGCTCCTCCGGCACCAGCTACGTCGACGAGCAGGACTCCTACGACGACGCGGGCAACCGCACCGCCAGGACCGCGGGCAACGGCACCCTCGACACCACCTACACGGTGGACGCCGCCGACCGCACCACGGCGACCACCAGGGACCCGGACACCCTGGCGCAGTCGACCGCGTACACCCTCGACGAGGACTCCCGCGTCCTCACCTCGACGCAGACCGACGCGGCGGGCGACCCGGCACAGAAATGGACGTACACCTACGACAAGGCCGGTGACGTGCTGTCCGCCGCCCAGTACGTCTCCAGCTCCCTCACCCTCACCACCAGCGCGACCTACGACGAGCGCGGCCTGAAGATCACCGCGACCGACGCGCAGAACAACGTCACCGACTACGCCAACGACGAGGCCGGTCGCCCGACCACCACGACGAGCCCGACCGTCACCACGACCACACCCGGCACGGACGCGACGGCCGACGCCCACCCGGTCACGATCGACGGCTACGACACCTTCGGCGACCGCACCGAGACCGAGGACCCGAACGGCCGCATCACGGCCACCGCCTACGACCGCGACGGCCGCAGGACCGGCACCACCCTCCCGTCGTACAACGGCACCTCCGCCACCACCGCCTGGACCTACGACGCGGCCGGCGACGTCCTGACCGAGACCGACGCCAAGGGCGAAACCGACTACACCTACGACCAGTTGGGCGACCTGGTCCGGCAGACCAACCCCGCGATCAGCATCTCCGGCACCGCCACCCGCGGCACCTACACCTACGCCTACGACCTGGCCGGCGACCGCCTGACCGAGACGTCCCCGTACGGATCGGTCACCCACCACAGCTACGACGACCTGGGCCGCGACAGCAGCACCTGGGCCTACGTCTACACCTCCACCAGCGCGCAGACGAAGCAGGAGACCGACACCACCTACAACAGCGCGGGGCAGGTCGCGCAGACCGCCTCCGTCAGCGGGGTCACCGCGAAGTTCACCTACGACGCGCTGGGCCGCACCCACACGGTCGCCGACACCACCGGCGACACCACGGCCTACACCTACGACCTGCGCGACGACACCGTCAGGACCGTCCAGCCGGACCAGAGCATCCAGACCGCGACCTACGACGCCGCGGGCCGCAGAACCGCGACCGCGAACGAGACGTCGGCCGGCACGGTCCTGTCGTCCACGTCGGCGACGTACACGAACGACGGCGATCTCAAGACCAGCACGGACGCCCGTCAGCACACGACGAGTTACGAGTACGACAGCCTCGGCGACCTGACGAAGCAGACGGAGCCGGTCACCGACACCACCTCCATCACCACCACATACGGCTACGACGCGGCCGGCCACCGGACCGCCTACACCGACGGCAACGGCGACACCACCTACTCCGCGTACAACGCGCTGGGCCTGCCCGCGAGCAAGGAGGTCCCGGCGGTCACCGGCTACACCAGCGACGCCGACCGGACCACCACCTACACCTACGACGAGCGCGGCCGGCTGGTCACCCAGACCGACCCCGGCGGCGTGACGACCACCAACACCTACGACGCCCTCGACGACCTGACCGCACAGAGCGCCACCGGTGCCGAAGCGACCACGGCCGACCGCCACTTCGCCTACTCCCTCAACGGTCACCTGGTGGCCTCGGCCGTCGGCAGCACCTGGGAGTACTACGACACCAACGCCCTCGGCGACCTCCTCACCACCTCGGGCCAGGCCGGCAGCTCCGCCTTCACCTACAACGCCGACGAGAACCCGGCCACCCGCACCGACGCCTCCGGCACCAGCAGCTACACCTACGACACCGACGGCCGCCTGAACACCGACACGGACGCGTCGACCGGCACGACCCTGACCTACCAGTACAACTCCCTGTCCCAGCCCCGGTCGGTGACCTACGGCACGTCGGGCGACGTCCGCAGCTTCGGCTACGACTCCCTGCACCGCCTGACCTCCGACACCCTGACCACCGCCTCCGGCACCAAGGTCGCGTCGGTCGGCTACGACTGGGACAAGAACGACAACCTGACCTCCAAGACCACCACGGGCGTCCAGGGCGCCTCCACGAACTCGTACGTCTACGACTACGCGAACCGCCTCACCTCCTGGATCTCGGGCTCCACGACCACCGGCTACACCTACGACGCCGACGGCAACCGCCTGACCGCGGGCTCCACGACGTACACCTACAACGCGCGGGACCAGCTGACGTCCGACGGCACGCTCAACTACGCCTACACGGCCCGCGGCACCCTGTCCGCCAAGGGCTCCACGGCGTACACCTTCGACGCCTACAGTCAGCAGGTCACGGCCGGGGCGACCGGGTACACCTACGACGCGCTGGGTCGCGCGATCACCGCGGGCTCCACCACCCTCGCCTACTCCGGCACGGACAACACGGTCTCCTCCGACGGCGCGAGCACCTACAGCCGTGACCCGTCGGGCGCCCTCACCGGCGAGTCCTCGGCAACCGGCGCCACCCTGGCCTGGACCGACCTGCACACCGACGTCATCGGCCAGTTCACCGCGACCGGCACCGCACTCACCGGCTCCGCGAGCTACGACCCCTGGGGCACCACCACCGCCTCCACCCTGACCGGCAGCGCCGGCTACCAGAGCGAGTACACCGACCCGACGACCGGCAACGTGAACATGCACGCCCGCTGGTACAGCCCGTCCGCAGGCGGCTTCGACTCGGCGGACACGGTCGACAACACGGCGGTCGGCGACAGCACCAACGCGAACGACTACGCCTACGCGAACGACACACCGCTCACCGGGACGGACCCGAGCGGGCACTGCCTGTGGGACCTGTGCATCGGAGAGGCGGAGGGCGCCTACCTCCTGGGTGCGGCCCTGATCACCACCTGCATCGAGTACTGCTCGGCCCTTTCGAGGAGCATCTCCGACGCCTTCTCCTCATCCAGTTCCTCGTCGTACAGCCACGCGTCCTCCTCCTCTGCCGCCGCCAGTCACGTCGTCACCCACGGCCGCACCTGCGCCCAGACCCACTCCTACTCGTTCTGCCAGTCCCTCCAGAGCGACGGCTCGTCCGGTGCGGGCCGGGGCGGCGGGAACGGCGGCGGAGGCTCCGGCGGCTCCGGCAGCGGCACGTGCTACTCCTGCGGGGGAGGCGGCGTCAGCCCTGCTGACGCGGCCGCGGCGGCGGCGAGGGCAGCGGCAGCGGCCGCGGCCGCGGCGGCAGCCCGCCGCGCGGCGATCCGCGCCCACGCCATCAAGATCACCGCGTCCATCGGCAAGTCCACCCTGAAGGTCCACTCGATCTCGGCGACCGCCGAACCTCCCACCACACAGATCAACATCAGCGACTCGGTCCTCAACGCCGCATCCGCCATCGCGGCCGGCCTGACCACCGCGGCCGTGTGCGTGGCCACCGGCGGCTGCACCGGAGACGACGATGACGACGGGCGCAAGAGTTCGTGCGACGCGACGCCCCTGATCGACGGGGGACGGATCTACGGCGGTCTTGAGGAATACACGGACCACCAGGGCAACAAGGGATGCAGGGCGACCGGCGCCATTGCATTCCTCACCAAGAGCGATCGCAGGTCGCGTACCGGAGCGGGTGGCCTGCCGAAGTGCCCCGAATGCGATCCCTCCGTCGATCCGGACGGAATGGAAGAGATCAGGGCAGGAGGAGGAGATCCGCAGGCTGGTCACCTGATAGGTTATTGGGGCAAGGGTACCGGTCAGGATGTCCGAAACCTGGTGGCTTTGAATGCCAGGGCGAACGCCCGGATGGCGAGCAAGGTGGAAGCCTTCGGGTGGAAGTCCCTGAATAAGAACAACAGCCTGTTCATGTCCGTCGTTCCCCTGTACGGAGACACTCACTCGGCCGTTCCTACGACCATCCAAGTGGGAATGACCGTGTACGGACCCGGGGGAAAGATCGTGGACAGTTATTCATGCACTGCGATCAACTCCAAGACCGGCATCGGCTCGAAATGCTAAAGAGGTCCAGTGGTGGCAACATTCGCAGAGATCCGAGCCTTGCTGGGCGAACCCAGATTCAACTGGACGGATCCGGCGCCATGGATTGAAATGAAACGGGAGTTCGGAATCGAATTCCCGGCAGACTTCCGCGAGATCGTGGATGCCTACGGTTCGGTCCAGATCAACAATCAACTGTATCTGAAGCACCCCGCCGGCCATCTCCTGCACAACCTGGGAGAATTGATCAGGGGGGATCTCGAACTCTGGCGCGAGGAAGACATGGTGGAGTACCTGCCCAGTCCGGCAGGGGCGAACCCCGGTGAGTTGATGCCGGTCGCGTTGGCCAAGACGGGGGAATGGGTTTTCCTCCGCGTCCCGGACGGCTCCTCGTCACCCTGGCGCGTCGTGGTGGCGGAGCTCGACAGTCCGGCCTGGACACTGCACGAGATGACGTTCGGCGAATGGTTGCTGGCCTACCTCAGGGGCGAGGACGTGACGGTGTGTTCCCGCAACTTCGCGCCTGATCGCCCGTTCTTCGAATCGTTGAGCTGAAAAGGACGGGGACCTTGAAGGCTTCTGATCGTGTCCACCGCCCGTTTCATGGGCGTCGGTGGGTCGTTCTCGGCGCGGGCGCCGCGGTGCTGTCGGCTGTGGCCGGTGTCGTGGCACTGCTCCTGCCCTCGGAATCCGGCGGCGACGCGACGCCGCCCGCGCCGGTGTCGCACGTCGACACCGCCACCCGAGCCTGCCTTCTGACGTCCACCGACACGGACGCGACGGGCACTTGGGCGGCGATGCGGAACATGGCGACGGCGAGCCGCACGACCATGGTGGTGCAGCGCTACCGCCTGCCCGCGTCGGGGAAGGCGGCCGTCTACGTCAACACCCTCGTTCAGCTGCGCTGCTCCACGATCGTCACCACCGGCGCCACGGCACGCTCCGCCGTGGCGTCCCGTCTGGCCGACGGACGCATCCCGCACGTCCGCTTCGTGGTCGTGGCCGACCAGCCGGTACCGGGTGCGACACGTCTGAGCCCGGACTCGGTGAGCACATCGGCGCTGACACGGGCGGTCATGCGCTGAGCAACCGTGTCGGGGGGATCTTCGGACGTTCGCCCGGTCCGTACGGGAGGCTTGCGACGGCCTTCGGCGAATGCGCGCTCGTGACGGCCCGACTGCCCCACTGAGACCGGTTCGTTCCGGCCAGGCTGTGATAGCTTCCCGAGATGGTTTCTCCTGCACATGCGCTCTACGCACGCTAGGCAATCCCGCCTCACCGCCTTCCAGTAGCCGAAGGCGGGCGTGATGTTTCTCCGTAGCTGCTGTTCGCCCGCGAGTTGGCAGTGCGCTCGGAGAATCCTCTTTTCCCGTGGTGCCGACTGAGCCTGACGTATGCCGGCTTTCGCACCTCAAATCACGCGCACTCCCGGCACGGGATGTCCAAGCAGGAGTTCTCTCACACATGGCGTCAGCCGAAACACACGTGGGCGCTGCCCGCGAAATCGACCACACCCCGCCATCCGCAAAGCTCGACGACCCCCTGCCGCTGACCGAGATGGAACAGCAGATCACCTGGACCGACGGCGAAGGCCACCTCCGAACCGCCTTATGGCACTCCGGGAACGCCACCGCCCCACCGCGGCGCATCGTCCTCGCCGACGACCGGACGAAGGCGGACGACGCCTACCGCATGGCAGCCGAGGGCACCGCGATGCTCTGGTGCGGGGACTTCCACAACGCGCGTCAGCTGCTTTCCGCCCTGAAGCGGCGCATCGATCGCCGCCGGCGGCGTCCCCCGGACGATGCCGCGATCGCGTTCAATCAGCACCGTCAGGCGCAGACCTTTCGAGCCAAGGTGCTCGGCAGTCTCCTTGTCCAGGTGGAAGAGGGCGCCGTACTTCCCTTACGTCGTTCTCCCGACGTACGAGCGGCGTGCGCGGAGGCGGGATGCCCTCTCGACCGGCCGTTCGCGTGTTCCCTCACCGCCCTACTGGGCATGACCGGATCTCACGAATGGCGCCGTAACGGCGTCGAGGTGCCGGCCCTGGGCGGAGCGCGTATCCATCCCTACTACGGTGTTTTCTCTCCCGTTCGCGGAGAGTATGTCGACCTGGTGGCGCGGGCACCGCTTCCTGATGCCTGCTCAGTACGATCGACCGCTTTCGACATCGGCACGGGGACCGGTGTGCTGGCAGCGGTACTGGCGCGGCGCGGCGTGGCCGAGGTCGTCGCCACCGATCTCAATCCGCGGGCTCTGGCCTGCGCAAGGGAGAATGTCGAGAGATTGGGGCTGGCGGCGCAGGTGCGGGTGACGGAAGCCGATCTCTTTCCCGCACGACGCCGGGCCGCGCTTGTTGTCTGCAATCCCCCGTGGCTGCCCGTGAAACCCACCTCCATGCTGGAATCGGCGGTTTACGATCCTGGCGGCCGAATGCTGCGCGAGTTTCTCCGAAGATTGCCCGACCATCTCGAACCAGGCGGCGAGGGGTGGCTGATCCTGTCTGATCTCGCTGAGCACCTCGGCTTGCGCACCCGTGACGACCTGCTGGTTCTGTTCGCGCAAGCGGGATTTGACGTGGTGGATCGACTGGACGTCAGACCTCGCCATCGGAAGGCGGACGACACAAGCGATCCGCTTCACGCCGCCCGGTCACGTGAAGTCACGTCTCTCTGGCGACTGGCTGTCGGATCGTCCTGAGGGCAGTGGCGGCGAACGTCCTGTGCGCGCCCGGTCCTCAGGAGTACCGGCTGGGCATGCCGGGGCGTTGTGCGATGCCCTCGCGGAACGCCTTGCGCATCACGCTGAATCTCTGGAGGATCTGCAGAGTTGACGCTCCATCAGACAGATCCGGCAAGCATCCACCTGGGAGGAGTTCCACGGTGCCGGACGCCACCGAGACGACCAACGACGAGGCCACGTTCCCGTTCCCGCCGGGACCTCATGGCAGCCCGCCCGGAGCGTACGAGAGCAGACGGCGTGGCTGCCCACTGGCACCCGTGATACTGCCCAGCGGCGACGGAGTCCTCCTGGCGACCACCTACGACGATGTGCGAGAGGTCTACGCGGATCCGCGCTTCAGCCGGAACCTGCGTTACGCCGGCGCTCCGCGCATGCTGCCTGACGCCGACTTCTCCGACGATCCGAACGCACTGGTCAACATGGACCCGCCGGATCACACCCGGCTTCGGCGCATAGTGCAGGCGGCGTTCACTCCCCGGAGGGCGGAGAGCTGGCGGCCCCGGATCCAAGCTGTCGCGGACCAACTGCTTACGGAGATGCGCGCCGGGTCGCGTCCGGCGGACCTGATGGCAGCCTTCGCCTTTCCGCTCCCCATCAACATCATCTGTGAACTGCTCGGTGTCCCGGCTGAGGACAGCCCGTACTTCCGCAGTTGGTCGGACATGTTCCTGTCCACCAGCGCCGCTTCCGCACCGCAGCGCTCCGAGGCCGCCGCGGAGTTCATCGCCTACGTCGACGCCCTCATCGCCGCGCGCCGCGAGAATCCGGGCGAAGATCTGCTCGACGACCTCATCGACGCACACGACGAGAACGACCGGCTCAGCGCGGACGAACTGGCCCGCATGGTAAGAGGGTTGATTGTCGCGGGCCACGAGACCACCGGCAATGTCATCGGCCGCGGCATCCTCACTCTCCTGCGGCACCCGAACCAACTCGCCGCCGTTCGCCACGATCCAGCACTCCTGCCCACTGCCGTGGAAGAGATCCTCCGCATGGAAGTCCCGGGCCATGGTGGGCTGTTGCGGGTGGCGACCGAAACGGTGGCGCTTCCCTCGGGGGCCACCGTCGAGCAAGGTCGGGGCGTTCTCGCCCCTGTCGTGGCAGCGAATTTCGACCCGCGGCACTTTCCCGACCCCGATGCATTCGATGTCCGTCGTGCCGACGACAAGCACCTCGCCTTCGGCCACGGCCCTCACTACTGCCTCGGAGCCAACCTCGCTCGCGTCGAGCTGCAAGTGGCCATCGGGTCGGTGCTTCGGGAATTTCCCACTCTCGCCCTCGTGGGCGCAGCGGAGGAACTCGCGTGGACCAACGGAAGTCGGGTCTGCGGCCTTTCACGTCTCCCGGTCACCTGGTAGCGGAGAAACCTGACTGGGTGTTAGGTCCGGCGGACCGGGGCGCGCAGTCAGGTCCGACTGATCCCCCAGTTCATGGCGGCCCGAACCCCGCCTCGGTCCCGGGGGTCGACATACTCATGGACTCGAAGTGTGCGTCCGGCTGGTGGAGGTACTGAGCGAGTTCTGGCGGCTGGTAACCCGGGTTGCTCTCGAAGCGTCGTCTCGCGGTGTCCGCGAGGTATTCGCACCCGTCGGGGCGGCCGCGACGGTCCGAGGCCTTTCCGATGGGTCGGTGCAGCGGTGGGGCGAGTCTGCACAGACCCACCCGTGAGTCGTGTACCGGGCCCAAGGCGTTCGGCGTGATCGTGAAGCCCTGTCCGGACTCGCCGAATGTGTCGACGTCGAACTCCACCCCGTATCTCGTGGCTTGGGCAACCATCCACAGCAGGGTGATGTCCGACAGCTGAGTGTCGGGATAGCCACCGCCGATGTCCGCGTGCGCCCCGGAGAACCACACCTGCTTGAGCTCCTGGCCACTGTCGGCGGCCTCGGGCCGCTGGTGCCAGAGCGTCGGCCGGAACGCTACGCGCTGCTCGTCGATGGCCAGCGCGTGGAAGGCTCCCTTGACCCGGATGGGCAGTGCGGTGTCGCGGAAACCCGACCGGCGGTTGACCTGCCTCATGACGGCTGACGAACGCGCCAACGGCCCGGTGAACGGGATGCCGAGGGTGCCGACGGTGTCCCACACGCCGATGAACTCGATCCCCGTCTCGTGTGCGTGGGCCCGTCGGAAGAGGGTCGGGGCCAGGCCGTTCGGGTACTCGACTCTGCTGCGGTACAAGGCCCAGGCCTCTTTGACGCGGCTGCTCTCTTTGGGGGGCAGGATGCCGGAGCTGCGCACCAGGCCGGCCAGCGTGCGGGCGGTGTACGCGCCTCGGCTGAACCCGAACAGGTAAAGCTGGTCACCGGGCTCGTAGTTGTGGATCAGGAAACCGTAGGCATCGATGACATTGCGGGTCAGTCCCACACCCAACGAGCCACCGAACAGGCGCCATCGGCGGATGCCTCCACCGCTCTGGTAGTACACGCGCTGCTCCGCGTCGGCGCCCCGACCGCGAATGAGCTGGGCGATCTTGAAGACGTTCGAACTGCCGCGTGGATCGGCGAAGGTCCATGTGCCGTCGCAGCAAACGATCAACCTCTTGGCCATGAGATCCCTCTTGGCAGCAGCAGGCAACCCGCACACCGGTGACTCGACACCGCAACGATATAGCTCAGGACGAGCCCGAACTCTGTGCAAGGCCGAGCCGTTGTCTCGCGGCCTCGTCGGCCGGTAGCTTCACGAGGGTGCTCGCGAGCCTTCTGCCGGGTCTACGGGAACTACGGACGCCTCTGACGGTGGGTTACCTGTGGTTGATCTGCGTCTGGCTGTGGTTCCACGATGTGTTGCCGCAACGGGTCACGGCCCACGGAGCCATAGCGGATCTGTATGAACTCGTCGGAATCCTGCCGGCGGCCACCTTTCTGGCGGCGCTCACGTTCATCGCCTACTTCCTGGGCTCGATCGTTGAACTGGACCCCGCCACCGCACGGTGGCTCGACGGGGTGAGGCCCAACCGGACATCCTGGGAAGCGGTCGCCGACCGGGTCCGTATCCGCCTTGACGACCCGGAGGACATGCCGTCGGAGCGGTTCATGGCGGCGATCGCGGCGTGGCGGCGCGTCGTGCCGTCCAGGACCGCCAAGCGGGTGTCGCTGGTCAACGTCGAGTTGCGGCCAGAGGAGATACAGACGTTTGACGGCGGCAGAACCCTTTTCCCCTCGTGGTCGTACAGATCCATGCGGCGCCTTTGGAGAAGCAACCCTGGATCCCGATCGGCCGGGACGCTCGTGGAATGGCGTGGACCCGATCTGCCCATCGACGACGACACTGTCCGACAGCTGCCGGTCTCGGCAATCGCCGCGCTGATCACTCTGGTGGACGAGTTGCCGGACCTGGCCACCCGACTGCTGATCGAACGCCCAGAGGTGTTCAACAAGTACGACCGGCTGCTCGCGGAGGCGTCCATCCGCATCAACATGTTCCTGCCCATGGTCGCGCTCGTGGTCACACTGGCCCGGCGCGCGCACGGGCTGTGGTGGTTCGCGCTGGTCGTGCCTCTGGTGCTGCTGTACCAGGGCCTCCTGCAGCGGTCCCAGGCCATCGCGGTCGTGCTGAACTCCATCGCCGCCCAGTTGATCGAGTCACCCACGATGGCGGCGGTGGCCGCGGCTCAGCACGGCGAGGCCACGGCGAGCGAACCTCGCGAAAGGCGCGGTCCCCGCATCGTGCGCAGGCGGCGGAGCTGACTGCGCCGAAGTCACCGCCGTGGCTGTCGAGTCGGGGCCAAGGGGCAATCGGTCGCGAAGAGAGCGCGGACTGGATCTCCATGGAGCGGACCTGGCCGGGGGGAACCTTGTCGGGCTGTCTCACGCGTGCGTAGCGTGTGTCGTGACCTGGTGCCTGGGAGGCGTCGACAGGGCGACGCCGGTGAAAGGGCTGACCGGCCAGGGCAGAGTGCGGACGGTGCGCGCGTCCGATCGCCGGGGGTTGTCGTGGTGACGTTCAGACTTCTCGGGCCCGTCGAGATAGTGGGCCGCGGCCCCGTCGACGTAGGCCCTCCGCAACGGCGCAGTGTGATGGCGGCGCTCGCCGTGGACGCCGGCCGGGCCGTGCCGCTGGAGACGCTGATGAGGCGTGTGTGGGGTGAGGATCCGCCGGAAGGGTCGCGCTCCGCGCTGTACGCGCATGTGGCCCGTATCCGGCAGGTGTTGGCAGCCACCGGGGCCGTTCGTACGCCGCGACTGCTGCGGCGGAACGGCGGGTATGTGCTGGACACCGACTCCGAAGAGGTGGACCTCCACCGGTTCCATCGTCTGGTCGCCGATGCCCGCAGAGCCGGCCGGGACGGCGCCGACCAGGTGAGGATGCTCCGCGAGGCTCTGGACCTGTGGCGCGGGGAGCCGCTCACCGGGCTGGCGGGGGAGTGGGTGTCGCGGATGCGCGGCACCTGGGAGCGGCAGTGGCTGGACGCGGTCACGGCCTGGGCCGACGCCGAGACGGCGGTCGGCAACCACGCGGTGGTGATCGGCCGGTTGCCCGAGCTGATCGGTGAACACCCGCTCGTGGAGCCCCTGGTGGCCGTGCTGATGCGGGCGCTGTACGAGGCGGGGCGCGGCTCCGAGGCCCTGGAGTGCTTCGCCGACGTACGCAAGCGGCTGGCCGAGGAGTTGGGCGCCGATCCGGGGCCCGAGCTGCGGCGGATCCACCGGGCGATCCTGCGCGGTGCCCCCGAGCCGGGCCGGCCCACGCCCCCGCCGCCTCCGCCCCGGCCCTGGTCCGCGCCGGTGCCGGCGCGACTGCCCCTGGACGTACCGGCGTTCACCGGCCGGGAGGAGGAGCTGGCCCAGCTCGACAAGATCCTCGCGGAGGGCATCGGCAGCCCCGCGGTGGCGGTGGTCTCGACGCTCTCCGGGACGGCGGGCGTAGGGAAGACGGCGATGGCCGTCCACTGGGCGCACCGGGTGGCCGACTGGTTCAAGGACGGCCAGATCTACGTCAACCTCCACGGTTTCGAGCCTTCGCGGCCACCCGTGACCCCGGCCGAGGCACTGCCCCGATTACTGGAGGCATTGGGCGTGCTCCCGCAGCACATGCCGGTGAGCCCGGAGGCGCAGGCCGGGCTGTACCGGAGCCTGCTGGCGGGACGGCGGATGCTGGTGATGCTCGACAACGCCCGCGACGCCGAACAGGTGCGGGCGTTCCTGCCTGGCAGTCCGGGGTGCTTCACCCTGGTGACCAGCCGAAACCGGCTCTCCGGCCTGATCGCCCTGGAAGGCGCCCGGAGCCTCGTCCTGGACGTGCTGCCCGCGGCGGAGTGCCGACGGCTGCTCGCCCGCCGCGTAGGGGCCGAGCGCGTGATGTCCGAACCGCTGGCGGTGGACGAGATCGTGAGCCGCTGCGCACGGCTGCCGCTGGCCCTGGTGATCGTCGCGGCCCGCGCGGCGATCGCGCCGAAGCTCGGCCTGGCCCGGCTCGCCGCCGAACTCCGGGACGCCCGGCACTCTCCCGACGGGCTGGACAGTTTCGGTGACGAGGACACGCGGGCGGACGTACGGACCGTCTTCTCCTGGTCGTACGGCGCCCTGAGCCCGCAGGCCGCCCGGATGTTCCGGCTGCTCGGCGTGCACCCCGGCCCGGACATCAGCGTGGCCGCCGCCGCGAGCCTGGCCGGGCTCCCCGTCCAGCACGCGGGCCGACTGCTGACCATCCTGGCCGACAGCTGTCTGGTCATGGAGTCCTCGCGCGGCAGATACGTACTCCACGACCTGTTACGGATGTACGCGGCCGAACTCGCCGGCACCGCACAGGCCGCCGACGAGACGCAAGCGGCCGAAGACCGCGTGTTCGGGCACTACTTGCACTCCGCCCACTTTGCCGACCGCATGCTGGATCCGCACCGCGACCCGATCGCGCTGCCGCCCGTGGTCCCCGGCGTCTCCCCCGAACACGCCGCGGACCACGGAGCGGCCCTTGCCTGGTGCACGGCCGAGCACCAGGTACTCCTCGCTGTGGTGCACCGGCCGGGCACGGCCACACGGGCACCGGACGCCCCGGTCTGGCAGCTGACCCGCGCTCTGAGCACGTTTCTGCAGCGCCGCGGCCACTGGTCCGACTGGGCCGCGGCGCAGGAGGCCGCGCTGGACGCCGCGCTGCGCTCGGCTTCCCCGGTCGGCGAAGCCGACGCCCACAGCGGCCTCGGTCGTGCGTACACCCGCCTGACGCGGTTGGACGACGCGCTCACCCACCTCGGCCGCGCCCTGGATCTCCACAAAGCCCTGGGCGACCGCACCGAGTTGGCCCACACCCACCTCGACCTGGCCCGCCTGCACGCCCGGCGGGACAACTGCCCCGAAGCGCTGGCCTGTGCCCAGGAGGCCCTTGACCAGTACACGTCCTTAGGCCATCGGGCCGGACAGGCGCGGGCCCTGAACTCGGTCGGCTGGTACCACGCGCAACTCGGCGACCACCGCCGGTGTGTGGAGTTGTGCGGGCAGGCGCTGGAGCTCTTCACCGAACTCGGCGTCCGCGACGGGCAGGCGGACACCTGGGACAGCCTCGGCTACGCCCACCAGCACCTCGGCGGCCACCGTCGCGCCGCTGCCTGCTACGACAACGCCGTCGCGCTGTTCCACAGCCTCGGCGACCGCTACTTCGAGGCCGACGTGCTCGTCCACCTGAGCGAGAGCCACCGGGCCGCCGGCGAGACCCCAGCGGCCCGGCGGGCCGCCCGGCGCGCGGCGGACATCCTCGACGAACTCGGCGTACCGGGCTCGGACGGCGTCCGAGCCCGGCTGCGCCGGCTCGGCGAGAGTGCTCCGGGTCAGAAGCCGCAGGAGTAGTTGGAGCCACCGTTGGGAAGCAGGGAGTCGCTCACCCACCCGTACGTTCCGTCGGTCTCGTTCTTGAGGTACGTCCAGGTGGCGGTGCCGTTGAAGGTGTAGCAGTAGTAGTTCAGGGTGTTCTGGTTGTCCGCGTAGCCGGTGATACCGCATGAGGTGCTGGACCCTGAGCGCATGTTCGCGGCGACGCCCGCCGTCTGCCTCACATAGGCGCTCGTGTCGCGGTTGGGGCCGGTCGTGCCGCAGGCCGCCGCCGCCGACGCGGGCCCCGCCGTCCCGACCACCGCCGCCGGAACGGCGAGCGCGGCCACCGCGACGGACGCGAGACCGTACCTCGCCAGCCTGGTGCTGAAGTTCTTGTTCATTTTTCCTCCCCATGTGCGCTGACGTGCGATGACGTGCATCATCGGGACCCTCCGCTCCGGTGGCCGGTGCGGTCGCCTCGGTGCACGTGACGACGATGGGCGGGTTTCCTTGCCGGAAACTTGTCGGAATCTTGCTGCCCGTAGACCGCGATCGCGTGCGCCGTCCCTACAACGGCGTCGCCGCGTGCAGCGGGAGCAGCAGGGTCACCGCCGAGTTCACCGAGAACGTCGCGGAGAGGGCCGCGCCCGCCGCGGCGCTCCACAGTGCCAGGCCCACGGCGGTGAACAGCGGTGGCCAGGTGCGTGCCGGAGGCGGCTGTGCGCAGCGGCAGCAGGAACGGGTTGGCCTGGGCGGCCAGTTGAGTGATCAGCAGGTGGCGGTGGTGCCGGGCGGTGAGGTGGGCCCGTTCGTGGGCGAACAGGACTCGGCGTTCCTGGGTGTCCAGGCGGTCGAGCATGGCGGTGGACACGACGATGCGGTCGCGTGGACCGGCGGGCAGGGCGTAGGCGTACGGCTCGGTGTCGGGGAGGACCGCGACCGGGGTGTCGCGCAGGCCGGTGAGCGCCGCGTGCGCCTGCCGCCGTACGCGGAGATGGCGCCACAGGGTACGGGCGCAGCCCGCAACCACCGCCAGGAGCAAGGGAATTGTAGCTTTCCCCGCGATCTCGTCCTGGGGCGCGCTCTCCCGGACCTCGGGGTCCGACCAGCCGTCCGGCAGGGGACTGCCGGGGAGTTGGGCGGTGCCGACCACCATCAGCAGGCCCAGGCACAGGGTGCTGCCGTCAACGGCAGGAGCAGCGGCAGGAGGACGAAGACACCCACGGGGCGTCAGCCCGCCGACTCGTCGGGCGCGTCGGCCGCTGCGACGGCGCGGAGTGGAAGTTCCGTGCGGTGGGGCAGGGTTACGCCGCCGGACTGGCAGGCATCGCCGCCGACTTCGGGGTCGGCGTCTGAGGAGTCCGCCCCCGGCGCCCTGAACGATCCTGGTGGACCTCGCCCGCGTCCCCGTCCACATCGACCAGATCGTCTTCACGGTCAACTCCTTCACCGGGCAGACCTTCGCCGAGGTGCAGAACGCCTTCTGCCGGCTGATCGACGAGACCGCCGGACAGCACCTTTCAGGACCTGCTGCCCGCCGTGGCCGCCCATCTGTGACCGCTCCCGGCCCGTGCCGAGCGGCACGGGCCGGGAATCGGGAGCGCCGGCCGTGCTTCGCTCCCGCGAACTGCCGTGCCTCATCGCGGACTTGAGCGTGCTCAACATCCCTGACCGGGCTACCGCCGTGTGCCGCACCCCGGGCAGAACGCCGCGCCGTCCGGCACCACGGCGGAGCAGGACGCGCACGCGTTGGACTGGGCCAGGTGATAGCCGCAGCCGGAGCAGAAGGCGGCGCCGTGGGTCTCGGTGCGGCACTGCGGGCACACCAACTGCCGGGGCGTGGAGGGGTCGTAGGTCTGGCCGGTCTGCTGTCCCGCCGCGTACGCCCGCTGGGACGCCATGTCGTTGAGACCGCGCTGCTGGGCCGCCATGGCCTCGGCCGCGGTGTCCGGCGCGCAGCGCAGACACAGTCCCTGCGCGGCGTTCCAGCAGCGTCCGCAGACGTAGTCGGTGCAGCGGGCGCAGCGGTTGAAGTGCCCCTGCGCGTTGTCGATCGCCTGTTGGAAGGCGTGGTCGCGGGCCTGTCCCCAGCCGGCTCCCGCGAGCCCGTCGGCCGCGGAGGAGACGCCCCGGCCCGCGCTGCCCAGCAGGCTCCAGGCCACGTCGACACCCTTGCCGAGCCAGGTGGCGGCCCGTTCACCGACGTACGCCTCGAACGGCGAACGCCAGGTGTCGTAGCAGCGGGCGCACGAGAACTCGAACTGGAAACCGGCCCCCGTTCCGTTGCGCACGCACAGGTCACGGTAGTTGTTGCTGAAGTAGATCTCACCGCTCATGTGGTCCCCCCACAGTTCATGCCGTCGGCACACTGTCGTATGACGCGAGCGGCAGAGTACTGGATCTCGTCAAATTCCCGGTGATGAGGGACATCTGCCCAGAGGAAGGGCTTGCGGTACGTTCGGGATCCGGATGTGCGCGCCGTCCTGAAAGAAGGGGGGAGGCGCGGGAGTTGGCCGAGCCCCGGTCCCGGCGACGTTGGCTCGCGCTCGTGGTCTTCGCGGTCGTCGGCTACGTCCTCGTGCGCGCGGCGGACACCCCGCAGGCCGCGACTCCGCGGCCCTTGACCGGGACGCCCCGATCGGCCACGTCGACCGACTCGGCCGGTCCTTCGGCCTCGGGCAGTCCTCCACCTCGGGCCACCACCTCGTCGTACGACCCCGCCGCATACGCGTCCCAGGCCCGCACCCGGTCCCAACAGGCAGGTGTGAGCGCCCAGTTGGTGATGGCGATCCTGTACAACGAGGCGTACGAGCCGCAGTCGTACCTGGACCGGTTGCGCGCCGACTGGGCCAAGGCCGGGAAAGCCGTTGCCGGGCAGGGCAACAGGACCTCGCGCGTTCGGAGTTGGGGCCACGGAGGGGGGAGGGTCCACCGGTGTGAACGATGACAGTTGCTATATTGCGCAATCATCCGGCCCGAGGGGTGCGCCCTGACGTGCGGGTCGGCCGGTCGGTGTCGGTGTCGGTGTCGGTGACAGCGTAGGGAGTGGTGGATGAGCGACCCCCGGGGCGAGCGGTCCGGCCGTGCGGCCACGCGAGATCGCTCCGGCCTGCCTCACCCACGCGGGACGGACGGAGGGCCGGCCCATCGCCCGGGTGGCAGAGCCGCCGCGCGGCAGGCGGCGCGGAACGGTGGTCACGGGTCCCGCCGCCGCGCCAAACCGGTGGCCCGGCGCCGCCGGGTCGCCCGCATAGCCCTGATCACGGTGTCGGCGCTGATCCTCGTCACCGCCGGAGTAGGCACCTGGCTCTGGGAGCACCTGAACGGCAACATCAACAGCGTCGCGCTCGACGACGGAGCGGGCGGCAAGGAGAAGGCCGACGCCTTCGGCCGCACGCCCATCAACCTCCTGGTGATCGGTTCGGACGGCCGGAACAACGCCGCCGACTGCAAACTGGGCGGCGGCTGCGGCTCCGGGGGTTCGGCCGTCGGCCACAACGCGGACGTGGAGATGGTGGTCCATGTCTCCGCCGACCGCTCCAACGCCACCGTGATGAGCGTGCCGCGCGACACCATGACCCAGGTGCCCGCGTGCAAGGACCCGGACAGCAGCCAGGCGACGTCCGGCTACTACGGGCAGATCAACAGCGCGCTCCAGTACGGCCCCGCCTGCCAGGTGAAGACCGTGCACCAGCTCACCGGCATCACCATCGACCACTTCGTGATGCTCGACTTCGCCGGCGTGGTGAAGATGTCCGACGCGGTCGGCGGCGTCTCGGTCTGCGTCAGCGACAACGTCTACGACACGTACTCGCACCTGAAGCTCGCCAAGGGCACCCACACCCTCAAGGGTGAGGCGGCGCTGGAGTTCGTGCGCTCCCGGCACGGCTTCGGCGACGGCAGCGACCTCGGCCGTACCGTCTCCCAGCACCTCTTCCTGAGCGCGATGATCCGCAAGTTCAAGAGCGCGGGCACACTGGCCAACCCGGCCAAGGTGTACTCCCTGGCCGACGCCGCCACCAAGGCCCTGACCGTCGACACCGGCCTCGGCAGCGTCGGCAAACTCGTGGACCTGGCGACCGACCTGGACAAGGTCCCGTCGAAGCGGATGACCTTCACCACGATGCAGACCGGGGCCGACCCGGCCAACGCCGACCGCGTCGTCCCGGCGGCCGGCGCCAAGTCCCTGTTCGCGGCCATCGCCAACGACCAGTCCCTGAGTTCGGGCAGCGGCAAGAAGAAACCATCCGCCTCGCCCTCCGCGACCGCGCCGGCCGCCGTGCCGGCCGCCGAGGTCGCCGTAAAGGTGGAGAACGGCACCACCATCGGCGGACGTGCCTCCGTGATCGCCAACGCGCTCATCGCCAAGGGCTTCAGCCCCGGCACCAGCACCGGCAACGCACCCGAACAGGCGGCGACCACCCGCCTCACCTACGGCCCCGGCGAGAAGGCCGAGGCCCAGACGGTGGCCTCCGCCCTCGGCCTGTCCGCCGCGCACCTCACCCAGAGCAGCGCGAGCGGCCTGACCCTCGTCATCGGCGCCGACTGGACCAACGGCACGTCGCTCTCGGGCAGTTCCTCCGCCGCCGCGGCTCCCGCCGACACCCACGCGGCCGTCTCCAACGCCAACGCCTCGACCGCCGACGAGTCCAAGACCTGCGCGAAGGTCAGCCCGTACAAGACCGTGTCACTGAACGGCGTGCCGATGACCCCCACCCAGGCTTACGCGGCGGCGAGCGGCAAGAAGGACTCGGCGTCGTAGCCGACGGATCCACCGGCCGGCTCTTCGACCGACGCCTCCGCTATCACGTCCGGACCTGCCTCCACGAGCCGGACGTCGCCTGTGTGTGGCGGATCAGGTGTCCGTGCAGTCTCCGAGGTACGCCACATTCATGATTTGCGTGATGGAGCAAGAAACTTGCATCTGCTTGCGCAATTCATTCTTTACTTCGTCGGAATCTAGCGGGGTCGGTGCGTGCTCTGTACGGTCGGGGCGCCGGTTCCCCCCACTCCGTGAAGGAGCATCAGATGCTGACGAGCCTCAGACCCCGGCGACTGGCGGTGGCCGTCGTCGCCACGGTCGGCGCGATGTGCATGGCCGTCTTACCGGCCGCCGCCACCCAGCAGCCGCCGCCGGCCAAGGCGGCAGCGCACCCGGCGACAGCAAGTCCGACGACCGGCGCCACAACCCCGTTCGAGGTCTACGAAGCCGAGGCCGGCACCCCCGCCGACGGCGCGGCCGTCCGCTCGCTGACCTCGGCTCCGACCACGCAGTACTCCAGCGCCGCCCTTGAGGCCTCCGGCCACTCCTACGTCCAACTGGACGGCACCGGCCAGTCGGTGCGGTGGACGAACACCACCGGCCGGCCGATCTCCTTCCTCAACGTCCGCGCGAGCATCGCCGATTCGGCGTCCGGCGGCGGCACCACCGCGACGCTGAACCTCTACGTCGACGGCGTGTTCCGGCAGGCGCTGAACCTCAACTCGCTGCAGAGCTGGGTGTACGAGGGCAACGGGAACTACAACACGAGCGACAACCAGAACCCGGCCGACGGCGACCCGAGGGTCTTCTGGGACGAGTCGCACACCTTCGTCACCGGCTCCCCGATCCCGGTCGGCGCCACCTTCTCGCTGCGCAAGGACTCCGCCAACAGCGCGTCCTTCTACGACATCGACTCCGTCGACGTGGAGAACCCGCCCGCGCCGCGGGCACAGCCCGCGAACTCGATCTCGATCACGAGTTGCGGCGCGGTGGCGGACAACAACCCCACCAACGGCGCGGCCGACGGCCAGTCGGTGGACAGCCGGGCCGCGATCCAGAACTGCATCGACCAGGCCGAGCAACAGGGCAAGATCCTGTGGATCCCGCAAGGCACCTTCTACGTGAAGGGCACCGCCGGACTGAACGCCCAGGGCATCACCATCGCGGGCGCGGGGCTCTGGTACAGCACGGTCTACCGTGACGTCCCGGTCCCCAACTCCACACCCCTGGCAGCCCTGTTCGACCTCACGTCCTGCACTGTGCGTGACTTCCACATCGACGCCAACGCCGTCAGCCGGAGCACCATCGGCGGGGACGGCGGGGCGATGGACACCACCGGCACCGACTGGCTGGCCGACGGCATCTGGACCCAGCACACCATGTCGGGCTTCTGGGCCTCGGGCACCGGAGGGACGGTGAAGAACAGCAGGCTGACGTCGGTCTGGGCGGACGGGATCAACGTCAACAACGTCTCCCTGGGCGCGGATACGGGCAACGACCTGACCGTCACCGACAACTTCGTCCGGGGCACCGGGGACGACGCGATCGCCGTCAACTCGGTGAACTACAACACCAACGGCGACGGTTCGAAGACCTACTACAACCCGATGACGAATGTCACCGTCAGCGACAACACCTCGATCGCCCCCTGGGGCGGGAAGGGCGTCGGGATCTACGGCGGCAGCGGCCACCTGGTCAAGGACAACTACATCGGTGACACGGCCCGTTACATCGGTCTGGGTGCCGGACGCTTCGGCGTCAACGGCAGCGATCTGCTCTCCGCGACCGTGACCGGCAACACCGTGGTCCGCTCCGGCGGCAACGCCTACAGCCAGGGCCAGCCCGCGCTGCACATCGGCAACGGCGGCGACGGACAGAACGTCGGCACCGTCGACAAGGTCACGGTCACCGGCAACACCGTCACCGACTCCCTCTACGACGGGATCGGCTTCTCCACTTCCACCAACACCCTGCTCCAGGACAACACCGTCAACAGCCCCGGACGCAACGGCATTTCGATCTCGCCGCCGTTCTATCCCGCGCCCACCGGCTCCGCGACGATCACCGGCAACACGGTCACCGGACTCGCGCCCGGCACCTCGGCCTTCGTCAACAACTCCACCGGTTTCACCGCCACGTTGAGTGACAACCACTGGCCGCCGCCCGCCCCCGAGGGTCCCTACGGCGGCACCCCGGCCGTCGTGCCTGGAACGGTCCAGGCGGAGGATTACGACACCGGCGGTCAGGGCGTCGCGTACAACGTCACCTCCGTCAACGGAAACGCCAACTCCTACCGGGCCGACGGCGTGGACCTCGACAACACCTCGGACACGGGAGGCGGTTACAACCTGGGGTGGACCGGTCCAGGGCAGTGGTTCCGCTACACGGTCGACGTCGCCACGGCCGGCACCTACACCCTCGACCTGCGTATCGCGGCCCCGTCCGCGGTGACCGGCGCGCTGCACCTGTCGGACGCCTCCGGCACGAACCTCACCGGTGCCGTCGACCTGCCCGCCACCGGCGACTGGCAGACCTGGTCCACCGTGACCACCCGGGTGACCCTGCCCGCCGGCCGACAGGTTCTGACGCTCGATCAGGACACCGGCGGCTGGAACATCAACTACCTTGCCCTCGCCGCGAGTTCGGACGCCTCCAGCACCGATCTCGCCGCAGGCAAATCCACCAGTGAGTCCAGCCACAACGACGTGTACCCGTCCTCGAACGTCACGGACGGCAACCAGAACACCTACTGGGAGAGCGCCAACAACGCGTTCCCGCAGTGGGTCCAGGTCGACCTGGGCTCGGCCCGGAGCGCCTCCCGCGTGGTCCTTCAACTGCCCGCCGCCTGGGGCGCCCGCACCCAGACCCTGACGCTCGGCGGCAGCACCGACGGCACCGCCTTCACCACCCTGAAGTCCTCGGCCGCCCACACCTTCGACCCGAGCACCGGGAACACCGTCACGCTCACCTTCCCCGCCACCGCCCAGCGCTACTACCGCGTCACCGTCACCGCCAACAACGGCTGGCCCGCGGCCCAGTTCTCCACGTTCCAGATCTGGGCCGCCTGACCTCCGACCCCACCCTCCCCACGGTGCCGCCGGACCCCCCGTCCGGCGGCACCGGCATATGCGCGGCCCGCCTGAGATCTTGCGGGCCGTGTTTTTGTTTGTTGCAGAGTTCTGTCTAGTTATTGCGTGATCATGTCTATGTCATTACGGTCCCCCTTGCATCGTCACCAACCCCCTGTCTCCCTCCCCTCCCTGGCGATGCCCGCGGAACAGTTCCGGCATTTCGTGATCAAAGGAGTGGCACGTGTTCCATTCCATCCGAGATCTCAGACGAGCCCTCGTCTGGGCGGTCAGCACCGTGATGCTGGCCGCCGTAGGCGTCTTCGCTCTGGCGGCACCACCCGCCGCGGCGGCGTCCACCGCCACCGGCGGCAGCGGCGCGAGCCTCCCGTACGTCGAGGTGCAGGCGGAGAACTCCGCCACCAACGGCACGAACATCGGCCCGAGTTACACCGCCGGCCAGCTGGCCGACGAGGCGTCCTACCGCAAGGCCACGACCCTCCAGGGCACCGGCCAGTACGTCACGTTCACCACACCGGTGGCCACCAACTCGATCAACTTCCGCTACAGCATCCCCGACACCTCGGGCGGCTCGGTGTACACCGCCGCGCTGTCGCTGTACGTCAACGGCGTCAAGCAGCCCGACTTCACCCTGACCAACGCCTACAGCTGGTACTACGGCAGCTACCCCTTCACCAACACCCCGGGCAGCAACCCGCACCACTTCTACGACGAGGCCCACCGCCTGTTCTCCACCACGTATCCGGCGGGTACGACCTTCAAGTTCCAGGTCGACGCGGGCGACACCGCCTCCTCGTACACGATCGACTTCGCCGACTTCGAGCAGGTCGGGGCCGCCCTGACCGCCCCCTCCGGCTCGGTGTCGGTGACCAGCAAGGGCGCCGACGCGACCGGCGTGGCCGACGCGACCAGCGCGTTCAACGCCGCGATCAGCTCGGCCGGCCCCGGCGGCACCGTGTGGATCCCGCCGGGCACCTTCAACGTCCCCGGCCACATCAGCGTCAACAACGTCACGATCGCCGGCGCCGGCATGTGGTACTCCACCGTCACCGGCACGGCCCCCGGCTTCTACGGCAACTCGGCGCCCAACGCGAGCACCGGTGTCCGCCTGCAGAACTTCGCGATCTTCGGCAATGTGCAGGAACGCGACGACAGCGCCCAGGTCAACGGCATCGGCGGCGCGATGAGCAGCTCCACCGTCTCCAATCTGTGGATCGACCACATGAAGGTCGGCGCCTGGATGGACGGACCGATGGACGGGCTGACGTTCACCGGCATGCGCATCCGGGACACCACCGCCGACGGCATCAACTTCCATGGCGGCGTCACCAATTCGAAGGTGACCAACAGCGAGATCCGCAACACCGGTGACGACGGCATCGCCACCTGGGCGGACTCCGCCCTCGGCGCCGACGCCAACGACACGATCTCCAACAACACCGTGTCCCTGCAGATCCTCGCCAACGCCATCGCGATCTACGGCGGCCACGACAACACCGTCAGCGGCAACCGGGTCGTGGACACCGGCATCGCCCAGGGCGGCGGCATCCACGTGGGCCAGCGCTTCACCTCGACGCCGGTCGGCACCACCACGATCTCCGACAACACCATCGTCCGGGCCGGCAGCCTCGACCCCAACTGGCAGTTCGGCGTGGGCGCGTTGTGGTTCGACGGCAGCCAGGGCGCGATCTCCGGGCCCATCAACGTGACCAACGCGCTGATCCAGCAGAGCCCCTACGAAGCCGTCCAGTGGGTCGAGGGCACCATCAGCGGGGTCAGCCTCAACAACGTGACCATCGCCGGCACCGGAACCTTCGCCCTCCAGGAACAGACCGGCGGCGCGGCCAAGTTCACCAATGTCACGGCCACCGGCGTCGGTTACTCGAACCCGGTGTACAGCTGCTCGGGCAACTTCGTCGTCACCGACGGCGGCGGCAACTCCGGTATCAGCGGCACGCCTTACTGCGGCGGCTGGCCGGCCCCGGTGTATCCGCCCTATCCGCCCGAAGGCGTGACGGCCACCCCCGGCGCGCTCAACTTCGGTTCGGTGGCGACCGGTTCGACGAGCGACGCCCAGACCGTGACGGTCTCCAACCCGACGAACAGCGCCGCGTCCGTCTCGTCGATCTCCACCAGCGGCGACTACTCCCAGACCAACACCTGCGGCTCCTCGATCGCGGCGAACGGCTCCTGCACGGTCAGTGTGAAGTTCGCGCCGACCGCGACGGGCAGCCGTAGCGGAACTCTGACCGTCAACGCGGGAGGGGTCACCAACACGGTCACCCTCTCCGGGACCGGCACCGCGCCGGGGCCGGTGCTGAACACCGACCCGGCGAGTCTGGCCTTCGACGGTACGGTGGTCGGCTCCTCGGCCACCGCGCAGACGGTGAAGGTGACGAACTCGGGCACCGCCTCGGCGACCGTCTCCGCCGTCGCCACGACCGGTGACTTCAGCCAGACCAACAACTGCTCCACCCTCGCGGTCGGCGCCTCCTGCACGGTGACCGTCGGCTTCAAGCCCACCACGGGCGGAGCGCGCGCGGGCAACCTGACCGTCACCAGCAACGCCAACAACAGCCCAACTGTCGTATCCCTGACCGGAACCGGCATCGACAGCACCACCAACATCGCCGCCGGACGGCCGGCCTCGGCGAGTTCGAGCAACAGCCCCTACGTCGCCTCCAACCTCACCGACCCGGACGCGTCGACGTACTGGGAGGGCACGAACGGTTCGTTCCCGCAGTGGGCGCAGGTCGACCTCGGCCAGAACTACGGCGTCGGCAAGGTCGTCCTCAAACTCCCGCCGGCCACGGCCTGGTCGGCCCGCACCGAGACCCTGTCGGTGCAGGGCTCCACGGACGGCTCCAGCTTCTCCACGATCAAGGCCTCGGCGGGCTACACCTTCGACCCGAACGCCAACGGCAACACGGCGACCATCACCTTCACCGCCGCCACGGCGCGGTACGTGCGGGTCAATATCAGCGCCAACACGGGCTGGAACGCTGCCCAGTTGTCGGACTTCGAGGTGTTCCCCAGCAGTGGCGGCTCCTCACCGGCGACCCTGTCGGCCAGCCCGACATCGTTGACGTATCCCACCCAGGCGCTCAACACCGCGAGCAGCGCGCAGACGGTCACGGTGACCAACACCGGGACCGCCGCCGCGACCGTCTCGGGCGTCACCACCACGGGCGACTTCGGGCAGAGCAACACCTGCGGGACGTCGATCGCGGCGGGTGCCTCCTGCACGGTGGCCGTCACCTTCACGCCCACCGCGTCCGGCACCCGCACCGGCGAACTCGACATCGCCAGCAACGCGTCGAACGGCACGACCACGGTCCAGCTGACCGGCACCGGAGCAGGCACGGTGAGCAGGAACCTTGCGGCGGGCGCGGCCACCACCGAGTCCAGCCACACCGCCGTCTACGCCTCGTCCAACGTGACGGACGGCAACCAGGGCACCTACTGGGAGAGCGCCAACAACGCCTTCCCGCAGTGGGTCCAGGTCGACCTCGGATCCGCGCAGAGCGCCAGCCGCGTCGTCCTCCAGCTCCCCGCGACCTGGGGCGCCCGCAACCAGACGCTGTCCCTGTCGGGCAGCGCCGACGGCTCCTCCTTCAGCACCCTCAAGGCGTCGGCCACCTACACCTTCGACCCCACCACCAACAACACCGTCACCCTCACGTTCACCGCGGCCACCGAGCGGTACCTCCGGGTGAACATCACGGCGAACAACGGCTGGCCGGCCGGCCAGGTGTCCGAGTTCCAGGTCTGGAACACCTGACCTGACGCGACGGTGCCGCCGGGCGCGCCCGCGCCCGGCGGTCCCCACCACCGAAAGGAGTCGAGATGGGTGTCACCCGCAGAGTCTTCCTGAGGGCCGCGATCGCGGCCACCGCGGTCGGAACCGCCGGAGCGACCGAGACCGTCCTCGCCCCGGCCGCGTCAGCCGCGAGCTCACCCGGCGACGTCGTCGGCAAGGTCACCGTCGGCTACCAGGGCTGGTTCGCCTGTATCGGCGACGGCGCGCCCATCAACGGCTGGTGGCACTGGAGCCAGGACTGGGGCCAGCCGCCGTCCCGGAACAACACCAACATCAAGTGCTGGCCCGACGTGCGCGAGTACACGAACACCTACCAGACCTCGTACGCCGCCCTCGGCAACGGCCAGCCCGCCAAGCTGTTCTCGTCGTACGACCAGCAGACGGTGAACACCCACTTCCTGTGGCTGCAGCAGAACGGCATCGACACGGCCGCCCTCCAACGCTTCAATCCCACCGGCGGCGAGGGCCCCACCCGCGATGCCATGGCGACCAAGGTGCGCAGCGCCGCCGAGTCGTACGGCCGGAAGTTCTACATCATGTACGACGTCTCCAACTGGACGAACATGCAGTCCGAGATCAAGACGGACTGGACGAACAAGATGTCGGCGCACACGGCGAGTTCGGCCTACGCGAAGCAGAACGGCAAGCCGGTGGTGTGCATTTGGGGCTTCGGCTTCAACGACCCCAACCATCCCTTCAGCCCTGATGCCTGTCTCGACGTCGTCAACTGGTTCAAGAGCCAGGGGTGTTACGTCATCGGGGGCGTCCCGCGCGAATGGCGGACCGGGACCGGGGGCTCACAGTCCGGCTTCCTCGGCGTCTACCACGCCTTCAACATGATCTCGCCGTGGATGGTCGGCGCCATCGGCAATGTCACCGAGGCCGACAACGCGTACACCACCTACACGGTCCCCGACCAGGCCGACTGCAACGCCAACGGCATCGACTACCAGCCCTGCGTCCTGCCCGGCGATGTCTCCGGACGGCAGCGCGCGCACGGCGACTTCATGTGGCGGCAGTTCTACAACGTGGTGCGGGCCGGGGTGCAGGGCATCTACATCTCGATGTTCGACGAGTACAACGAGGGCAACCAGATCGCCAAGACCGCCGAGACCCAGGCCTGGGTGCCCACCGACTCCGGGTTCCTCGCCCTCGACGAGGACGGCACGGCCTGCTCCTCCGACTACTACCTGCGGCTGACCGGCGACGGCGGTCGCATGCTCAAGGGGCAGCTCGCGCTGACGCCAACTCGCCCCACCCAGCCCGTACTTCCCAACGGTGGTGACACCACCCCGCCAGCCGCGCCGGGCGGCCTGGCCGTCACCGGACACTCCGCCAACTCGGTCTCGCTGAGCTGGAACACCGCGAGCGACAACGTCGGCGTGACCGGCTACCGGATCCTCCAGGTGTCCGGCTCGACCAGCACCCAGGTGGGCACCACCGGCTCAACGTCCTTCACCGTCACCGGACTTGGCGCGTCCACCGCGTACACCTTCGACGTCGTGGCCCTCGACGCGGCCGGAAACGTGTCCCAGCCCTCCAACCAGGTCACCGTCACCACCGACCCCCCGTCCGCCACCACCAACCTCGCCCTGCACCGCCCCACTTCGGAGAGCAGCCACACCCAGGTCTACGGCTCGGCCAACGCGACCGACGGCGACACCTCCACCTACTGGGAGTCCGCCAACAACGCCTTCCCGCAGTGGATCCAGGTCGACCTGGGTGCCGCGACCGGCGTGAGACGCATCGTCCTCAACCTCCCTCCGGCGGCGGCCTGGTCCACCCGTACCCAGACCGTCTCCGTCCAGGGCGGCACGGACGCCGGCACCTCCACCCAACTCCTCGCCGCGGCGGGCCACACCTTCGACCCGGCGACCGGCAACACCGCGACGCTCACCCTCCCGGCCACGGTCAGCGTCCGCTACGTACGCCTCACCATCTCCGCCAACAACGGCTGGCCGGCCGGGCAGGTTTCCGAGTTCCAGGTCTTCGGCGCCTGACGAACGGACGGCCGTAGCCGTCCGAGGCGCTACGCGGATTCCCTGATCACCAGCTCCGTCGGCAGGATGAGGGGCGTCGGTTCCTCGCCGCCCAGCACGCGCACCAGCATCCGGGTCATCTCGCTGCCCAGGGCCACGATGGGCTGGCGGATCGTCGTCAGGGCGGGCCGGGTGTGCCGGGCGGTGAGGATGTCGTTGAAGCCGACGACCGCGACGTCCTCGGGGACGGCCCGGCCGCGCTCCCGCAGGACGTGCAGGGCGCCCGCAGCCATCGCGTCCGAGGCGACGAACACCGCGTCCAGGTCCGGGTGTTCGTCGAGGAGGCGGGCGGTCGCCACGGCACCGCCCCGCTCGGTGAAGTCGGCGTGCGCCACACGATGGTCGCCGAGACCGGCCAGGGCCACCGCCTCGCGGAAGCCCAGATAACGGGAGACCCCCGCGTGCATGTCGAGCGGCCCGGTGACGGTGCCGATGGCGCGGCGGCCTGTCGCGATCAGGTACTCGACGGCCTCACGGGCCCCGCCCCGGTTGTCGGCGTCCACGTACCAGCGGGGCGCCCGGTCGAGAGGGCGGCCTCCGTGCACGACGGGGACGTTCCCCGCCTCGGCCACCTTCGCCAGCGGGTCGTTCTCGCGCAGGGCCAGCAGCATGACACCGTCCGCGCCACGGGACTGAAGGACGCGGGCGAGCCGGGCCCGGCCGCGCTCGGAGGCCGCCAGGATCAGCAGGAGTTCGAGGTCGGTCTCCTCGATGACCGCGTTGACACCGGTGATCACCTCCGCGAAGAAGAGGTTGGCGAACAACGCCGGGTCGTCACTGGAGATCGCCAGCACCACCGCGCCACGCCGCTGGGAGGCGAGCGACCGGGCCGCCACGTTGGGCACATAGCCCAGCTCCGCCACGGCACTCTCCACCGCCTGCCGCGCCTTCTGGCTGACGTGCCGACGGTTGTTGATCACACGCGAGACGGTTCCGACCGACACCCCGGCGCGCAGCGCCACCTCGTCGAGCGTCGGCGGCCGTGTGGTCATGGGAGGCGGCTCCAGTTCGTAGGGACGGGACGGGCAGTAGCAGCACTGTAGGCGCGAACGGCGTCACAGGCCGCCGCGCCGGATGACCTCGGCGTACCAGTGGGCGCTGTCCTTCGGCGTGCGGCGCTGGGTCGCGTAGTCGACGTGCACGATGCCGAAGCGGGGCCCGTATCCGAAGGACCACTCGAAGTTGTCGAGGAGCGACCAGACGAAGTAGCCCCTGAGCGGCACGCCGTGGCCGATCGCCCGGGCGCAGGAACGGAGATGGCCGTCCAGATAGGCGATCCGGTCGGTGTCGTGCACCCCGTCCCGCTCCACCACGTCGTCGAAGGCCGCGCCGTTCTCCGTGATGTACAGCGGTACGGCCGGGTAGTCGGCCTTGAGCCGCAGGAGAAGCTCCAGAAGTCCCCGCTCGTCGATCTCCCAGCCCATCGCGGTGCGTGGCCGGCCGCCGTCCGCGATCCGCGCCAACGGCGAGCCCACATAGGCGGATTGGGTCGGTGTCGTGCAGCCGGCGACCAGCATCGGCGCGTAGTAGTTGATGCCGAGGTGGTCCGGCGGAGTCCCGATCCTCTTCAGGTCGCCGTCGTGGACGTGGCCGAAGGCGGTGACCTCGTGGAGGTCGGCGAGCACGTCGACGGGGTAGGTGCCGTGCAGCAGCGGGTCGAGGAAGAGGCGGTTCTGCATGCCGTCGATACGCCGGGCCGCGTCCAGGTCGGCGGGATCGGTGCTGAGCGGGGTGACGTGCGTGAGGTTGAGTGTGATGCCGACGCGGGTGGAGTCCCGTAGCGCCTCCGAGGCCAGGCCGTGGCCGAGCAGCAGATGGTGCGCGGCGCGTACGGCGGCGGCGGGCTCGCGGCGGCCGGGGGCGTGGCGGCCCGTGCCGTAGCCGAGGAAGGCCGAGCACCAGGGCTCGTTGAGGGTGGTCCAGTGGGTGACGCGGTCGCCCAGCGCCTCGTGGGCGAGGGCGGCGTACTCGGCGAACCGCTCGGCCGTGTCCCGCACCGGCCAGCCGCCGGCGTCCTCCAGCGGCTGGGGCAGGTCCCAGTGGTAGAGGGTGGGCCAGGGCTGGATGCCGTGGTCGAGGAGAGTGTCTGTGAGACGGCGGTAGAAGTCGAGGCCGCGCTGGTTCGCCGGGCCGGAGCCGGTGGGCTGGATCCGGGGCCAGGCGAGGGAGAACCGGTAGACGCGCAGGCCGAGTTCGGCCATCAGCGCGATGTCCGTGGGGAAGCGGTGGTAGTGGTCGGCCGCGACGGCTCCGGTGTCACCGTCCCGGACCGCGCCGGGAGTGGCCGCGAAGGTGTCCCAGATCGAGGGACCCCGGCCGCCGGACGTCTTCATGATCCCGCAGGTCCCCAGCGTCGCCGAGCAGGTCGCCAAGGGCTGGCTGCACCCGCTCGACGAATGGGCGACCCCGCAGTGGCGGTCACGCTTCCCCGAGGGCACCTTCCTGGAAGGCGCCAACGTCTTCGACGACAAGGTCTATTCGGCCCCGCTGAAGGGCTCGGGCCCGCTCTACCAGCTCTACATCCACCACGGCGTCTTCAAGTCCGCCGGGCTGACGAACCCCGACGGCAGCGTCAAGATCCCCCGCACCTGGGACGAGGTGACCAGTGCCGCGCAGACGATCACCAAGAAGAGCGGCGGCAAGTCGTACGGCCTCGGCTTCGGCAACGCCGACGGCATCGGTGTCCTCGCCTGGTGGCTGGACCTGTTCGTGCGGGGCGCCGGCGCACCCGGCGGCGCCCCCACCGGCGCGGGCACCGGCATGGACTACCGCGTGGGCAAGTGGACCTACGGCACCGACCGTTCGTACGCCGACTTCCTGGAGCTGTTCGTCGAGTGGAAGAAGCGCGACTTCTTCCACCCCAACTCCGTGAGCCTCTCGGACGAAGCGGCCCGCGCGTTCTTCGAGCGCGGCAAGTTCGGCATGACCGTCGGCGGCGTGTGGAACCAACCCGAGTGGACCCAGCACAAGTTCACCGACTACAGCCTGGTCACCCTGCCCTCGCCCACCGCCACCCCGAAGGGCTACTACTACGCCGACCCGGTCGGCAACGGCTCCTTCGCCGCCGTCTCCGCCAAGAGCAGGAAGGCGCACGAGGCGTTCCAGTGGCTGGACGCGCTGACGTCCCCCGCCGCCGGACGCCGCTGGGTGCAGGACCTCAACGGCGTCTCCGCCTACCCCGCCGACAACGACCCGGACGGCATCGACTCCAAGCCCTTCGCCAGCTTCGTCGGCATGACCCGGCAGGTGCTGCGCGGCCCGGTGCCACTCGTCCGCAATCCCGAGCTGGCCGGCGTCGCGCCCGGCGCTCCCAAGCCCGACATCAGCGATGTGGTGACCGGCATCTACACCGGTCAAGTCAAGGATATTCAGGGCGCGTTGAGCAGCCTGGCCGACAAGAAGGTCCAGCTCCTGTCCGACGCGGTCGCCGCGGTCGCCAAGCAGGGCAAGAAGGTCAGCACGGCCGACTACGTCTTCGCGGACTGGGACCCCACCAAGCCGTACACCACGAAGAAGAAGGCGTGAGCGGTCACCATGTCACTCCTCGACACCCGCGAGCGCAGGCGAGCGTCCCCGTCCCCGCCACCCGTCGCCGCCCGCCCCGGTCTGGGCCGCCGCATCCGCGCCGCCAAGTGGTCGTACGCCTATCTCGCCCCCATGGCCGTACTCCTGCTGGCCTTCGTGGTCTACCCGATCTTCGCCTCCTTCGGCTACACCTTCTACCGCTGGAACGGCATCGGCGAACCCGGCGACTACGTGGGCCTCGCCAACTTCCGGCAGATCCTGCACGACGACATCTTCTGGGGCGCGGTCGGGCACACCTTCGTCTACGCCTTCGTGCTCGTCCCGGTGCAGGTCCTCACCGGCGGTGGCCCGTACTTCGCCACCGAGGTCGTCAACACGTACATCTACCACCTGGCCTTCGGCGGCTCGGCCGGCGCCGCCGCCCAGCCCGACATCGGCCTGGCCTCCGCCGCCTCGTTCCTCTACGGACTGCTGCTCATCGTCTTCTCCGCGCTGCAGGTCCTCGCCCTGCGCGGGATCAGCCGCCGGCGCACGGCCGCCCACCAGTGAAGGAGTCCGTCCCGATGTCCACCCTGACCCCACGTCTGCGCCAGGGCCGGCGCGGTCTGCTCTATCTCGCGCTGCTCGGCGGCGGTCTCGTCTGGCTCTATCCGTTCCTGTGGGCGCTGGGCAGTTCGCTGAAGAGCACCGACGGGTTCTTCTCCGGCGGGCTCAACCCGATCCCGTCCGAGTTCCACTGGTCCAACTACAGCGAGGCCTGGACGCAGGCGGACTTCAGCCGGTTCTTCGTCAACACGGTCCTGTTCGCGACCGGCACGGTCATCGTGACGCTGCTCGCCACCTCCATGGCCGGCTACGTCCTGGCCCGCACCGACTTCCCCGGCAAGAAACTCTGGCTGGGCCTGGTCGGGGTGACGCTCTTCCTGCCGCACGGCTACACGATCATCCCGGTCTTCGACCTGATCCAGCGGCTCCATCTCCTCAACACCCTCTGGTCGGTGGTCATCGTCCAGTCGGCGGGCGGGATGGTCTTCGGCACCTTCCTCTTCATGGGCTACTTCACGACGATCGACCGGGGCCTGGAGGACGCGGCCCGTGTGGACGGCGCGAACTTCCACCAGATCTTCTGGCGGATCATGCTCCCGCTGTCCGGTCCGATGCTGGCGACCGTCGGCCTGTTCGCCTGCATCAACGCCTGGAACAGCTTCTTCATCCCGCTGGTCTTCACCCTCTCCCGCCCCGAACTGCACACCCTGTCGGTGGGCATGTTCAACTTCATCGGCCAGAACTCCACCGCGTGGACCCTGGTGTGCGCGGGGTCGGTCATCACGCTGCTGCCCATCGTCCTGATCTTCGTCGTGCTGCAGCGGTTCTTCATCAACGGCCTTGCGGGCGCGGTCAAGCAGTAACGAGGAGCGGCCCGCGTCTCAGCCGCCGCCGTCCAGGTCGGTGCGCTGCCGCAGCACCCGCAGTTCATGACCGTGCAGCTCCATGTCGTACAGCTTGCCGCGGGCGTTCTCGAACGGGCGGTGGAGGATCATCGTCAACTGCCCCTCGAACGTGCGGAACAGCATGCCGTGACCGCTGTCCTCCCGTACCAGCGGCCGGTGTTGGCGCCACGGGCCGGTGAGCGCGCCCGACTCCGAGACGGCGTAGGTCTGGACGTAGCCTCCGCCGAGGGTGCCGTCCGGGTCGGCCCTGTTCTTCTCGTACGTCGACCACAGCATGAGCAGGGAACCGTCGGGGGAGTGGTACAGCTGCGGTCCGTCCGTGACGTAGGGCGGGAGTTGGTGTGGGACACCGGCCGGGATCTCCTCGCCGATCCAGGACGCGTCCGAGGCCTTGAACAGGAAGACCGGATCGCCGATCGTCCCGGTCAGGTCCGGGGCCAGCCGGACCGCCTCCATGGTGCCGTCGACGGTCTGCAGCCACTCGTGCGCGTACACCATCCACGGCTGTCCGGACGGGGCGACGTACAGCGTGCCGTCCAGGGTCATGAGGTGCTCGGGCGGGGTGGGGCGCAGGGGGTCGACCACGGTGAAGGGGCCAAGCAGGGAATCGGACACGGCCGTGACCGTGCCCCGCCGGTGGTTCACCAGGGCGAACGGCGTGCCCCATCTGCCAGTCGGTGGCACCGGGAGCGGGCTCTTCTCGTCGTGCAGCGTGGTGAACAGGTAGTACCGGCCGTTCCAGCGGTGCACCTCCGGCGCCCAACCACCGTCGCCCGCCCAGAGGTTGAGCTGCTCCGCCGCCAGGAACACCACGTCGGGACGCGTCCAGTCGCGCAGGTCGGGACTGCGGTAGACCATCGTGCCGACGCCCTCCACACCCGACACGGACGGGTCGTTGGACGTGTAGAGGTGATAGGTACGGGTCCCCTCGTCCACGACGACGAACGGATCGTGCAACGGCATGTCGGGAAGCCGCAGGGGCTCGCTCACCTGGGTCGCCATGGTGTCACCGTAGGGCCCACAATCCCCGTGCGCATCACCGCTGTTGGGGGAAAAACGCTTGGACCGCACCGGTGCCCGCGCGGGACACTGCCATTCCTGGCCAGCGCCGATGCCGGGCTTCCTTCGACATCACGGGGTAGGAATGGGATCGCCTGAAACGCGCGAGGCCGGGTCGCGCCGGGGCTCGGTACTTCTCGCACTGCGTTACTACGGCCGGGAGTTGGCCCGGCTCCGCCGGTGGACCGCGCCCGCCACACTGCTGCCCGCCCTGGGCAACATCGGCATCAACTACGTCGCTCCGCTGATCGTCGCGAAGCTCGTCGGCCGCATCGCCGGCGACACGGGCATCGGCGTCCGCTCGACCCTGCCGTACGTCCTCGGGTTCGCCGGAGTCCTGCTGTTCGCCGAGGTGCTGTGGCGGCTCGGACTGCACTGTCTGAACCGGCTGGACGCGCTCGGCATCGAGCACCTGTATGTGATCGGCATGGACGAACTCTTCGCCAAGGACGCCGCGTTCTTCCACGAGAACTTCGCCGGGTCGCTCACCAAGCGGGTGCTGAGCTTCGCCTCCCGCTTCGAGGAGTTCGTCGACACCATGACCTTCCAGGTCGTCGGCAGCCTGGTGCCGCTGCTGTTCGGCTCGGTCGTGCTGTGGCGCTACGAACCGTGGCTCGTCGTAGGGCTGTTGGTGATGATCGCGCTCACCGCCCTGGTCGTGGCACCCCTCATTCGACGCCGTCAGAGGCTCGTGGATCTGCGCGAGGAGGCCATCGCCCGGGTCTCCGGCCATGTCGCCGACAGCCTGATGAACATGGACACGGTCCGCGCCTTCGCCGCCGAGGAACGCGAGGCCGCCGAACACCGCTCCCGCGTCGCCCAGTCACGCCGGCTGACCCTGCGCTCGTGGGACTACGGCAACCTCCGCATCGACACCATCGTCGCGCCACTCTCCGTACTCACCAACGCACTTGGCCTGCTGCTCGCGGTCGCGCTCGGCGGCGGCGAGCACGGGGTCGAGGCCGTCGTGGTCGCCTTCACGTACTACTCCAACGCGACCCGGATCATGTTCGAGTTCAACCAGATCTACCGGCGCCTGGAAAGCTCGATGACCGAGGCCGCCCAGTTCACCGAACTGCTGCTGGCCTCGCCCACCGTGCTCGACCCGGACACGCCGGAACCGCTGCTCTCCCGCGGCGCCGACGTCCGCTTCGAGAAGGTGACCTTCGCCCACGCGGGCGCCGACACCCTCTTCGACGGGCTCGAACTGAACGTCCCCAGCGGCACGAAGATCGGGCTCGTCGGCCGGTCCGGCGGCGGCAAGACCACGCTCAGCCGGTTGCTGCTGCGCATGACGGACATCGACTCCGGCCGCATCCTGATCGGCGGCCAGGACATCAGCAGGCTGCGCCAGGCCGACCTGCGGAGCCTGATCGCCTACGTGCCGCAGGACCCGGCGATGTTCCACCGCACTCTGCGGGAGAACATCGCGTTCGCCCGGCCCGACGCCACCGATGCCGAGGTCCGCCGCGCGGCCGAGGCGGCGCACGTCACCGAGTTCGCCGACGCGCTGCCGGACGGCTTCGACACGATGGTGGGGGAGCGCGGGATCAAGCTCTCCGGGGGACAGCGTCAACGCGTCGCCCTGGCCCGGGCGATCCTGCGCGACGCGCCGATCCTGCTGCTCGACGAGGCCACCAGCGCCCTCGACTCCGAGAGCGAGGTCCTCGTCCAGGAGGCGCTGTGGCGGCTCATGGAGGGGCGGACGGCACTCGTCGTCGCGCACCGGCTGAGCACGGTCGCCGGCATGGACCGGCTGGTCGTCCTCGACCGCGGCCGGATCGTCGAACAGGGCACGCACCAGGAGCTGTTGGCGGCCGAGGGCGCCTACGCGAAGCTCTGGCAGCACCAGTCGGGCGGCTTCCTCGACGAGAGCCCGGAGCGCGCGGCCGACCTGCGCTGAACTCCGGCCCGGTGGGCGGCCCCTGTCACTCGGTGAACCGTTCGAGCAGAGCGTCCAGCCCGTCCGTCAGGTCCTTCGGCCCGCCCCGTTCGGCGAGTGCGGCGGCGGTCTCCCGCAGCCGGGGCAGCTCCTGCGGCGGCATGCGGTGCAGGCCGAGACGGAACGAGGGATCCTGCTCCTCCGGGCTGTCGACCATGGCCTGCAGTTCCACGGACACAAAGCCGAGCACCCAGGCGGTGAAGGCGCGGAAGACGACGGCGGACCGGGTCACGCCGAACCCGGCGTCCCGCAGCAGGGCGATCACCCGCTCGTGCTGCCGCAGCACGGCCGGCGGCCTCCGGGCCAGCGGAACGGCCAGCATGCGGGTGGCGAGCAGCGGCACCACCTGGGGATGGGCCATGCACACGTCGTACGTCGCCAGCGCGATCCGGTGCAGTTCGGTGCGCCATTTCGGCGCCTCGGCACCGGTGGCGAGGCGTTCCTGAAGCTCCAGGTAGAGCGCTTCGACCAGGCCGTCCAACAGGGCGTCCTTGCTCGCCGCATACCGGTACAGCGCCATCGCCTCGACACCGAGCTCGGCACCCAGCCGCCGCATGCTCAGCGCCGACAGGCCCTCCCGGTCGACCAGTTCCAGTGCGCTGGCCAGGAGCCGCTCCCGGCTCAGCCGGCCGTACCGGCCGCGGTCGCCGGCTCGGCGCGCCGGACCCGCCCCGGCCCGGTCGTCCTTGTTCTGCGCGCTCGCCCGCTCCTTGGCCATGCCTCGCCTCCACCTCGTCGGCCGTGCCGGTGCCACTCGTGTTGTTACTCGGGGCACCTGCGGCAGACGTCGGCGAGTATGTGCTCGCAGATCCACTTGGAGGCCGCGTACGGGGTGAGGGGCCGGGCCGGGGTGGCTTCGTCGAGGGGGCCGTGTTCGGCGTCGCCGTAGAGCGCGGCGGTGGAGGAGAACACGAGCTGGTGCACCCCGTGCTCGTGCATGGTCCGCAACAGGGCGGTCGTGCCGCCGACGTTGGTGTCGTAGTACTCGACGGGCCTTCGGGCCGAGGGACCCGCGGCCTTGTGCGCGGCGAAGTGCAGGACGGCGTCGACGGGATGGCGGTCGAAGACGGCCGAGAGGGCGGGCCGGTCACGGACGTCCAGTTCGTAGACGGCACCGGCGAAGCGGCCGGCGATCCGTTCGACCCGGGCGAAGGCCTGCGGCGTGCTGTTCGAGTAGTCGTCGACCACGATCAACTCATAGCCGTGGTCGAGCAGTTCGACACAGGCATGACTTCCGATGAAACCGGCTCCGCCGGTGACGAGGATGGTCGACGGCGGGCTCATCGGTCCGGCTCCTCACTGCCAGACCTCGTACGTTTACGACGTATACACACAACTTTGGACCCTCTCGCGAAGGGAGTCAAGCGGCGACGGCCGGCTGACAACCGGTTTCCCGCGAGACGGGGTTACGTTGCCGTGTCTGCGAGCTTACCCAGTCTTTTCGAAAGTTCGCCAAGGGTCTTGACGCCGTTTCCAAGCCGGAAGAAGCTCTGCCCCAACGCGTGACAACCGGTTTCTATTGGAGGTGGTGCGGTCATGCACCCACATGCTGGTGCTCCCCTGAGCCGCCGACGATTTCTCGCCCTCTCGGCGACCGGTGCCGCGACCGGCGTGGCGGCGCTGGGCGGCTGCGCCCTCCAGGTGTCGACCGGGGTGAGCGGAGGGGGCGAGACCATCACGGTGATGGCGAAGGCCGACGACCTGGGCCCCGACCTGGTCAAGCAGGCCAAGCAGGACACGGGCATCTCCATCAAGCGGGTGGACTACGACATCACCAAGCTGATCGCGATGCTCACCAGCGGCAACCCGCCGGACCTGGTGCGCGGGGTCGGCGCCGTGGACGCCGTGTTCTACGCCGCGCGGGACGTGATGCAGGAACTGGACTCCTACTTCGCCACCAGCAGCGTCCTGCGGCCCGACGATCTGGACCCGGTCAACAACCTGTGGCGCTACGACGGCAAGGTCCAGGGCAAGGGCCCCCGCTACGGCATGGCCAAGGACTTCTCCCAGGACTCCATGTTCTGGTACAACACGGCGGCCTTCGACAAGAAGGGCGTCGCCTACCCGGCGGAGACCGAGCCCATCACCTTCGACGAGTGGCTCGACAACGCCCAGCACCTCGCCCAGCGTTCGAAGGGCCAGACGACCGTCTTCGGCGGCAGCTACAACGGCCTGGTCAAACTCACCCTCATGGCGACCATGACCGCGTCCGCCGGCGGCAACCTGTTCGCCGACGACTTCTCCAAGGTCGACTTCACCACCCCCGAGGCCCGCAAGGCGCTCGCCTGGTACATCGACTACTGCAAGCTGAAGGTCGGCCCCAGCCCCGTCCTGCCCGACCCCAACGGCTGGGACGGCCCCACCTACCAGGCCGGCCGGCTGGCCATGTCGAACAGCGGCTACTGGATGGGCGGCATGATCGGCACCGACAAGAAGCTGGCCCAGGTCTCCCGGCTCGCCCCCGCTCCCGTCTTCGCGGGCGGCCCCCGGATCAGCGCCTGCCAGGGCGGCACCGGCATGTGGATGCCCCGCAAGTCGAAGAACAAGGACGCCGCCTGGCGGATCTTCGAGTGGTACTTCGGCGAGGCACCGGCCAAGGCCCGCGCCTCCAGCGGCTGGGGCATCCCCACCCTGAAGTCCCTGCGACCCCTGATGCCTCATCAGGAGGACTTCCAGAAACGGACGTTGAGCGCACAGCAGAACGAGCTGAAGCACTTCTCCGTGGTCGCCCTCTCCCCGTACATCTCGGGCGACGCCTTCGAGTCCCTCTTCAGCCAGGTCGCCACGCCCGCGATGAAGGGCGAGATGTCCGTCGACCGCCTCGCCGGACGCCTCAACTCGGTCATCAACGAACAGATCAACCGCGGGAAGGAGCAGGTGGGATGACGGTCGATCAGGCCTCCTCGCCGGCCGTCGGACGGCCGCGCCCGACCGCGAAGGCCGGCCGCCCCCGGTCCGTCGCGCGCACCGGGCCCTCCATGACGACGCGCAAGCACCGCGCGTTCTACATGTTCGCCTCACCGTGGATCATCGGCTTCTCGCTGCTGACCATCACGCCCATGGCGTACGCGCTGTGGCTGAGCTTCACCACCTACGACGGCATCTCCCCGCACTGGCACTACGTCGGCCTCGGCAACTACCGCGAGCTGATGGGCGATTCGGTCACCTGGGACGCCCTGGGCCGCGCCGGACTGTTCGCGCTGCTCTCCGTGCCGCTGTCGATCATCGCGGGACTCGCACTCGCCGTCCTCGTCAACCGCCCCCTCAAGGGACGCGGGCTCTTCCGCACCCTGCTCTATCTGCCCGCCGTGGTACCCCCGGTGGGCGCGGGCATCGCCTTCAAGAACCTCTTCGACCAGAACTCCGGTGCCGCCAACGGCGCGTTGACCTTCTTCGGCTTCGACGCGATCGGCTGGCTGGCCGATCCCTACGCCCGCTACGTCCTCGTCATGACGGTGCTCTGGGCAGCCGGCAACATCATGATCATCTCGTTGGCGGGGCTCCAGGACGTCCCCCGCGAACTCCACGAGGCGGCCCGCATCGACGGCGCGAGCGCCTGGCGCACCTTCCGCAGCATCACCGTGCCACTGCTGTCGCCGGTACTGCTCTTCCAGACCGTGACCGGGGTGATCGCCTCGGTGCAGACCATCATGCCGATGCTGCTCGCCCCCACCGCCGGCACCGGCGGCCTCACGACAATCCCGCAGTCCAACTACACCTACATGATCCATGTGTTCTCGGAGTACTTCGCGCTCGGCCGCTACGGCTACGCCTCCGCGCTGCTGTGGGTGCTCTTCGTCCTGATCCTCGTCGCGACCGGACTCATCTTCAAGTTCACCTCCGGCGTGGTCTTCTACAACGTCGGCCCGGAGGCGCAGAAGTGACCGCCACCAGCGTGAACCCCAAGTCCCCGGCCCGCACGCGGATACGCGTCAACCGGCTCGTCCTCTACACGGCGCTCGTCGTCATCACCGGCCTGTTCCTCGGCCCGTTCGGCTGGCTGATCCTCACCGGTCTCAAGGCCCCGGCCGAACTCGCGGCGGCTCCGGTGCACTGGCTGCCGACGCACTTCGAGTGGCACAACTTCGTCGACGCCTACAAGGCCATCGACTTCCTCGGCTACGCCCGCAACTCCCTGATCATCGCCACCATTTACGCCACGCTCGTCACCCTGAGCTCCGCCTGGGTCGGCTTCGGTTTCGCCAGGCTCAGCGCGCCCGGCAAGAAGGTTCTGTTCGGCATCCTCATCGGCTCGATGATGCTGCCCCAGATGATCACCCTGCTGCCGACCTACCTGATCTTCGCCAAGTTCGGCATGGTGGACACCTATTGGCCGTGGGTCCTGTGGGGCCTGTCCTCCGCCCCCTACCTGGTCTTCCTCTTCCGCCAGTTCTTCGCCGGCCTGCCCCGCGAACTGGAGGAGGCGGCCATCGTCGACGGCTGCGGCTACGGCGGGATCTTCTGGCGGATCTTTCTCCCGCAGTCCTGGCCGGTGCTCTCCGCGAGCTTCGTCATCGCCTTCACCTGGACCTGGGGCGACTACATCGCGCCTCAACTCCTCCTCTCCACCGACCACTCCACCCTCGCCGTAGCGGTGATGACCACCTATGTCACGGCGGCCGGCACCCCCAGCACCAACCTCCAGGCCGCGGCCTCCGTGATGTACGTCGTCCCGATCCTGCTGATCTTCCTCGTCGCCCAGCGCGGGTTCGTCGCCGGGATGTCGACGAGCGGCCTCAAGTAGCCCTTCTTCTCCACCTGTTGTAAGGAGTCGCACCATGAACACGCCCTTGTCCCGTCGTACGGCCCTCCAAGCCGCCGGTGCCACCGCGCTCGCCGCCGGTCTGTCCGGGCTGACCGCCACGGCGGCGCACGCCGGCGACGGCCACAACTCCCTCCCGAAGCTGGTCACTTACCCGCGTCCCGCCACCATGCCGACCAACACCAGCTTCCAGGTGCGGGTCCGTACCGCCCCCGACGGCGCGTGGCAGACCCTCGACATCTACCGGCCGCAGTTCGAGGAGATCAACGCCACCACCGGGTCGGGCAAGGTCTACAACTCGTCGATGGCGTACTTCGACTTCAACGGCTCGGTCGAGATCGAGGTGACGTACCTCAAGGGCGGCACCACCAAGGCCCGGGTGAGACCGGACGCGCTGGGCATCAAGCCCGAACTCCTCGGCGACACCCTGCGGTTCACCCTCGACGAACCCAAGGACGTCGTCGTCCAGATCAACGACGAGATCTTCGACGCCCTGCACCTGATCACCAACCGCGTCGAGCACCACGTCCCGTCCGCCGACGACCCGGACGTCATCTACTTCGGCCCCGGCGTCCACACCGTCACCGGCAACGTCCTCACCGTCCCCAGCGGCAAGACCGTCTACCTCGCGGGCGGCGCCGTCCTGACCGCACAGGTCTACTTCAAGGACGTGGAACGGTCCAAACTCATCGGCCACGGAGTGCTCTACAACAACCCCGGCGGCGCCATCCTCTGCGAGGGCAGCAAGAACATCCGCGTCGAGAACGTCATCATCCTCAACCCGGCCGGCTACGCGGGCACGTTCGGCGAGAGCGACAACGTCCACATCAAGAAGGCGCGCGCGTTCAGTTCGAAGGGCAACGGCGACGGCTTCGACGTCTTCTCCTCGACCCGGATCACCTTCGACGGCTGCTTCATGCGCAACTCCGACGACTGCATCGCCATCTACTGCCACCGCTGGAACTACTACGGCGACACCCGCGACATCACCGTCAAGAACTGCACCCTGTGGGCCGATGTCGCCCACCCGATCAACGTCGGCACGCACGGCAACACGGACACGCCCGAGACGATCGAGAACCTCGTCATCAAGAACATCGACATCCTCGACCACCGCGAACCCCAGATGAACTACCAGGGCTGCATCGCCCTCAACCCCGGCGACTCCAACCTCATCAAGAACGTCCGCATCGAGGACGTCCGGATCGAGGACTTCCGCTGGGGCCAGGTCATCTACATGAAGGTCATGTACAACACGAAGTACAACACCTCGGTCGGCCGCGGCATCGACGGCGTCTACGTCAAGAACCTCAGCTACACGGGCACCCACGCCAACCCGTCGCTCTTCCTCGGCTACGACGCCGAACACGCCATCAACAACGTCACGTTCGAGAACCTGGTGATCAACGGGCTGGTCGTCGCCGACTCGATGAAGAAGCCGAGCTGGTTCTACACGACTGACGAGATCCAGTGGTTCTACAACGAGCACGTTACCAACTTGAAGTTCCTTACGACTGCTGAGGCAGAGGCGGCTGCCGCGTCATGACGAACCCTGCACCTAGGAGGGGTCGTTGGTCGGCTGCGGCGCCGTGGGGGCTGGTCGCGCAGTTCCCCGCGCCCCTTCAGGGCGCTCCTGCTGAGCCGCAGTTGAATACATCGGGCCCGCTCAGCCGCCGGGGATTCCTCGGCGGCACCGCCGCCCTCCTGCTGGCCTCGGGCGCGAGTGGACTGCTCGTGCCCGGGCGGGCGGTGGCGGCCCCGGACGACACCGAGGTGACCTTCTCCCACCCCGGTCTGCTGCACACCGCCGACGACATCGCCCGGATGAAAGCGGCGGTGGCCGCCAAGCAATCCCCTGTCTACGACGGCTACTTGGCGCTCGCGGCCCACGCCCGCTCCTCCGCGTCGTACGCCGTCCAGAACACCGGGCAGATCACCACCTGGGGTCGCGGTCCCGCCAACTACCAGAACCAGGCCGTCGCCGACTCGGCCGCCGCCTATCAGAACGCCCTCATCTGGTCCGTCACCGGCGACACCGCGCACGCCGACAAAGCCCGCGACATCCTCAACGCCTGGTCCGCCTCGCTCACCGCCATCACCGGAGCCGACGGCCCCCTCGGCGCCGGCCTCCAGGCCTTCAAGTTCGTCAACGCCGCCGAACTCCTCCGCCACACCGGCTACGACGGCTGGAGCGCCGCCGACATCGCCCGCTGCGAGGACTCCTTCCTCCGCGTCTGGTACCCGGCGCTCTCCGGCTACACCCTTTACGCCAACGGCAACTGGGACCTGACGTCCCTTCAATCCCTGCTGGCCATAGGCGTGTTCACCGAACAACCCACCCTCTTCTACGACGCGCTGCGCTTCGCCGCGGCCGGCGCGGGCAACGGCAGCGTCCTCCACCGCATCGTCACCGCCGCCGGCCAGGGCCAGGAGAGCGGCCGGGACCAGGGCCACGAACAACTCGCGGTCGGCCTGCTCGCGGATGCCGCCCAAGTCGCCTGGAACCAGGGCGTCGACCTCTGGGGCTTCGACGACAACCGCATCCTCGCCAACGTCGAGTACGCCGCCCGCTACAACCTCGGCGGCGACGTCCCCTTCGTCCCCGACCTCGACCGCACCGGCAAATACATCAAGTTGACCGTCTCGGCCACCTCGCGCGGCACCCTGCCGCCGATCTACGAGATGGCGTACGCGCACTACGCGGGTGTGTGCGGCCTCGACACCCCGTACACGAAGAACGCCGTCTTCCGTGGCACCGGTGGCACTCGGTTCGTCGAGGGCAGCAACGACGACCTGCCCAGCTGGGGCACCTTCGCCTACGCCGGCGCCACGGCATCCGCGCCGACCGTGCCGACACCACCGGCCGGTGTCACGGCCGTCGGCAACGACCTTTCCGTGCAGGTGAGTTGGCTGCCATCGACCTGGGCCGACTCCTACACGGTCCTGCGGGCGAACGACGTCGACGGCCAGTACGAGAAGATCGCGTCCGGGGTCGGACAGCCGACGTATACCGACCGCAACGTGCACGCCGGACGGACGTACTACTACACAGTCACCGCCACCAACACCCTCGGAGCGAGCGGCAGTTCGGCATGGGCTGCCGCCTCCGCCGGTCTCCCGAGGCCCTGGTCGACCCAGGACATCGGGGACGTGAAGATCCCCGGCTCCGCCGTCCTCGACGGTGAGCGCTTCGTCCTGGAGGCGAGCGGCACCGCCGACACCTACCGTCTCGTCCACCTCCCGCTGCGCGGCGACGGCACGGTCACCGCGCGCATCGTGTGGCCGCTCAGCTCGCAGTACTCCAAGATCGGCGTCACCGTCCGCGATTCTCTCGACGTCGACGCTCCGCACGCCTCGATGCTGATCCAGGGGCTGCCGCTGCACACCTGGAGCGGGGTGTTCTCCACCCGGCCCGCTAACGGCGCCGACATCTCCGCGACCGGCAGCACGCCCGTACCGCCCTCGCAGCAGCAGGCGATCACGACATCCGCCGCCTTCCCGATCTCCAACCTCGGCACGCTGCCCGAGTCGGCGACCCCGCTGGAGGCGCCGTACGTCGAGGGCGCGGGCGACGGCTACCGGCTGCGGAAGCCCTACTGGGTGCAGGTGACCCGGAAGGGCGCCCGCTGCACCGGAGCCATCTCGCCGGACGGCGTCCACTGGACCGAAGTAGGCTCCACCGAGGTCGAGTTGGGGCGCACCGCCTACGCGGGACTCGCCCTCACCTCCTGCCTCGGCGTCGACCAGGACTACGCCGAGACCGGCACCGGTGCCTTCGACAACGTCAGCGTGACCTCCACGAGCGGCACGGTCTGGTGTGTGCCTCGCCCGGCCCGCACCGCCACCGACCTGAGGGCCGAAACCGGTGCCGACGCCGTCGAGTTGGACTGGAGCGATTCGGACCTCTCCGCCGAGTACACGGTCCTCCGTGCCATCCGAGCCACCGGGCCGTACAAGACCCTCGCCACCCGCGTCGGTCCGGTCGGCTTCGGCACCCGCATCCGGTACGTCGACGCGACGGGGGCGCCCGGCACGACGTACCACTACACGGTCGCGAAGACCAACGCCGGTGGGCGCGGGCCGCGTTCGGTGCCGGTGCGGGCTGTGATGCCGAGCCCCTCCACGCCCCAACTCACCTCCGCGAACGCCGTGTTCACGAACGAGGGAGCCGACTTCCGTCATCTGCTGCGGGCCTCGCACGAGCCTGTGCGGTTCGCCGCGGACGGCCTGCCCGCCGGTCTGCGCATCGACCGGCGTACCGGGCTCATCTCCGGAATCCCCACGGAGACAGGGGAGTTCACGGTCGCGACCACCGCCGCCAACGCCTCAGGAACCGCCACCGGCACCCTCGCCCTCACGGTCGGCACCGCGCCGCCCGCGCCGTGGACGTACGGCGACCTCGGCGACACCGTGCTCGACGACCGTGACTTCGGGACGCTGGGCGTGGTGGCGATCACCACGCCGGGCAGCACGTCGTACGACGGCGGGACCTTCACCGTGCGCGGCGCGGGCGTCGATCTGAACGCCAACGGCCAGGGAATGACAGGGCAGTTCGTGCGGCGGCCGGTCAGTGGTGACTGCGAGGTCGTCGCCCGGCTCGTCTCCCGGACCGGTACCACGGCCGACCGGGTGGGGCTGCTCATGGCCAAGTCGCTGTCACCGTTCGACCAGGCGGCGGGCGTGATCGTCGGCGGTGGGACGACCGCGCAGCTCATGCTCCGCAAGACCGTGGCCGGTGCCTCCGCCTTCACCGGCGGTGTCGCCGTCACCCTCCCCGCCCTGCTGCGGCTGAAGCGCGCCGGGACCGCCTTCAGCGCAGCCCTGTCCACCGATGACGGTGTCACCTGGACCCCCCTCGCCGACGGAGAGATCCCCGGCTTCGGTGACGCCCCCTATCACGTCGGCCTGGTGGTCTGCTCACGCAGCCAACCGGTCCGCTGCACCACGGAGTTCGACGAGGTGAGCATCGCGCCCACCTGATCCTCCACGGATTGGAGATGCACCGCAATGAGCCGCACTTCCCCCCACGAGCACCTCCGCAGAACAGAGTTGAGCCGCCGCGGTCTGTTGAAGACCGCGGGCGGGCTCACCGCAGCCGCCGCTCTCGGCGGCGCCACGGTGGCCACGACCGCGCACGCGGCCCCGGCCACCTTCACCCACCCCGGCATGCTGCACAACGCCGGAGACATCAACCGGGCCAAGGTCAGGGTCGCGGCGGGAACCGACCCCTGGCTGTCCGGCTGGAACAAGCTGATCGCCAACTCCCATTCACAGTCGACCTGGACGAACCGGGCGACCGCGACGATCATCCGGGGCGGCGACGGCCAGAACTACAGCCTGCTCTACAACGACATCGCCGCCGCCTACCAGAACGCCCTGCGCTGGAAGGTCGGCGGCACCGAGGCGAACGCCGTGTGCGCCGCGAACATCCTCAACGCCTGGTCGACCACGCTGACTTCGGTCACCGGCAACGCCGACCGGTTTCTCGCGGCCGGCCTCTACGGCTGGCAGTTCGCCAACGCCTGCGAACTCATGCGGGACTACAGCGGGTTCAATCTGGCCGCCGCCCAGCAGATGCTGGCGAACGTCTTCTACCCGCTCAACAACAGTTTCCTCACCAACCACAACGACGCCTGCATCACCAACTACTGGGCCAACTGGGACCTCTGCAACATGGCGTCCATCCTGGCCATCGGGATCCTCAACGGGGACAGCGCCAAGTACGACCAGGCCGTCACCTACTTCAAGTCGGGTGCGGGCAACGGCTCGATCGCGCACGCCGTGCCGTATCTGTACACCGACTCGGACGGCTACGCGCTCGGCCAGTGGCAGGAGTCCGGCCGCGACCAGGGCCACACCGTCATGGGCATGGGGCAGATGGGCGCCATCTGTGAGATGGCCTGGAACCAGGGCGACGACCTGTACTCGTACGACAGTCGCCGTTTCATGAAGGCCGCCCAGTACGTCGCGAAGTACAACAGCGGCAGCGACGTGCCCTTCACCACCTACACCTGGGGCACCGGGCAGAGCTGCGCCCAGTCGTCCCAGACGGTGATCTCCGCCTCCTCGCGCGGCCAGATCCGGCCGGTGTGGGCGATGCTCCACTTCCACTACAACCGGCGGATCGGCCTCGACGACAAGTACATCTCGGCCATGTACTACAACCTCGTCGCACCCGAGGGCGGGGGAGGTGACTACGGCACCGACAGCGGTGGCTACGACCAGCTCGGCTTCGGGACCCTGATGTACGCGAAGTAGCGGCCCGGCCTGTCCACGGGTCGGGACCTGTGCCCGACCCGTGGACGCCCTCTTGACCCCGGGCGACGGTGGATCGACACTCCAGTAGGGAATCCTAGTGAACAGGTAGGGAAACATGGGGCGCCTTGAGCCGGTCACCACCAGCCGAGTGGACCGTTCGCCCCTTCTGACCTCCCGCCGTCACATCGATCTGCTGCGGGTGTGCAGCGCCATGAGCCCACTGCGCTGAGCCCCGTCCACCGTTCGACGACGCTTCCGCCGCGCGTACGTCCACGCGCCCGTACCCGGGGAGTCCCATGTCCGTCACGTCTCTCGCCGCCGTCCCCTCACCCCGCTCCGCCCCCCTGTTCAGGGGCCGGATCGGGAGCGACGCGCGCAGCGGGCACTACGCCGTGCCGCGCCGCTACCGCCTCCATCTGTCCACCGCCTGCGCCGACGGCCTGCGCATCGCCGTCACCCACAGCCTCCTCGGCCTCCACGAGAGCTGTCCGGCCGTGTTCCTCTCCGCCGTACCCGACTGTCCGAGTGGTGGACACTCCGAACTGCGCCTGCTCTACGAGGCGAGCGCCCACCGCTACTCCGGACCGGCCGCAGCGCCCGTGCTCAGCGACGACTGGTCCGGCCGCATCGTCAGCACCCACGCCCCCGACATCACCCGCGACCTCGCCCGGCACTTCGGTGCGGGCGGACCCCGGCTCTACCCGTGCGGCGCCGAGTCGGAGATCGAGGCCGTCGAGCGGCTCTGCGCACAGGGCATCGAGGACGCGGCACAGCGCGCCGGAGCGGCCGGTGGCGAACAGGCCGAGCGCGACGAAGCCCTCGGCCTGCTGCTGGAGACACTGGGCTCGCTCGACCGCTGGCTGGACGGCCGCGAGCACATGATCCGCGACGAACTCACCGCAGCCGATGTCGAGTTGTGGGTGACCCTGGTGCAGCTCGACACCGTGCACCGCTACCACCTGGACGCCGCCGCCGTGCAGAGCGTCGCCGACCACCCCCACCTGTGGGCCTACGCCCGCCGGCTGGCCGCCCACCCCGCCTTCGGCACCCATCTGGACCTCGACGGCATCGCCCGCCGCCACCACGCCCGCTGCCAGGGCTTGGAGGCCGCCGGTGCCGCTGTCCAGATCCTGGACTGGGCGGCCCATGCGGCGGACGAAACGGGAGCTTGCCGCAGTTGAGCGGCGTGCCCACCGTCCAGTTGGTGGACGGCCGTTGACATTCGTTCGGGCAATTGTCTTAACTTGCGGCCAGAACGGTCATGAGTGTCAGCGACAAGCCCTGGCTTGCTGACCGGCAACCCTCGCACGCGGTGGGGTGCCCCAGGTGACGACCGGACCGGATGACGTTTCGGTAAGCGCGAGGCCCCGCGGGGCCGGAACAGTGACAGGTGACGCCATGTACGCAGCTCTCAGGACGGCCACATGCCGTCCGCAGGGCTGCGTACGGTCGTACGCCAACCTGTTCGTCGCCGACCGCGCTGTCGATCTGCTCCGGGTCAGCAGCGCACTGTGTACCGCACCGGGCCGCGCCCGCTGTCGGGCCTGACGACCAGTCGGCCCACGCACCTCTGACGCACACCCGATCCCGCCGGTGTGCCTGCCCCTTCCCCGCCCCCGGTCCCGCGCACCCGCGCGTGCCGTCCGCCGTCGCGCGTCCACCGCCACGGACCGGGGTCTGTGAACCCGCCGGAGCCCACCATGAGTGAACCCCCAGGCACCACTGTGTCCCTGGCCGACGCCCCCGCAGCAGACGCCCCGTCAAAACCCCTCACCGCACAGCGAGTTCAGCCGCTGCGCCGGCCCGGCCGGTGGATCGTCACCCTGGTCGTGCTGGTGGTGGCCGCCCAGTTCGTCCACGGGCTGGTCACCAACTCCTTCTACCAGTGGGACCGCTTCGGCTACTGGTTCCTGCGCCCGACGATCCTCGACGGACTCGTCATCACCCTCGAAGTCGCCGCGCTCAGCGCGGTGTTGGGTCTCCTCGGCGGCATCCTGCTCGCCCTGGCCCGACTCTCCAAGAGCCCGGTGCTGCGCGCGGTGAGCTGGATCTATGTGTGGGCGCTGCGCTCGATCCCGCTCATCGTGGTGCTGATCTTCCTCTACAACTTCAGCGCCCTCTACCAGACGCTCAGCATCGGCGTCCCCTTCGGACCCGCCTTCTTCTCCGTCGACGAGTCGAAGCTCGCCACCGACATGGTCGTCGCCGTCGTCGGACTCAGCCTCAACGAGGCGGCGTACGCGGCCGAAGTGGTCCGCGGCGGCATCCTCTCCGTCGACCAGGGCCAGCACGAGGCGGCCTCCGCCCTCGGCCTCCCCAAGGGCTACCAGTTCCGCAGAATCGTCTTCCCGCAGGCGCTGCGCTCCATCACCCCGAACTACGTCAACCAGCTGATCGGCCTGATCAAGAGCACCTCGCTGGTCTTCTACGTCTCGCTGCTCGACCTGTTCGGCTCCGCGCAGACGATGGGCTCCACCTACCCAGGCGACATCGTGCCGCTGCTCCTGGTCGTCACCGTCTGGTACCTGATCCTGACCAGCGTGGTGTCCGTCATCCAGTTCTACGTCGAGCGGCACTACGCCCGGGGCGCCACCCGCAACCTGCCGCCCACCCCGATCCAGAAACTCCGCACCGGTGTCACCGATCTGCGGGCCCGCATCCGCAGGGAGACCGCCGTATGACCACGAACACCGTCGAACCCCTGGCGGACATCACACCCGCCGCCGTAGAGGTGCACGACGTCCACAAGTGGTACGGCGCCCACCGCGTGCTGGACGGCGTCGACCTCACCGTGCGGCCCGGCGAGGTCACCGTGATCCTCGGCCCGTCCGGTTCCGGCAAGTCCACGCTGCTGCGGGTCATCAACCACCTGGAGAAGCCCGAGATCGGTTACGTCAGCGTCAACGGCGAACTCATCGGGGTGAAGCAACAGGGCGGACGGCTCAAGGAGTTGAGCGAGCGTGCCATCCTCGCGCAGCGCAGCCGGATCGGGTTCGTCTTCCAGAACTTCAACCTCTTCCCGCACCTGACCGTCCTCGACAACGTGGCCGCCGCCCCGGTCGCCACCGGCAGGCTCGGCAAGCCCGAAGCCCTGGAACTGGCAAGGGAGTTGCTGGGCCGCGTAGGTCTCGCCGAGAAGAGCGGCGCCTACCCGAGGCAGCTCTCCGGCGGCCAGCAGCAGCGCGTCGCCATCGCACGGGCACTGGCCCTCCGCCCCGGCGTCATTCTCTTCGACGAGCCGACCTCCGCCCTCGACCCCGAACTCGTCGGCGAAGTCCTCTCCGTCATCAAGGACTTGGCGACCAGCGGCACCACCCTCGTCATCGTCACCCACGAGATCGGCTTCGCCCGCGAGGTCGCCGACCGGGTCGTCTTCATCGACGGCGGAAAGATCGTCGAACAGGGCCCGCCCCACGAGGTCCTCGACAGGCCACAGCACGAACGGACCAGGGACTTCCTCAGCAAGGTCCTCTGAACCCCTTCCTCACCTTCACCCTCGACACCGAGCCTAGGAACAGCCATGTCTACTCTCAGCCTGCGCAGCAGAATCACTCGCGGACTCACCGCGGGAACCGTCCTCGCTTCCCTCGCCGGTGGTCTCGCGGCCTGCGGCGGCGACAGTGACGCGGCCACCACGTCCGGCGGTGCCGCCTCCGGCACGGTCACCGTGGGCGCCTTCTCCCTCGGTGCGGCCAAGGAGGCGAAGCTCAAGGTCGCCGAAGTGAAGTCGATCAGCGCCGAGTTGCCCAAGTCCATAGCGAAGAGCGGCAAGCTGGAGATCGGCGTCGGCTTCCTGCCCGCCGGCTCCCCGCCGCTCGGCTACGTGGGCTCGGACCAGAAGACCCTCACCGGTTCCGAGACCGACATCGCCCGCCTGGTCGCCGCCGTCCTCGGCCTCAAGCCCGAGCTGAAGAACTCCACTTGGGAGAGCCTCTTCATCGGCCTCGACAGCGGAAAGGTCGATGTCGCCTTCTCCAACGTCACCGACACCGAGGAGCGCAAGGCGAAGTACGAGTTCGCGTCCTACCGCGAGGACAACCTCGGCTTCGCGGTGAAGGCCGACAACTCCTGGAACTTCGACGGCAATTACGAGAACCTCGCCGGCAAGACCGTCGCCGTGGGCGCGGGCACCAACCAGGAGCGGATCCTCCTGGAGTGGAAGAAGAAGCTGGCCGCCGAGGGCAAGAAGGCGCTCACCGTCAAGTACTTCCAGGACAACAACAGCACCTACCTCGCGCTGGCCTCCGGGAAGATCGACGCCTACCTCGCCCCCAACCCCTCGGTCGCCTACCAGGTCTCCTCGACCAAGGGCACGGCCAAGGCGGTCCGCAACGCGGGCACGTACTCCGGCGCCGGATCCACCCTCCAGGGCCTGATCGCGGCCACCGCGAAGAAGAACAGCGGCCTCGCCAAGCCCCTCGCGGACGCCATCAACTACCTGATCAAGAACGGTCAGTACGCGAAGTGGCTGGCCGCCTGGAACCTCTCCAACGAGGCCGTCGCCAAGTCCGAGATCAACCCGCCCGGACTGCCGAAGACCGACTCCTGACCCACCCTCTCAGCAAGGGGACCCCGCCACGCCCCGGCGGGGTCCCCGCCCCGTGCGACCAGTACCGGAGCCGTCACCCGATGTCTTCCACCGCCAGTATCGAAACGACCACCTCCCACGTCCTGGACAACCCGGCCTGGGCCGCGCTCACCGGCCCGCACGCCCACCTCGCCGAACGCGTCGGCCGCGCCGCCCGCTACCCCGTCGACGTGGCCGGCTTCAACGCCATCACCGACAACGACGACCGACGCGCCTGGGCCGACCTGGCCACGCTCATCGGCCCCGGCTCCACCGCCGCCGTGCGCGGAGTGAGCGAGACCCCGGACGGCTGGGAGATCGTCCGTTCCGGACAGGGCGTCCAGCTGGTGGACACCGGCCTGCGGGCCGAACCCGACCCTGAGGCCGTCCTCCTCGGCCCCGACGACGTGCCCGAGATCCTCGACCTGGTCGCCCGCACCGAACCCGGCCCCTACCTGCCCCGCACCGTCGAGATGGGCACCTACCTCGGCATCCGCCACGAAGGCCGACTCGTCGCGCTCGCCGGCGAACGCCTCCACCCGCCCGGCTGGACCGAGATCAGCGCCGTGTGCACCGACCCCGACCACCGCGGCCGGGGCCTGGCCACCCGCCTGGTCCGCGCCGTCGCAGCCGGCATCAAGGAACGCGGCGACCACCCTTTCCTGCACGCCGCGGCCACCAACACCGACGCCATCCGGCTGTACGAGTCGATCGGCTTCACCCTGCGCGCCCGTACCGTCTTCTCGCTCGTACGGTTCACCGGCCCGACTTCCGCCGCCGATCCGGAAGAAACGGCATAGCCGTGCGGTTGCCCCCTATGAAGCCGGAATCCGTGGAGGTGGAGCACATGTGCGGCACCGCGGTCCTCCACGTGCGACTCACCACGCGACAGCACATAGACCTGCTGCGCGTGGCCGGCGCGCTCTGTCGCCCCTGACCCTCCCCCAGCCTTCGGCCGGGGGGACCCCCATTCGCTGCGCTCCCCAGCCGCCGTGCGCCCCTGTCCATGGGCCGGCGATCTCGTACGGACCTTCAGGAAGGCACCACTCGTGTCATCGACCTCCCCTTCTCCTCTGCATCTCGCCGTCGCCCTCGACGGCACCGGCTGGCACCCCGCCTCCTGGCGCGAGCCGGTGGCCCGGCCCCGCGACCTGTTCACCGCCGCCTACTGGGCCGACCAGGTCGCCGAGGCCGAGCGCGGCCTTCTCGACTTCGTGACCTTCGAGGACGGCCTCGGCCTCCAGTCCTCGCGCTACGGCGAACTGGACGGCCGCACCGACCAGGTCCGCGGCCGCCTCGACGCCGTACTCGTCGCGGCCCGCATCGCACCGCTCACCAGCCACATAGGCCTGGTCCCGACGGTGGTGTCCACGCACACGGAGCCGTTCCACATATCCAAGGCGATCGCCACCCTCGACTACGTCAGCACCGGCCGCGCCGGTGTGCGGGTGCAGCTCTCCGCCCGGCCGCACGAGGCCGACCATTTCGGCAGGCGCGACTTCCCGCCGATCGACCTGGAGAGCCTGCGCACCCCGGCCGGACAGGAACGGCTCGCCGAGCACTTCGACGAGGCCGCCGACTACATCGAGGTCGTGCGCCGCCTCTGGGACAGCTGGGAGGGCGACGCCGAGATCCGGGACACAGCCACCGGCCGCTTCGTCGACCGCGACAAGCTGCACTACATCGACTTCGAGGGCCGCCACTTCAGCGTCAAGGGCCCCTCCATCACCCCCCGGCCGCCGCAGGGCCAGCCGATCGTCAGCTCCCTGGCCCACCAGACGATCCCGTACCGGCTGGTGGCCCGCGCCACCGACATCGGCTACGTCACCCCGCACGACACCGACGAGGCACGCGCGATCGTCGCGGAGATCCGCGCCGAACAGCAGGCCGCCGGACGCGCCGACGAGCTCCTGCACATCTTCGGCGACCTGGTCGTCTTCCTCGACGACGACGAGGCCACGGCCGCCGCCCGCCGCGAGCGCCTCGACGCCCTCGCGGGGGTGCCGTACACCAGCGACGCCCGGATCTTCGCCGGTACGCCCGCCCAACTCGCGGACCTCCTTCAGGAGTTGCAGTCGGCGGGGCTGACCGGTTTCCGGTTGCGGCCCGCCGTCGCCGGGCACGACCTGCCGGCGATCACCCAGGGGCTGGTCCCCGAACTCCAGCGCCGGAACGCCTTCCGCCGCGCCTACGAGGCCGACACCCTGCGCGGCCTGCTGGGGCTCGCCCGCCCCGCCAACCGCTACGCCGCTGCCGCGAACGCCTGAGCCGGAGGGACCGTACGACATGAGCAAGCCCCTGAAGCAGATCCACCTGGCCGCCCACTTCCCCGGTGTCAACAACACCACCGTGTGGAGCGACCCCGCGGCCGGCAGCCACATCGAGTTCAGCTCCTTCGCGCACTTCGCGAAGACCGCCGAGCGCGCCAAGTTCGACTTCCTCTTCCTCGCCGAGGGCCTGCGGCTGCGCGAACAGGGCGGAAAGATCTACGACTTGGACGTGGTCGGCCGCCCCGACACCTTCACGATCCTCGCCGCGCTCGCCGCCGTCACCGAACACCTCGGCCTGACCGGCACCATCAACTCCACCTTCAACGAGCCCTACGAGGTGGCCCGCCAGTTCGCCAGCCTCGATCACCTCTCCGACGGCCGCGCCGCCTGGAACGTGGTCACTTCCTGGGACGCGTTCACCGGAGAGAACTTCCGCCGCGGCGGCTTCCTCCCGCAGGACGAGCGCTACTCCCGGGCCAAGGAGTTCCTAGCCACCACCAACGAACTCTTCGACTCCTGGCACGGCGACGAGATCCTCGCCGACCAGGCCACCGGCACCTTCCTGACCGACGCCAAGGTCGGAGCCTTCGTCCACAAGGGCCAACACTTCGACATCCACGGTCAGTTCAACGTCCCGCGCTCCCCGCAGGGCCGCCCCGTCATCTTCCAGGCCGGCGACTCCGACGAAGGCCGAGAGTTCGCGGCCTCCTCCGCCGACGCCATCTTCAGCCGGTACAGCACCCTCACCGAGGGCCAGGCCTTCTACACCGACGTCAAGTCCCGACTCGCCAAGTACGGCCGCAGGTCGGACCAGTTGCTGATCCTCCCGGCCGCGACCTTCGTGCTCGGTGACACCGACGCCGAGGCGGAGGACCTCGCGAAGGAGGTCCGCCGCCAGCAGGTCAGCGGCGCCACCGCCATCAAGCACCTGGAGTTCGTCTGGAACCGGGACCTCTCCTCCTACGACCCGGACGGCCCGCTCCCCGACATCGACCCCGACGTCAGCGACAACCACATCTCCAAGGGCCGCGCCCAAGTACGCATGTACCGCGACCCGTTGGCCACCGCCCGCGAGTGGCGCGAGCGGGCCGCCGCCAACAACTGGTCCATCCGCGACCTGGTCATCGAGACCGGCAACCGGCAGGCCTTCATCGGCTCCCCGTCCACTGTGGCGAAGACCATCAACGACTTCGTGCAGGCCGACGCCAGCGACGGCTTCATCCTCGTCCCGCACATCACCCCGACCGGCCTCGACCCCTTCGCCGACAAGGTCGTCCCGCTGCTCCAGGAACAGGGCGTCTTCCGCACCGAGTACGAGGGCCCGACCCTCCGCGACCACCTCGGCCTGGCCCACCCCGACGAGGTGCGCGAGGAACGGGCGGCGTCGTGAAGTTCCTCGCGATCACGCTCATCGTCCACCGCCCCGACCCGGTCACGGGCATCCAGAAGCCGACCCACGAACGCTTCCGCGAGGTCCTCGAAAACGCCGTACTGGCCGAGGAGTTGGGCCTCGACGGCTTCGGCGTGGGGGAGCGGCACGAGCGGCCCTTCATCTCCTCCTCGCCGACCGTCGTCCTCAGCCATGTCGCCGCGCTCACCCGCCGCATCCGCCTCTTCACGGCGGTCACCACGCTGAGCCTCCTCGACCCGGTCCGGGCCTACGAGGATTACGCGACACTCGACCACCTCTCCGGCGGACGCCTCGACCTGATCATCGGCAAGGGCAACGGCACCGCCCAGCGCGAACTGTTCCATGTCACGCCCGAGGACCAGTGGGAGCGCAACGCCGAGAGCTACGAGGTGTTCCGGCAGCTCTGGCGGCAGGACAAGGTGACGGCGAAGACCCGGTTCCGCCCGGAGTTGAAGGACGCCGAGGTGTGGCCGCGGCCCTACCAACAGCCGATCCGGGTCTGGCACGGCAGCGCCACCAGCAAGGAGAGCGTCGACCTGGCCGCCCGCTACGGCGACCCGCTGTTCTCCGCGAACGTCACCAACCCCATAGAGCCGTATGCCGAGTTGATCCGCTACTACCGGGAACGCTGGGAGCACTACGGCCACGACCCGGCGGACATCGCGGTGGGCGCGGGCACGGCCGGCCTCTACGTCGCTCCCACGACACAGGAGGCGCTGGCCGCCTACCGCCCGGTCTTCGAGAACAATCTCGCCTTCCAGAAACAGATCGGCCTGCCCATCGTCTTCGAGACCCTGGAGGACTACGTCGAGCGCAGCTCCGCGCTGATCGGCAGCCCGCAGCAGATCATCGACAAGGTGCACCGCTATCACGAGCAGTTCGGGCACAGCGTTCTCCATCTCCACGCGGACGCCGGCGGTTTGACGGACCGTCAGCACCGTGACTCGCTGGAGCTGTTCGGGTCGGCGGTGGCTCCCGTGCTGCGCAAGGACATCCCGGATCCGCCGTTCGCCTGGGGCCCGGTACTGCCGGAGGCGTCGACCAGTGAGGAGCCCGCGCATGCCTGACATCCCTCTCGGAGTCCTCGACCTGGTCCCGATCTCCTCCGGCTCCACCGCGCCCGAGGCCCTGCGCAACTCCATCGAACTCGCGCGCAGGGCCGAGGAGTTCGGGTACGCCCGCTACTGGTTCGCCGAGCACCACCTCAACCCCGGGGTCGCGGGCACGTCCCCCGCGGTGGTCCTGGCCCTGACGGCGTCCGCGACCTCCACCATCCGGCTCGGCTCCGGCGCCGTACAACTCGGCCACCGCACCGCGCTGTCCACGGTCGAGGAGTTCGGCCTGCTCGACGCGCTGCACCCCGGCCGCTTCGACCTGGGCCTGGGCCGCTCGGGCGGCCGACCATCACCCCCACTGCCCTCGTCGACCCCGATCGTCGACGGCCGGGCCCCCAACGGCCTGCGCATTCCGCCCCGTTTCTCCTTCGAGTTCCTCCTCGGCTCACCCCGGATCGCCCTCCAGCGCAAGCTGCTCCTGCTGCCCAAGGCCGAGTCCCAGGAGTACGGCGAGCAGATCGACGACGTCCTCGCGCTGCTGGCCGGCACGTACCGCTCCCCGGAGGGTGTCGAGGCACACGTGGTACCGGGCGAAGGCGCCGATGTCGAACTGTGGATCCTGGGCAGCAGCGGGGGCATCAGCGCCGAGGTGGCGGGCCGCAACGGCCTCCGCTTCGCGGCGAATTACCACGTCAGCCCGGCCAGTGTCCTTGAGGCGGCGGACGGTTACCGCGGCGCCTTCCAGCCCTCCGACGTCCTCGACAAGCCGTACGTCAGCGTGTCTGCGGACGTCGTAGTCGCCGAGGACGACGAGACAGCCCGCGAACTCGCCACCGGCTACGGTCTGTGGGTGCGCTCCATCCGCACGGCGGAGGGTGCCATCAAGTTCCCGACCCCCGACGAAGCCCGCGCCCACGTCTGGAGCGACGAGGACCGCGAGCTGGTCCAGGACCGCATCGACACCCAGTTCGTCGGATCGCCCGGCCGGGTCGCCGACCAGCTGGAGCAACTCCAAGAGGCGGTGGGCGCCGACGAGTTGCTCATCACCACCATCACCCACGACCACCCGGACCGGGTGCGCTCGTACGAGCTCCTCGCAGAAGAATGGCGCCGCCGGGGTCACTCCTCCCAGTCGAGCTGATGCTCCGGAGTCCCCACGGAACGCCCGTACGCGACCGCTTCGGCGCGGCCGGCTTCGTCGCCGCGCCGATAGCGGAACACTTTCCCCGCGAAGACGACGACCCGTTCATCGCCGACAGTGAAGTCGGCGTACCAGCCATTGGCCGGCTCCAGAGCGGCGGCGAGCGCCTCCGCGATCGGACCCGCGGCGCTGTCGTCGTCGGTCTCCCACTCGATGAATGTCCAGGCGTCGGGCTGCCCGGCCGCCGCACTCGCCGAGTTGTCGACCCGCTCGACCTTCCGGATGCGCAGCCCGTGCGGCGCGAACACGGCACCGGGACGCAGGCTCTCGCCGAGAACGTAGCCCGTGATCATGCCCCATCTCCTTCTCGACTCTGAACGCTCTCTGCCATGATCGATGCCATGGCCGTCCGTATCGAACCTGCCGATGTCACCGACCTCCACCAGGTATTGGAGGACCACGCACGCTACTGGGGAGAGCGTGACCTCCGCGCGCTCCATCTGACCGCGCTGGTGCAGGAGTTCGGGTCCACCTGTCTGGTCGCCCGCGCCGACGACGGCATCCGTGGTTACCTCTTCGGGTTCGTCACGCCGGACCACACGGGATACGTACACCTCGTGGCGACCCGGGACGACGCACGTGGCACCGGTCTGGGACGCGACCTGTACGCAGCGTTCGTCGAGGCCGCAGGACGGCACGGCGCGGTCCGCCTCAAGGCCATCACCTCGGTCACCAACGAGGGGTCGATCGCCTTCCACCGCACCCTCGGCTTTGATGCGCGCGTCGTGGAGGACTACGACGGGCCAGGCCGACCCCGCGTCGTCTTCACCCGCGGACTACCGTTCGGTCAAGGCTTCGAGAAGCGAGGCCAGTGAGTCCTCCGGCCCCTGTCCAGACGTGTCGACCACGATGCGGTCGCGGTTCCACGGCTCGTACTCCCGGCCGACGACCTGCTCCCAGTCGGGCAACGGCAGATCCGGGATGTCGATCGACCGCGAGGCCACGCGCCGCCGGTGCTCGTCCGGGTCGGAGCAGACGATCTCGATCTCCACGGCGGGCACACCCGCCCGCACCGCCGTGTCGCGCCAGGCGTCCCGCGTGACGCTCAGCGGATTGACGGACTCGGCGAGCACGGTCAGCCCCTGCCGCAGATGTTCCTCGGCCAGGGCGTATCCCACGAGGTAGCCCACCGGGCCCACCGGATGACGGGCCACCCCGGAGCGGACGATGGCCTGCTCGATGGTGTCGACCCTGAGGTGGACGGCACCGATGCGGGCCGCGAGGAGACGCGCCAGCGTGGTCTTGCCGGTGGCAGGGAGGCCGCCGATGCTGATCAGCATGCCGGTACCCGGCGCCGCAGCAGATCCAGCAGTCGCCGTCCGCCCTCCCCGGCGAACCACTCCGCGTGCCCCACGTAATACTCGTACGCCAGCCGGGTGTTCTCCGCCGAGCGCGTGACGCCGTGGAAGTAGCCCAGCTCGGAGAGCGCGAACTCGGCGTGGACCAGGGGGAGTAGCGCGGGGAGCGCCTTCGACTCGGCCGGACTGAGCGGACGTATGGACTGGTAGCCGTCGAGGAGTGCAAGCGCGTCCTGCTCGCGGACCGGGAAGCCGGGCTGGAGCCACTGGACCGTGTTGCGTTCGATCGCGGTGGCCAGGTCGTGCACGGCCGTCGTGCGGTCGCTCATCCCGAAGTCCAGGGCCGTCGCGACCGAACCGTCCTCGTTCCAGAGGAGGTTGGAGGCGTGCCAGTCGTTGTGGGTCCACAGGGGGGCGAGCCTGGAGAGGTGCGGGGCCAGATCCTCGTGCAGGGGGAGCAGGGCTCGTTGCATGGGAAGTCCGCCAGCCCTTTTGCCAGTTGGGGGCGTTCGGCCACATACCGTTCCAGCTCCGTTTGCGGGTCGGGCGAGGCGAACACCGTGAACGACGCCACCAGCGGCTGTACTTGACGGCGCGGGGCGTCGAAGCCCTCGGCCGCCAGATGCAGGCGGGCCAGCGCCTCGCCAGCCGCGCGCGTGGGCGGAGGTGCGAAACGGGGACCAGGACAGGGCGTCGCGGTAGAGGTCCGTGCCGGCGCCGGTCGAGTGCACCTCGTAGGTCCACTCGCCGCGTGTCACCGCATCCAACACCTCGACCACCGGAGCGCCGCGCAACCGCAGGTGTCGTAGGAAGGCGTGTTCCTCGGCCAGGCTCTCCAGCGTGCGTACGGAGGCGTGGTGGCGCTTTACGAAGAGGCGGCGGTTGGACCGTTCCACGACGGCCGCCGCCGACAGCGGGCGCGGGCTGCGCCAGACCACCCGGGACGGTCCCACGATGTCCGTGACCTCGGTGTCCGTCAGCGGCGGCCAGTCGGGGGCGACCGGGTCGGTGCCCAGGCCGTGAGCCAGGTGTGAACTCACGGTGTCTTCACCGCCGTTGTGCCGCGCAGGGCGTTCAGCACGCGGCGCTCGGTCGCGGCGAAGTCCGGGTTCGTGAAGTCGTCCGCGCCGCGCGGGCAGGCCAGCGGGACCTCCACGCGGTCGACGATCGTGGCCGGGCGGGGGGACAGGACGTGGACCGTGTCGGCGAGCAGGACCACCTCGCGGATGTCGTGCGTGACCAGGACTACCGTCCAGCGGTGGCGCTGCCACATGCCTGCCAGCCACAACTGCATCTCCGTGCGGGTGAGGGAGTCGAGCGCGCCGAACGGTTCGTCGAGCAGGAGGACCGGTCGCTCCAGGACCACCGTGCGCAGCAGGGCCGCGCGTTGCCGCATGCCGCCGCTGAGTCGGGACGGGTACGCCTTCTGGAAGCCGTCGAGGCCGAAGTCCGCGAACAGGGCGTCGGCCCGCCGCCGTGCCTCCTTCTTCCGAACTCCCTGTGCCTCAAGGCCCAGTGCCGTGTTGTCGAGCACCGTCCGCCAGGGGAAGAGGAGGTCCTTCTGCGGCATGTAGGCGACCTTGCCGGACTCCACTCCGGCCGGTTCGCCCTCCACCAGCACCTGGCCGGACGTGGGGCGGTCGAGGCCGGAGACCAGGTTGAACAGCGTGCTCTTGCCGCTCCCGCTCGGGCCGATGACCGCCGCGAACTCGCCTGGCTCGACGGTGAGTTGGGGGTTCCGCAGAACCTCCAACGGCCCGAAGGACTTGCCGACGCCCTCGATGCGCAGACTGCTCATGACGACGTGTCCTCCTTCAGCGCCCGTTCCCACGGGAGTACCAGTCGTTGCAGCAGGTAAGTCGCGCCGAACAGGGCGATGCTCAGCGCGGCCGTCACCGCGACCGCCGCGAAGACCAAGTCCGTGCGGAACGCGCTCTTCTGGGCCTGCATATAGATGCCGAGGCTCGCCTCCGCGCCCGCGTACTCGGCGAAGACGGCGCCGACGACGGCGTAGGTGATGCTCACGCGGAGTCCGGCGAAGAAGTAGGGCATCGCGCTCGGCACCCGGACCAGCCGGAACGTCCGCCAGCGGCCCGCGCCGAGCGAGCGCAGCAGGCGCATCGCCTCGCGGTCGGTCGCGGCGAAGCCCGCCGCGAGGTTCGCGGCGAGCGGGAAGAACGTCGTCAGGGTCACCACCAGCATCTTCGGCAGCAGTCCGAAGCCGAACCAGATGATCAGCAGCGGTGCGACGGCCACGATCGGGATGGTCTGCGAGGCGACGAGCAGCGGGTACAGACCCCGGCGGGCCGCCGAGGAGAAGTCGAGGAGGACGGCGACCAGCCAGGCCGCCGCGAACGACAGCGCGAAGCCGAGCAGCGTCTCCTGGAGGGTGGGCAGCGTCTGGTCCCACAGGTCCTGGCGGTTCAGCCAGCCCTGCTCCACCACCCGGGCGGGGGAGGGGAGCGTCGTGGGATCGACGCCCGCGGCGGTGACGTAGAGCTGCCAGCCGCCGAGGAGTACGGCGAGGACGAGAAGCGGCGGCCACAACGACCGCAGCAGCGGCCTCACTTGGCGTCCGGGAGGTAGGCGTTGGTGAAGTACGTCGATGCCTTGGGGGCGCTCGTCAGCTTCTTGCCGTTGGCGTCGACCAGGAGGCCCGCCTTGTACTCGAAGTCCGCGAAGGCCTGCCAGCGCTCCGCGCTCTGCGTGCCGATCGAACCGTCCGTGCCCTTGTAGTAGTCCTTGGCGAGCAGCGCCTCGCTCTCCTGCACCAGCTTGGTGTTGGTGAGGACGCTCTTGTTCGCCGAGATCAGCAAGTCGGCAGCCTGGGACGGGTGTTCGGCGGCGTAGCGGTAGCCCATGTCGACGGCTGTCAGGACTTCCTCGCCGTCTCCGGGTTCTTCTTCAGGAACTGGTCCGAGGACGCGACGAGGGTCGAGTAGATCGCCGGGAAGCCGTAGTCGGAGAGCTGGAAGTTCTTGAGCGGCTTTCCGTTCAGCTCCGCCTCCAGGCCCTCCCAGGTCGGCATCGGCATCGCGAAGTCCGCCTTGCCCGCGTAAAGCGCCTGGTACGCCGAGGTGTTGAGGGTGACCTGCTTGAAGTCGCCCTTGCCGCCCGCGTTCTGGATCACCTTCTGCAGCAGCGGCTTCTCGTACGGGGCGCCGAAACCGGCGTACGTCTTGCCGTCCAAGTCCTTCGGCGAGGCGATGTCGCTGCGGTCGGCGCGCACGGCGATCGTCACGTCCGTCTTCTGCGTCACCGCGTAGACGGAGGTGATGTCCTGGCCCGCCGCCCGGGCCGTGGTGATGCCCTCCTGGTACGAAATCCCGAAGTCCGCCTTGTGGTTGGCGATCAGGGTCTCGGGCGCGGTGGAGCCGTACGGCACGATCTTCACGTTGATCCCGGCAGCCTTGAACCAGCCCTTGGCCTGGGCGACGTAGATGCCGGTGTGGTTGGTGTTGGGCGTCCAGTCCAGGGCGAGCGTGACGGCCGTGGTGCCGTCCTTCGCGGCGGCCGTGGAGTCGGCGGAGCAGCCGGTGACGGCGAGAAGGGCGGTCGCGGCTATGGCGGACAGGGCGGTACGGCGATGCATGTCGGGTCCTTCGAGGGGTGGGAGGGCTGGCGGGTCGGTCCGGTCAGGGCCGACACAGCGCGCTGCCCACCCGCATGAAGTCGACGGCGAGGCGCCGGGTCAGCGACCGCGCCTGGCAGGCCAGGGCTCTCATGTGGCCACGTCCAGCAGGCCGTTGGTGAACGACTTCGCCCAGTCCCGGTCGTCCGGGATCGCGCCGTTCTCGGCGAGCCAGTGCGCGTACGGACCCATCCGGCCCTCGTCGATCACACCCCAACGGCCCTCCGGGTCCGTCCATGTGGGCGCGATCAGCGCGAGTGAACGGGCGATCAGCGGGCGCGGGAAGTACGGGATGACGTGCTCCAGCAACTCCAGGGTGGCGTCCGGCTCTTGGGCCGCCGCCGCGTAGCCGCGGGCCGTGACGGCGAGGAAGTCCCGTACCAGGGAGGGGTGGTCGGCGAGCAGTGTCTCGTTCGTGCCGAGCAGGTAGCTGTGATAGCGCGGGGCGCCGATCTCGTCGACCGGCCAAGTCAGCCGCTGCTCCTCGGGCAGATCGCCGCGCAGCGCGTCCCAGGACCAGTAGTTGCCGAAGGTGGCGTCGGCCTCGCCCGCCGCGATGTCGTCCACGGTCAGCTCGCGCGCACCGGCGTCCACGCTGGTCACGGCGTCCGGGTCGCCGCCGTCGGCCGCCACCAGGTGGCGCACCATGGCCCGGCCGCGCGGGGTCGGGTTGTAGGCGATACGGCGGCCGGCGAGGTCGCGGGGGCGGGTGATGCCGGTCGACGTGGTGGTCTGGATGGCCTCCAGGCCCCGGTGGTTGATCGCGGAGACGGCGATCAGGGGCTGACCGCGCTCCGCGCGCCGGGCCAGCAGCCGGTTCGGCGGGAAGATCCCGAAGTCCACCTCGCCCCTCGCCAGGTACTCCAAGGTGTCCCCGCGTCCCGGATCCTGGACCACCAGCTCGACGTCGAGCCCGGCCTCGGCGTACCAGCGGCGGGCGCGGGCGACGTACAGACCGGCCGAATTCGGCCACGGGTGGAAATAGTCCAGCATGACCCGCATGTGCGGCATGGGGGTACTCCGAAACGTGCGCAGGCGTGACGGCGCCTGAAGGGAGGGGGAGGGGGTGCGCGAAGGCGGTGGATCAGTGCATGCGACAACAACAGGAGCGGCGCGCCGGGGAGTTGACCACCGGGTGCTGGGGCTCGACTGTTGTAGACACGTGAACTCCTACGCGGGCGCTGAGGCGCGAGTGGTGCGGTCGGCGTCCCCATGGGGACCGGACTCTCGACGAGCCGGTCCCAGACGCCCTCTCAGCCCAACCGGGTAGGGGCTCCCGCGTAGATGGCCGAACGACAACCGCACCACCCGGATTCTGTGCAAGCCTCGTCCGAAATACGGGACGGCCATGCCCGATGGGTGAGACGCCCAGGTGGCGGGCGTACGATCGGCCGCCATGACCACCTCCCTGCTGCCCGGCCCCCTGGTCGACGACACCTGGCTCGCCGCGCATCTCGACGATCCCCGGCTGGTCGTCCTCGATGCCACCGCGCTGCTGCCCTCGCCCCGTGAGGACGGCGACTACCGCTCCGCGAGCGGGCGCGGGACCTGGGCCGAGCGGCACCTGCCCGGATCACGACACGCCGATCTGACCGGCGATCTCTCCGACCACGAGGCGCCGTACCACTTCGCCGTGCCGTCCCCCGGCATGCTCGTCGCCGTGCTGGCCCGGCTGGGGGTGGGGGAGGGCGTCGAGGTCGTCGCGTACGACAGCGGCGGTGGCATCTGGGCGGCCCGCATGTGGTGGATGCTCCGGGCGATCGGCGTACCGGCGGCGGTACTGGACGGCGGTCTCGAAGCGTGGGAGGCGGCCGGCCGTCCGCTGGCCGCCGGGGACGACACCGACCCGGCGCCGGTCGTCCGCCCCGTGACGCCCGTCGTACGACCGGATCTGTGGTCCGGGATCGAGGACGTGGCCGCCATCAGCCGCGGCGAGCGGCCCGGCACCCTGGTCTGCGCGCTGCCCCCGGGCGGCTACGACGGCTCCGTGCCCACCCGCTACAGCCGCCGCGGACACATCCCCGGCAGCCGCAGCCTCCCGGGCCGGGGCCTGCTGGACGCCACCGGGCACATACTGCCCGAGCCCGAACTCGCCGCCAGGGTCGGAGCCGTTCTCGACACCGACGACTCACCGGTCGTCCTGTACTGCGGCGGCGGCATCTCGGCCGCGGGCGCCGCACTCGCGCTCACCCTGCTCGGCCGTACGGACGTGTCCGTGTACGACGGTTCACTTGAGGAGTGGTCCAAGGACCCCGCCCGGCCACTGGAGTTGGGGCCCTAGAACGGTTCGGCGGCTGAACACAGCGGCGTGGCCGAGGCTCGTATCCCTCCCCCGAAGGCTACGAACCTCGGCCGCTTCCCCCGGCGCCGGACTTGTGGTCCGTCCGCCCGCGTGCGGCTGTACCCGTGCTGTTACCAGCACATCACTGCGGTGTCCCCCGACCCCCACGTGGAGTACAGACGCACACGGACGAAGTAGCGGCGGCCCCTGACGAGCCGGACCTTGAGCGTTGCGTTGTGCGGTGTTCCCCCGTCGTCCTGACCGGCGAGGAAGCGCGGTTCGCCGTCCCGTTCCTCGAAGACCACGACGACCGTGTCGCTGTCCCCGAAGGCACCGACGGCGTACTCGCGCGTCTGGGTCGGCTCGATCGTGAAGTCGGCCTGCTCGCCCGGCCCCAGCCGCAGCGGCGCCGAGCGGAACGGCACCAGCTCGGCCGGCCGGGGAGGGCCGACGGGCGGGTACCAGCGCAGCACGAACTCCTTGTCCGCGGAGGAGAGACCGCCGTGCGGGTGCAGGCCCGTACGGTATTCCTCCGGCTCCAGGACCAGGCCCGACGCGAACGGGTACTCCATGATCGACTGCGGGTCCCAGACGGAGCCGTTGACCTCGTCCGGGTCCAGCTTGCGCAGGATGTTGAACAGGGTCCGGTCCCGGCTCCAGAAGTTCGGCGGGCCCGCCAGCTCGGCGTACACGGCCTCGTCGTCCCAGTGGATCCCGGCGAACGGGCTCTGGTGCTCGTGCAGCATGCCCAGCGCGTGCCCGATCTCGTGCAACGCCGTGCCCCGCTGTCCGGGCGCGGTCAGGTCCCAGCCGAAGTTCATGGTGCGGTCGCCGAGACCGACAGTGAGCGCGTCGCGCCCCACCGCCGACCAAGAGCCGTCACCGGCCTGGAACCCGATGCGCAGCTCCGCCTCCGAACGGTCGGTGACCTCGGCGAAGCCGACACCGATGCCGAGCCCCTGCCACTCCCGGAAGCACTCGCGGACGACGTCCTGCTGCTCCTTGGCACCGGCCCACGGCACCCGCCGCAGCTCGCCGGTCCCGGGCACCGGGATGACGGACGTGTCGGCGGCGGCGGAGTTGTCGACGTCGAAGAAGTAGTAGTGCAGGACCGTGCCGTTGACCCACATCCGGCTTCCGCCGACGAGCGCACCGCGCCGCTCCGCGGCCAGTCCCGGTCCGAACTCCGGGGCCGGCTGCTGCGCGAGGGAGCAGTAGCGAGCGGTCATGCGACCAGAGTGCCGTTGACCGTACCCGGGCGCCTGAGTCGAGGGCTACTCAAGTCACCCTGTATCAGGGATGAGTAGCCCGGCTCATATCTGTGTGATGACTTTCGAACGGGACGCGAAGACCCTTGAACTGCCCTGGCCGTTCACCGGCCGGGAGGACGAACTCGAACTGGTCCGCGGGTCGTTGACGGCCGGCCGGCACGGCATCGTGGTCTCCGGCCCGGCCGGCCGGGGCAAGACCCGGCTGGTCACCGAGGCCGTCCGGGGCGGCGACTGCGTCCGTGTCACCGGGACACCGGAGACCCGCACGCTGCCCTTCGCCGCGTTCGCCCACCTGCTGTCCGAAAGCGTCTCGCTGCACCGAGCGGTCCAACTCCTGTCCGGAACACGGCTGTTGCTGATCGACGACGCCCACCTCCTCGACGACTCCTCCGCCGCCCTCGTCCACCAGCTCGCCGTCCACGGCCGGACCCGCCTGGTGGTCGTGGTGACCGACGGCAACCCCGTGCCCGGCGCGGTGTCCCGCCTGTGGACGGGCGAACTGCTGCCGCGCCTCGCGCTGGAGCCGCTGCCCCGCGAGGAGATCGCCCAGTTACTGGCGGCGGGCGCCGGCGGCCCGCTGGAACCCCTCACCCTGAAGCGCCTCCACCACCTCTGCCAAGGCGATCTGCGCCTGCTGCGCGACCTGTTCGGCGCGGTGCGCGAGCGCGGGCTGCTGACCCGGGCCACGGACACCGACGAGTGGGCCTGGCGCGGCCCGGTGCCGGTCACCGCCACGGTCCGCGAACGCACCGCGCAGGTCATCGCCCGCGCCGACCTCGACGAGCGCGAGAGCCTCGAACGCCTGGCCTTCGCCGAGCCGTTGGCGCCCTCGCTGGACGACTTCGACCTCGACATCCTCGAACGCCTGGAGGCCGAGGACCTGATCCACGTCGACGACCGCGGCGCCGTCCACCTCACCCACCCCCTGCACGGCCCCGCGCTGCGCGCCGCCGCAGGCCGGCTCCGGGCCCGCCGCCTCGCCCGCACCCCCGGCCAGTGCGTCCCGGCCCTCGCCGCCGAACGCGCCGCGCTCACCGACCGCATCGACCGGACCGACGTACGGCCGCTGCCGACGCCGGTGGGGGAGTGGCTGGTGGCCGAGGGCGCACCGGTACCGGCCGGGTACGCGGCCGTGCGCGCCCGGTTCGCGAGGCTGCGCGGCGAACTGCGCGAGGCCGCGGCCTGGGCGCGGGAGGGCCTGCGGGAGACCCCGGCGGACCGGGCCTGCGGGGTCGAACTCGCCCTGGCCGCCGCCCAGTCGGGCGATGTCCCGGACACCGGCGAGACCCTCGCCCACCGCCCCGCGACCGGCTGGCTGGCGGCGGCCAGGGGCGATGTGGAGACGGCCCGCGAGACCGTCGCCGAGGCGCTGACGCCGGACCGGCGCGGGGGCACCGCCGAGGACGGCAGGCCCGCCGCCTACGCCCTCTACGACGCCGTACGCCTCGGTGCTCCCGAACGCGTCGCCGGCCGGCTCGCCCGGCTGCCCGGCGACGGACCGGCCGTCCTCGCGCGGCACGCCGAGGCGTTGGTCGACGGGGACGGGCCCGCGCTGGACCGGGTGGCGGGGGAGCTGGAGCAGCGCGGGTTCCTGCTGTTCGCGGCCGAGGCGCACGCCCAGGCCGTACGGGCGCACCGCGACCCTCGCGCCGCCCGCATGTCCCGCACCCGCGCGGTCGCGCTGGCCCGCCGCTGCCAGGGCGCCCGCACCCCGGCCCTTTCCGGCCTGGTGCTCGGTGAACTCACCGCCCGCCAGCGGCAGATCGTCACCCTCGCCGCCGCGGGCCTCAGCAACCGACAGATCGCCGAACGCCTCACCCTCTCGGTCCGCACCGTCGGCAACCACCTCTACAGCGCCTACGCCCGCCTCGGCGCGAGCGACCGTGGCGCGCTGTCGTGGCTGGTGGAGTTGCCGACGGCGCGGTCGGCGTGACCGGTGCGCTGCCGGGGCGGCCGGTGAGGCCGCTGCGAAGGGAGTGAGTGCCCGGCTTGTGGCGTGGTGGACGGTGTCGCCCGGGGGTGTGGCCGGGGTGTGGGGCAGGGGCTCTGCCAGTTGGCGCGAGCGACCGTGGCGCGCTGTCGTGGCTGGTGGAGTTGCCGACGGCGCGGTCGGCGTGACCGGTGCGCTGCCGGGGCGGCCGGTCAGGCCGCTCCGAACGCGGTGAACGCCCAGCCCGTCGCCTGGTGGACCGCGTCTCCCGGCAGCGCGGCCCGGGCGTCGCGCAGGGCCTCCGCCAGGGACAGGCCCGCGCTGAGGCCCTTGTGCAGGGCGAGCATCAGCGGGACCACGGCGGCGTCGTTGACGGGGGCACTGCTCGCCACCACCCCCGCTGTACCCAGCGGGAGCAACGCCGTCACCAGGCCCAGGAGTTCGTCCGCGCCCACCGGGGCGAGGCGGGCGGTGTCGCAGCTGGAGAGGATGATCCGGTACGGGCTGCGGGCCAGGCGTTCGAAGTCGTGGACGATGAGCGGGCCGTCGGCCATGCGAAGGGACGAGAACAAAGGGCTGTCCGCGCGGAACGTGCCGTGCGCGGCGATATGGGCCAACGTCGCGCCGTCCAACTCGGCCAGCACCCGGGGGACTTCGGCGTCGTCGTGCTCCAGGACCGTCGGCCTGCCGTAGCGGTCGGCCAGGTCCGGGACTTCCGCGCCGCCGGTCGCCAGACCGGGCCCGCGCACCAGCACATGCCGTCCGCCGGGCGGCGGCCGGGTGTCCAGGGCGCGCAGCCAACTGCCCGCCGACGGCGACACACTGAGCACCCGCTCGCGCAGCGAGGGCAGCAACGCCCAGGGAACGCGGTGGAGTCGGCCCGGCGGGACCACCACCACCGGCCCGGAGCCCAGGTGTTGGGCCGCCTCGCCCAGGAGCAGTTCCTCCAGCCGCCGGCCCGCCGCCTCCACCACCGGGAGCCTCGCGTCCGCGCCGGGGTGCGCAAGCCGCCGCAGCCCCGCCTGCACGTGCTCCGCCTCGGCCATCGCCTCGGAGAGCAGGCCCGCCGCGAACCGCCGGACCCGCCCCTGACCGCACAGCAGGGCGTGCACCCGTCCGTCGACCACGGCGAGTTCCACCAGCCGCCCCTCACCCAGGCGCGCCAGCAACCGAGTTGCGTCGAAGCGCTCGCCCTCGCCGGGGGCGTCGCCGCGCATATGGAGGGTGCGGGAGCGGATCTCCCGTTCCAGGCGCCGCTGTTCGCGTTCCAGGGCCGGTACCGGGTGGCCCTCCATCCGGGCCTTCTCCGCGCGGGCGGCGATCTCGCGGAACGCCGTCAGACCGCTGAGCAGGGCCGGGTCGGCGGGCGGCCGGGCGGGCGGGGTGGACAGCGCGGTCGCCCGCCAGCGCTCGCTCCACGCCAACAGCCGTCGCGGACCACCGGAGTCGAGGCTCGCCCGTTGCGCGAGCGCCGCCAGCTCCGCGCCCTGGGCGGTGGCCCGGGCCCGCAACTCCGAGGCGCCCAGCGTCGTACGGTGGTCGTCCAGGACGTCGAGCCCGCGCCGGCAGGCCTCCAGCACGCCGCGTCCCGAACCGGCGGCCTCGGCGCGCAGCGCCTGTGCCGCCCAGCCGGTCATCCGGGCCAGCGGGGGACCGCCGCGTCTGCTGCGGGCGGCCACCGCCAAGTGCCGTTCCGCGTCCGCCGTCCAGCCCAGCGTCAGCGCTATCCGGCCCGCGAGCAGCGCGGCCTCCGGCGCCGAGGGGGACCCGAACGCGGCCAGCCGGCCGGCCACCGCGGCGGCGTCCGCGACCAGCCGGCCCGAGGCCCGACCGGCCGCCAACCTCGCCTCGATCAGCACCAGTTGTGCATGCGTCTGCCACCAGGTGCGGCGCTGCGCGGCGAACAGCCGTACCGCCACGGCCGCGCGCGCGATCGCCGTGGGCGGATCGTCCGCGAGCCGCGCCGCCCGGGCGGCCACCAGCAGCAACTCCGCCTTGCGGGTGGACTGTCCGCCTATGCCGTCGAGCAGCCCGATCGCCGTGTCCGCCTGGGCGAGTGCCTCCGCGGCCAGGCCCGCGCTCAGCAGTACCTCGCACCGGCGGATGGTGAGCATGAAGGTGGGGGTGGTCAGCTTGGCGTACATCTCCTCGGCCTCGTCGAGGAGTTGGAGCGCGACCGGGATGTCGCCCGAACGGAACGCGGCCAGGCCCCGGCTCTCCACCGCGTCGGCCTTGTCGTGCTCCTGGCCGGTGGTCTCCCACAGCCGCTCGGCCGCCGTGAAGTCGGCGTCGGCCCGGTCCACCGCGCCGAGCGCCAGATGCACGGTCGCCCGCAGGGTCAGCGCCCGCGCCGTCCAGATCACGTCCTCCGTCTGCCGCAGCACGGGGATCGCCCGCCGTACGTCGTCCAGCGCCTCCTTGTGCCGGCCCAGCACCCACCAGACGTAGGCCCGCAGATACAGGACGCGCGACCTGGACTGTTTGCCGCCGCGGGCGATGCCCCGTTCGAAGGCCGCCAGACCCTGCCGGGTGCGGCCCGCGTGCACCAGAGCCACCCCGAGCGTGCCGAGGACGTCCGCCTCACGGTCCGCCGACTCCGCGCGCGCCGCCAGGTCGCGGGCGCGCCGCAAGTGCTTGAGAGCGAGCCGGAGATCGCCGAAGTCCCGCTGCCAGATACCGATCACATGGTGGGCCACGGAGGCCTGGAACGGCGTCGGATCGCCGTCGAGGACCTCCCTCGCCCCGGCCAGCGCCTCGCTCGGAGCCGCGAACACCATCGGCAGCAGTTCGAGAACCGGGTCGCCATCCGCTGTCACTCCTCGGATGGTAGTGGCCCCCGGTGCACACCACACGTGTTTGGCGCTGTATCAAGTAACGGCCCGCGGGCTCTGATTGACGACCGCCGCCCCAGTGGGAGGACACGCCATGGCACCACAGCGATTCCACGAGCAGTTCGACCAGATCCAGCGCTCGATGCCCGACATCCCCCTCGCGATGGGACCGGACGACTCCGCCGAGTTCTTCTACGAGAAGGGCGTCGTGCTAGCCCGCGACGGCGAGGAGGCCCGCCTCGTCGAGGACACCGTACGCACCCACTTCACCGAGGCCACCGGCCTCACCGCCGACTCCGTCCGCAGGGCCGGACCCGAGACCAACCGGTCCGGGATCACCCGCATCCAGGTCGGCGACCCCGCCCACGGCGACCGGCGCGGCGACCGCGCCGTCGCCAACGCCCTGCGCGCCCTGCGCGAACCGGAGGGCCGCGCGGGCCGCCGACTGGTCAGCCGCAACCACGTCGTGTCGATCGCCGTGAACGCCTGTCCCGGCGACGAGCCCGTGCCCGCCCCGCTCGCCCAGGGCGCCAACCCCGTACCCGTGGAAGCCGGTTACGACGCGGACACCGCCGTCGACGTCCTCGTCATCGACACCGGACTCATGCACGACTACCGGTCCTACCCGCTGCTGGCCCACGTCCAGGGCGACCCGCAGATCAAGGAGACCGACGCGGCGGGAGTGCTCCAACAGTACGTAGGGCACGGCACGTTCATCGCCGGGCTCGTCGCGGCCGTCTCGCCCAACACCGAGGTGACCGTCCGCAACACCCTCAACGACGCGGGCGCCATCCTCGAATCGGACTTCGGCGAGGCGCTGTTCGCCGCCGTAGACCAGAACGGCTGGCCCGACGTCATCAGCCTCTCCGCCGGCACCAGCAACGGCCGCACCGACGGCCTCCTCGGCGTCGAGGGCTTCATGCAGGCCCTGCGCGCCCAGCGCACCCTGCTCGTCGCGGCGGCCGGCAACAACGCCAGCGCCACCCCCTTCTGGCCCGCCGCCTACGCCGACCTGCCCGACTACCAGGACGTCGTCCTCTCGGTCGGCGCACTGCGCGGCGACGGCGAGCACGGCGCCTGCTTCAGCAACCACGGCGCCTGGGTCAAGGCCTACGCCCCCGGCGAGCGGCTCGTCGGCCCCCTCACCGGCTTCGACGCACCGACGCCGTACACCTACCAGCACAGCACCTACGACGCCTGCCGGTTCGGCTTCACCTACTCCTGCACCTGCCAATACCCCGCCCACACCGGGGTGTTGAGCCAGCAGGGCGCCAACTCGGCCGGCAGGCCCGACCAGGTGATGTTCGAGGGGTTCGCGCACTGGAGCGGGACCTCGTTCGCCACCCCCGTCGCCGCCGGCCTGGTCGCCGCCTACATGACGGCCAACAAGGAGAGCGACGCGCGCACCGCCCGTACCCAACTCCTCGCGGCCAACACCGAGTACGCCGAAGTGCGCGGGGCGCATGTACCGGCGCTGCGCCCGCCCACCTGGCGCCCGGTCCCCGTCGTGCCGCTCTCCGCACCGGCATGAGGGCCGGAACCATCCCCTCCACGGCGTACGATGACATGCCGTACACGAGGGGTGGCACCGTGGACCGTGCAGAAGTCGGCGCGCTCGTCCGGTCGGCAGTCGACGGCGACGCGGCGGCCTGGAAGGCGCTCGTGGAGGGGCTCAGCCCACTGGTCTGGTCAGTGGTCCGCGCCCATCGGCTCTCCGACGCCGACGCCGGCGAGGTGTACCAGACCGTGTGGTTCCGCTTCGCCCAGCACCTGGGCCGGATCCGGGAACCCGACAAGGCGGGCTCCTGGCTGGCGAGCACCGCGCGCAACGAGTGCCTGAAGGTGATCAAGGGACTGCGGCGGCTCATGCCCACGGACGATCCCCAACTCCTCGACCGCGTCAGCGAGGAGCGCACCCCCGAGCAGTCGGTCCTCGACTCGGAGGAGGCGGCCTCCGAGGCCGAGCGCATCCGCAGGCTGTGGCAGGAGTTCGCCGAACTCGGCGAGCGGTGCAGGCAGTTACTGCGCGTCCTGATGGCCTCGCCGCCACCCAGCTATCAGGAGGTGTCCGCCGGTCTGGGCATCGCCGTGGGCAGTATCGGACCCATGCGCCAGCGCTGTCTGCGCCGGCTACGAGCCCGACTGAACGCCGGGGAGGCGCTGTGAACGGCATGTACGGCGACGGTCCCGGCGCGTTCGACGCGTTCGGCCAGGACCCCTTCGACGACGAGGAGTTCGACGACCAGCAGGGTGAACAGGACGGCGACGGCTCGGAGTTCGACGACGCCCTCCTGGAGGAGGAGTTGCGCCAGGCGGTCGCCATCCTGGACCCGCTCCCCGCCGAACTGCGCCAAGTCGCCATGGACGCCTACGCGTTGTACGACATGGACGCCCGGCTCGCGGAGCTGACCTTCGACTCCCTGGTCGACGCCATCCCGGTCAGGGGAGCCCTGGACGTACCCCGCATGCTGACCTTCACGGCGGGCGAACTCAGCGTCGACGTGGAAGTCACGAGCGAGGGCCTGATGGGTCAGGTGATGCCGCCGCAACCGGCCGGCATCGAGGTCCTGAACGGCCTCCAGGCACTGCGCCCCACCACTCTCACGGCCGACGCCATGGGCCGTTTCACCAGCGACGTACCCCCGGCCGGTCCTTTCGCGCTACGGCTGCGGACCGGCGGGGAGGTGGTCGTCACGGAGTGGCTGCGGGCGTGACCGACGGTGCGCGAGGAAGGAGAGCGGGACACCCCTTCCTCGCGCATCAGGGCCCAGCGCCCTACCAGGTCACCGGCAGCGTCTGCGGACCCCGGATCATCGTCTTCCGGCGCCAGACGATCTCCTCGGCGGGGACGGCGAGTTGGAGCCCGGGCAACCGGTCCAGCAGGGTGTCCACGAGGAGTTCGGTCTGCAGCCGGGCGAGCACGGCACCGGTGCAGTAGTGCGGGCCGTTGCCCAGGGCCAGATGCGGGTTGGGATCGCGGTCGACGTCGATGCGGTCCGGGTCCGGGAAGACGGCCGGGTCGCGATTGGCGGCGAGGTAGGAGACGTAGACCGGGTCCCCCGCGCTGATGCGGTGGCCGTGCAACTCGACGTCCTCCAGGGCGATCCGGGCCAGCCCGACCGACGCGCGGTGCGGGATGAAGCGGAGGAGTTCGTCCAACGCGGCCTCCCTGCACTCCGGTTGACCCCGCAGGCGCTCCAGCAGCTCGGGACGGGTGAGCATCAGGTACAGCATCTGGCCGCAGTTGTGGGTGACCGCTTCCCCGCCGATCTGCAACGGACCCGCGAGGCCCACGGCCTCCGGTTCGCTGATGTCGCCCCGGGCCACGGCGTTGCCCAGCAGCGAGTACACGTCGGTGCCGTCGCTGTCGGCGCGGGCGCGGATGGTGTCGGTGATCCACGCGTACATGCCGTTCTTGGCCCGGTCGGCGGCCTCGGCGCCACCGGACGTGGAGATGATCTGCCGGGTCCAGGAGTGCACCTGCTCCCGGTCCTCCTCGGGCACCCCCATGACCTCGCTGACCACCGCGAGCGGGAACGGCTCCAGAACCCGCTCGATCAGATCCGCCGGCGGCCCGTCCGCCACGACCCCGTCCACCAGCACGTCGAGCAGCGCCTGCGCCCGAGGCCGCAGCCGTTTCATCGCGCCGACCGTGAACGCGCCCGCGACCGGCTTGCGCAGCCGGTTGTGGTCCGGCTGGTCGGCGAACGCCAGCGACCCCGGGCGCGGCTTGAAGTGCGGGGCCATGCGCGTCACTTGACGGGTCGTCACCTCTGCGCGGCCGAACCGCGGATCGTTGGTGATCATCTTCACGTCGTCGTAGCGGGTGGCCAGCCACGCCCAGCCCTCACCGTGCGGCAGCCGGATCCGGTTCAGCGGACCCTCGCGCATCAGCTCCGAGAGAACCGGGTCGAAGTCGGTCCCGGTCAGGTCGATCGGGGGCCAGTCCCGTACGGGCGGCTGCGGGGCCTGGCTGGTCAGCGTGGTGGTCTCCTCGGTCATGCGTCCACCCTCGTACGCCCCCGCCCGCCTGTCCTGCGGGAGTGCTCCAGCCGGAGGTTAGTCCGATACGGCGGCGACGAGCGCCGCCAGCGCGGAAGCGAGCCGGGCGACCGAGAGGCCGTCGGGCGGGCCCCCGGGTTCCGTCATGTACGTGTCCCGGCGCAGCTCCACCATCAGCGCGACTACGGCGGGCTCCTTGCCGTAGAACTCCAGCGGGACGTAGGTCCCGATGAACGGGCTGTCGACGCCGATCTCCCCGCACCCCGAGAACGCCTCGCGCGCCGCCGCCAGCAGGGTGGGCGGGGTGTGGAAGGCGTCCGTGCCCAGGCAGACGGGCGGGCGGGGGCCGGTGCCGTGCAGTTCGTAGGGGAGCGGGGCGGTGGGGTAGGAGTGCAGGTCGACGACGACGGCCCGGCCGGTCGTGGCCAGCCGGTCGGCGACGGCCTCCGTCATGGCCTGGGCGTACGGGCGGAAGTAGCGGTCGATCAGCGGCTCGGGGTCGTGGTCGGCGGGCCGTAGCTCGGCGCGGTGCGCGGTGCGGGTGTAGACCGCGCCCATGCCCACGGCGAGCATCTCCTCCCGCTCGTCCGGGAACCGCTCCGGATCGACGACCAGCCGGGACAGACGGTTCACGAACCGCCATGGGGTGAGGGCACACGCGCGTGCCGCCTCTTCGGCGATCCGGGCGGTGTGCGCGTCGGTGATGTGGTCCAGCTCCCGCTCCAACTCCGGGTCGTCCAGCACGATGCCCGCGCGGACGCCGGCCGGTATCTCCCGCGCGGAATGGGGGACATGGAGGATGACGGGCGAGTCGGCGGCGCCGGGCAACAGCTCGAACGACGGCGCGGAGGGGGACACGGGCGGCTCCCGGAGGCGTTGTCAGTGGCGTGGTGCAGGATCAAGGTATCGGCAGCGACGATCACGGACCGGGGGCGAACGTGGACGAACGCAGCCGCCCCGGCCGGAGGAGACCCCGGCCGGGGCGGAGAGACAAGCGCGAGTGCCCTGGAAGGCTCCGCGTGTCAGCTCAGGGAAGCCAGCGCCTCGTTCCACGTGGTCGACGGGCGCATGACCTTCGCGGCCTTGGCCGGGTCGGGCTGGTAGTAGCCGCCGATGTCGGCCGGGCTGCCCTGCACCGCGCCGAGTTCCTCGATGATCTGCTGCTCGGCGCCCGCGAGGGTCTCGGCCAGGCCCGCGAAGGCCTTCGCGAGGTCCGCGTCCTCGGTCTGCGCGGCCAGCTCCTGCGCCCAGTACAGGGAGAGGAAGAAGTGGCTGCCGCGGTTGTCGATACCGCCGACGCGACGGGTCGGGGACTTGTCCTCGTTGAGGAAGGTCGCCGTCGCGCGGTCGAGGGTGTCGGCGAGGACCTGCGCGCGGGCGTTGCCGGTGAACGTCGCGTACTGCTCCAGGGAGGGGACCAGCGCGAAGAACTCACCGAGCGAGTCCCAGCGCAGGTAGTTCTCCTTGACGAGCTGCTGGACGTGCTTCGGGGCGGAGCCGCCGGCGCCCGTCTCGAAGAGGCCGCCGCCCGCCATCAGCGGGACGACCGACAGCATCTTGGCGCTGGTGCCCAGCTCCAGGATGGGGAAGAGGTCGGTCAGGTAGTCGCGCAGCACGTTGCCGGTCACCGAGATGGTGTCCTCGCCGCGGCGGATGCGCTCCACCGACAGCTTGGTGGCCTCGACCGGCGCGAGGATCCGGATGTCCAGGCCCTCGGTGTCGTGCTCCGGGAGGTATGCCTCGATCTTCTTGATCAGCTGGGCGTCGTGCGCGCGGGTCTCGTCGAGCCAGAACACCGCCGGGTTGCCGGTGGCACGCGCGCGCGTGACGGCCAGCTTCACCCAGTCCTTGATCGGGGCGTCCTTGGTCTGGCAGGCGCGGAAGATGTCACCCTTGGCGACCGGCTGCTCCAGGACGACATTGCCGGCCTGGTCGACGAGGCGGACCGTTCCGGCGGCCTGGACCTCGAAGGTCTTGTCGTGGGAGCCGTACTCCTCGGCCTTCTGCGCCATCAGACCGACGTTCGGCACCGAGCCCATGGTCGACGGGTCGTAGGCGCCGTGCGCGCGGCAGTCGTCGAGGACGGCCTGGTAGACGCCGGAGTAGGAGGAGTCCGGGAGCACCGCGAGGGTGTCCGCCTCCGCGCCGTCCGGGCCCCACATGTGGCCGGAGGTGCGGATCATGGCCGGCATCGAGGCGTCGACGATCACGTCGGACGGCACGTGCAGGTTGGTGATGCCCTTGTCGGAGTCGACCATCGCGAGCGCGGGGCCCTCGGCGATCTCCGCGTCGAAGGAGGCCTTGATCGCGTCGCCCTCGGGCAGCGCGGCGAGGCCCTTGAGGATGCCGCCGAGACCGTCGTTCGGGGAGAGACCGGCCGCGGCGAGCGTGGCGCCGTACTGCTCGAAGGTCTTCGGGAAGAAGGCGCGGACCACATGGCCGAAGATGATCGGGTCGGAGACCTTCATCATCGTGGCCTTCAGGTGCACCGAGAAGAGGATGTCCTCGGCCTTGGCGCGGGCGATCTGCGCGGTGAGGAACTCGCGCAGCTCGGCGACGTGCAGCACGGAGGCGTCGACGACCTCGTCCTTGAGGACGGGTACCGACTCGCGCAGCACGGTGGTGGTGCCGTCCTCGGCGACCAGCTCGATGCGCAGCGCACCGGCCTCGGCGATCGTCGCGGACTTCTCGGTGGAGCGGAAGTCGTTCTCGCCCATGGTGGCGACATTGGTCTTGGAGTCGGCCGACCAGGCGCCCATGCGGTGTGGGTGGGTCTTGGCGTAGTTCTTGACCGAGGCGGGGGCGCGCCGGTCGGAGTTGCCCTCGCGCAGGACCGGGTTCACGGCCGAGCCCTTGACCTTGTCGTAGCGGGACTGGATGTCACGCTCCTCGTCGGTCTTCGGGTCGTCCGGGTAGTTCGGCAGCGCGTAACCCTGCTCCTGCAGCTCGGCGACGGCCGCCTTGAGCTGCGGGATGGACGCCGAGATGTTCGGCAGCTTGATGATGTTGGCCTCGGGCGTCTTCGCCAGTTCGCCCAGCTCGTGCAGGGCGTCCGGGATCCGCTGGTCCTCGGTGAGGTACTCCGGGAACACGGCGATGATGCGCCCGGCCAGCGAGATGTCCCGCGTGGTCACGGCGACACCTGCCTGCGAGGCGTACGCCTGGACCACCGGCAGGAAGGAATACGTCGCCAGGGCCGGGGCCTCGTCAGTGTGCGTATAGATGATGGTCGAGTCAGTCACCGGTGCTCCGCTCCACGTCTGCAACATTGCTCGACATCAAGATATCTCGTGATGCGGTCCCACTCGACAGCGGTCCGTCCGCACTGCGCGAACACCTGTCCGACGATCAAGGGCAACCGTTCGCCCGATCCCGTGGTCAGTAACGGGTGGATCACCTTCACTGACCGACGGCCGGAGCTGACCACCCGGCCGCCCGAGCGAAAGCGGATCATGAGAAATCGCACCAGAGTGACTGCCCCGCTGGCCGCCCTGATAGGTACGGGCACGGCGCTGACCATGGGTTCCCCGGCCTTCGCGGCCGGACGGGGGAACGCCGACGGGACGAATGCGCGAGGCTACGGCGACGAGGGTGCCGAGACCCTCGGCGACCCGGTGTACCCGAGCCTCGGCAACGACGGCTACCGCGTCCGCTCCTACGACCTCGACCTCGCCTACGACGCGACGACGAAGCTCGTCGACGGCACGGTCACGATAGAACTGCGCACCACCGAGGCCCTGACCCGGTTCTCCCTCGACGCCCTCGGCCTCGACATCCACGAGGTCCGCGTCCAGGGCCGTGGCGTCGATTTCGAGCAGGCCGACGAGAAGCTGCGGATCACGCCCGCCCGAACTCTCCCGGAGAGGAGCCGAGTCACCGTCTGCGTCTCGTACTCCGTCGACCCGAGCCGCGCCGCCGCGCCCACCGGCGGCTGGGTCCTCACCCCCGACGGTTTCGCGGTGTGCGGCCAGCCGAACCTCGCGCACACCGTCTTCCCCTGCAACGACCACCCCAGCGACAAGGCCGACTTCACGTTCCGCATCACCGTCCCGGACGGGCTGCGCGGGGTCGCGAACGGTCAACTGGTGTGCACCGAGCGGCTGGACGGCGACCGGACCGCGTTCAGCTACCGCTCGCGCTCGCCGATGGCGACCGAACTGGTGCAGATCACGGTCGGCGACTACGTCGTCAAGGAGCGCAGCGGCCCGCACGGGCTGCCGCTGCGGGACATCGTGCCCACCGCCCGCGCCGCCGCCCTGGAACCGGCGCTCGCGCTGACGCCGGGCCTGGTGGACTGGCTGGAGCAGCGGCTCGGGGCGTTCCCGTTCGAGACGTACGGACTGCTTCCCTGCAATTCCGACAGCCCGACCGCCTTTGATTTCACGGGACTTGAGACCCAGACCCTCACCCTGTACAAGCCGAACTTCCTGCTCCAGGCGGAGAGCAAGATCGGCTCGCACATGATGCACGAGCTGGTCCACTCCTGGTTCGGCAACAGCGTCAGCCCCGCCACCTGGGCCGACCTGTGGCTGAACGAGGGGCACGCCGACTTCTACGGGCTGCTCTACCGCTACGAGCGCGGCTGGCCGGACTCCCTCGGCCTCACCACGATGGAAGCCCGCATGAAGGACACCTACGCGCGCGGCGACCAGTGGCGCCACGACTCCGGCCCGGTCGCGGCCCCCAACGCGGTCAACCTCTTCGACAACCAGCGCTACTTGGGCGGTGTCCTGGTCCTGTACGCCCTGCGGGAGTTCATCGGCGAGGACACCTTCCACGCCGTGGAGCGCGACTTCCTCGCCCGCTACCGCGACTCCTCGGCGACGACGGAGGACTACATCGCCGTCGCGTCGACGGTCTCCGGCCAGGACCTGTCCGGCTTCCTGCGGGACTGGCTCTACGGTACGACGACGCCGCGCATGCCCGGTCATCCGGACTGGACGGTGACGCCGGTGAAGCCGTCGCTCACCGCCCCGCGGCACTACCGCGACAACTCGGCGACGCTCTGAGGGAGTTGACCGACCAGGTCAGTCGAGCCGGGTGGAGGAGACTTCGCCCGGCTCGTCCTCCGGGACCCGCTGCTGCGGTATGGCGACGGACCCCTGCTGGAGCGCCACCGTCCGCGTCGGTGCCGGAATGCGGATGCCCTCCTCCCGATACCGCTTGTGCAGGCGCTTGATGAACTCGTGCTTGATGCGGAACTGGTCGCTGAACTCGCCCACGCCCAGGATCACCGTGAAGCCGATCCGCGAGTCGCCGAACGTGTGGAAGCGGATGGCCGGTTCGTGCTCGGGGATCGCGCCGGTGATGTCGGTCATGACCTCGGCGATGACCTCCATGGTCACCTCCTCGACATGCTCCAGGTCGCTGTCGTAGCCGACACCCACCTGGACCAGGATCGTCAACTGCTGCTCGGGACGCATGAAGTTGGTCATGTTCGTCTTGGCGAGCTGGCCGTTCGGTATCACGACGAGGTTGTTGGACAGCGCCCTGACCGTCGTCTGACGCCAGTTGATGTCCTCGACGTATCCTTCCTCGCCACTGCTCAGCCGGATGTAGTCGCCGGGCTGCACGGTCTTCGACGCGAGGATGTGGATGCCCGCGAAGAGGTTCGCGAGGGTGTCCTGAAGCGCGAGCGCGACGGCGAGACCGCCGACGCCCAGGGCGGTGAGCATGGGCGCTATCGAGATGCCCAGCGTCTGCAGCATCACCAGGAAACCGATGGCCAGGACCAGTATCCGGGTGATGTTGACGAAGATCGTGGCCGAACCGGCAACACCGGAACGGGAGTTGGTGACCGCCCGGACCAGGCCGGCTACCACCCGGGCCGCCGACACCGTCACGGCGAGGATGATCAGCACCTTGAGGCTCTGGTTGACCTGGTGCTGGACCGTGTGCGTCAACGGCAGCACCGCCCCCGCGACCGCCGCGCCACCGGCGATCGCCGACCACGGCAGCGCGGTCCGCAGCGCGTCGACGATCACGTCGTCGCCGCTCCAGCGCGTCCGATCGGCGTGCTTGCCGAGCCAGCGCAGCAGTACGCGCAGCAGAAAGGCCGCCAACAGGCCCGAGGCCAGGGCGATTCCGGCCAGCATGAAGTCGTCCAGGGTCGGCGTGCGGTTCATCGGTCACCTCCGGGAGAAGAAACTGCGGCGAAGAGCGCCGCGGACGGCCGGATGTGCAGTGTCGTCACGTTGTTGCCACCTGCTCGAATTGCGGGCATTGCCGGTCGTGCGTTCGCGCCGGCCGGGAGGGGGCCCGTGTGCTGACGCGACCGCTCATCCTGCCGTATCCGTGCTGTGGCTTCGTACTCCCGCATTCCCCGCCGCTTCCCGATCCTCCCCAACTCCACAGATATATCTGCGAGTTGACTGAAGATCAGAAATGCTTGACGTGGTGTGCGGAGCGGCGGCAGGCTGGCGGGCGTTGATCTACGGGAGGGGTGGTATGACGGGTCCGGTACTCGCCGTCGACCAGGGAACATCCGGTACGAAGGCCCTGGTGATCTGTCCCGAACGCGGTGTGATCGGGACCGGGTTCGTCTCGGTGGGGAATCGCCGGCCGCCGGGCGGCCTGGTCGAGGCCGATCCCGAGGAACTGTACGAGTCGGTGATCGTCGCCGGGCGCCGGGCGCTCGCCGAGGCCGATGAACCCGTGACGGCGCTGGGCCTCGCCAACCAGGGGGAGACCGTGCTCGCCTGGGACCCCGACACCGGTATGCCGTTGACCGACGCCCTCGTGCGGCAGGACCGCCGCGCCGAGCGCGTCTGTGCCGAACTCGCCGAGCACGCCGACGAGTTACGCGCACTGACCGGCCTGCCCCTCGACCCGTACTTCGCCGCACCCAAGATGGCCTGGATCCGCCGCCACCTCACCCGCGAGGGCATGGTCACCACCAGCGACTCCTGGCTGGTGCACCGCCTCACCGGCACGCATGTCACCGACGCCGCGACCGCCGGCCGTACCCAACTCCTCGACCTGGACAAGGCAGCCTGGTCGCCCCGCGCCCTCGACCTCTACGGACTCCTGGACGAACGCCTCCCGGGAGTTGTCGACTGCGCCCGGCCGATCGGTACGACCACCGCGTTCGGCGCCGAGATCCCCCTCACCGGACTCGTCGTGGACCAGCAGGCGGCCCTCCTCGCCCAGCGGATCACCGCCCCCGGCGGCGCCAAGTGCACGTACGACACAGGGGCGTTGCTGCTCGCCCACACCGGCGACACGCCCCGGCGCGGGGACTCGGGCCTGGTGAGCTGTGTGGCCTGGCGGCTGGACGGGCGGACCGGCTACTGCCTCGACGGGCAGGTGTACACGGCCGCGTCCGCCGTCCGCTGGCTCACCGACCTCGGCGTCGTCACCGGCCCCGCCGACCTCGACCGCGTCGGCGGCACCGTCCCCGACAACGGCGGCGTGACCTTCGTCCCCGCCCTCGCCGGACTCGCCGCCCCCTGGTGGCGCGGTGACCTGCGCGGCTCCCTCACCGGACTCGGCCTCGACACCACGGCCGGGCACCTGGTGCACGCCCTGTGCGAGGGCATCGCCGCACAGGTCGTCGAACTCGCCGCGGCCGCCACCACCGACCTCGGCACCCCCCTTGACGTGCTGCGCGTCGACGGCGGCCTCGCCCGCTCCGCCCTGCTCATGCAGACCCAGGCCGACCTGCTGCAATGCCCCGTCGAGGTGTCCGTGCTGCCCGACGCGACCGCCCTCGGCGTGGGCGCGCTGGCCCGACTCGGCGCCGACCCCGGACTGTCGCTCGCCGACGCGCTGCCCGACGGAAAGCCGTCCGCCGTCTACGAGCCCCGCATCAGCCCCGACCACGCGGCCGAACGCCTCGCCGCCTTCCGCACCGAGGTCACCGCCCTGCTCGACCGGACCCCCGGATGACCGTCACCGCCAACGACCCCCTGCCGTCCCGGAGTTCCGACAGCAGGCGACCCGACTCGCCGCAGTAGGAGCCCAGTTCGGCGATTCCGCCTTCTCCGGGCTCCGCCCGTGCGCCGATACGACGATGACCGACGCAACCGCGACAACGACCGTCCCGGCCGTTCAGGTGCGCGACCGGGCCACCTGGGCGGAGCTCTTCTTCGATCTGGTCCTCGCGTTCGGCGTGGGCCAGATCGCGCACCTGCTCGCCGGGCACCCCACCTGGCCCGTCCTCGGACAGTGTCTGCTCGTGCTCGTCCCGCTCTGGTGGGCCTGGGTGGACGTCGTCATGGCGATGAACGCCGTCCACGAGACCAACCTGCAACGCGTGTTCCTCCTGATGACCGCACTCGCCGTCTACGGCATGGCGGTTGCCGCGCCACAAGCACTCGTCGACCGCGAACAAGCCCTGCTGTACGCGGGCAGCTACCTCGCCCTGCGCCTGCTCATCGGCGAGGCCATCCGCAGAGAGTGCGCCCTCTACACCATCCACCCCTACCGCGCCGGACTCGCCTTCGCGCTCGTGCTGTTCGCCGCCGCCACCCTCCCCGCCCCCTGGCGCGCGGTGTGCTGGGCGTTCGCCGTGATCGCCGAACTCGTGGCACCCGTACTGCTCAGCGGCCATCTGCGGCGACTGGCCTTCGGCGTCAACCATCTCCCGGAACGCTTCGGGCTGTTCATCATCATCGCCCTCGGCGAGAACATCTTCTCCGTCGGCGCCGGAGTCGCCAAGGGCCCCCTCGACCCGGTCAGCCTGACCGCGCTCGTCCTCGCCTTCCTCATCGGCTGCGCCCTGTGGTGGCTCTACTTCCACCTCGCCGCCTCGGCCGTCGCCCACGCCCTGCGCACCCACCCCACGCCCGCCGTCGTCGTCCGCGACGTCCTCAGCTACGGCCATCTCGCCCTGGTCGCGGGCCTGTTGCTGGTCTCCGTCGGCGCCGTACGCACCGTCCACGACCCGCTGCGGGCCCCGCACTCCGGCGCCGCGGGACTGCTGCCCGTCGGCGCCGCCCTGATCCTGCTGACGTTCTGCTACACGCGCCGCCGGATGTTCGGCGCCGCGTCCGCCACCCGCTTCTACTGCGGACTGGTCCTCCTGGCCGCCGCAGTCGCCGCGCCCTTCGTGCCGGCCCTCGCCGTGCTGGCCCTCACCACCCTGCTGCTCCTGCTGGTCAACGGCGTCGAGCACTGGCTGATCAGTACCGACCGGAGCGTGCCGCTGGTGCTGCGCTCACGGTCCTTCGGCGCGACCTGACGTAGTGCGGGGACGGACCTCGGGCAGTGCCGCCGGCCTCCTCGCGACGCGCGCGAGAGCCCGGCGGGCCTTCCTACGGTCGCCGTATGCAACTTTCCCGTTCGAAACGTTCGGAAGAGGAGGTGGCGTGATGCCGTCCCGCAACGCCTTACCTGCCTTGCTGTCGCTGTCACTCGGCTACTTCAGCCTGGGGACGATCTCGCTGGCGGTCGTCGGCCTGAACGGTCCGATCGGGGACGACCTGCACGTCCAGCCCGCCTCGGTGGGCATCCTCGTCACCGTCTTCGCGCTGACCTTCGCCGTCTGCGCGCCCACCGCCCCCATCCTGCTGCGCCGTTGGAACCGCAAACGCGTCCTCCTCGTAGGCATCGGGCTGCTCACGGTCGGCGCCGCGCTCGGCGCCGTGGCGCCCAACTACGGCTTCCTGACGGTCACTCGGGTCCTCGCCGCGATGGGCGCCGCCGTCTTCGGCCCCGGCGCCTCGGCGGCCGGCGCGCTCATCGTCCCGGCGGAGCGCCGGCAGCGGGCGCTGGCCACCGTCTTCGGCGGGATGACGGCCGCCGCCGTGCTCGGGGTGCCGCTGGCCTCCTTCCTCGGCGGCAGCCTCGGCTGGCGCCCGGCCCTCCTCGGGGTGGCCGCGCTCTCCGCGATCGCCTTCGTGACGGTGTTCGTGTTCGTCCCCGAGATCCCGGCCGGCGAACCGCCCACCGTCCGCGCCTACCGCGGCGCGCTGCACACCCCCGCGACCGTGGCCACCGTCTCGACGACCCTCCTCTTCATGGCCGCCCAGTTCACCGTCTACGGCATCGCGGGCGCCTACCTCAAGGACCGCTTCGACGCGTCCTCCGGGCTGATCTCCGTGACCCTGCTCGCCTTCGGCGTCATCGGCGTCGTGGGCAACGCGACGGCACCGAGGATCGCCGAACGGCTCGGCGGGGACCGGACCGTGGGCCTCGCCGTCATCGGACTCGCCGCGGGCTTCGCCTTGTTGCTGGTCGCCCCGCACTCCCACGCCGGGCTGGTGTTCTTCGCGTTCTGGGCCTTCTTCAGCCAGCTCTACCAGGCTCCGCAGCAGGCCCGGCTGGTCGAACTCGTGCCCCTGCAACCGGGGTTGATCCTCGCCCTGAACGCCGCCGCGCTCTACCTCGGGATGAGCCTCGGCAGCTTCATCGGCAGCTCCCTGCTGCCCGGTGTGGGCGCGGGCCCCATCCCGGCCGCGGCCCTGGGCGTCCTCGTCCTCGCCGCGCTGGCCCACGTGCTGTCCGTCCGGCAGGCCTCGGCGGCGTCCGCCGAGCAGCCCGCCACACCTGTACACATCAGCTAGATCAGTCAGTCAAGGAGAACTCATGAGCAGCCACCAGGTGAACTTCGTGCGCGACTACCTGGAGACGGTCTGGAACCAGGGGCAGACCGACCTGGCCGACAAGTACCTGGCCGCGGACCTCATCCAGCACAACCCGAACCTGCCCGACGGGCGCAAGCCGCTGGTCGAGTTCATCGAGGGCTTCCGCAAGCAGCTCCCCGACGCACGGTTCGAGATCAAGCGCGCGGCCAGCTCCGGCGACCTGGTCTTCGTGCACACCCACTTCCGCGCCACCGCGACGGACCGGGGCTCGGTGGTCGTGGAGATCTTCCGGCTCGAAGGCGGACTCATCGTCGAGCACTGGGACGTCCGCGACGAGATCCCGGAGACCACGGTCAGCGGACACGACGTCGTCTGACGCCCCCTCAACTGCTGCCGCCCAGAAGGCTTCCGGCCTCCTGGGCGGCAGTTTTTTCACGAGATGAATCCTTCACGAGACAAAGGAGACAGCAATGGCACGACAGCAACCCGACCGACCTCCGTCCGCCGGCCTCACCCGGCGGGGACTCCTCGGCACCGCCACCGCCGCGGGGATCGGCGCGGCCGTCCTCCCCACCCGCGCCTCTGCCGCCGACGCCACCACCCCCGCCGCCGTCACCGTGGGCGCGTCGGACGCCCGCTATCTCGACCTCACCTCCCGCGGCTACAACGCGAGATTCACCGCCGCCCCCGACTCGATACGGCTCGTCCACACCACCGCGCAGGTGGTGTCCGTCGTTCAGGAGGCGGTCGACGCCGGCAAACGCATCGGCGTGCGCGGCGGCGGACACTGCCTCGACGGACTCGTCGACGACCCGGACGTACGGATCCTCGTCGACATGTCGGAGATGGACGCGGTCCACTACGACCCCGCCCGCCGCGCCTTCCTCGTCGAGGGCGGCGCCACCCTCGGCCACGTCTACCGCACCCTCTACCTGGAGTGGGGCGTGTCCCTGCCCGGCGGCACCTGCCCGACGGTCGGCGTCGGCGGCCATGTCACCGGCGGCGGCTACGGCGCCATGTGCCGCCAGTACGGCGCCGTCGTCGACCACCTCTACGCCGTCGAGGTCGTCGTGGTCGACGCGACCGGCACCGCACGCGCCGTCGTCGCCACCCGCGATGCCGACGACCCGCACCGCGACCTGTGGTGGGCCCACACAGGCGGCGGCGGAGGCACCTTCGGCATCGTCACCCGCTACTGGTTCCGCGCCCCCGACGCCACCGGCACCGACCCCGCCACCCTGCTCCCCAGACCGCCGAAGACACTCCTGAAGTCGACGGTCGCCATCAAGTGGACCGACCTGACGGAGACAGCCTTCACGACGCTGATCGCCAACCACGGCACCTGGCACGCCCGCAACAGCGTCGCCGGCTCCTCCTACGACAGCCTCCACAGCGTCCTCATCCTCTACAACCGCATCCAGGGCAGCCTGGTCCTCAACACCCAGATAGACGGCACCCGTTCGGACGCCTCGGCCCTCCTCGACGCCTACGTCACGGCGGTGGTCGGCGGCATCGGCGTCCCTTACACGGACGGCCGCTCCTCCTGGCCCTGGCTGAAGACGACCCTCAAGGACCCCTACGACACCGGCCTCTACAACCGCACGAAGTCCAAGGGCGCCTATCTGCGTCAGGGTTGGTCCGCGGAACAGGCCAGGACGCTCTACGGCTACCTCTCCGACGCCGCCTACGACGGGCACGCCGGCATCCTGCTCTACTCCTACGGCGGCAAGGTCAACACGGTGTCGCCCACGGCCACCGCGCTGGCCCAGCGGGACTCGATCCTGAAGGCCAACTTCACTACATACTGGCCCGATCCGACGCAGGACGACCGCCACGTGGCCTGGATGCGCGCGCTGTACCGCGACCTGTACGCGGACACCGGCGGGGTGCCGGTGCCGAACGACACCAACGACGGCTCGTACATCAACTACCCCGACACCGATCTCACCGACCCGGCCTGGAACACCTCCGGCGTGCCCTGGGGGACCCTCTACTTCAAGGGAAACCTCGCCAAGCTGCGCCAGGTGAAGGCCACTTGGGACCCGGGCAACGTGTTCCACCACAAGCTGTCCGTCACCGCGAGCTAGCAGCCGGACACCACGAAGCCCCCGCCTCGCGTGCACGAGGCGGGGGCTCGGTGCTGCCGTGGGCCGGTCAGCCGCTGAGGTCGGCCGGGAAGGTCACCCCGGTCAACGACTCGCTCAGCGCGCGCAGTTGGGCGCGAGCCTTCTCGTCGTAGGCCTGGGCACCCGCCCGGGAGCGCTGGGTGCGGTTGAAGTAGGTCCCCGTGACGTCGTCGAGGGCCGGGTCGGTGATCAGGCGCAGGGTGCTGTGCACACCCTCCGCGACCGTGGACTGCGGGGTGAACAGGTTCACCACCATCTTCGTCGGCATGTACGACGCCGGGTGCAGGGCGTTGGCCGTCACCCCGGTGCCGCGCAGCCGCTCCGCCAGGTCGATGGTCAGGCTGATCTGGGCCAGCTTCGCCTGGCAGTAGGCCTGCACGCCGTCCCAGTGCCGCTCCAGCATCACGTCACGGAAGTCGATCGGCGCCTGGCCCGCGGAGCTGACGTTGATGATCCGGGCCGGGGCCGAGCGCACCAGCAGCGGCGCGAGTCGGCAGCTGAGCATGTAGGCCGCCAAGTAGTCGACCTGGAAGGTGAGTTCCAGACCGTCCTGGCTCTCGTGGCGCATCAGCTCGACCCCGATGCCGGCGTTGTTCACCAGCGCGTCGAGCCGGTCGTGCGTGGCGAGGATCCGGTCGGCCAGCTTGCGGATGTCCTCCAGCGAGGAGAAGTCGGCCAGCTCGTAGCTGAGCTTGTCGTTGCCGGTGGACGCGCGCAGCTCGCCCAGCAGCTCCGCGCCCTTGGCCGCGTTGCGGCCGTGCAGGATCAACGACGCCCCCTGCGCGGCGAGTTCACGGGCCAGCTCACGGCCCATGCCGTCGGTGGCGCCGGTGAGGAGGATGGTCTGGTCGGGGACGGGCCTCATGGTGGTGCACTCTCCTGTCAGGCGTACGTGGCCAGTTCGTCGGTGGTCTGATCGGTGTAGCCCTGGCTGACCTCCAGCACGATGCCGTCCGGGTCGGAGACCCACACCGTCTTCCAGCCGGGGATGAACTCGTCGAAGGTCAACGGGCCGAGCAGCGGCTCCAGTTCGCCCCCGGCGGCGGCGAGGAACGCGTCCACGTCGTCGACCTGGAAGGCGAGATGGCGTGCCGTGCCGGGGTTGGCCGGGCCGTCCTTCGCCGTGGTGGACAGGGCGTCCGCGTCGGTCGCGAACAGCTCCAGGTAGACGGGGCCGTTGCGCAGGAACACCACGCGGACCCCGTCGGCCTCCACCACCCGGGCCCGGGCGAAGCCGAAGTGCCGGGTGTAGAAGTCCTCCGTGGCCTTCTGGTCACGGCAGTTGAGGCCGACGTGCGACCAGCGCAGGCCGGCCGGAGCAGCGGTTGTCATCGGTGAGCCCTCACTTCCCGGTCACCGGGGCGAACGGCACACTGTCGTGGAAGTTCGCGAAGTAGCTGATGAGGCCGCCGGTGACGCGGAAGTAGTTGCACACCTTGGCCTCGACGGTGATGCCGTCGTGGGTGGTGCCGATGATGTCGGAGACCACCGCGGCCTGCTCGCCGTCCACGACCACGTGCCGGGGCACGTTGGCGAAGGAGGCGTACATCTCCGGGAAGCCCTTCATCATCTCGCGGAGGGTCTCGCGGCCCTCGACGTGTCCGGCGAGCTGTTCGTCCATGGTCTGGTCGATGGCGAACAGGTCGCACCAGGCGTCCCACTCGCCGGAGTTGGCCAGCCGGTAGTACGTGTCGACCACTTCTCGGGTGTTCATGGGCCCGTCCTTTCCGGTGCTGTCTGGGGGGCTGGAACGGTCAGGGGAGCGGGACGCCGACCTGGCGCATCAGGCCCGCGGTGTCGGCCTGCACCCAGCGTTCGACGACCTTGCCGTCCTCCAGCCGGTAGACCTCAAGGCTGGTCCAGGAGACCTCCTTGCCGGTCGGCTCCTGGCCGAAGAACGGGGCGATGTGCCGGCCGTGGAAGGTGATGTGCATGATCACCTTGTCCGGCGAGGCCGGGTAGAGCGCGTCGAGGTGCACGGAGAAGTCGAGCCCGTCGTAGGCGCCCTGGATGATCCCCTTCAGCTCCTCCAGGCTCTCGCAGCTCCACGCCGGGTTGTTGTCGTGGAACGTCGGCCCGAAGAGGTCGTCGAGGGCGTCCAGGCGGCGCTGGTTGACGGCGTCGCTGACCTGCTGGACGACGGCCAGGTTCGAGGCGTCGGAGGAGATCTGCTCGCGCAGCCCGAGCATGTCGTCCTGTGCCCACCGCTCCACGAACAGGCCGTCCTGGACCCGCCAGATCTCGGTGGTGGTCCACTCGACCTTGCGGCCCGTGGCCGGGAAGCCGAGCAGCTCGCCGAGGTGCGTGCCGGTCAGCTTGACCCGGGTCAGGACCCGGTCCTCGCCGAGCGCCGACAGCTCCTCCAACTCGCCCTTGAGATCAAGGGTGTTGTAGGCCCCGCGCAGCGCCTCCAGGTAGGAGTCGAGGCCGTTGATGTCGAACCCGGGGTGGTGGTCGGTGAAGTCGGCGGCGATGACCCGGGGGATCTCCGCCTGGTCGCCGGCGTTGAACGCGTCGAGGAAACGCCGGTACAGCTTGAGGTTCTCCTGCTGGGACTGGTCGAGGTCGGACATGGTGCATCCCCTAGCTCAAGTGGACGTCGGACAGGGACGGTTCGGCGAGAGCCGGGACGGCGGCCTCGCGGACGAACGCCGCCGCTCGCTCGCCGATCATGACGCTGGGCGCGTGCGTGTTGCCGGCGGTGATCGACGGCATCACCGACGCGTCCGCGACCCGCAGCCCCGCGATGCCGTGCACGCGCAGCTCGGGGTCCGTGACGGCGTCCGCGCCCGTGCCCATCCGGCAGGTGCCGGCCGGGTGCCACAGGGTGGTCGCGTTGGTGGCGACGTAACGGCGCAGCTCGGCGGCCCCGGTGATGTCCTTGCCGGGGCCCAGTTCGTCGCCGCGGAACGCGTCGAAGGCGCGGGTGGCGGCCAGCTCGCGGGCCAACTCCACGCCGTGCACCAGGACTTCGAGGTCGGCGGGGGAGGTGAGGTACCCGGCGCTGACGACGGCGTTGGACCGCGGGTCGGCGTCGCGCAGCCGCACCCGGCCCCGGCTCTGCGGTCGCAGCGCGATCGGCGCGAAGGTGAAGCCGGGACCCTCCCACTGGTCGGCGGGGGCGTCGGCCGGCAGGAACTTGATGGGGCCGAAGGTGAACTGGAGGTCGGGGGCGTCCTCAGGACCGGCCTCGCGGGTGTGGGTGAACAGCCCCGCCTCGGAGAGCAGCGCCCCGTCCGGGTGCTCCTGGAGCGACTGGTAGCAGATGGGCGTGAACAGGTGGTCCTGCAGTCCGGCGCCGACTCCCGGCAGGTCCTGGACACAGCGGATGCCGTGCTTCCGCAGGTGCGCGGCCGGACCGATGCCGGACAGCATGAGCAGCTTCGGCGTCTCGAACGCCCCGGCGGACACGATGACTTCGCTCCCGGCACGCAGCTCGTGCCGGGTGCCGTCCTGGACGTACTCGACGCCCGTGACCCGAGTCCCGTCCAGCAGCAGCCGGGTGACCAGGGTGTCGGTGAGAACAGTCAGGTTGGAACGGTCCAGGGCCGGCCGCAGATAGGCGTCGGCGGTGCTGCACCGGCGGCCCGCGTCGTCGCGGAACGTCTGGTACAGGAAGCCGAAGCCCTCCTGCCGGGCGCCGTTGTAGTCCCCGTCGGTGTCCGTGGCGTACCCGAGTTCACCGGCGCCTTCGACGAACGCCCGCGCGATGGGGGAGGGTTGGTCGAGTTGCCGCACCCGGACGGGACCGCCCGCGCCACGGAACGCGTCGGCGCCGCCCGAGTAGTCCTCGGCCAGCCGGAAGAACGGCAGGACCTCGTCGTACGACCAACCGGTCGCGCCCTCGGCGACCCAGCGGGTGTAGTCGTGGCGGCTGCCGCGCACCCACATCAGGGCGTTGACGGAACTGCAGCCGCCGACGACCTTGCCACGGGCCACGGGGACCCGTCGGCCCTCCATGCCCGCCTCGGACTCGGTGACGTAGCCCCAGTCGATCTCGCTCCGCCACTCGGCGGTGAGCAGCGAGAGGACCGAGGCCGCGTCGGCCCGGTGGATCTCGGGGCGCTCGTCCCAGCCGCCCGCCTCCAGCAGGACCACGGTCGTGGACGGATCCTCGCTCAGGCGGGCCGCGACCGCGCAGCCGGCCGAGCCGGCGCCGACGACGATGTAATCGGCCCCGAGGGGCAGCGACTTCGACGGCATGACAGCCTCCAAAAGGTGACGGGGTATCAGATCGCGGCCGGCTCGCCGACCCGGTAGTCGACGATCAGCGGGCGGGCGCCCGGCGTGGACCGCTCCAACTGCCACTTCTGGTTGATCCGGAAGGACGAGACGCTGCCGTCCGCGGTCGACTTGGCGGTCCACACCACCGTGACGTCGACGTCGATACGGGTGCCCTCCTCGTGCGTGGTGACCTTCTCCACGGTGTGGCTCTGGTCGGTGTAGGCCTCGCCGACGGCCGTGTACCAGTCGAGGAAGTCCGCGTGGCCGTACAGGGTCCGCTCCGGGAAGGCCATCACCAGGCCCTTGTCGGTGACGAAGGGCAGCAGCTCCTCGACCGGCGCGTGCGCGCTCAGCAGGTCGTACCAGCGCTGCACGAACTCGGCGATCTCCCGGTCGGAGCCGGTCTGTTCGCTCGGCATGTGTGTCTCCGCTCATCGGGGTTCCGCTCCCGGGGTCCGGAAGCGGCACGGGTCCGATGACCCCACATCCGCGCCCGCCGGGTCCGCTCGTGCGCGCGGACCGGCCGCACTGTGCGAAGTCGCGGCCGGAGCTGCGGCAACTCCCGTCGTATGCCGGTGAGTTCACGGAATGAAGACCGATGGCCACAACATGCCGTAGTGCGTTCGGCCACTTGAGGATGTGCCGCGACCGGGGCGCCCCCGGCGGCCGGGGCGAACGGCCCCGACGTAGACAGGAATCCGCCAGTTGGCACCGTCCCGCCGAACGGGAGGAACCCCATGAGCAGGCGCATTCTGGTCGTCCTGTCCGAACACGGCTACTGGGGCGAGGAGTTGATCGGCCCCCTGGAGACCTTCGACCAGGCCGGCTACCACCTCACCTTCGCCACCCCCACCGGCAAGCGCCCGCAGGCGCTGCCGCCGAGCATGGACCCCGAGTACGTCGACCCGCCGCTCGGCCGCTCCGTCACCACCCCCGAGACCGCCGCCAAGGTGCGCAAGGTCGAGGACTCGGACCGGCTCGACAACCCGCTCGACCTGTCGTCCTGGCTGCCCGACCGGCCCTACCGGTCCAAGCCGTACTTCCTGCGCGACTGGGAGGCCTACAACACCCGCCTGGAGCAGGTGCGTTCACAGATCGCCGACCGCTACGACGCACTGCTGATCGTCGGCGGCAGCGGACCGATCGTCGACCTCGCCAACAACTGGCGGGTCCACGACCTGATCCTCGCCTTCCACGCCCTGGACCGGCCGATCGCCGCCGAGTGCTACGGCGTCGCCTGCCTCGCCTTCGCCCGCGACCAGGAGACCCGCGAGTCCCTCATCCGCGGCAAGCACGTCACCGGGCACTGCATCGAGTACGACTACAAGGACGGCACCGGGTTCATCGGCACCGACTTCGTGATGGGGCCGCCGCCGTACCCGCTGGAGTACATCCTGCGCGACGCCACCGCACCCGGCGGCGCCTACCACGGGAACTTCGGCAAGGAGACCTCCGTCATCGTCGACTACCCGTTCATCACGGGCCGTTCGACGCCCGACTCCTACCTGACCGGACAGAAGACCGTCGAGGTCCTCGAACAGGGCCTGCGGCAGTGGGGGTTCAGGACGACCGCCTGACCCAGGCGACCGTCCCACGCTCCTTCGCCCCGACGAGAGGTGAGCACACGATGGACAGCAGGCCCGCGCGGATCGCGCTGCTCGAACAACTGCAGGCCGAAGGGGTCCGGTTCATGTTCGGCAACCCCGGCACGGTCGAGCAGGGGTTCCTCGACGAACTGCGCTCCTTCCCCTCGATCCAGTACATCCTGGCCCTCCAGGAGTGCACGGCCGTCGGCTTGGCCGACGGCTACGCACGCGCCACCCGCACCCCGGCGGTCCTGCAACTCCACTCCGGAGTAGGGCTCGGCAACGGCATCGGCATGCTCTACCAGGCGATGCGCGGCCACGCCCCGATCGTCACCCTGGTCGGCGAGGCCGGGCTGCGCTACGACAGCATGGACGCGCAGATGGCCGCCGACCTGGTCGGCATGGCCAAACCGGTGACCAAGTGGGCCACCCGCGTGGTCGATCCGGACTCCACGCTGCGGGTGCTGCGCCGCGCCTTCAAGGTCGCCGCGACCCCGCCGTACGGTCCGGTGCTGGTCGTGCTGCCCGCCGACGTCATGGACCGGGACACCACCGAGGCGGTGGCGCCCGTCTCCTACCCGGAGACCCGCAGTCTGCCCGCCCCCGACACCGTGGCGAGGGCCGCCGCGCTGCTCGCCGACGCCCGCAACCCGCTCGTCATCGCCGGTGACGGCGTCCACTTCGCGGGCGCCCAGGCCGAGTTGGGCCGGCTGGCCGAGGTGTGGGGCGCCGACGTGTACGGCGCCGACTGGGCCGAGGTCAACCTGTCCGTCGAACACCCCGCCTACGCGGGCCAGTTGGGCCATATGTTCGGCGAGCAGAGCCGGAAGATCACCGGTGCCGCCGACGGTGTCCTGATCGTGGGCACCTATGTGCTGCCCGAGGTGTACCCGGCGCTCGACGGTGTCTTCGGGGCCGGTGTCCCGGTCGTGCACATCGACCTCGACTCCGGTGCGATCGCCAAGAACCACCCCGTCGACCTCGGTATCGTCGCCGACCCGAAGGCCGCTCTCGGCCTGCTCGCCGACGCGCTGGGCCGGGAGATGGGCCTGGGGCGGCGGACGGCGGCGGTCGAGCGGCTGCGTCGGCACGCCGCGCAGCGCTCGGCCGCGCTCGCGGCGGCCGACGCGCGGGAGGAGGCGACGGCGACGGCCCTTGAGCTGCCGACCATCGCGCTGGCCCAGGAGTTCGCGCGTCGGCTGCCGTCGGACGCGATCCTGTTCGACGAGGCACTGACGGCGTCCCCGGAGCTCTTCCGCAGGCTGGCGCCGACCGTGCCGGGCCAGTGGATGGCGACCCGCGGCGGCTCCCTCGGCGTCGGCATCCCCGGCGCGCTGGGCGCCCAACTCGCCCACCCCGACCGCACGGTGGTCGGCTTCACCGGCGACGGCGGCAGCATGTACACCTTCCAGGCTTTGTGGACGGCGGCCCGCTACGGCCTCCCCACCAAGTTCGTCATCTGCAACAACGGCCGCTACAAGCTCCTGGAGAACAACATCGAGGAGTACTGGCGCGACCAGCGCATCCCCGCCCACGAACAGCCCGAGATCTTCGACCTGAGCAGTCCGGCCGTCGACTTCGTCTCCCTCGCCGGCTCGCTCGGCGTGGCCGCCGTCCGGGTCGAGAAGCCCGGGCAGGCCGAGGAGGCGGTCGCGCAGGCGCTCGCCCACCGCGGGCCGTTCCTCATCGACCTGGTGACCGCCAAGGGGAAGGGGTAGCCGCCGTGCGACTGTCCGGTCACAAGATCGCCGTCCTGATGGAGAGCGACTTCTACGAGCCCGAGATCCTCTACTACCGCTACCGCTTCCCCGAGGAGGGAGCCGAGGTCCACTTCCTGTCCCGCCTGTGGGGCAACGAGGAGATGACCTTCCAGGGCCACGAGCACCGCATGCCCTTCGAGGTCAACGAGTCCTTCGAGGACCTCGACGAGTTCGCGCTGAAGGAGTACTCGGCGGTGATCGTCCCCTCCGGGATGGTCGCCGACCGGCTGCGCTACACCGAGGACCCCCAACTTCTGCCGCCCGCCTCCCAGTTCCTGCGCCGCGCGTTCGCCGACCCGGCCATCGTCAAGGGCATCATCTGCCACGGCATGTGGCTGGCCGCACCCGTGCAGGGCCTGATGCACGGCAGGCGCGCGGTGGTCCACAACAACCTGCTGGGCGACCTGCGCAACATGGGCGGCGAGTACGTCGACCAGGACGTCGTCATCCACGACGACCTGGTCACCGGCCGCACCGGCAACCACTGCCACCTCTTCGCACGGACCATCATCGACCTGCTCGCATCCCGTACGCCGGCCCCGACCGGGCTCCGCTGACGGGATCCGACCGGGAGGAGTCGACCATGACACCGGTGACCGGGCGCGTCCCCGTCCTCGACGTCCGACCACGGGTGCGGGACGGGGAGTTGCCCGCCAAGGCCGTGACCGGCGAACACCTCGACATCACGGCCACCGTCTTCCGCGAGGGCCACGGCGCCGTCGCCGCGGACGTCGTCCTGCACGACCCCGCGGGGCGCCCGGCCCACCGGGTCCCGATGACCCTCGTCGACGAGGACGCCGACCGCTGGCGGGCGACCGTCGTCCCCGACACGGAGGGCCTGTGGACCTTCCGCGTCGAGGCCTGGGCCGACCCGCTGGAGAGCTGGCGGCACGACGCCGCGCTGAAGATCGAAGCAGGCGTCGACACCGAACTCACCCTGACCGAGGGCGCGTTGCTCTACGAACGGGCCTCACTCGGCATCACCTCCACGGACCGCCGGGAGGCGGTCTCCGCGGCCGTGGCCGCGCTCCGCGACACCCTGGGTCCCCCTCCGGCCCGGCTGTCCGCCGTCACCACCCCCCGGGTGACGGCCGCCCTGGGGCGCTACGCGCTGCGTGACCTCGTCACCGCCTCCCGGCCCCTGCCGCTGCGCGTCGAACGGCGGCGCGCCCTCGTCGGCTCCTGGTACGAACTGTTCCCCCGCTCGGAGGGAGCGGTGGTCCAGGCGGGCGGCCGCCCGGTCGGCGGCACCCTGCGGACGGCCGCCGAACGGCTGCCCGCCGTCGCCGCGATGGGCTTCGACGTCGTCTACCTCCCGCCCGTCCACCCCATCGGCACCACCCACCGCAAGGGCGCCAACAACACCCTCCACGCAGGCCCCGACGACGTCGGCTCGCCCTGGGCCATCGGCTCCCGGCACGGCGGCCACGACGCCATCCACCCCGACCTCGGCACCGAGGACGACTTCCGCCACTTCGTCGCCACCGCAAGGGAGTCGGGCCTCGAAGTCGCCCTGGACCTCGCCCTCCAGTGTTCACCGGACCACCCCTGGCTCACCGAGCACCCCGAGTGGTTCCACCACCGCGCCGACGGCTGCATCGCCTACGCCGAGAACCCGCCCAAGACGTACGAGGACATCCACCAACTCGACTTCGACGGCGACCCCGAGGGCCTGTACGCCGAGGCGCTGCGGATCGTGCGGCACTGGATGGACCTGGGCGTGCGCATCTTCCGCGTAGACAACCCGCACACCAAACCGGTGCAGTTCTGGGAGTGGCTGATCGCCGAGGTCGACGCCACCGACCCCGATGTGCTGTTCCTCGCCGAGGCGTTCACCCGCCGGGCCATGGTGCACGCCCTCGCGCAGGCCGGCTTCCAGCAGTCGTACACCTACTTCACCTGGAAGAACACCAAGGCCGAACTGACCGCCTACTTGCCCGAACTCGCCCAGGACAGCGCCGACTTCCTGCGGCCCAACCTCTTCGTGAACACCCCCGACATCCTGCACGCCTACCTCCAGCACGGCGGCAGGCCCGCCTTCGAGGTCCGTGCCGTGCTCGCCGCGACCGCCGCGCCGAGCTGGGGCGTCTACGCCGGCTACGAACTCTGCGAGAACACCCCGCTGGTGGAGGGTACCGAGGACTACCTCGCCTCGGAGAAGTACCAACTCCGGCCCCGCGACTGGGCGTCGGCGGAGGCCGAGGGTCGCACCATCACCCCGCTGATCACCCTCCTCAACAGGATCCGCCGACTCCACCCCGCCCTGCAGGAGTTGCGCAACCTGCGCCTGCAGAACACCGACAACGACCAGCTCCTCGCCTACACCAAACACGTCGAACTCCCCGACGGCTCAACCGACTTGGTGCTCGTGATCGTCAACCTCGACCCGCACCACGCCCACGAGGCCACCGTCACCTGCGACCCGGCCGTCCTCGGCCTGCCCGCCGACGGCACCCGCAAGCTGCGCGACGAACTCACCGGCGAGACCTACGCCTGGGGCGAGTCCACCTACGTACGCCTCGATCCGGCCCACCAGGTCGCGCACGTGCTCACACCCGCGGAGGGAACATGAGCGACGGCATCCTCGAACCCCTGCTGCCGGCCCTCGCACCATGGCTGGAGGGCCGCCGATGGTTCGACGCCCGCTACGGCGGAGCCCAACTCGAAGCCAGGGCCGCCACCGTGCTCGGCACCGAACCGCCCTTGCTGCTGCACGCCGTGGTCTCGGCCCGGCGCGAGGACGGCTCCGTCCTCGACTACCAACTCCTGCTCGGCCTGCGCCCCGACCTCCCCACCCGCCTCGCCCCGGCCGCCGTCGCCACCCTGCCCACCGGCCCCTTCCAGGGCTGGCAGGTCTACGACGCCCTCGCCGACGGCGCCCTGCTGGGGCTGCTGCTGCGCACCCTCGCGGGCCCCGGCACCGACCCGGGCCTGCGCCTGGAACGCACCGGCCGCTATCCGCTGCCCGTAGGCCTGGTGCCCCACCCGCTCTCGGGCGAGATGAGCAACACGGCCGTGGCGTACGGCGGCCGGATCCTCCTCAAGATCTTCCGCCGACCAGAACCGGGACCGCACACCGAGGTCGAGGCCCTGCACGCCCTCACCCGACAGGAGTGCGCCCGCACGCCCCACCTCTACGGCGCGCTGCACAGCGACGCCCCCGGCGCGGAGGGCCTGGTGCTCGGCCTGATCGAGGAGTTCCTGCCCGACGCCCGCGACGGCTGGGAGGAGGCGGTGCGGCAGGCGGGCGAGTGCATGGACGGCGCCGGCCGCACCGCCCCGGCCGGCGGCTTCACCGCGCACGCGCACGGCCTCGGCCGGGCCGTGGCGGACGTGCACGGCGCACTGGGCAAGGCGTTCGGCCGCAACCGCCTCACGGCACAGGACGTGGCCGAGGAGGCGGCCCGCATGAACATGCGGCTCAAGGAGGCCGCCGAGGAGGTCCCGGCACTCGCCCGCTACACCACCAGACTCGGCGCCCTCTTCGACGACTACGCCCGGGTGGCCGGGCGCGGCAGCCCCGTCTTCGCCCAGCGCACCCACGGAGACCTCCATCTGGGCCAGGCGCTGCGCGCCGCGGACGGCTGGCGGATCGTCGACTTCGAGGGCGAACCGGCCCGGCCCGCCGCCGAACGCGCCCGCCCGCAGCCGGTGTTGCGGGACATCGCGGGCATGCTGCGCTCCTTCGACTACGCGGCCCGCACCGGCCTGGCCGCCCGCGAGTCCGGCGACCCGGGCCAGGACGGCTCGCCCGCGCGGCGACTGCGCCGACGCCGACGCGCCCACGCGTGGGCGGTGCGCAACCGGCGGGCGTTCATCGAGGGATACGCCTCCGCCGGGCGGGAGGACCCGCGCTGCCAGCCGGTGGCCCTGCGCGCCTTCGAGGCGGACAAGGCCGTGTACGAGGCCGTATACGAGTCCCGCCTGCGCCCCGACCGGTTGAGGATCCCGCTCGCCGCCGTGCACCGGCTGGCGAACACCGCCCGCTGAATTCCACCGAATTCAGCGCCCCTGCCGGAATCTGAACTCCCGTGCCCTGCAAGGGAATTCGGGCGGGAATTCCGGCGGCGGGAGACCGGGCGGAATTCAGCGGCGGATTTCCCGACCTCGCGGCCCGTCGAACGGAGACACGACGAACCCCCCGCCCCGGGCACTCTGCCAGGCGGGGGGTTCGGAGGGCTCGGATCCGGCCGGAAACGGAACCGGGTCGCCTGCCCCGCCGGACGGCTCCACGGCGAAAGGTCCGGGCCTTTACCGGGGGTGCGGGGCAAAGGTCCGTACCGGATTCGGGAATTCGGCGGGCAGTTCAGGCGCGGTGCTGCTCGGAGAGGATCTGGCCGGGGTCGCGGTGCGGTGCCATGCCGGCGGCCGACAGGGCCCGGTCGTACGCCTTGAGAGCCTCGGCGGTGTTGCCCTGGCGCTTCCACAGGTCGCCCAGGTAACGCCAGTTGAGGGCCACCTGGTGGGACGGGCGGAACTGGCGCAGCTGCCGGGTGGCGGCCTGCAGATACTGGGCGGCCTGCTCGTGATTGCCGCGCATCAGCTGGATCTCGGCGAGCGTGCCGCGCGCGCCGACGGCCTGGATGCGGGACTCGGTGCCGGTCAGCCCGAGGGCCCGCTCGGCGTGCGCCGCCGCCTCGTCCCACTGCCCGAGCATCGCGTCCGCGTCGGCGAGGCCGATCTCGCACTGGGCCAGCTCCGGCGCGTTGCCCACCTCGGCCAGGAGCTGCTGCGCCTCCTCCAACAGCTGCTTGCCGCGCGCCGGTTCGGGCTCGTCGACCTGGAGCAGCAGGGAGCCGTAGTTCATCTTGAGCATGGCGAGATGGCGCAGGTTGTCGTCCTCGGACATCAGCGCGAGCGCCCGCTCCACCAGGGCCAGGGCCTCGTTGAGCTGGCCGCGGGAGCGGGCCACCAGGCCGGCGTTCCAGTAGACGGCGCCGCGCGCGGCCCGTGCGCCCTGCTTCTCGGCGGCGTCCAGGAGCTTGCCGCCCATCAGCTGGGCGTGGATGAGGTCGCCGCGCATGTGGAACGAGCCCATGAGGGTGGCACCGAGCTGCACGTGGTCGACCGTCACGTCCAGGCCGAGGGCGTCCAGCCGGGCCATCGCGCGCTCGCCGATCTCGATGCTGAGCGTGATGTCGCCGGCGTTGCGATAGCAGCGGCACAGGGCCACCGCGATCTGGCACCACTCGGCCGAGCCCGGGGCCAGGTCGGGGTCCCGCTGCAGTTCCTCAAGGACCGCGATGGCGGCCTCGGTCCGGTCGAGCTTCTCCAGCGCGGAGGCCTGCGCCATGCGCGCCCGCCGGGTCATCGAGACGTCCAGGAGGGTGGGCTTCGTCAACAGCTCGCTGAGGGTCTGCAGCGCCTCTCCGTTGCTGCCGTTGCGCAGGGCCATCTCACCGAAGGCCAGCCGCAGGCGCGCCTCCTCCAGCTCGTGGTCGTCCCGTCCGCTGCGCAGGTACTCGGCGGAGCATCCGAGGCGCTCCGCGAGGGCGGCGAGCACCGCGTCCGAGGGTGCGCGCTTGCCGGATTCGATCAAGGAGATGTAGCTCGCCGAAATCTCGCTGGACGCCAGGTCCTGCTGCTTGAGGCCACGCTTGCCGCGCAGCAGCCGGATGCGGTCGCCCAGCCCTGCGGTCGTCGTGTTTTCGAGAGGGTCCATGTGGGCTCCTAGGAGGTGGCTATGACCACCGGGATGACAGATCAACGTTACCAGTAAGTCGTCCCCGATCCAATGGAGTTTCCTTGATCGATTCACTGGCGCGAAGTGGCCTGGGCAGGCATTTTCTGAATTTGCGTTAATTCAGATCTCATTTGGGTGTGGGCATTCCGTTTTTGGAGATCGTCTTTTGCGAGATTAATACTTGACTCCTTGAGTAAGTTCTTGTTGACTCATCTTGTCAAAGCGTCATCCGTAAATGCTCGGAGAGGAGATTTTCATGAGCATCAAAGTATTCATGCTCATCGCAATCGTCGTCTTCGTCGGTGGGCTAGTGACGAGCGGACTCTGGTTGAACGGTTCGGGCGCCACCACGCATCCGTTGCGCGAGGGCATCGCCCAGTCGAGCGGTGCGAGCGGCGCCTGTTGCTGAGGCGGCCGTACGGACAACGGCACACGAGGCTCAGCGGACCGGAGGACGGTCCGGCGGCTCGCTCCAGAGCCGACCGGTCGTCCCCCGGTCTGTCCGTGTCCCCTCCCAGGGCAGTCCCCGGTGCGGGAAGTGGCACGCCACGGTATGGGTGCCGGCCGGGGTGACCTGGGACTGCCGCGGGATCTCGGTCTCGCAGCGCGTCCGCCGGGCGGCCGGGAGGACCGCGGCGACAGGACACCGTGACCGGAACCGGCACCCCGCGACGAGCGGGGCCCCGGCCGGGGGTTCGCCGGGCAGCACGATCCGGCGCCGGGCGCGTTCGGCGACCGGGTCCGGCAGCGGGACGGCCGACAGCAGCGCCCGCGCATAGGGATGGCGGGGCGCGCCGAACACCTCGGCGACGGGCCCCGTCTCCACGACCCGCCCGGCGTACATCACGGACACCCGGTCGGCGATCTGCCGGACCACCGCCAGATCGTGCGACACCAGCAGATACGCCGGCCCCAACTCCCGCTTCAGCCGCAGCAACAGATCCAGGATCTGCGCCTGCACCGACACGTCCAGCGCGGACACCGGCTCGTCGAGCAGCAGCAGCGCGGGCTCCACGGCCAGGGCGCGCGCGATCGCGACCCGCTGACGCTGCCCCCCGGAGAACTGATGCGGATAACGCTCCGCGTCCGCCGGATCCAGCCCCACCTGAGCGAGCAACCGCGGAATCCGCGCCTCTACGACACCCCGTGGCACCCGCCGGGCGTGCAGCGGCTCGGCGACGATGTCACCCACCGGCATCCGCGGATCGAGACTCGACAGGGGATCCTGCGGCACGATCTGCACGGCACCGCGCAGCAGCCGCGCGGTCCGCCGGCTCAGCCGCGCGACATCCTGCCCGAGGATCTCCACGGTCCCCGCCTCCGGGGCGGCCAGCGACACGATCTCCATCAGCGCCGTCGACTTCCCGGCCCCGGACTCCCCGACCAACGCGAGGGTCTCCCCGCGACACACCTCCAGATCGACCTCCTCGACCGCCCGCACCGCCCGCTCACGACGGCGCCGACCACTGACAGGTACGTAGGTCTTGGCGAGACCGGAGACGCGGAGCACAACCTCGGGGGCGGCCGGACCGGGGCGGGAGAGCAGAAACGGCGTCGACTGGGAGGCACTTGGGAGGGCGTGTCTCCCACCCGGCGTGGTGTGGATGCCGCGCGCCCCGCCGGGTCCGGCGTGCTTCCCGCTCACGACAGCCGATGCCCCGCCCGGCCCGGCGACCTCCGATGCCCCGCCCGGCGGAAACAGTCCCGTCGCTCCCCGGTGAATGACCAGCGGTATCCGCCGGCACGCCGCCTCGTGCGTGGCGGTTCCGGCGAGGCCTGCGCGGGACGGGCTGTCCACGCCCAGGAGGGGGATGTCGGACGTCTCGCACTCCGGCTGGGTCAGCGGACAGCGTGGTGCGAAGGCGCAGCCGGGGCCAACTGAGCCCGGGGTCGGGGCAGTTCCCGGTATCGGGGTGAGGGGGACCCGGGCGTCGGTCCGCGGTACCGAGCCGACGAGTCCGACCGTGTACGGCATCCGGGGGCGGGTGAGTACGGTCTCGACCGGGCCCGTCTCCACCACTCGGCCCGCGTACAGCACCGCGACCCGGTCCGCCGTGCCCGCGATCACGCCGAGGTCGTGTGTGACCAGCAGCAGGGCCGCGCCGGTCTCCCGCCGGGCGTCGGCCAGCGCGTCCAACACCTGTGCCTGCACGGTGACATCGAGCGCGCTGGTGGGCTCGTCCGCGACCAGGACATCGGGGCCGTTGGCCATCGCCATCGCGATCATCGCCCGTTGCAGCATCCCCCCGGACAACTGATGCGGGTAGGCGCGGGAGGTTCGCGAAGGCTCCGGCACGCCTACGAAGTCCAGCAGCTCCACCGCCCGCCGCAGCGCCGACTCCCGGCGCGGGCGCGGCCGTTGGTGGATGCGTACCGCCTCCGCGAGCTGGTCGCCGACCCGTTGCACCGGGGTGAAGGCGTGCAGCGGATCCTGGAAGACCATGGCGATCCGGCGCCCGCGCACCCGCGCCAACTCCCGCTCCGGCAGCCCCAGTAGCTCCTCGCCCAGCAGCCGTACCGAACCGCCCACCGTCGCGCCCGGCGGCGCGAGCCCCATGAGGGAGAGCGCGGTGAGGGTCTTGCCGGTCCCCGACTCGCCCACCAGGCCCAGTACTTCACCGCGGCGGAGAGTGAGATCGACGCCTCGCACCACGGGCACCGGCGGCTGCCGTCCGGCGCCGACGGCGACCGTCAGGTCATGGACCTCCAGGACGGCGTTCACCGCGGCATCCCCGACACGGTCGTACGGGACGGGACGACCGCGTCCACCGTCGTCGGGTCGAGCGCGTCCCGCAGCGCCCCGCCGACGAGGTTGACGGCCAGCACGAACGCGATCAGTAGTCCGGTGGGGAAGAAGAACATCCACGGATACACCAGCGCCACGTCCGTCGCGTCGGCGATCAGCGTGCCGAGGGACACGTCCGGGGGCTGTACGCCGAGACCGAAGTACGACAGGCCCGTCTCGCTGATCACCGCCGCGCCCACCGCCAGCGTCGCGTCCGTGATGAGGAACGACGCCGTGTGCGGCAGCACGTGCCGCCACAGGATCCGTACCGGCGAGACCCCCATCAGCCGTGCCACCACCACGAACTGACGCTCTTTCAGCGATCGTGTCATCCCGCGCACCGCCCGCGCGGTGACCATCCAGCCCAGCAGCGCCAGCAGTCCGACCAGTGCGATCCAGCTCCGGTCGCGCAGCCGGGGCGCGGCGACGGACAGCACGAGGAAAGCCGGGAGGACGAGCATCAGGTCCACGACGAACATCAGCACCCGGTCCGTCCAGCCCCCGAAGTAGCCCGCGCAGGCGCCCACCACCGCGGCGAGCCCGGTCGAGAACACCGCGACCAGCAGCCCGATCAGCAGCGACTTCTGCAGTCCCCGCACCACTTGGGCGAAGACGTCCTGCCCGATCCGGTTGGTGCCCATCCAGTGCCGTGCGTCCGGCGGCTGCCGCAGCGCCGTGTAGTCGACGTCCGTGTGCGTCCACGGGCTGAGGTACGGCCCCAGGAACGCCAGGGCGAACAGCACCAGCAGGACCGCGAGCCCGCACAGCGCCCCGGGCCGCCGTACCGTCCGGCGCAGTACCGCGCGCCCCCGGCCGCCGGCCCTCATGGCTGCCGTACCCGGGGATCGAGCAGTGCGTGCAGGACGTCGGCGAGCAGCCCCGCGAGCAGGACCACGGCGGCGGCGAAGATGTTGACGGCCACGACCGAGTTCACGTCGCCCTTCTGCACCGAGTCGACGAGCCAACTGCCCATGCCGGGCCAGCCGAAGACCGCCTCGGTGAACACGGCCCCGGTGAACAGGGTCAGCATCCCGAAGGAGAAGAACACCGACACCGGGACCAGTGAGATCCGCAGGCCGTGGCGCAACAGCGCGCGGCCCGGGGTGAGTCCCTTGGCGCGGGCGGTGCGCAGATGGTCGGCGCCCAGGACGTCGAGGGTGGCGGCGCGCTGGTAGCGGCTGTAGGAGGCGATCGCGGGGAGCGCCACACAGATCGCCGGGAGCAGCAAGTGGGCGGCCGTGTCCCGCAGTTGGACGGTCCAGTCGCCCTGCAGGCCGGGTGTGTGCTCGCCCGTGTAGAGGACGACCGGGCTTCCGGCGGCCCGGTTGACGGCCAGCGCCCCGGTCTTCAGCAGCAGCGCCAGCACGAACGTGGGCACGCACAGCACCGCGAACGAGAACACCGTCAGGAGCCGGTCGCCCGGCCGGCCGTGACGGACCGCCCCCCACATCCCGGCCAGCACCCCCAACGCCGTACCGACCACGGTGCCGATCAGCAGCAGCCGCACCGACACCCCGACCCGGCGGCCGAACTCGGCGTTCACGGACTCCCCGTCGATGGTCCGGCCCAGGTCGCCATGGAGGGCCCGCCCCGCCCAGCGCGCGAAGCGCTCCGGCAGCGGAGCGCGGTCGTCCATGCCCAGCCGGGCCAGCTCCGCGTCGACGACCCGGGCGGGCGGGGGCGGTTGCCGGCCCTCGAAGTAGGCGCGCGGATCGAGCGCGGTCGAGGCGAGCGCGTAGGTGAGGACGACGGAGGTGAGGAAGAGGATCGTGCAGTGGACCAGGCGCCTGAGGATCAGGGAGAGCATGGGCCCTCGTTCCGCTTCATGTGGGTGACACATCGTGATGTTAAGCTCCGGCTCCGCAATGCGCAGGACAGTTCGGGCAGTTGACGGTTCGTCCGTACTGGGAGGGCCGTAGGGTGGAGCGATTACGGGGCCGGATCGCGCGTTCGCTGGTGTGCGTGCTCGTCCTCGCCATGGCCGGCTGCTCCGGTTCGCCCACCGTCAACCGCCGTCCGACGCTGCCGACTTACGGCACCTACGACATCAACGCCCAGCCCGCGGACGCCCTCCGCTCGGGCGGCACGCTGACCCTGCCGATGGCGCAGATGATCACGCAGTTCAACTTCGACCACGTCGACGGCGCCCTGGACGACGTGTGGACCGTCGACAGCATGACCGAGCCCCGGCTCTTCGCCCGCGACGCCAAGGGCGTCCCGCACGCGGTGCCGGAGTACCTGCTCTCCGCGTCCGTCACCGGCACCTCGCCCCAGGTCGTCACCTACCGGCTCAACCCGAAGGCCCGCTGGTCCGACGGAACCGCCCTGGGCTGGCGGGACTTCGCCGCCCAGTGGCACGCGCTCGGCGGCGCCGACCAGCGCTACCTGGTCGCCGACACCAGCGGCTACGACCGTATCGCCGACGTACGCCAGGGCGCCGGCGCGCACGAGGTGCGGGTCACCTTCAAGCAGCCGTACGCCGACTGGCGCAGGCTCTTCACCCCGCTCTTCCCGGCCGCGGCCTACGACACCCCGCAGCGCTTCAACTCCGGCTGGCAGGGCCAACTGCCCATCAGCGCGGGCCCGTTCAAGCTCGCCTCGGTCGACAGGACCGCGCAGACCCTCACCCTCGTCCCCGACCCCCGCTGGTGGGGCACCAAACCGAGACTCGACCGGATCGTCTTCCGCGTCCTCGACGCCGACGCCGCCCTCCAGGCCTTCCTGAACGGCGAGGTCGACGCGGTCAACGCGGCCACCAGCGAGGCCTACGCGCAGCTGAAGAACGCGCCGGACGGCGAGATCCGCATCGGCTCCGCATGGGACGAGGTGCACATCACCCTCAACGGCGCGGGCGGCCCGCTCGCCGACCGATCGGTACGCAACGCGGTCCAACAGGCCGTCGACCGCACCGCGTTGGCCGATGTCGCGGCCGAAGGCCTCCCGGTCAAGGTGCCGTTGCTCGGCAACCACTTCTTCATGACCAACCAGCCCGGGTACACCGACAACTCCCGCCCCTACGGCACCTACGACCTCAAGGCCGCCGAAAAGGCCCTGGACGCCGCCGGCTGGAAGAGCCCCGGCGCCGGCAAGACCCGTATGAAGAACGGCCGCAGCCTCACCCTCCGCTTCGTGCTCAGCGAGGGCACCAACCGGCTCGGCGAGGACCTCGCCCAGCTCGTCCAGCACATGCTGGCCCAGGCCGGCGTCCGGGTCGACATCCAGAAGGTGCCGGCGTCCGCCTACGCGTCGCAGTACCTGGAGAAGGGCAACTTCGACCTCGCCATCTTCCGCTTCACCGGCCTGACGTACCCGAGTTCCGCCTACGCCGTCTACCGCCGTCCCGAGGCCGGACAGCCCTTCCAGAACTACGGCGGGGTCGGCTCGGCGCGCGTGGATCAGCTCCTGGGCCGGGCCGTCGGTGCCCTCGACGAACGGACCGCCCAGCGGCTCTACGACCGGGCGGACGCCGAGATCTGGCGGCTCGGCCACGACATCGAGCTCTACCAGCGCCCGCAGATCCTCGCCGTGCGCAAGGGCCTCGCCAACTACGGGGTCCCGGGACTCGGCGACATCGACTTCAGCAAGGTCGGCTGGCAGAAGTGAGCGCACGGCGGCCCCGTACGGACGTATCCGTACGGGGCCGCCGTGAGGCGCCGGCTCAGGCACGCGGGCGGCTCAGGGCTCTCTCGTCCGCCTGCTGGCGCACCATGTCGTAGCCGAGCGCGGCCGAGGCCAGCGTCACATGGTGGTGCCAGCCCCGGAAGGAGCGGCCCTCGAAGTCGCCGAGCCCGAACTCCTCGTGCATCCGGCCGAGCGCCCCCTCGGCGAACCGCCGCAACTGCGCCAGCGGCACGATCTCCGCGAGCCGGCGGGCCGGGAGGTTCGTCAGCCAGTAGGCGCGCGGCCGGGAGCGGCCGTAGGGCCAGTCCGCGAGCAGGAGACGCGGCCGGGGGAGTGTGCCCGCGGCCGGGTCCGCGCGCAGCAGGACCGGGCCGGTCACGAACTCCGAGTGCCGCATGCGTTCGGTCACCGGGTCGTGCCAGGTCACCGAGGCCCGTTCACCGTGGCGCGCCGCGTGCGCGGCGAGTTCGGCGAGCGTGCCGCGCGTCCCGGGGGCGGCGGCCTGCCGCCGGGGCAGCAGCACCGGGGTGTGCGGTGCCGCCTGGACGAGATAGCCGAGGCCGCGCGCCTCCAGGCCGCGCAGCAGCGGGTCCGGGTCGCTCTCGCAGCGCCAGTCGGCCAGCACCGGCAGCGGCTCCAGGGACCACTCGTCGAGCATCTCGTCGAGCGCCTCCAGTACGTAGCTCCAGCGCGGCCTGCACCGTTCCTGCGTCGGTACATGGGCCTGGCCGCGCAGTCGCTCGTCGCGGTCCCAGCGGGCCGGCAGCAGCAGCCGCCAGTTCACCGGGACCCCGCCCGCCTGGCCCACCAGCGAGGCGGCGAGCGCCAGTTGGCAGTTCACCGTCCGTTCCTGGGAGGCCGCGTACTGGCGGGCCACGCCCACCGACCGGTCGCCGTTCTTGGCGAAGACGACCTCGTCGACGGACCAGGCCTCGGCGCGGAAGGCCCGCACCACCTGCCGGGCGAGCCGCCCCCGCACGGGAGCGGACGCCCACGGACTCTGGTTCACGAACTGCTGGATCTGCTGCACGGCGCGCTTGCCGAGCACCTGCTCGGAGATCCGGGCGGGTGTCTTGCGCCCGGGCACGTCCAGCAGCCCGCGCACATACACCTCGCCCCAGCGCCGCTGGTCGGCGCGGGTGAAGTCGCCGAACAGCTCACGGCAGTAGGCGGGGAGGCCGGCGGAGGTGCCCGGCGGTGCCCCCGGGGTGCGCATCGGGGGTAATGGGAGGGTGATGGTCGCGAGGTCACTCATGGTTGCACTCGTCACCCCCAGCCAGCAGGAAGGCGTCCGTCGCGAGCAGGGCGTCCGCCACGTCCGGTAGGGCGCAGCCCACGATGACGAAGTCGACGTCCAGGCCCGCCTTGGTGCGCTGGAACAGCAGCTCGTTGATGGCGGGCCGGCACATGCCCCCGACCTCGCACAGATGGAACTCCACGCGCTGCGGGGCCGCCGCCATGACCTCGGCAAGGACCCGGCGGAACTTGCCCAGTTCGGTCGCGTCGATCACGCCGTGGCAGCTGACGTGCGCGGTGCCGCCGTCGAACGAGGTGCGCATCCGCAGCCGCATCGTGGCCGGCTCCAACTCGACGCGGACGCGCACCGGTTCGTCGCCGCGCGGCAGTACGACCGTCAGGTCCTTGCCGTCGAAGTTGTGGTACGGCTGGTCGTCGACCCACACCCGGGTCAGCTCCACCGAGCCGGCCGGCAGCAGGTCCGGCGCCACCCGCAGCACCCGGTCCGGCAGATCCGACGGGCGCGGCTTGAAGTGCAGGGTGACCGGGTCGTCGCTGAGCAGCAGCCCGGTGTAGGCGGCCGACAGGTAGCACAGCTCCAGCGCGTGGTAACCGGCCATCGCGTGGCTGCCCTTGAGCCGCTCGGTGCCGAGCAGGTACGGGATGCCGTTCGCCAGCACGTTGAAGTAGACGCCGCCGTCCTGGTAGTCGAGGAAGAAGGCGTTGTAGAACGCCGCCGCCTCGCGCGCCAGCCGCAGCTGCTCCGGGTCGCCGGTGGTGCCGGCCAGGATCAGATAGGCGAGGATCGCCTGTTCCTGCTGCCACCAGGCCTTGCGGTCGTGCCACACCATGCGGTGGATGCCGCTGTCCGGGTCGGGCTGCCGCTCGACCACGTCCAGCCAGCCGCCGCGCAGCCCGTCGCTGCCCACCGGCGGCATGATCTCGGCGATCCGCTCGGCGGTAGTGCCGTACTCGGGCTTGTCCTGCAGGGACTTGATGCGGGTCAGGTTCCAGGCGATCTTGAGGTTGTGGCCGACGACCGCCCGGTCCTGCTGCCAGCCCCAGGTCCGGTCCGGACTCCAGTCGGCGTGGAACCGCTCCTGGACGAAGGGGCTGTTCGGCTCGTCCGGGAACCGCTCCACGATGGTGTCCGCGGTCTCCTCCAGCAGTGCCGCGAAGTCCGAACGGCCCGTCGCCAGATAGGCGTTGATCAGATACGCCGGGGCGTGGTCGCCGACCGAGTTCCAGTTCTTGCGGGACCGGTTGCGGCCCAGCGAGTCGGCGTTCGGGTCCAGGGTGATCGGGTCGAGGTGCGAGAAGAACCCGCCGCGCACGGGGTCGCGGAAGTACTTCTGGAACAGCTCGACGGTCCGGTCGATGTCCTGGAGGATCCGCGGGTCTCCGGTGACGCGGAACGTCTGGGTGGGACCGGCGAGCGCGTAGATCTGCTCGTACATCGGGATCGCGTCGAAGTCGTCGCCGAACTCCGAGGCGAAGACCGGGCGGTGGCCGGAGGACGTGATGTCGATGCCGTGGTACCAGTAGGTGATCCCGTCGGCGGTGTCGTCCACCCGCATGTGCTCGCGCAGATACTCGGTGCCGGCCTCGGCCGCCTCCAGGAAGCGGTCCTTGCCGGTCAGCAGATACGCCGTGGCCAGGCCGTAGACCAGCCGGGAGATGGTGTCGGTCTCCTGGCGTACGTCCGCGCCGGCGAAGTCCGGCAGATGGGTGCCGCTGAGCGTGAGATGCGTGCGGAACCCGCGCCAGTCGTACACGCCGTCGGGGAAGTGCCCGCGCAGATAGAAGTCGGCGATGGCGGCGGCCTGTTGGACCCACCAGTTCGGGTGCTCGAAGACGTACTGGCCGCGGGTCTCCTCCGGGAAGGTGATCTCCTTGGCCTCGAACCGGGAGCCGCCCTCCCACTCGTAGAGGATGCCGTACGCGAAGACGTAGCGGCCCTCGGCCAGCATGTCGACGGTGTCGGCGGTGGTGTCGCGGTAGTCGTCGCCGAGGTTGCGGACGATGCGCGAAATGGCGTTCGCGGGCAGGTGGACCGTGAACTCCCGTTCGTCCGAGGTGCGCAGGCCGAAGCGGCGGCCGGTCGGGCTGTAGTAGGTGATGTAGCCGGCGAGCGTGTCGGATTGGATGCGTCGTTGCGCAGGTGCACTCATCTCAGGTGCCCTTCTCGTCGGGCAGGGACGCGAGCAGGACGACGCTGCGGCCCTGGGCGTGGTGGGTCGGACCGGCGACCAGCTCCTCTTCTCCGGGCGGAAGGATGTCGTAGGGGCCGGGGCGGGCCGTGTCGAGCACGCGGTGCCAGTGGTGGCCGGGGACGTCGGGCAGCTCGAAGTCGAGCCCCAGGTGGTACATGTTGAGGATCAGATGCAGGTCCGGGTCACCGTCGAAACCGCCGTACGTGCAGGCCAGCACCCGGGCGTTGGGGTCGTCCCAGCCGGGTTGGTGGAGCCGGGTGCCGTGCCAGGTGATGTCGGGCTGGGAGCGGGAGTTGAGGCGTTCGGAGAAGAACTGCGGTTCGCGCAGGGTGCGGTAGCGCTTGCGGAGCCGGACGACGCGCTGGGTGAAGGCGGTCGTCTCCTTCTCCTTCCTGGCCTGGTTCCAGTCGAGCCAGGAGGTCTGGTTGTCCTGGCAGTAGCCGTTGTTGTTGCCGCCCTGGCTGTTGCGGAACTCGTCGCCTGCCAGCAGCATCGGCACCCCGCGGCTGAGCATCAGCAGGGACAGCAGGTTCTTGATCTGCCGTACCCGCAGGCACTCGACGTCGGGGTCGTCGCTGGGTCCCTCGACCCCGCAGTTCCAGCTGTAGTTCTCGTCCGCTCCGTCGGCGTTGGCCTCACCGTTGGCGTGGTTGTGCTTCGCGTTGTAGCTGACCAGGTCGTTGAGGGTGAAGCCGTCGTGGCAGGTGATGAAGTTGATGCTGTTGGTGGGGAGTTCGCCCTGGGCGGCGAACAGGTCGGCCGAGCCGCCGAGCCGGGAGGCGACCTCGCCGACCAGGCCGGCGTCGCCGCGCACGAACCGCCGTACGTCGTCGCGGAACGGGCCGTTCCACTGCGCCCAGCGCTTCCCCGGGAACCGGCCGACCTGATACAGGCCGCCGCCGTCCCAGGGTTCCGCGATGATCTTCGTCTCGGACAGCACCTGGGACAGCTCGATCGCCCACAGGGCCGGCGGGACCGCCATCTCGTAGCCGAGGGGGCCGCGGGAGAGTTCGGAGGCGAGGTCGAAGCGGAAGCCGTCGATGTGGTGCTCGGTCACCCAGTACTCAAGGCACTCCACGATGAACTTGGTGACCATCGGGTGATTGGCGTTGACAGCGTTGCCGCAGCCGGTGAAGTCCATGTAGTGCGAGCGGTCCTGCGGCCACAGGTGGTAGTACGCCTCGTTGGCCGCGCCCCGGAAGCTGATCGTCGGCCCGAACTCGTTGCCCTCGCTGGTGTGGTTGAAGACCACGTCGAGGATGACCTCGATGCCCGCCTGGTGGAACGCCTTCACCATGTCGCGGAACTCGGTGATGTGCGTGGCGAGATGGGGGCTTGAGCAGTAGCCGGTGTGCGGGGCGAAGAAGCCGTAGGGGTCGTAGCCCCAGTAGTTGCGCAGCGGGGTGCCGTCGGGTCCGGTGCGCAGCACCTGGGTCTCGTCGAAGTCGAAGACCGGCAGCAACTCCACCGCGGTGATGCCGAGTTCGCGCAGGTGCGGGATCTTGTCGATGACGGCGGAGAAGGTGCCGGGCCGCTCGCTCTCCGAGGTGGGTGAGGCGGTGAGGCCGCGTACGTGCATCTCGTAGACGACGGTCTCCGCCATCGGGGTGTGCAGCGGGGTGTCGCCCTCCCAGTCGTAGTCGTCCAGGTCGACGACCAGACTGCGCATGCAGTGCTCGACGTTGTCCCCGGGGCCGATGGCGGTGGTGCGCTCCCAGCGGCTGTTGACGTTGGCCCGCGCGTACGGGTCGATCAAGACCTTCCGCTGGTCGAACCGGCTGCCCAGGGCGCTGAGGTCGCGCGGTCCGTCGATGCGGAAGGCGTAGACCTGGCCGGCGCCGATACCGCGGACGTGGCAGTGCCAGAAGTGGAAGCTGCGGTGGCGGTCGGGGAGGAGCGGGATCGTGCGGTAGGGCTGCGGGCTGTCGCAGTGCTCGAAGAGCAACAGGTCGACGCGGGTGGCGTGTTCGGAGAAGAGCGAGAAGTTGACACCGTCGCTGTCGACGGTGGTCCCCAGCGGCTGCGGGCGGCCGGGGGTGACGTCGGAGGGATGGCCGCCGTAGAGGGCGGTGGCCTGGTCGGGGCTCAAGGTCATCTGTTCTGTCATGGCATCTGTCGCAGAGTCGGTCGGAGTGTCGTACACATCGGTGGCCACCCTCAGGCGAGTGCGGCCCGGGCCGCGGTCGGAGTGTCGGCGCGGAGGCCGGTGAACAGTTCGTCCCAGGGCGGGGAGCCGGCGCCCGGTCCCACCTCGCTGCGCATCTCGAAGGTCACGCCCCGGGCGGCGGGGGAGTACAGCGCCTGGACGCAGGCGTCGGCCACATGCGGGCGGGCCACCCGGCCGTCGCCGACATCGCCCTGCTCCAGGTGCAGATGGCCGTGGCCGGGCTCGTCCGTCAGCCAGCCCGGACGGATCACCGTGTACGGCAGCCCGGAGGAGCGGACCGCGTTCTCGCCGGCCAGCCGCCAGTCCAGCATCCGGCCGTAGGCGTTCATCGGGTGGTCGCGGCGGGTCACATGGCGCTGGCTGACCAGCACGAAGTGCGGGCTCCCGGAGGTGGCGAGCAGGGCGTCCAGGACATGGCGGACCCCGGTGTGCAGGGTGGTCTCGGGGCTGTCGGGACCGGCGTCGTCGGTGCCCGGCTCCACGATGTAGACCACCGCCGAACAGCCGTGCAGGGGCGTGCGGACGGTGGCGGGGGCACGTACGTCGGCCGCGAAGAACTGTGCCTGCGGCGGATTGTGCCGCCGGGCGCGCTGAGTGCTGCGGCCGATGACCCGCACGCTCTCGCCGCGGGCGAGCAGTTGACGGGCGACGAGCCGGCCGACGCGGCCGGTTCCTCCTATGACTGCGATCGGGCTGTCCATCGAGATCTCCACGGGGCTGCGGAAGAGCCGGAAGGGGCGGGGGAGTTGGCGGGGCGCGCTCAGATCCAGTGCAGGATGTCGTCGGAGCTGGTCAGATGGGTGCCGGTGGGCAGACCGGTGACGGCGGGCACCCGCAGCCGCGGATACACGCTCACCCCGGTCAGCCGGGTGCCGGGACGCAGGTCGGCGGCCTCGCCGATCGCGGAGTGCAGCAGCCGGACCGGGTTGTCGCGCTCGGAGTGCACGCGCGCCAGCGGCCCGACGTACGAGTCGGTGATACGGGCGTACGGCCCGACGACGGCGCCGTCGCCGATCGCCGTCCGGCTCAGCCGGGCGCCCTCGTCGACGTCGACGCCGTCACCGATGTCGCTGAACCGCAGCTTCACTCCGGGACCGATCTCGGCGTTGCGCCCGATGCGGACGGCGGGGCCGATGACGACACTGCCCTCGGAGATCTTCTGGGCCAGGGTGGTGCCGGTCACGCTGTCCTTGGTGCGCAGGCTTGACTCGTGGATCCAGTACCGCGGGTCGGTGCTGGTGGGCTGGCCCATGGCCTGGTTCATCCGGCGGTAGTGGCCGCCGAGCACGTCGCCGAGGGTGGCGAGGTAGTCGGGGATGCTGCCGAGGTCGCCGAGCCGGTCGATGGGGGCGACCGCGACCGGCAGTCCCCGCCCGACCAGCCAGGGCAGCAGGTCGCCGCCCCAGTCCAGGCGCTGCTGGGCGAGCCGGATCATCTCGGGGTTGCGCGCGGCCAGCCTCAGCCGGCCGCAGTCGACCAGGTACATCCCGGCGTTGGTGGGCAGGGTGGTGCGGGAGCCGGGCAGCGAGGTCTCGGGGAAGACGCGGTGGACGCGGTCCAGGTCGGGCTTCTCCAGGAATCCCGCGACCAGTCCGTCCGAGGAGGTCTGCATCACGCCGTACTTGCCGGCGATCTCCTCGGGCGTGCGGCCGACCGTGGCGACGGTCACGACGGCGTCGGCGGCGTCGTGCGTGTCGACCAGTGTGTCGAGGTCGAACTCGAAGACGGAGTCCACCGGCAGCACCAGGGCACGGGCCGTCAGATCCCACTGTTCGAGGTTGTGCAGGGTGGCGGCGCCCGAGCCGACGTTGTAGCGGTCGAGCCGGGCGCGGGAGTAGTGGATCTCCACGCCGAAGCGTTCGCCGTGGCCGAGCACGAGCTTGATCTGGCTGTGGTTCTCGGCGCCCTGGGCGATCACGTAGAAGCGGCGGATGCCCTGGTCACGGCAGGACTCGACGAGCCATTCGACGACGGAGCGGCCGACGAACGGGATGAGGGCCTTGCTGCGGATGTAGTCGGACGAGGCGAGGGTGAGCGGCTTGGCGCGTTCGCCCCGGCCTCCCGCCAGGATGATGCCTAACGTCTCGTCCCCCATGACAGTCCTGCCTCCTCGGCTGACAAATCAACGCCCTTCAGTCAACTCGTGGTGTCATGTGTAGTCAAGTAAAAAGTAAAACAAGCGAGTTGAGGCAAACGCGAATCAGCCCCGGTCGACGGTTCGACCAGGGCTGATGCTTCTTTACAGGGATGTTCGAGTGGAGTCGCGACTCAGATGACTCGCAACCGGACCAGTGCACCGAGCGTCAACGCGCCCGGAATGATGGGGATCCAGACCGTGATGATCCGGTACGCCAGCACCACCGCCGTGGTCACCGCGACCGGACCGCCCGCCGCGACCAGCGCCACGATCAGCGCGGCCTCCACCGAGCCGATCCCGCCCGGCGTCGGCACCAGAGCCACCGCCACCGTCGCCGCCAGATAGGCGAGCGCCATCTGCGCGGGCGGCACCGGCAGGTCCAACGCCTGCCCCACGGCCACCAGTCCGGCCGCCTGGAGCGCGGGGAACGCCAGCGAACCGCCCCACAGCGCGAGCGCCCGGGCCGGCCGCGTGTGCACGGAACGCGCCTCACTCAGCGCCGTACGGAGGAACGACAGGACGGCCGCCCGCAGCCGGCGCACCAGAACGAGCACCACGACCGCCACGCACAACACGGCCCCGATGATCAGGAGCAGCGGACCAAGTGCCCCCGCCGGAAGGAGAGTTCCCAGGCGCAGGGCGTCCGGGAAGGCGATCAGCAGAGCGGTGAGCAGGGTCAGCCGGGCTATCGACTCGGCGAGCAGGAACAGCGCCAGCGCGGCCGACGAACGGGCCAGCGGCAGCCCGCACACCGTGAGGAAGCGCAGGTTCACCGCACCCGCGCCAAGTCCCGTGGGCAGCAGATGATTTGCCGCGCCCGCCGCGAACTGCGTGGCCAACAGCCGCCGCGCGGGCAGCCGTTCGACCACGGCACCCTGCCGGGTGAACGCGGCGGCGACCCAGGTCAGACAGGTGGCACCGGCCGCCGCCACCAGCCAGGGCCACTCCGCCGACCGCAACTGGCCGAAGCCGGCGACGAGGACGGACCGGTGCTGTACGGCGACGACGGTGACCAGGAGCAGCGGAAGCAGGCACAGGATCTGCCGGACGCGGATGTGTCTCACACCACTGGAGGTTCTCCGCGCCACGACAACTGCGGGTTGCGGCAGCGCGGACAGTTCCTTACGCCCGTCGCTACACGAGGCTTTGGCGAACACGTTGACCTCAACGCCGCTTGAGGTCCTACGGTCTACCCCATGAGCATGGAGAGCACCGCCTGGACCCAACTGCACAGTGTCATGACCGCAGAACAGGAGCGCCGCCCGTTCGCGCTCGCCACGCTGCGCCGCATAGCGGAGTTCGCGCGCCCACACCGCCGCCCGATCGCCCGCTTCGTCCTGCTCGGGGTGCTGACCGCCCTGCTCGCCGTCGCGACCCCCGTACTCGCCGGACATGTCGTCGACGCGATCGTGTCGGGCGGCGACGACGGCACCGTCGTACGCCTCGCCCTGCTCATCGCCCTGATCGCGGTCGTGGAGGCCGCGCTCGGGATTCTGGGCCGACGCCTTTCCTCGGCGCTCGGGGAGGGACTCATCCTCGATCTGCGGACAGCCGTCTTCGATCATGTGCAGCGCATGCCGGTCGCGTTCTTCACACGTACCCGTACGGGCGCGCTCGTCTCCCGACTCAACAACGACGTCATCGGCGCGCAGCGGGCGTTCAGCAACACGCTCTCCGGAGTGGTGTCCAACGTGGTGACGCTGCTGCTCACGCTGGCCGTCATGCTCACCCTGTCCTGGCAGATCACCCTGCTCGCGCTCGTGCTGCTCCCCGTGTTCGTGATCCCGGCCCGCCGGATGGGCAGCCGCATGGCCCGCATGCAGCGCGAGGCGGCGACCCTGAACGCGGCGATGAGCACCCGTATGACCGAACGCTTCTCCGCCCCCGGCGCCACCCTCGTCAAACTCTTCGGCCGCCCCGAGGAGGAGTCCGTGGAGTTCGCCGAGCGCGCGAGCCGCGTCCGCGACATCGGCGTCCGCACGGCCACCGCCCAGTCGGTGTTCATCACCTCCCTGACCCTGGTCTCCGCCCTGGCCCTCGCCCTCGTCTACGGCCTCGGCGGCTGGTTCGCCCTGCACGGCACCCTGGAGCCGGGCGCGGTCGTGTCGTTGGCGCTCCTCCTGACCCGCCTCTACGCCCCGCTCACCGCGCTCGCCGGAGCCCGCGTCGAGGTGATGAGCGCCCTGGTCAGCTTCGAGCGCGTCTTCGAGGTGCTGGACCTGAAACCGCTGATCGAGGACAAAGCCGACGCCCGTGAGGTCCCCGAGGGCCCGGTCGCGGTCGAGTTCGACGAGGTCCGCTTCGCCTACCCCTCCGCCGACAAGGTCTCCCTCGCCTCACTCGAAGAGGTCGCCTCCCTCGACACCCGCGGCGGCGCCGAGGTCCTGCACGGCGTCACCTTCCGCGCCGAACCCGGCCAGACCATCGCGCTCGTCGGCTCCTCCGGCGCCGGAAAGTCGACCATCGCCCAACTCCTGCCCCGCCTCTACGACGTCGACGAAGGCGCCGTCCGCATCGGCGGCGTCGACGTCCGCGACCTCACCGCCGCCTCCCTGCGGGCCACCCTCGGCATGGTCACCCAGGACGGCCACCTCTTCCACGACTCCGTCCGCGCCAACCTCCTGCTGGCCCAACCCGACGCCACCGAGGACGAGTTGTGGGACGCACTGCGCCGCTCCCGCCTGGACGATCTCGTACGGTCCCTGCCCGACGGCCTGGACACGGTCGTCGGCGAACGCGGCTACCGCCTCTCCGGAGGCGAACGCCAACGCCTCACCATCGCCCGCCTGTTGCTGGCCCGCCAGCGCGTCGTCATCCTCGACGAGGCCACCGCCCACCTGGACAACACCTCGGAAGCGGCCGTGCAGGAGGCCCTGACGGAGGCGCTCCAGGGCCGTACGGCCGTGGTGATCGCCCACCGGCTGTCCACGGTGCGCTCCGCCGACCAGATCCTGGTCGTCGAGGCGGGCCGCGTCGTGGAACGCGGCACGCACGACGAACTCCTCGCCGCCGGTGGGCGATACGCCGAGCTGTACCGCACGCAGTTCGCGAAGCAGGCGGTACCGGACGCGGTCGTATAGGGAGCGCGAGGTCAGGGCTCGCGGTGCTCGTGCGCCGCCTGCTCCAACATCTCGGCCTCCGCCTCGGCGACCCGGATCTCGGCGTCCACGTCGATCGAGCGGCTGAGCCACCAGTACAGCAGCGCGGCGACCGGCAGTCCCACGAACAGGGAGAGGTCGGCGCCGTCCATGGCGTGCGCGATCGGGCCGACGTAGAGCGTGCCGACGGAGAAGAACGGCACCATGACGCCGAAGCCCACCAGATAGGAGATGATGCCGTTCCAGCCCCAACGGCCGTAGATCCCACGGGGGTTGAAGATCTCCGCGATGGCGTAGTGGCCGCGGCGCACCACGTAGTAGTCCATCAGGTTGACCGCGGTCCACGGGATGAACAGGTAGAGCACCAGCAGCAGGAAGTTGTTGAAGTTCGTCAGGAAGTCGGCGGTCGCGGCGAACGCGCCGATCAGCGAGAGCGCGGCGGTCAGCCCGATCGTCAACACCCTGACCCGCACGGTCGGTTGGACCCGCTTGAGCGAGTCGATCGCGCTGATCAGGGTCAGCGAACCGCCGTACATGTTCAGCGCGGTGACGGAGATCAGGCCGAGCGTGGCGAAGAGGAGCACGATCGCGCCGAAGCCGCTGAACACCTTGTCGCCCGCCGCGTTGATCGAGCGGATCGTGTCGAAGTCCTTGCCCGCCCAGGCCGCGAGCAGCGCGCCCAGCGTCATCAGCCAGACCCCGCCGAGCGCCGAACCGAAGTAGGTCCAGTAGAAGGTCTTGCGGACGGTCACGTCCGGCGGGAGGTAGCGCGAGTAGTCCGAGACGTAGATCGCCCAGCTGATCTGGTAACCGGCGACCACACCGAACTGTGCCAGGAACGGCGTCCAGGAGAAACCGCCGAGGTCGAAGGAGCCCGCCGGGTAGTGCAGGGTCGCCAGCACACCCACGGTGAAGATCCCGAAGACGACCAGGAAGGTGTACGTCAGGAACTGCTCCGCCTTGTGGATGACGTCGTAGCCCACCAGCGCGATCACGAAGCCGATCACGGTGACCACGGCCACCCACATCTTGGTGTTGCCGTGCACCGTGGTGTGCAGGGCCTCACCGGCCAGGATCGTGTTGAAGACGTTGAAGCCCGCGTACTGGACATAGGCGAACAGCCACACCAACAGGGCCCCGACATAGCCGAACTGGGGTCTCGACTGGATCATCTGCGGCAGCCCGAGCTGCGGACCCTGGGCCGAGTGGAAGGCCATGAAGAAGGTGCCGAGCAGGGTGCCGGCCACGATCGCGATGAGCGACCAGATGAGGTTGCCGCCCTCGGTGATGCTGATCAGACCGACCGCCAGCGTGGCGATCTGCGCGTTCGACATGAACCACAGGGGGCCGAGGTGCCACAGCTTGCCGTGGCGCTCGTTGAGGGGGACGTAGTCGATGGAACGTATCTCCAGCCCCGACACCCGGGGCTCTGAGTCGGTGGTCACGGTGCCTCCAGGGTGCTGATCAGGCCTGTGTGGCCACATTCATCCCCCGCACGGGTCCCGGCAACCGCAACCGAAACTGTGAACCACGGTCTTTACCTGGTCCATACAGGACCCGTGTCCGACCGGTCGGTGTACGCCCTGGGAGTCCCTACCGGCCCCGACCGCGCACAAGGCTCGCTGTAAAGTAGGGGACCAGCCCTTGACCTGCATAAACGCAGGCAGGGAGCCTAGATTCGGGAGTGCCTCCATGCTGCGCACCATGTTCAAGTCCAAGATCCACCGTGCCACCGTCACCCAGGCCGACCTGCACTACGTCGGCTCCGTCACCATCGACGCCGACCTGCTCGACGCCGCCGATCTGCTGCCCGGCGAGCTGGTCCACATCGTCGACATCAGCAACGGCGCCCGCCTGGAGACGTACGTCATCGAGGGCGAGCGGGGCACCGGTGTCATCGGGATCAACGGGGCCGCCGCCCACCTCGTGCATCCCGGAGACCTGGTGATCATCATCAGTTACGCTCAGGTGCCCGACGCCGAGTCGCGGGCGCTTCGGCCCCGGGTCGTGCACGTGGACTCCGCCAACCGGATCGTGGGCCTCGGCGCCGATCCGTCCGAACCGGTGCCGGGTTCGGAGCAGGCGCGCAGCCCGCAGGCCGTCACGGCCTGACCACCACACCAGGAGAAGGCCCATGAGCGAGATCGAGATCCGCGACGACCGGGCGGCGGGCCGCCTGGAAGCGATCGGCGACGGCGACGAAGTCGTAGGCCACATCGAGTACTTCGTCCTCGAATCCCCCGAGCGCGCGCTCGTCCCGGTCCACACGATCGTGGAACCGGCCCACGAGGGAAAGGGCATCGCGGGCTCCCTCGCCCGCGAGCTGTACGGCATCGCCGCGCGCGAGGGCATCGTCGTCGCCCCGCTCTGCCCCTACGTCGTGAAGTGGGCGGCCCGCCACCCCGACGAGGCCCCGGCCGCGGACCCCGCGCTGCAGAAGGCGGCGATGGAGTGGCTGACGGCGCATCCCGGCCGCTTCTAGGACCGACGGCCCTGTCTTTGTGGGCACCCTGAAGAAAGGTCCCGCCGGCGTGCTCGCCCTCCTGCACACCTCACCCGCCCACGTCCCGGTCTTCGACGCCCTGCGCGACGAGGACCACCAGGGCCTGGAACTACGGCACTTCGTCGACGAGGAGTTGCTCGCGCGAGCCCGCCGCGAGGGACCGGAAGCGGTGACCGGGGCGGTGCGGGGTGTGCTGGAGAAGGCCGTAGCCGAAGGGGCCCGGGCGGTGCTGTGCACCTGCTCGACCATCGGCGCGGTGGCGGAGTCGACCGGTGCCGGCATCGGCGTGCCGGTGCTGCGCGCCGACCGCCCGATGGCGGCGGAAGCCGTGGCCGCGGGTGCGCGTGTCGTCGTTGCCGCCACCCTGGAGAGCACGCTGCGGCCCACCGTGGCGCTGGTCGAGGAGGAGGCCCGCCGTATCGGCCGCCCCGTCGCTGTCCGCACCCTGCTCGTCGAAGGCGCCTGGTCCCGCTTCGAGGCCGGCGACACGGAGGGCTGCGCCCGGCTGGTCGCCGATGCCGTGGACGAGATCGGGGACGCCGACGCGATCGTCCTTGCGCAGGGGTCCATGGCCGGCGCCCGACAACTGACGACGACGCCGGTGCCGGTGCTGTCGAGCCCGCGGTCGGGGCTGGGCGCGGGGGCTCGGGCGGTGCGGGTGGGGTGAGTCCTGCGGGGCTCGGGCGGCGCGCCCAGGCCGTGCCGGCGGCGCTCTCGCGCGCGAGTCTCGTGAGCCCGCCCGGGTGAGTGGCGGCGCGGGTGTCGGGTAGGCGGGGGAGTAGTCCAGAGCCGACGCATCCACTGGCTGGAGGACACCATGACCAACCCGTACCCCGACCCCGTACCCCCAGGACCGACCCCAGGCCCCGGTCCCGTACCGCCGAGCCCGACTCCCGGTCCCGGCCCCACACCGGGCCCGGACCCGGAACCGCCGACGCCCCGGCCCACGCCACCGCCCGGCCCCGTGCCCGGCCCGTCCCCGGTCCCACCCCGCCCGACGCCGGAGCCCTCTCCGTCCCCCGTCCCACCGGGACCGGAACCCGTACCGAACCCGGAGCCGGGACCGCCGCTCACCTGAAGTCGGCCGTCGGTCCTGACGCCCGGCTCCGCTGAGCCCGCCGCGCCGGCCGTCCTCCTGGCAGGATGGCCGGTATGGAACGCGTGCTTGGAATCGGCGGACACTTCATGCGGGCCGGTGACCCCGTGGCCCTCAGCTCCTGGTACCGCGACTGCCTCGGTCTCGACGTCGACGAGCACGGGCTGTGGCAGCAGGAAGCCGGGCCGACGGTGTTCGCGGCCTTCCCCGCCGACACCGACTACTTCGGGTCCCGTACCCAGCAGACCATGCTCAACTTCCGGGTCCGCGACCTCGACGCGACGCTCGCGCAGCTGCGTGCCAAGGGCGCGGACGTGGACGCGGAGACGCAGGACATGGACGGCGTCGGACGGTTCGGCTGGGTCACCGATCCCGAGGGCAACCGGATCGAACTGTGGCAGCCCGCCTGACCGGATCCCCGGCAGGCGGGCTCGGCACAGCTGCGGACGACGTCAGCCCGTGACCTCCGAGCGGTCACCGCCCCAGAGGGTGTGGAACGAGCCGTCCCGGTCCACCCGGCGATACGTGTGTGCCCCGAAGAAGTCCCGCTGCCCCTGCGTGAGCGCCGCGGGCAGCCGCTCGGCGCGCAGTGCGTCGTAGTAGGCGAGAGCGGCCGAGAAGCCGGGTGTCGGGACGCCCTGGCGGGTCGCCGCCACGACGACTTCGCGCCAGTCGTCCTGCGCCGCCGCGATCTCCTGCGCGAACGTCTCGTCCGACAGCAGGCTCGGCAGATCCGCGCGGGCGTCGTACGCGGCACGGATGCGGTCGAGGAAGGCCGCACGGATGATGCAGCCGCCGCGCCAGATCGAGGAGACCGCGCCGAGGTCGACGTTCCAGTCGTACTCCTCGCTGCCCGCCGCGATCTCGTGGAAGCCCTGCGTGTACGACACGATCTTCGACGCGTACAGAGCCTGCTCGACCCGGTCCGCGAAGGCCGCCGCCTCGGCCTCGCCCAGGGGGGCCGCCGTCGGTCCGGCCAGGCCCCGGGAGGCCTCGCGCAGTGCGGCGTGGCCGGAGATCGAGCGGGCGAAGACCGCTTCCGCGATGCCCGAGACCGGGACGCCGAGGTCGAGGGCGATCTGCACCGTCCAGCGGCCGGTGCCCTTCTGCTCGGCCTGGTCGACGACGACGTCCACGAACGGCTTGCCGGTGGCCGTGTCCACGTGGGACAGCACCTCGGCGGTGATCTCGATCAGGTACGAGTCCAGCCGGCCCGTGTTCCAGGTGCGGAAGATCTCGGCGATCTGCGCGGGGGAGTACCCGGCGACATCGCGCAGCAGCTGGTACGCCTCGCCGATCAGCTGCATGTCGGCGTATTCGATGCCGTTGTGCACCATCTTCACGAAGTGCCCGGCGCCGTCGGGACCCACATGGGTCACACAGGGCGCCCCGTCGTCCGCCTTCGCGGAGATCTTCTCCAGCATCGGACCGAGCGAGTCGTACGACTCCTTCGGGCCACCCGGCATGATGCTCGGTCCGTTCAGCGCGCCCTCCTCGCCGCCGGAGACGCCCATGCCGACGAAGTGGATGCCCTGTTCGCGCAGGTCGCGCTCGCGCCGCCGGGTGTCCGCGAAGTGCGCGTTGCCACCGTCGATGATCATGTCGCCGGGTTCGAGGAGCGGGGCGAACTCCTGGATCACCGCGTCCGTCGGCTCACCGGCCTTGACCATGATGACCAGGCGGCGCGGACGCTCCAGCGCGGTCACGAAGTCCTTGGCCGTCTCCGCCGCGATGAAGTCGCCCTCGCCGCCGAACTCCTCCACCAGGGCGTGGGTGCGGGACGCGGTCCGGTTGTGCACGGCGACCGTATAGCCGTTGCGCGCGAAGTTCCGGGCGAGGTTGCGGCCCATGACCGCGAGGCCCGTGACGCCGATCTGCGCTGAACTGCTCATTCGGTTGGCTCCTAAGGATCAGGAAGATCAGGCCTAAGGATCAGGAAGGTCCTGAACATCGGTGGTACCGGTCGTGCTCGCCAGTATTGCCGCTCGGTCCATCCTGGCCTGCCGCTACCCCGACCGCACGTCCTCACCGCAACCGGAGCGGCCCGCTCGCCACTTGAGCCACAGGGCGGCCGGTTGCCGTCTTGTCATGGCCTGTTCGTGGCGCTTACTTTTGGCCCTCCTGACTGACGTATGTCGAGGGGGATTCTCCATGGCCGTACGCGGCCGGCACCGCCGGTATCAGCCGAACAGGATCAACCGTTCCTCGCTCCTCACGGTCACGGCGGGCGGTGCGGGCCTCGCGATCCCCCTCGTCGGCGCCGGTGCGGGCAGTGCCCAGGCGGCCGATGTGAGCACCTGGAACAAGGTCGCCGCCTGCGAGTCCAGCGGTGACTGGAGCATCAACACCGGCAACGGGTACTACGGCGGGCTCCAGTTCACCCAGTCCACCTGGGAGGCCTACGGCGGCACGGTGTACGCGAGCCGCGCGGATCTGGCCACCCGGGACCAGCAGATCGCCGTGGCGGAGAAGGTGCTCAAGGGACAGGGGCCCGGCGCCTGGCCGGTGTGCTCGGTGCGCGCCGGGCTCACCCGGGGCGGCGACACCCCCGACATCCACGTCGGCGGCACGAAGACCACCGACACGGCCAAGACCAAGGCCGAGGACGCCAAGGCGCAGACCGTCAAGCGGTCCGTGAAGGACGTACAGCCGCAGACCACACCGCAGTCCCGCGCGGGCACCGCCGAGATGTACACGGTCGTGCGCGGCGACACCCTCTCCGGGATAGCCGAGACCGAGCGCGTCGACGGCGGCTGGCACGGGCTCTACGCCGCGAACCGTACGACCGTCGGCGACGACCCGGACCTGATCCTGCCGGGCCAGCGGCTGAGCCTGCACGCCAAGGCCGAAACGAAGACCCGTACGACGACGAAACCGGCCACCAAGGCGACCACCAAGTCCGCGACGAAGAAGGCCACTTCGGACACCGCGGCGAAGAAGACCACCACCAAGAAGTCGACGAGTCACTCTTTCGTCGCCCCCGTCGACGCCCCCATCGGAACGGCGTACCACGCGGAGGGCTCTGCCTGGTCGAAGGGCTACCACACCGGCGTCGACTTCCTTGTCCCCACCGGCACTTCGGTGAAGGCCATCGAATCGGGGCAGGTGGTCACGGCCGGCTGGGGCGGCTCGTACGGCTACCAGGTGGTGATCCGGCACGCCGACGGGCGGTACTCGCAGTACGCGCACCTGTCCGCGATCTCGGTGCGGGACGGGCAGTCCGTCGGCGCCGGACAGCGCATCGGGCGGTCGGGGTCCACCGGGAACACCACGGGCCCGCATCTGCACTTCGAGGTGCGGACGGGGCCCGGCTTCGGTACCGACATCGACCCGCTCACCTATCTGCGGGCCGGCGGCGTCAGGATTTGACTCGGGTGCGATGCCGGTCGTGGACCGGCATCATCACGTACAGCCCGGCGTGGAACGGGCCGAAGTAGCTCGGCGCTTCGGCCGACCCGGCCGGTTCCAGGGTCCCGTAACCCTCGTCGGCCGGGATCGCCGCCGGGGCCGGGACGAGAATGTCCCCGGCCGTGACGCCCAGGTCCACGCCGACGTTCGCGCTCACGTCGACGGGCTGTCCAGGGAGGGCGTCCAGCAACTCCTCGATGGGCGACGGCGCGACGGGAGGCACCGTGGTGGACGGTGCGTGCTCGCTCTCCAGCCGCTCCGTGGTCAGCAGAATCAGGCCACCGGCGGCGACCACTCCGGCGCTCAGGGCGAGCAGGGTGCCCGTCGTGCCGTAGCGGAAGGTCTCGCCGAACATCGTGATGCCGACGACGGCCGCCACCACCGGGTTCACGACCGTCAGGACCGCCAGCGGAGCCGCCAGGCCCGCGCCCCGGTAGGAGGCCTGCGAGAGCATCAGACCGGCCACCGCGAACACGGCGATCACGGCGAGGAAGGGGATGTCGGTCGCCGATATCGCGCCGTCGTCCCAGTCGACCGTCACCGTCTTCGTGAACACCGAGGACATGCCGAACGCTATGCCGGACGCGGTCGCCAGCAGCACGCTGCGCACCGCCGGGTGCCGGTGTGCCGCACGGCCCGCAATCATCAGGGTCACGACCACCGCGCCGGTGAACACCGCCACGGACACCCGCTGGGCGGTGCTCAGCGAATGACTGTCGGACGCGCCGACCAGGGAGAGCAGACCGGCGAGACCGATCGTCGCCATGATCGCGCCGCGCCAGGCGGTGGAACCGGCCTTGCGGCCGACGAACAAGGCCGCCATCGGCAGCGCGAACACGATGGTCAGCGCACCCAGCGGCTGCACCAGGCTCAGCGGGCCGTAGGCCAGCGCCACCACGTGCAGCAGACCGCCCGAACCGTTCAACGCGACCGCAGCCCACCAGCTCGGGCGGCGCAGCGGCGCGTACTCCTGGTCGGGAGAGGACACCGCGACGCGCTCCTGCACGATCGCTCCGCCCGCGTAGGCCACGGCGGAGATGAGCGACAGCACGATGGACAACGCGAGGGCGCTCATCGGCAGCTCCTCTGCGTCAGGCGGGTGCCTCTGGCACCACGCGGCGAACGGTCGGCTTTCATACGGAACACGATGCCGGTCGATGTTCTTCCCGTCGTCGTACCTGAGCACCGATTGGGTAGTACTGCCGATGGAGTACGAATCGCCCCTTGTCCTCCCCAAGGTGGGTGACAGCAGGGGGACACCCCCTGGGCGGAACCCCTAGGAGCCTTGGTACTACTGCTGTTCGTGGACCTCGACCCCGAACTCGCCGCGCTCCGCGCCCTCGGCGGCTTCTTCGTACTACGCACGGGCGCAGCACCGAACGGCCCGCTGCCGACGCTCGCGACGACCTACGAAAACCCGGTGTCGGATGTTTACGGAAATTCCCTGACTTTTCGTGTCCATGTCGTCGCGGAGCGTCTCCAGGCCCCGGAGCTGCGCATTGCCGCCTCGGTCGCACAGCAGGCACTCGCGGCCCGATTGTGGTCGGCGGCGCTCGGCTGCGCCGCCCTCTACGGCCGCATCCCGGACCTCGACCCGCGCCTGCTGCACTGGGACGCCCGCGGCAGCGCCCCGGACGACCTGTGGCTCGCAGAGGTCCGCCCGCTGCCCGTGGACGCTCTGGTGGACGTCGTGGTGCACGGCCACCTGGAACCCCTGACCGCCGCCCTGGTGACCCACCACCGCATGTCCGCCGGCCTGCTGTGGGGCAACGCCGCCTCCGCGCTGGCGGGCGCCGCCCGCGAACTCGACCGGTGGGCACGCGCGCGTGGCCGTACGGAAGTGGGCACGCGCACGCGGGCCCTCACCGCGGAACTCCTCGCCCACCCCCACCTCGCAGGCACCGGAACCCTCACCGGAACCGCCTTCCGGCGCCGCAGCTGCTGCCTCTACTACCGGGTCCCCGGGGGCGGGGTCTGCGGAGACTGCTGCTTCACACAACCGCCCGGCTCTTCCGCGAAAGCCGGTTCTGGGTGACCATGAGTGCAATCAGCCGCCGAGATCAAGGGGTTACGGGTGCGAGTGGGACTGCTGACCCGGGAGTACCCGCCGGATGTGTACGGCGGCGCGGGTGTCCATGTGGAGTTCCTGGCCCGGGAGTTGAGGCCCCTGGTCGACCTGGACGTGCACTGCTGGGGCGAGGGCCGCACGGAGGGCGTCGTACGCCACCGCTCCTGGCCGACCCTGGACGGCGCCAACGACGCCCTGCGCACCTTCTCCGTGGACCTCTCCATGGCCGCCGCCCTGGAAGGCCGCGAGCTCGTCCACTCGCACACCTGGTACGCCAACCTCGCCGGCCACTTCGCCAAGCTCCTCTACGGCGTCCCGCACGTGATGACCGCCCACTCCCTGGAGCCGCTGCGCCCCTGGAAGGCCGAGCAGCTCGGCGGCGGCTACGCCCTCTCCAGCTGGGCCGAGCGCACCGCGATCGAGGCCGCGGACGCCGTGGTCGCCGTGTCGGGAGCCATGCGCGAGGACATCCTCGCCTGCTACCCGTCGCTGGACCCCGCCACGGTGCGGGTCATCCACAACGGCATCGACACCACGCTCTACCGCCCCGACCACGGCACGGACGTGCTCACCCGGCTCGGCATCGACCCCGACCGCCCCTACGTCCTGTTCGTCGGCCGCATCACCCGCCAGAAGGGCGTGCCCCATCTGCTGCGCGCGGTGCGCGACCTCGACCCGGCGGCGCAGGTCGTGCTGTGCGCGGGGGCGCCCGACACGCCGGAGATCGACCGCGAGTTCCGCGACCTCTTCGAGGAGCTGAGCCGGGTCCGCGAGGGCGTGCACTGGATTCCCCAGATGCTGCCCCGCCCGGAGGTCATCCAGCTCCTCACCCACGCCACCGTGTTCGCCTGCCCGTCGGTCTACGAGCCGCTGGGGATCGTGAACCTGGAGGCGATGGCCTGCGGTACGGCCGTGGTCGCCTCCCGGGTCGGGGGCATCCCCGAGGTGGTGGCGGACGGCGAGACCGGCCTGCTGGTGTCCGTCGAGGAAAACTTCGAGGAGAACCTGGCGTCGGCACTCGACTCCGTGCTCGCCGACCCGGAGACTGCGAAGCGCATGGGCGAGGCAGGGCGGAAGCGCGCGGTGGGCGAGTTCGGCTGGGACGCCGTGGCGCTGCGTACCGCGCGGCTCTACGAGGAGATCCTCAAACAGGCTTAGTGTGCGCTGCTCAGGGGCAGGCTGGGGTCAACCAGGGTGAGGGGAGCGGCCATGCGTCGTGGCGGACCTTCGGTGCTCGGGATCGTACTGGCGGGCGGTGAGGGCAAGCGGCTGATGCCCTTGACCGCCGACCGGGCCAAACCCGCTGTCACCTTCGGCGGAACGTACCGCCTCGTGGATTTCGTACTGTCCAATCTCGTCAACGCCGACATCCTGCGCATCTGCGTCCTCACGCAGTACAAGTCGCACTCGCTGGACCGCCACATCACCACCACGTGGCGCATGTCCAGCCTGCTCGGCAACTACGTCACACCGGTCCCGGCACAGCAGCGCCTGGGCCCGCGCTGGTACCTCGGTAGCGCGGACGCGATCCTCCAGTCGCTGAACCTGATCTACGACGAGCGCCCCGAGTACGTCGCGGTCTTCGGCGCCGACCACGTGTACCGGATGGACCCCCGGCAGATGCTCGCCCAGCACATCGACAGCGGCGCGGGCGTCACCGTGGCCGGAATCCGCGTCCCGCGCGCGGAGTCCTCGCAGTTCGGCGTGATCACCCCGGGCTCGGACGGCCAGACGGTCGAGCGCTTCCTGGAGAAGCCCGCCGACCCGCCGGGCCTGGTCGACGACCCCGAGTGCGTCTACGCCTCGATGGGCAACTACATCTTCACCACCAAGACCCTGATAGAGGCCCTCCAGCGGGACGCCGAGGACATCGGCTCGGTGCACGACATGGGCGGCTCGATCCTGCCCGCGCTCACCGACCGGGGCGAGGCCGCGCTGTACGACTTCAGCGCCAACCACGTCCCCGGCGAGACCACCCGCGACCAGGGCTACTGGCGGGACGTCGGCACTCTGGACGCCTACTACGACGCCCACATGGACCTCATCGCCGAGCGCCCCGCCTTCAACCTCTACAACCGCAACTGGCCGATCTACACCCACTCCGGCCAGCTCTCCCCGGCGCGCTTCAACGCCGGCGGCATGGCCAGCGAGTCGATCATCAGCTCCGGGTGCCTCATCCGCGGCCAGGTCACGCGCTCGGTGCTGTCCCCGGGCGTGGTGGTCGACCCCGGAGCCGTCGTCCAGGGCTCGATCCTGCACGACAACGTCCACATCGGGCGAGGTGCGGTGGTCCGGGGCGCGGTCCTGGACAAGAACGTCGAGGTACCGCCGGGCGCGACGATCGGGGTCAACCCGGAGCGTGACGCCGACCTGTACACGGTCTCCAAGGGCGGCGTCATCGCCCTGGGCAAGGGCCAACTGGTCACGTAGGGACGGACATCGGCCCCGGTGCGTCCCGACCGCACCGGGGCTTTGCCGTGCCATGACCCAGGCTTGTCATGTCCCTGGACGGAAGGCGGAATCCGTGTTGTCATGCCAACTGCTGCCCATGACAACGTTGTTATGGAGGTTCCGTGCGCATCAGACGTCTCAGAGACCGACTCGCGTTACTGCTCGCGCTGGCCCTCGGCATCGCCGCCCTGGCCGCCGTCCCCACCGCGAACGCCGCCGCCGACGACCCCGTCGAGATCCATGGCCTGAAGGGCGAGTACTACACCCAGTCCGCCCCCGGCGCCTTCGATTTCGCCGACCTCAAGGCCACCGGCGTCGACCCGAACCTCGACTTCGACAACCTCGAACCCCGACTCGCCTTCACCACCGGCCAGTCCGACGACGTCAGCATCCGCTGGACCGGAAAGATCGTCCCGACGAAGACCGGCCCCCACACCTTCTCGATCATCGGCGACAACGGCTTCCGCCTCTGGATCGGCGGACAGCTCCTCATCGACCACTGGGTCGACGACTGGGACCACGAACAGACCGCCGCTCCCGTCGAGTTGACCGCCGGTACGGCCTACGACATCAAGGTCGAGTACTTCGAGCACTACGGCGGCTCCAACCTCCACCTCCGCTGGACCGAACCCGGCGGCACCAAGGTTCCCGTCCCGCAGTCGGCCTTCCGCCTCCCCGACGGCTACGACTACGACGGTGCCCTCGCCACCACGGTCACCAGCACCGGCCGCACCCTGAAACTCGACTTCGCCCAGCCCCTCGCCACACCCCCGGCCGACCTCACCGACCATCTCGAAGCGGTGATCGGCGGCGCCAAGTGGCCCTTGGGGACGGCCCAGTTGGACCCGGCAGACGCGCGAACCCTGATCGTCCCCCTCGCCGAACCCGTCGTGGGCAACAAGACGGGTACCGCCCCCGGCACGGCCGACATCCGCTACGACGGCGAAGCCGGCCTCACCGCGTCCAATGGCAACGTTATCAACGCGTTCTGGAGCACCGGCCCGAACCACTCCACCCACGAACTGCGCACCCAGTGGGCCGACCAGGTCGGCCCGCACAACGCCCTCCCCGAGTACCCCCGCCCCCAGCTCACCCGCACCGACTGGCGCAACCTCAACGGCAGTTGGCAGTTCGCGGCGGCCACAGCGGGCGAACAGCCGCCGGTCGGCCGTGACCTCGCCGAGCGCATCCTCGTCCCGTACCCCGTCGAGTCCCAGCTCTCCGGCCTGGAACGGCACGAGGACCGCATGTGGTACCGCCGCACCTTCACCGTCCCCGCCGACTGGAGGATCGGCTCGGGCAAGCGCCTGATGCTCAACTTCGGTGCCGTCGACTGGCGGGCCGAGGTCTACGTCAACGGCACCAAGGTCACCGAACACCAGGGCGGCTACGACAAGTTCGGCGCCGACGTCACCGACGCCCTGAAGCCCGGCCGCACCCAGGAGTTGATCGTCGGCGTCTACGACCCCACCGACGCGGCCGACGGCGAGAACCCCCCGATCGGCAAGCAACGCCTCGACCCGAGCGGCATCTGGTACACCCCGACCTCCGGTATCTGGCAGACGGTCTGGATGGAACCGGTCACCACCGACCACGTCGACTCCCTCAAACTCACCCCGGACGTCACCAGGAGCCAACTCACCGTCGAGGCACAGGGAGTCCGGGACGGCCTACCGATCACGGCGACGGCGTACGACGGAAAGCGCGAGGTCGCGACAGCACACGGCCGCACCGGCGACCCGCTCACCCTGACCCTCACGAACCCCCAACTCTGGTCGCCCGACAACCCGTTCCTCTACGACCTGAAGGTCACCGTCGGCAAGGACCGCGTCGGAAGCTACTTCGGGATGCGCTCGATCGCCGTCGAGAAGGTGAACGGCGTCCCGCGCACGGTCCTCAACGGCAAGCCCGTCTTCATGATGGCCACCCTCGACCAGGGCTTCTGGCCCGACGGTCTCTACACCGCTCCGACCGACGAGGCGCTCGCCCATGACCTCAAGGTGCACAAGGAGTTGGGCTTCAACGCGGTGCGCAAGCACATCAAGGTCGAGCCCGACCGCTGGTTCTACTGGGCCGACCGGCTCGGCCTCATGGTGTGGCAGGACATGCCCGCGATGACCGCCGGGGTGAACCCGTCGCCCGCCGCCCGCGCGGAGTACGAGCGCGAGCTGAAGCAGATGATCGACCAGCACATCAGCAGCCCGTCGATCGTCATGTGGGTGACGTTCAACGAGGGTTGGGGCCAGTACGACGAGGCCCGCATCGCCGACCAGGCGAAGGCCTGGGACCCCACGCGGCTCGTCAACAGCATGTCCGGCATCAACCTCGGCGTGGACGGCGGCACCGGCGACATCATCGACGAGCACGGCTATCCCAGCCCCGCCCTCCCACCCCACCCGGACGGTCAACGCGCCCTGGTCAGCGGCGAGTACGGCGGTCTCGGACTCGCGGTCCCCGGCCACGCCTGGTCGGTCCAGCAGTCGTACGTCGATGTCGACCCGGCCGCCTACACCGACGACTACCTCGCCAAGCTCGCCGAGGTGCGCGCCCTGACCTGCCAGGGGAGCAACGGCGCGGTCTACACGCAGATCTCGGACGTCGAGGGCGAGTTGAACGGCCTGATGACGTACGACCGGCGGGTCCTCAAGCCCGACGCGCAACGGGTGAAGGCCGCTCAGCAAGCCCTGATCCGTGACGCCTCGCAGGCGACGCCCGCAGGGTGCCCCACCACCTGAACTCCTCTGGAGGACCCATGAGATGGACCCGACGCCTGCGGTTGTGCGTGGCGGGGGCGGTGGCAGTGTCCGCGCTGTTCGCCGCCCCCGCGACAGCCTCTGCCCATGCTCAACTCACCGACCTGGTCAACCCGTTCATCGGTACCGAGAACGACGGCAACACCTATCCCGGCGCCGCCGTGCCCTTCGGCATGGTGCAGTTCTCGCCGGACACCGGCCACAACACCGGCTACGACTACTCCCAGAACCACATCCGCGGCTTCTCCCTCGTGCACCTCTCCGGCGTCGGCTGCGGGCTCGGCGGCGACTTGCCCGTACTGCCCACGACCGGCGAGGTGACGCAGACGGACTACGCCCGGTACGCGGCCGAGTTCAGCCACGACGACGAGCACGCGAGCCCCGGCTACTACCAGGTCGGCCTGAAAACCGGCATCGAGGCCGAACTGACGGCGACCGCGCGCACCGGCGTCCAGCGCTACACCTTCCCGGCCACCGACAAGGCCAACGTCCTGCTCAACGCGGCCCAGTCGCTGCACAGCGGCGTCGCCTCGAAGGTCGATGTCCTCGACAACCGGACCGTGCGCACCACCATCACCGGCCGAGGCTTCTGCCAGGACACCAAGCCGTACACCGTCTACACGATCACCCGCTTCGACCGGCCTTTCAACGCGTACGGCACCTGGAACGGTCCAACGGTGACCGCAGGTTCCAGGACCGGGAGCGGCGGCGCGTACGTCCGCTTCGACACGACGAAGGACCGTACGGTCGAGGCGACCACCGCCCTGTCGTACGTCGACGCGCACGGCGCGGCCCTCAACCTCCGTGCGGAGGGCGGGTGTTCCTTCGATGCGGTACGCCACCGGGCCCAACAGTCCTGGGAGGACCGGCTCGACGACGTCCGCGCACAGGGCGGTTCCGACAGCCTGCGCCGGACCTTCTACTCGTCCCTGTACCGGTCCTTCCTCGCGCCCAACATCGGCAGCGATGCCGACGGCCGCTACACCGGCTGGGACCAGCAGATCCACCGAGCGAAGGGCTTCACCTACTACCAGAACTGGTCCCTGTGGGACACCTACCGCACCCAGTCCCAGCTCCTCGCCCTCCTCGCACCCCGCGAGGCCCGCGACATGGCGATCTCGGTGATCAAGATCGACGAGGAGAGCGGCTGGCTGCCCAAGTGGGGCTACGGCACGGTCGAGACGAACATCATGACCGGCGACCCGGTGACGCCGTTCCTCACCAACGCATACCAGCAAGGCCTGTTGAAGGGGTACGAGGAGCGTGCCTACCGGGCGTTGAAGCAGAACGCCGACGGCGTGCCGCCCACCGAGTCGGCGGCGGTCGGGCGGGAGGCCAACAAGGAGTACATCGCGAACGGCTTCGCGCCGTACATCAAGGACCGCCCGCACGTGAAACCCGGTGACTCCGACTACGACCACGGGGCCTCGGCCACCCTGGAGTACGCCCTCTCGGACGCGATGCTCGCGCAGATGGCGCGCGATCTGGGCCACGGGGCCGATGCCGCACGCTATGCGGCCCGCGCGCAGAGCTACTGGAACATCTTCGACCCGTCGACCGGCTTCTTCCGCGCCCGTGACGCCTCCGGTGCCTTCGTCGGTCCGGCCGACCCGGCGCAGAGCGAGGGCTTCCACGAGGGCACGTCCTGGCAGTACCAGTGGCTCGTCCCGCAGGACCTGCCCGGCATGGTCGACCTCATCGGCGGGCAACAGGCGGCCAACCGGCGACTGGACTCGTTCTTCGCCTACGACCAACTGCTCGCCGACCCGACGAAGACGGCCCGCGAGGTGTGGGTCAACGGGCCGTACGACTACTACAACGCGGACAAGTACAACCCGCAGAACGAGCCCGACCTGATCGCCCCGTACACCTACCTGTCGACCGGACAGCCGTGGAAGACGACCGACGTCGTCCATGCCGCGCTGACCCTGTTCACGGACGGCCCGACCGGCATGACCGGCAACGACGACCTCGGCACGATGTCCGCCTGGAACGTCCTGTCGTCGATCGGGATCTTCCCGGTCCAGCCCGGCTACGACACCTGGGGCCTGTCCACGCCCGTCTTCGAGCGGGTCGACCTGACCCTGGACCGCCGCTACTACCCGCACGGCGCCCTCACCGTCACGGCGCCCGGCACCTCCGCCGGCGACCGCTACATCCAGGCGGCCCGGACGGACGGGACGTCGTACGACCGCACCTATCTGACGACCGGGCTGCTGAGGTCCGTACGGTCGCTGGACTTCACGGTCGGCCCGCACCCGTCGGAGTGGGGTACGTCACCCCAGGCGGGACCGCCGGCACTGAAGTGACCTCAGGCGCCACTGGAGTCCCGCCCCTCCCACGGGGGCGGGACCGGGGCCGGATGTAATCTGCTGTTAACTGTGCGTAGCTTGATCGTACTTGACCGTAATCGCTTGTCGGCGCTTGACTGCTTGCTCACCCCTAGTCGACGCGAGGCAAGCCTTTGACTTCCGATCTGCTCGCTCCCCTCGACCTGGCGTTCTGGAACATCGAGTCCGACCGGAACCCGATGCACCTGGGCGCACTCGGCGTCTTCTCGGCACACTCGCCGACCGCGGGCGCCCACGCCGCCGACCTTCTCGCCGCCCGCGCCGCCGCCGTCCCCGGGCTGCGGATGCGCATCCGGGACGTGTGGCGGCCGCTGTCCCTGTCCTTCGGGAGCGCCACCCGCGAGGAGGACCCCGACTTCGACCCGCTGCACCACGTCCGGCTGCACGCCCCGACCGCCGACTTCCAGGAGGTCGCGGGCCGGCTCATGGAACGCCCGCTGGAGCGCGGCCGGCCCCCGTGGGAGGCGCATGTGCTGCCGGGCGAGGACGGTGTCTCCTTCGCCGTGCTGTTCAAGTTCCACCACGCCCTGGCCGACGGACTGCGGGCGCTGACCCTCGCCGCCGCGATCCTCGACCCGATGGACATGCCCGAGCGGCGGCCCCGCCCCGAGGAGCCCGCGCGCGGCCTCCTGCCCGATGTGCGCAAGCTGCCCGGGCTGCTGCGGGGTGCCCTGTCCGACGTCGGCCGGGCTCTCGACATCGGGGCGTCCGTCGCCCGCTCCACGCTCGACGTCCGCTCGTCGGCGGCGCTGGCCTCCGAGCCGTCGGGCACCCGCCGTACCGCCGGAGTCGTCGTCGACCTCGACGACGTGCACCGGATCCGCAAGACCGTCGGCGGCACCGTCAACGACGTGCTCATCGCCGTCGTCGCGGGCGCTCTGCGCCGCTGGCTCGACGAACGCGGTGACGGCAGCGAGGGCGTCGCGCCCCGCGCCCTGATCCCCGTCTCCAAACGCCGCCCGCGCAGTGCGCAGCCGCAGGGCAACCGGCTCTCCGGGTACCTGATACGGCTGCCCGTCGACGACCCCGACCCGCTCGGGCGGCTCGACTCGGTGCGCGCGGACATGGACCGCAACAAGGACGCGGGCCCCAACCGGGGCGCGGGCGCCGTCGCCCTGCTCGCCGACCACGTACCGGCGCTCGGCCACCGGCTCGGCGGACCGTTCGCCGCCCAGGCCGCCCGGCTCTGGTTCGACATCCTCGTCACCAGCGTCCCGCTGCCGAGCATCGGTCTGAAGCTCGGCGGCAACCCGGTCACCGCGGTCTTCCCGTACGCCCCGCTGGCCCGCGGGCAGTCCCTCGCGGTGGCCGTCTCCACCTTCCGGGGACACGTCCACTACGGCCTTGTCGCGGACGCGGCGGCCGTACCGGATCTCGATCTGTTCGCCCGTGCGCTCACCGAGGAGGTGGAGACGCTCATCACCGCCTGCGGGTCGTGACGCGGAACGAGTTTGGTGCTGCGGCCCGGCGCTCCGTAAAATTCCCTGTTCGACGGCCGGTGCGCTCTGAGCGCCGCCGCGGACGACCCAAGGAAACGGCAGCGCGATGACGGTGACAGAGAACGGCTCCACGACCCCGGACGAGGTCGTGTACGGGCCCGGCATCGACCCCGAGCGGCTGGCCGTCTGCCTCAGCGTGCTCGACGAGCTGGAGAAGATCGACGTCGACCACCCCGACGCGATCACCGTGCGCCGGGCCACCGCGGGCATCTACCGCAGCGTCAAGCAGCGCCGCCGCCAGGAGCGCCGGGCCGCGAAGACCGCGCACGACAAGGCCGTCACCGAGTCCACCGCGACCGGCTCCGCGCAGCGCATCGACGACGAGACCGAGGGTCTGCTCCCGTCGTCGGTGACGGAGGAGGGCCGGATCGCCGGGATCCTGCAGCGCCCGCGCTCCTGCTACACCTGCAAGACCCGGTACGTGGAAGTCGACTACTTCTACCACCAGCTCTGTCCCGACTGCGCCCGCCTGAACCGCGAGAAGCGCGACGTCCACGCCGACCTCACCGGCAAGCGCGCGCTGCTCACCGGCGGTCGCGCCAAGATCGGCATGTACATCGCGCTGCGGCTGCTGCGCGACGGCGCCCACACGACGATCACCACGCGCTTCCCGAAGGACGCCATCCGCCGCTTCAAGGCCATGGACGACTCCGCGGACTGGCTGCACCGCCTGGAGGTCGTCGGCATCGACCTGCGCGACCCGGCCCAGGCCGTCGCCCTCGCCGACCAGATGGCAGAGGCCGGCCCGCTCGACATCCTGATCAACAACGCGACCCAGACCGTACGGCGGCTGCCCTCCGCCTACGCCGCCCTCGTCGACGGCGAGAGCGCCCCGCTGCCCGCCGGTGAGCTGCCCGCCCACCACGTGATCGGCGCCTTCGGCTCCGGAGCGGTGGACGGCCTCGCCGCGCTGCCCGTCGGCATCAGCGGCCTCGACGCCCAGCAGGTCGCCGACCTCGCCCTGGTCGCCGGCAACGCCAGCGTCGCCCGGCACCTGGACGGCACGGCCATCGACGCCGGCGGTCTGGTCCCCGACGTGGTCGACACCAACACCTGGGTGCAGACCATCGAGCAGATCTCCCCGGTGGAACTCCTTGAGACCCAACTCTGCAACTACACCGCGCCGTTCATCCTGATCAGCAAGCTCCGCCCGGCCATGGCCGCCGCCGCAAAGGCCGCGACCAGCGGACGCGCGTACATCGTCAACGTCTCCGCGATGGAGGGTGTCTTCGGCCGCGGCTACAAGGGCGCCGGACACCCGAACACCAACGCCGCCAAGGCCGCGATGAACATGGTGACCCGCACCAGCGGCCAGGAGATGTTCCAGACCGACGGCATCCTCATGACCTCCGTCGACACCGGCTGGATCACCGACGAACGCCCCCACTACGACAAGCTCCGCCTCGCCGAGGAGGGCTTCCACGCACCGCTCGACCTGGTCGACGGGGCGGCCCGGGTTTACGATCCGATTGTGTGCGGCGAGCAGGGCGAGGACCTGTACGGCGTCTTCCTCAAGGACTACGCGCCCGGTAAGTGGTAACCCGCCGCTCCGGGCACGAGGCCCGGTGACCGCCGGGTCCCGGCCCTGGTGAACACCGCGCGAGGAGGTTCCCATGGCCAGTGCGCACGGCATCGATCCAAGGGCCTTCAAGGACCCGCGCAACCACTATGCGACCGACGACCAGTTCTACGCGAGCGACCGCCCGGCCCATCCCGTCCTGCCGGAGGACCGCCCGCGCGGCGGCGGGCCCGCGGCCACGGTCAGGCACCGTGGCACCTGGGCCACCGTCGCTCTCGTCGCCGGGATCGTCCTGCTGATCCTCGTGGGGATCGCCCTGTTCCCGTGAACGAGTCGCTCATGAGTGCGGCGGCCCCGCCGCCCTCAGCCGGTCGTGGACGGCGTACCCGCCCGACGTGTACGCCGCCCGCACCCGGGTCCCGCCGTCCACCAACAGATCCGCCCCGGTGATCCACTCGGCCCGGTCGGAGGCCAGCCACAGCACGGCCCGCGCTATGTCGGCCGGTTCCCCGATCCGGCCGAGCGGCAGGCCGGCGGCGACCTCCGCCTCGCCCGGCTCCCACACGAAGCGCGCCATCTCGGTGCGTACGAGCCCGGGGGAGACGGAGTTGACCCGCACCCCCGGCGCGAGTTCACCCGCGAGCTGCCGCGTGAGGTGAAGGAGCGCCGCCTTGCTGGTGGAGTACGCCCCCACGTTCGGCCCGACATGCCCGGCACCCTCGGTGCACACGTTGACCACCGCGCCGCCGTGCTCCCGCATCCACGCCCGCCACGCGCACTGCGTCAACCGCAGCGGCGCCTCGACGTTCACGGTGAACGCCGTCCGCCAGGCATCCGGATCGGCTTCCATCAGCGGGCCGTACGGCTGGTTCGTCGCCGCGTTGTTGACGACCACGTCGATCCGCCCGAAGGCGCGCAGCGCGAACTCGGCCAACTCCCTCGGGTGTTCGGGGGCGCCGACATCCCCGGCCAGTCCGACCCCGCCCAACTCCTCGGCGACGCGCGCCACTTCACCGGCGTCCCGCGCGCTCACGCACACCAGCGCCCCGGCCTCCGCGAACGCGTCGGCGACCGCGCGCCCGATCCCGCGCGTGCCCCCGGTGACCAGGACGGCCCGGCCCCGCAGACCGTACGACGACGACGTCATCGCCGTACGATCTCATGACGGACCGTCAGTCGACAGCCCCCAGGCGGGAGTTGGGCAGCCGTGAGTTTCGGGCGGCGACGATGCCCAGGACCGTGCGCCAGTCCTCCAGGACCCCGGCGTCGAGGCCGACGACCTTGGCCGCGTCGTCGGCCTGGCGGAGGGTGATGGCGTCGTCGGCGAGCGGATCGCGCTCGAAGGCGGCGGCCTCGGCGTGGGACATCGGGCCGCCCTGGGTGCGGAGCGTCAGGGTGCTCTGCGCGGAGAGGTCGTGGTCCGGTGAGACGGTGGCCAGGTAGCGCTTCGCGGGCACGTGCAGCCGGACCAGGTGGGCGACGCGGTCGCCGAGCAGGGCGTGGACCGCGTCCGCCGCGTGGTCGGCGTGTCCGGCGTCGTCACCGGGTTGCAGGAGATGCCCGATGTCGTGGACCAGGCCGGCGACCTGAAGTTCCTTGTCGGCGGGGCGACTTCGGCGCAGCAGCGCCGCCGTCTGCAGTGCGTGGTCGTGCAGATCGACCGGATCACCGCTCCGGTCCGGGGTGTCCCAGGCACCCCGGCAGGCGTACAGCAGGTCCATCAGCTCCTCGACGCTGCGCAACTCCATGCGTCAGTCCTCCCGCGAGACAGCCTGTGCGGAACGTCAGGAGATCATGGCGAGCTTTCGGCGCAGCCAACGGGACTTGAACTGCGCGACGCCTTCCCGGCGACATGAGCCTGACGTCCGCCGCCACCTTGGCCACCCTGGACAAGACCGGCCCGGGACGGAGCACCGATCTGGCGGTGGCCGAGGGCGTCACCCAGCCCGCGATGAGCGTCCTGGTCCGGGTGATGGAGGAATCCGGGCTGGTCGAGCGGAACGGCGCTCCGTCCGACAAGCGGGTCAAGCTGGTGTGCCTGACCGGGGCCGGCGCGTCGTACGTCCGGACGCGACACCAGGCGGGCGTCGACCCATGAGCACTGCCCCGATACGTTCTCCTGTTCGCCACCGCCCGGTCAACCTGGCCGGACTGCTCGCGGCCATGGGCGTGCTGGGCTTCGGCGTCGGCGGGTTCTCGGCCGCCATGCCGGGTGTCATCCTGGCCGTCACCCCCAAGCGCGAGACGTCGAGCGCCATCGGCGGTCTGGTCCTGGCGGCCGGCACCGCCACGGGCCGCCTCTTCCCGAACGACGACGCTCGTCCGAGACCAACCCGTAAGTCGGACGCACTCGTCCCGACACTGGAGGTTCCATGCCCAAGGGCTACTGGGTCAGCGCCTACCGCACCATTTCAGACCCTGAGAAGCTGGCTGCCTACAACAAGCTGGCCGCTGCGGCCGTCAAGGCCGGGGGCGGCCGGACCTTCGCCCGTGGCGGTCGGGTCGTGGCGTACGACGCCGGAATCGCCGAGCGCACCGTCCTGGTCGAGTTCGACAGCTTCGAGCAGGCCGTCGCGACGCACGAGAGCGCGGCCTACCAGGAGGCGCTGGCCGCCCTCGCTGACGGCGTCGAGCGCGACTTCCGCATCGTCGAAGGCATCGACTGACGATCGAGGCCGCGCCGGCGGCGAACACGAAGCCGACTGCGGGGCTCACCCCGGCTCGTCGGCGCACCGCACCGTCGCGAACAGCGTCAGACCAGTGGCATCGGCGGTCCGGGCGCGGGTCGCGGGCCGTAGGCGTGTGAGGGCGGGCAGGAGAGCCGGGTCGACTCGGCGCAGGCCGGCGGCGTCCGCGCGGCCCTTGCCCCGGACGGCCGCCTGGTCGCTCCCGAGGTGTGCTCGGCACCTGGGGCCGCCGCTTCGACGACCACCTCCTGCACGCTCCCGTCACCCACCGGCACCGCGACATGATTGCCCTCCGGGCCGACCGTGCAGGATGTGCTCGATCATCTCGAAGTCGGCTCTGCCGGTGGCAGAACACCAGCCGGACCGGGCTCGACGATCACTACAGTCCGGTCTCATGACGACGATCACGACGCGTACGGTCGCGTACCCGGCCGACGGTCTGACGATGATCGGGCACCTCGCGCTCCCGGCCGGTGTCGACCGCCGGCCCGCGGTGCTGGTCGGACCAGAGGGCATGGGGCTCAGCGACGTCGAGCGTCGCCGGGCCGACACTCTCGCCGAACTGGGATATATAGCGCTGGCCTTCGACCTGCACGGTGGGCGGTATTTGGGCGACCCCGAGGAGATGCTGGCCCGTTGCCTGCCACTGCTCGCCGACCCCGACCGGATGCGAGGCATCGGCCACGCGGCGCTCGACGTGTTGCGCTCCGAACCGCGGACCGACCCCGACCGGATCGCCGCCGTCGGCTACGGCACCGGGGGCGCCGTCGGGCTGGAACTCGGACGTGACGGCGTCGACCTGCGCGCGATCGGGACAGTCAACGCACTGACCACGGGCCGACCGGGCGAGGCAGCGCGCATCCGGTGCCCGGTGTGGGCCGGGGTCGGGTCGGAGGACCCGATCATGCCGCCCGCGCAACGGAACGCGTTCACCGCCGAGATGCAGGCCGCGGGCGTCGACTGGCGCCTCACGGTCTACGGCGGCGCCTTGCACGCCTTCCACCACCCGCCGGTCGATCACCCCACGGTTTCCGGCGTCGGCTACCACCCACGGCACGCGCGGCGAGCCTGGATTGACGTCGTCGACCTGCTCACCGAGTGCCTGCCCGTGACGGAGGATCTGGAGCACGCCCCAGGCCGGCATGCCGGCGCCGGGCACTGACAGTCCCCTCCCCTCAAGTCCGCGCAGCAGAACCGCGTTTGGGCGGATGCTCGATCGCGGAAACGCGTTCGCACGAACCACAAGTGATTGCGCTGCGCACCGGCGAACCGGCGCCGACCGGACCCGCCCGCCGGGGCGCGAAGCCGGTCCGTGTCATCGGGAGTCGGGCCGTGTGCGGGCGGAGCCCGGTCCGGACAGGCCGTGCAGGAGCGTGTCGACCAATCGCTCGATGCGGTCCTCCTCGATGGGTTGGCGGACGAGCAGCGCCCTGAAGTGCAGTGGTGCGACCAGCAGTTCGAGGGCGAGCTGGTGATCGGCGTCGGCTGCCAGCTCCTGGCGGTCGATGGCGCGGTCGACGATGATCCGGGTGACGTCGTAGCGGGTCTGCCAGAACTGGGCGCGGCTGTCGGCCAGTTGAGGATCTTCCTCGGCCGTGGCCAGTGCCTGGGCCAGCGCGGCGCCCAGGGGAGTGTTCAGGTAGGCCGCGATCAGGCGGGCCAGCGCGACCATGTCGTCGCGGAGGTTTCCGGTGTCGGGGACCGGTAGTTGTTCCTGGCTGTAGGACAGCAGCGCGTCCAGAACAAGGTTCTGCAGGGCGCCCCAGCGCCGCTGGATCGAGGTGGCGTGGACGCCCGACCGCCGGGCGATCTCGCTCATCGTCAAGCCGCTCGTGCCGGTCTCGGCGAGTGCTTCCAGGGTCGACCGCAGGACATCGGCGCGGACCCGCGCGGACCGGCCGCCCGGACGGCGGGACGTCTCGACCTGGTCGCTCGTCTCGTTCTTGCTCACGACATCACATTAACGCACAAATCTTGCGTTTGCGTCCGAGGGGGCATAGCGTCCACTAACGCAGGATGTCTGCGTTAGCGACTCTGTCGTCGAACGAACGGAAGGAACCGTCATGCCCTACCAATGGCCGCTGGACGCGTCGGAGCTGTTCGGCGAGCGGTATCCGCAGATGGCCAACACCGGGCTGCCGGTGGCCGACGTCGACGCCGTGCGGGCCGCGGTCACCGAGATGTGGGCGGACGCTCCGGGCGGGTGGGTCCATGAATGGTCGAAGCTGGCCGCGGCCTACGCCGACGCGGGGGCCCATGAGCAGGCTGCGCTGGCCTACGGGTGGGCGAAGTTCCCCGCCCTGGCCGACGAGAGCAAGCGCGTCGCGCTCGCCAAGCAACTGGAGCAGTACCGGCTCGCCGCTCCCGGCTTCGGGGTGCGGTTCGAGCGGTACGCGCTGGAACTGCCGTACCGAGGGGACACGATCACCGTCCCGGTCCACCTGCTCGCGCCCTTCGACCTTCCCGCCGGCCGGCCGGTGGTCCTCGCCAGCGGAGGTGTGGACAGCTGGAAGATGGATGTGCACGGGCTGATGGTGCTCCTCGCCACCCAACTGCGCGCCCGGGTGCTGGTGTTCGACATCGCGGGAACCGGCGAGTCGACGGTGCCGATGACCGGCTCCGGCGGCGCGGAGATGGTCACCGGGCTGATCGGGCACGCCCGGTCGCTGGGCAACGGCGTGGTGGCGCACCTGGGCATCTCGATGGGCGGGTACTTCTCGGCCCGATCGGGCCTCGGCGGTGAGGTCGACGCCGCCGTGGTGCTCGGCGGGCCGGTCGAAGCGGCGTTCACCGACGCGCGCAAGGACGCCTTCGGGATGGACGGGATCCTCGGCAACGCGATGGGCTTCGACGCGCCGCCCACCCCCGAGCAACTGGCCGCGGGCAGGGCCGAGTTCTCGCTGCGCCCGCTGCTCGACCAGGACCGCAACAGCCCCATGCTGGTGGTCAACGGCGCCGACGACGTCCATGTGCCCCAGCACGACACCCTGGTGTTCCAGGGGCGCCGCGACACCGACGTGAACCTCGTCCCCGACACCGGACACTGCGCGGTGAGCAAACTGCCCGAGGTGTTCCCGACGATCATCGGCTGGCTGGACCGCACGCTGGCCGCCACTGCGGAGACGGGCCGGTAAGCGGCCGTATCCCGGTCGGTCACGACTTCCGGGTGGCCCGGTGCGCGAACGCGGGCGGGAGGTCCGGTCGGACCGCGGTCGAGCGTTCCGACCGGCCGCAGCGGCAGGCCGGTTCGGCGGTGAAGTGACGGGCGGGTGGGGTCCAGGCCGCGTGGAGGTAGGCGAAGGTGGTGAACAGGCCATCGGGCGTGAGGACTTCGGTCGCGGCGTCCAGGATGCGTCCGCGCAGTTGCCGAGGTGTGTTCGATCGCGACGAGCCGTGCGGCGGGCGCGAGCCGGTCGAGGATCGCGTCGGTGAACACCCCGGTCCCCGGGCCGAGTTCGACCACGAGCCGGGCCTCCTCCGGACCGATGCCCTCCGTCATCGCGTACGCGGACCACCTCTTCATCGGGGAGACGACCGTCAAGATCCACCTCGGCCGGATCCTGACCAAACTCGGCCTCCCGGACCGTATCCACGCGGTGATCTTCGCCTGCGGGAGCGGGCTGGCACGGGTCGGGGACTGGGCGGCGACGCCCCGAAAATCGGATTACAGCCCCACGAGCGATGGCTACACCGAGTGACGTGATGCTCACGTTCCGCGTGGGAGTCGGAAGAGTGGTGGCCGCCGCTCTGCTGGCCATGGCCTCCCTCCCGACGACCGCGGTCGCCGTCCCGTCGACCCCGACCCCGATCACACCCACCGATCCGTCTCCGGACCACCGGCATCTCGTCTGGAAGACCTGTGCCCGCGGTCCCGACGACGACACCGGCAAGGCTCTCGACCAGGCCGGTGCCCAATGCGCCGACCTGACGGTCCCCCTGGACTACGCGACCCCCGGCGGCCGGACGATCGGCATCGCGGTGGCCCGCCTCCGGGCCACCGACCCCGCGCACCGCATCGGCACGCTCCTCTACAACATGGGCGGACCGGCGGATCCCGCGATCGAGTCCCTGTTGGCCGTCGGCGCGGCGATGGGGGAGACGGCCCGCCGCTACGACATCGTCGGCGTGGACCCGCGCTTCACCGGCCGCAACACACCACTCGACTGCGGCTGGCGGACCGAGACCTACTTCCGCTCGGCGGGACCGGACCGGGCGGGCTTCGAGCGTATGAGGGACTTCGAGCGCGGTCTCGCCGAGCAGTGCCGCGACCGGGCCTCAGCCCTTCTGCCCTACGTCTCGACGCGCAACGCGGCCCGTGACATGGACGCCGTCCGCGCCCGCCTCGGCGAGCGCCGGATCTCCTTCTACGGCGTTTCGTACGGCACCTATCTGGGTGAGGTCTACACGGCGATGTTCCCCGGCCGCACCGACCGTGTCGTCCTCGACGGCGTGCACGATCCGAGCCGCCTCGCGCCCTGGGCGGAGTACGGCACGGAACAGGTCAACGAGGACGCCCTGCGTCACTGGGCGGGCTGGGCGGCGGCCCACGACCGTACGTACGGGCTGGGCTCCACCGCCGACGCCGTGCTCGCCACCCTCGACGGCATCCAATCCGCGGCCGTCAGGCGGCCGTTGGCCATCGGCCCGTACCGGGTGGACCGGCATGCGGCGCCGCTGTTCGACTACGCGGTCCTGGGCGACGACACGGAGGAGGGGGACGCGCTCATCGCGGGTGTCTTCCGCACGCTCAAGCAGGCCGCCGACACCGGGCACGCCGAACCGGACGCGTTCCTCACCGCCTTCCTCGCGGCGACGCTGACCGGCGACGGCTCCGCGTACGGCAGCACCCAGACCGCGTACTTGTGCGCCGACACACCAGGACCGCGCGACACCGAGGTCCACTGGCGCGCGATCGAACGGACCCGGGCCCAGCACACGCTGTTCGGCCCGCTCCTCAACAACGTGACCCCGTGCTCCTTCTGGCCGCGGCCCAAGGAACGGCCGGTCACCAGCGTCCACAACAACATCCCGGCCCTCATGGTCAACGCCACCGGCGATCCCCGGGTGCCGTACTCGGAGGCCCGGCAGATGCACGCCAGGTGGCCCGCTTCCCGGCTCGTCACCGTCACCGGTTCCTACCGGCACGGGGTGTACGGCACCGACTACGGCGACACCTGCGTCAACGACACCGTCAACGTCTACCTCGCCACCGGCCGGCTTCCCGCGGCCGACCTGACGTGTTCCCCGTAGCGCGTGTCTATTATTTACCCCATGTTTTCAGCCCCATCGAGCGGCAGCCCGCTCATTTGGTTAACCTGAGGCAGACGGACAGCAACAAGGGGTCCCACCCACACCCATGGTCCGTCCCGGGGCAGGCCGTTCACAACGGCCCGCTCTCACACGAGTAACCGGCGCCACCGCGTCCGAACTGCCTTCAACCCACACCCGAGCGGGCCTCAGGTACCGGACCGGAGAACGGCCGGTATGCCCCGAGGGTGACCCGACACATAAGGAGTGCGCGGTGACACCAGAGACGACGAATCGCGAGCAACGCCCCAAGGAACCCACGGAGCGTACGGGCCACCGGTCCGACGAGCTCGGCAGCCTGGCCGTGTGGGCACGGTCCGCCCCCATCCGGCTCGCCGGCTACGAGGACGACCTCGCCGAGCCCCACATCCTGCCCAGCGTGGACTGACCCCTCAAGGGACCCCACGGGACCCATCGCGATCGCCGACAGCATGGGTGTGCGAAAATCGCGCCCATGCTGATCAGAGAAGCCGCGGCCGACGACTGGCCGCGGATCTGGCCTTTCTGGCACCGGATCGTCGCTGCCGGCGACACCTACACCTGGGCCCGGGACACCTCCGAAGAGGCGGCCCGGGCCCTGTGGACGTCCCCGCCCAAGCGCGTGTACGTCGCCGAGGACGAAAGCGGGACGATCGTCGGCTCCGCCTTCGTCACCCCCAACTACGGCGGGCCCGCCGCCGGCATCGCCAACGCCGGCTTCATGGTCGACCCCGACCATGGCGGCCGGGGCATCGGCCGCGCCCTCGCCGAACACATCCTCACCGCCGCCCGCGACCAGGGCTTCCGGGGCATGGTCTTCAACGCGGTCGTCGAGACCAACCCCGCCGTCAAGCTGTGGCAGTCCCTCGGCTTCACGATCCTGGGCACGGTGCCGGACGCCTTCGACCATCCCCGGGACGGCCGCGTGGGCCTGCACATCATGTACCGCGCCCTGTAGCCCTCTGGCAGGAACCCTCAGCCGAGCGGCGCCGTCCGCACCCACGGGCGCAGCTCCTCCAACTGCTCCGCCAGCTCCAGCAGCGCCGCCTCCGACCCCGGCCGCCCCACCAGCTGTACGGCACAGGGCGCGCCCGAGGGCAGCGTGCCGAACGGGACCGACATCGCGGGCCAGCCGGTGAGGTTCCACGGGGGAGTCATCGGCGAGTAGTTGGTGTTGGCCAGCACATTCCGCAGCCAGCCCCGCTCGTGCCACGGCCCGGCCTTGGGGGAGCGCCGGGCCAGGGCCGCCGTCAGCAGGATGTCGTGCTCGGCGAAGAACGGTGTGAGCCGTTCCCGCAGCCGCTCCCGGCTCTTCCCGGTGCGGACGCTGTTCACGAACCGGCGCCCGATCGCCGCGTGCACCCGGGTCCGCCGCGTCAGCTTGCGCGGGTCGAGCCCCGCCGCGTCCACGGCGGTGCCCGCCGTCCAGTGCGCGAGCGAGGTGGTGCTCAGCGACAGCGGATACGGCGGATCGGCGCGGTGCAGCGCGTGGCCCGCCTTGGCCAGCAGCCCGGCCGCCTCTCGGACGGCGGTCGTATACGGCTTGCTGACGGCGACCCCGGCGAGCGGGCTGCGCACGGAGACGGCGATCTTCCGGGAGGTGGGCTCGTCGGGGCGTACGACTTCGATGTCCGCGATGACCGAAAACATCAGCCGGGCGTCCTCGACGGTCGTCGCCAGGGGGCCGTTTTCGGACATTCCGAACCAGTCACCGTCGCCGATACCGGCGGGCACGACCCCGAACCCCGGCTTGATGGTGACCAGACCGCAGTTGGCCGCGGGTATGCGCAGCGAGCCCATGCCGTCATTGCCGAGCGCGATCGGCACCATCCCCGCCGCGACCGCAGCCGCACTGCCGCCCGACGAACCCCCTGCCGTACGGGCGGTGTCCCACGGGTTGCGGGCCGTGCCGTAGACACCCTCGGTGGTACCGAAGACACACAGCTCGGGCACGTTCGTCAGCCCCACGACCACCGCGCCCGCCGCCCGCAGCCGCGCCACGGTGACATGGTCGTGGTCGGCGGGCGTGTCCGGGGTCGCGGCCGAGCCCGCCCGGGTGGACTCGCCGGTCACGGCGAGGTTGTCCTTCACGGCCACCGGCACGCCCGCGAGCGGCAGTTCGGTCAGATCGGCCCGCGCACCCACCGCATCGGCCTCCGCGAGCGCGGCCTCGGCCCGCACCGCCCGGAACGCGCCGATCCGCCCGTCCAGCCGCTCGATCCGGGCGAGATGCTCGGCCACCACCTCACGCGGCGTGACCCGCTTCTCGCGTACGGCGGCGGAGATTTCGGTGGCGGTACGGCCGATCCAGCTGGTCACGGGCGCGCTCCTTCAATCTACTGGCGAGTACGTAGGGAGAACTGTGCCTCGGTCCAGGCGCCGCGTCGAGAGGCGACCGGCCTTGGACATTCGCTCCCCTCTTCTTGGACTTTTCACGAGCCGATGCCGGGCGGGTGCCGACTGACCTGCTGGTCATCCGATCAATGGCTCAACTCGGGTGCTCCCAGCACCCGTTGACAGCCCCCGACCGCAGTCCAATCATCAGTCGTCCGATCAATCGCGACCGGTGGAGTGTCATGGCTGAGCGAGGGAAGAGACGGTTCCGGCTGATCGGCTTCGCGGCGGTGCTCGCGCTGCTCACGGCGCCCGTGGCGCCGGCCGTCGCGGCCCAGCAGGAGCAGGCGGCACCTCCGGTGACCGTGCCCGCGCTGTCCGACTGGACAGCCGAACCCGGGAGTTACGACTTCGGAGCCGGGACCCGGCTGGTGGCAGGCAGCGCGAGTGAGCGCAGGGTCGCCGACACCCTCGCCGACGACCTCAAGGCGGCGGGCCACGGAACCGTGCCCGTCGTACGGGGCGGAGCCGCCCGGCCCGGCGACATCGTGATCGAAGTCCGGCCGACCCGGGGCGCGTTGGGCGCGGAGGGCTATGAACTCCGGGCGGACAAACGGCTGTCGATCACCGGAGCCACCGAGACCGGCGCCTTCTACGGCACCCGCACCCTCCTCCAACTCCTCGCCCAGGGTGACCACATACCGGCCGGACACACGGTCGACGTACCGCGCTACAAGGAGCGCGGGGTCGGTGTCTGCGCCTGCTACATCCACATCTCCCTGCCCTGGCTGGAGAACCTGGTGCGCGAGATGGCGTACCACAAGCTCGACCAACTGCTCCTGGAAATCAAGGTGAAGAGCGACGCGCACCCCGAGGCGAACACCTGGGGCTACTACACCAAGGACGAGCTGCGCGGCCTCGTCGCCCTCGGCGACAAGTACCACGTCGAGATCATTCCCGAGATCAACTCCCCGGGCCACATGGACCCGTGGATAGCGGACCGCCCCGACCTCCAGCTCACCGACAGCGACGGCAACAAACAGCCCGCCCGCCTCGACGTCACCCAGCAGGCCGCGTTCGACTACTACACCAGCCTGATGGACGAGTACGCGCAGGTCTTCACCGCGCCGTCCTGGCACATGGGCGCCGACGAGTACATGCTCGGCTCCGACTACTCCAAGTACCCGCAGATGCTGCGCTACGCCCAGGAGAAGTACGGCGCGAACGCCACCCCGCAGGACGCGTACATCGACTTCATCAACCGCGTCCAGGTCTACGTCGCGAGCAAGGGCAAGCGGCTGCGCATCTGGAACGACGGGCTCACCGGCGCCAACACCGTGCCGGTGGCGCCGGGCACGACGGTCGAGCACTGGCTCGACGTCCAGACGAAACCGAGCCAACTCATCGCCCAGGGCTACCCGTTGATGAACGCCGCCTACTCCCTCTATCTCGTCCGCGGCGGCTTCCACAGCGACACCGAGTCGCTGTACGACCAGAGCTGGGATCCGCGCAGCTTCGAGGGCGAGAAGCTCACCTCCAGCACCGGCATCACCGGGGCGAAGATCAGCCTCTGGCCCGACAACGGGCGCGGCGAGACCGAGAACGAGGTCACCGCCGACACCGAGCCCGCGCTGCGCCACCTCGCCCAGGCGACCTGGGGCGACCCGCACCCCGACGCCACCTACGCCCAATTCACCGCGCGGGGCACGGCAGTCGGTCACGCCCCCGGATGGCGGGACCTGACCCGGGTACCGGTCGCGGACGGGACGTACACCTTCAGGACAACGGGTGCCTCCCTCGACGCCACCGTGCAGCGCACGACCGACGGCTACACGACGGTACGGACCGCCGACGGCTGCCTGGAGATAACGGGCGGAAAACTCACCCTCAACGTGCCGCTCCAGCCGGGAGTCGCGGCCACCCCACAGCCCTGCGACGCCGCGAACACCATGCAGCGCTGGGAGTTGGCGCCTGTCGCGGGCGGCTACCAGCTCGTGAACGCCATCACGCGGATGGCGCTGAGCGTCGCCACCGACGGCCGCCTCGTCCAGTACCCGCCGGACCAACACCGCCCCGCCGTCTGGCACTTGACCGCCCCTTGACCAGAGGAGTCCCACCCCCATGGCCCTCTCCAGACGCCTCTTCGTCCTCTCGGCCACCGCGCTCGCCGCGACTGCCACCGCCACGACCCCCGCCCTCGCGACGCCCCCGCCCCCGTCCGACTCCCGCAACCGCATCCCCGTCGGTCCGGACGACACCGAAACCGACCTGGTCCGCAAGGCCTCCCAAGTCCGGCCCACCGCACGGCAGGTGGCCTGGCAGCAGCTGGAGCGGACGGCGTTCCTGCACTTCGGCGTGAACACCTTCACCGGTCTGGAGTGGGGGACCGGTGACGAGGACCCGAATGTGTTCCAGCCGACCGGCCTCGACACCGACCAGTGGGCCCGCGCCCTCCGCGACGGCGGTTTCAAGCTCGCCATCCTCACCGTCAAGCACCACGACGGCTTCGTCCTCTACCCCTCCCGCTACACCAACCACACGGTGGCCTACAGCAGTTGGCGTGCCGGGCAGGGCGACGTACTGCGGTCCTTCGCCGACTCCATGCGACGGTACGGCCTCAAGGCCGGCGTCTATCTCTCGCCCGCCGACGAGAACCAGTACCTCCACGGCGTCTACGCCAACGGCAGCGCACGCGCCACCCGTACCATCCCCACGCTCGTCGACGGCGACGACCGCACACCGGGCGCCTTCTACACACTGGACGCGACCGACTACGGCGCCCACATGCTCAACACCCTCTACGAAGTGCTGACCGAGTACGGCCCGATCGACGAGGTCTGGTTCGACGGCGCCCAGGGCCGCATCCCGCCGGGCCAGGTCGAGGACTACGACTGGGACAGCTGGTACACCCTGGTCAGATCACTCGCCCCGGACGCGGCGATCGCCGTGACCGGACCGGATGTGCGGTGGGTCGGCAACGAGGGAGGCACCGCGCGGGAGGACGAGTGGAGCGTCCTCCCGGTCAAGGAGGAGCAGTACGGCCGTACGGACTGGGCGCTGTCGTACGACACCCCCGACGAGGGCAGTCGTAGCGCGTTGGTGGCGGCGCAGCCGAACACCGACTATCTCCAGTGGTGGCCGGCCGAGTGCGATGTGTCGATCCACGACGGGTGGTTCTACCACCCGGGCCAACTCCCCAAGAGCGTCGACGAGTTGATCGACATCTACTTCGGCTCCGTGGGCCGCAACGCGGTCCTGCTGCTCAACGTGCCGCCGGACACTGACGGCCTGCTCGCCGACCCGGACGTGGCGCGGCTGCGCGAGTTCCGTGAGCGCGTGGACCGGGAACTGCCCGAGGACCTGGCGCGCGGAGCCCGGACGGCCGTCTCGCCGGGTCGGGTCACCGTCGACCTCGGCACCCGACAGGCGGTCGACCGCGTCCGGTTGGCGGAGGACGTCCGGCGCTACGGCCAGCAGGTCGAGGCCTTCGTCGTCGAGGCGTACGTCGACGGGGCCTGGACCGAGGTGACCCGGGCGGGGACGATCGGGGCCAGTCGCATCCTGCTGCTGGCCGCACCCGTACCCGCCCGGCGGTGGCGGGTCCGCGTGACGGCGGCCCGGGACACCGTACGGATCGCGGAGTTCGGGCTGTACCGGTCGAAGGTCTGAGCGGACCGCGACCTCACATGTCCTTGAGGAGCTTCTCCAGGAAGACGACCGACTCGGGGCCGGGCAGCGCCACCAGGCTCAGTCGGTCCATGACGGCGAGATAGCGGTCGACCTCCTCCGCCTTGTCCAAGTACAGGGCGCTGGTGAGCTGTTCGAGATAGACGATGTCCGGCAGGTCCGGGACCGGGAAGCGCAGCACGGTGATCGGACCGCCGGCCGCCGCATGGCCGCCCACCTCGAAAGGCAGCACCTGCAGCGTGACGTTCGGCAGGGCGGCCGTCTCCACGAGATGCCGGAGCTGGTCGCGCATCACCTCGGCCCCGCCGAGCGGCCTGCGCAGCGCAGCCTCGTCCACCACGACCCACAGCCTCGGCGCTCCCGGCCTGGTCAGCAACTCCTGGCGGGTCATGCGGAGTTCGACGCGGCGCTGGATCGAGTCCGGGGTGTCGACGGGGCGGCCGAGCCGGATGACGGCCTCGGCGTACCCGGCGGTCTGCAACAGGCCCGGGATGAACTGGACTTCGTAGGTGCGGATGAGGGAGGTGGCCTCCTCCAGTCCCAGGTGCTGCTCGAACCAGGCGGGGAAGGAGTCGCCGTAGGCGCGCCACCAGCCGGGTTCGTTGGCGCGGCGGGCCGAGTCCAGGAACTCCTGGCGGGCCTCCGGCTGATGGAGGCCGTACAGCGTCAACAGGTCCGCCACGTCACGCTCTTTGAAGCCGACGCGGCCCAACTCCATGCGGCAGAGCTTGGCGTCCGAGGCGCGTATGGCCGAAGCGGCCGTGTCCCGCGTGATGTTGAGGGACTCGCGCAGCCGACGGAGCCGGGTGCCCAGCATGATGCGCTGGATGGTCGGACCACCGCGCTGAAGGCTCAGCACGTCAGTACCCAGGGGGGCGTGTTCCGGTTGAGCTGCAGTCATGTTCATCCCCTCGGCGGTCGCGCCGATACTGTCCGCAAGTTCTCGGGACTCAAAACAGGATCGTAGCACCGAGGTTCCGGATAACTGCGGGGAGTGAAGGAGCCGGAAGGTGCCAGCCTGTGTCCGGCGCCTTCCGGCCATCCGCGGGTCTTGCCTGACTTCAGCGGCCGGGGAGTAGGCCGTCGAAGTCGCCGTCCTTCACACCGCGGACGAACGCGGAGATCTCGGCGCTGGTGTAGACGAGCGCCGGACCTTCGGGATGGCGCGAGTTGCGCACGGCGATGTGGCCGTCGGAGAGCGCGGCCAACTCGACGCAGTTGCCCTCGGGGTTGCTGTGGTGGCTCTTGCGCCACTCCGCGCCGCTCAGCAGGGTCGCCGACATGCCGTTCGCGTGCTCGATCTGAGGCCTCATCGCTCCCCCGGAAGATCGAATGCAATTGCATCTTCAATTGCACCCATTGGTGATGTGGAGGACGATAGCCCTCGGGGGCACCGCTCGCAAGATCGTCTGCAATTGCAGCGGTAATTGCCGATGCACTTGCGTTCGCAGGGTCAGTCGGAGGACCATGTTCCGGACAGGTGTAGCGCGCGCAGTTGTTCTCTTGGGGTCTCAGGGGTCGCGATGTCCGCAGAGCAAGTCGTACGGCCGGTCGACTCCCTGCGGATCGAGGGCACTTGGCAGTGGCTGTGCCGCGCCGTCGACGAGGTGGGCCGACCCGCGCCGGGGCAGACGATCACCCTGGTCCCCGCCGTCGGGGACGGAGGCAACCCGGCCCTCTGTTCCGTCCTGGTCGTGCCCCCGATGCCTCAATCCGTGCATGTCGCACGGGACTTCACCCGCGCCGCGCTGGCCGACCGGGCCGGGGACGAATTCGTCGACGACATGGCGGTCACCGTGTCGGAACTGGTGAGCAACGCGCTGCGCTACGGCCGGGCGCCCAACTCCCCGGTGGTGCAACAGCCTTCACTGTGGCTCGCGGTGTGGGACCGGCTGCCGTACGCCGTGTGCGCGGTCACCGACGACAGCGACCGCATACCCGTGGAGGGACACCCCGACGAGTTCGCGGAGTCCGGGCGTGGTCTCCAGGTGGTCTCCGCGCTCAGCGACTCATGGGGCTGGAACCTGCGGGCGGGCGGCGGCAAGACGGTGTGGGCGCTGTTCCGGCTCTGACACGACGGACAAACAGAGAAGCGGGGTGCCGGCCCAACGCCGCTGCCCCGCTTCTGTGTTGCCGCTCAGACCTTGCGGCTCAGACCTTGCGGCCGATGCCACAGATCGTGTCCACGACCTCGGACGGATCACGGCCCACGTCGACAGGCTCGGGCCGCCACCGCGAGATGGGGACGATGCCGGGTTCGACGGCTTCGAGACCGTCGAAGAAGGCCGTCACCCGCGCGGGGCTGCGCAGATAGTAGGAGCTGGCGGAGTTGGCGTTGTACACCGAGATCGCCTGGTTGAGCGCCGGGTTGGTGTCGGTGCCGTCGGTCAGCGCGAGATAGCTGCCCGGGGGCAGCGCGTCGAGGAAGCGGGCCACGACGGCCTCGGGCTCGTCCGAGTCCGGGATCTGGCCCAGGATGCCCAGCATCGTCAGCGCGACCGGCTTACTGAAGTCCAGTGTCCGGGCCGCGGCTTCGAGGATCGTCTCGGGGTCGCGCACATCGGCCTCGACGTAGGCGCAGGCGCCTTCCGGCGTGCTGGTGAGCAACGCCTGGGCGTGCACCAGCACCAGCGGGTCGTTGTCGACGTACACGATGCGGCTCTCGGGCGCGATGCGCTGCGCGACCTCGTGCGTGTTGTCGACGGTGGGCAGACCGGTGCCGATGTCGAGGAACTGGCGGATGCCCGCCTCCGCGGCGAGATAGTGCACGGCCCGCACCAGGAAGCCTCGTTGGAGGCGAGCCAGCAGGGCGATGTCCGGGAACATCTTGACGATCATTTCGCCGGCCTCACGGTCGGCGGCGTAGTTGTCCTTGCCGCCCAGCAGGAAGTTCCACACACGGGCGGAGTGCGGCCGGTCGAGCTGGAGCCGGTCGGCCAGCGGGTCTTCGGAGGTCATGGGCAAAGCCTCACACGAAGTGCCCGGCGGTGTCCGGCGATTCGGGCCCGAACCGGGAGACACAGCACTTTCACACCCGTGCCGGTCCCGTACTGTCCCGCTCGATCAGCCGCGGCACCGGCACCCGAACCGTGCGCGCCGGTCCGCCGTCCAGCAGCGCGGTCAACTCCTGGGCCGCCGTACGGCCGAACTCCACACTGTCCCGGGACAGCGCCGACAGCCACGGCCGGACCATCCGGCACAACGCGGAGTCCTCCCAGGCGACCACCGACACGTCCGCCGGTACGGAGAAGCCGAGTTCGGTCGCGGCGGCCACCCCGGCGACGGCCATCACGTCGTTGTCGTAGATCAACGCCGTTGGCGGAGAAGGGACTTCGAGGACTCGGCGGGTCACGGCGGCGCCCGCCGCGTCCGAGTAGTCGGTCGTCACCGAGTGCACCTCGGTCAGCCCGCGGCGCGCGGCCTCGGCGCGCAGGGCGCGGATCCGGCGCTCGGTGTGCGCGAGGCCCGGCAGACCGGCGATGTGCGCGATACGGCGATGGCCGCGCGCGGACAACTCGTCGACCACCGACGCCATCGCGCCCGCGTCGTCCGCCCACACCGTCGACAGACCGGGATGCCGTTCGTCCGGCGCACCGCCTATGACGACGGCGGGCAGGCCCAGTTCGTCGAGGAGGTCGGGCCGGGGGTCGGCGGTGCGCGGGTCGGCCACCAGGACGCCGTCCACCCGGTGTTCGGCCCACCAGCGCCGGTACACCGCGCACTCGTCGTCGACGTCCTCGGCCATCTGGAAGAGCAGCCCGAGATGACGCTCGGCCAGTATCTCCTGGATGCCCGAGACGAGTTGGAGGAAGAACGAGTCGACGCCGAGGGTGTCCGCGGGCCGGGCCAGCACGAAACCGACCGTCGCCGCGCCCTCCCCGGACAGCGCCCGCGCGGCCGTGCTGGGCCGCCAGCCCAGCTGTTCCGCGACCCGGCGCACCCGGTCACGGGTGATCTCGGAGACGCCGGGCCTGCCGTTGAGCGCGAAGGAGACCGCGCTCTCGGAGACACCGGCGCGCTGCGCGATGTCCTTCATCGTCGGCCGACGCGCGGGTGACCGCTTGCCTGACAAGCCCGCTCTCCATTCCATCCGTGCCGCGCACTAATGCGCTTGAGCCAGCACACCCTAAAGCGCATTAGTGATCCACCGCAAGAATGCGAACACACCTCGCTGAGCTGGGATGTTGTCCGGATCGGGCCAACTAATGAATTTAGCTGAGCGGAATCCATTGACGCGCCCCGCGAACAGCGTGCAAGGTCTGCCCCGGCACGATTGGCCAACCCCACTGCAAAGGAGCGACCCGCCGTGCGCATCTCCCGCAGAGCCTTCGCCGCCGCTGCCGCCGCCGTAGTCCTCATGCCGCTGAGCGCCTGCGGCTCCGGAGGAGACGACGGCGGATCGACCGACGCCTCGGGCAAGGTCGAGGGCGACATCACCTTCCAGACCTGGAACCTCCGCGCCAACTTCAAGTCCTACTTCGAGGGCGTGATCTCCGGCTTCGAAAAGCAGTACCCCGGCACCCATGTGAAGTGGATCGACCAGCCCGCCGAGGGCTACGCCGACAAGATCAGCGCCGACGCCGCCGGCGGCACCCTGCCCGACGTCGTCAACGTCTCCCCGGACCTGGTCGCCCCGCTCGCCAAGGCGGGCCTCGCGATGGACCTCGACAAGGCCGCCGCGAAGTACAAGAGCGAGTATCTGCCCGGCGCCTGGGCCAGCCACCAGATACCGGGCATGACCGGCACCTACGCGTTCCCCTGGTACCTCAACACGGGCCCGCTCTTCTACAACAAGTCCCTCTTCAAGCAGGCCGGACTCGACCCCGACCAGCCGCCGAAGACGTACGACGAACTCTTCGCCCAGGCACTCCAGTTGGCGAAGAAGACCGACGGCAAGGTCGCCACCCTCGCCAACGTCCCCACCGTCGAGGACTTCGGCCGCTACGGCGTCGAGCTGATGAACAAGGCCGGCACCGCCTTCGCCTTCAACGACGCCAAGGGCATCGAACTCCTCACCAAGTACAAGGAGTTGTACGACGCGAAGGCCCTCGACCCGCAGGCGCTCACCGCCACCCCCGAGTCGTCCGGCAAGAAGTTCCTCACCGGGGCCGTCGCCATGAACCCGGGCAGCGCCCTCGACCTCGACAACTTCAAGAAGCAGGCGCCCAGCCTGTACAAGAACATCGGCATCACCGACCAGATCACGAGCACCGGCCACGTGAACATGTACGTGATGGGCGTGATGGTCAACTCCAAGACCAAGCACACCCCGGCCGCCGTGGCCTTCGCGCACTACGTCACCGACGCCCAGCAGCAGATGTCGTTCGCGAAGAAGGTCGCGATCTTCCCGAGCACCGCAGGCTCCCTCGACGACCCGTACTTCACCAAGGAGGACGGCACCGACGAGACAAGAGTGCGGATCGCGGCGGCCAAGTCCCTGAAAAACGCGGTGAATTACACGCCGGTGCTGTTCAGTGAGCAGATGAAGACAGCGCTGCGCAACGAGGTGGCCAAGGCCCTGCAGGGGAAGGAGAGCCCCAAGACGGCTCTTGACAACGCTGTCAAGCAGTGCGACACGCTCCTCCAGCAGCAGGGGTAGTCCACGATGGCCCTCTCCACCGTCTCCCGGGTGCGGCGCCAACTGCCCACCAGCCCCTGGCTGTTCGCCGCCCCCGGGCTGCTGATCACCGGCGCCTTCATCCTGTACCCGTTCGGCTCCACGCTGGCCAACGCCTTCACCGACCGGCGCACCCTGATCCCCGGCCACTTCGTGGGCTTCGCCAACTTCCGCGAGCTGTGGCACGACGACATGTTCTGGACCGGCCTGCGCAACAGCACCCTGTACATCCTCGGGGTGGTCCCCGCACTCGTCGTACTCCCGCTGCTGCTCGCCCTGTTGGTGCAGAAGAACATCCCCGGCATCACCTTCTTCCGGTCCGCGTTCTACACCCCGGTCGTCGCGTCGATCGTCGTGGTCGGCCTGATCTGGGTGTGGCTGCTGGACGAACGCGGCCTGGTCAACTCGCTGTTGGAGACGATCGGCGTCGGCCGGATCGGTTTCCTCAGCGACCAGTGGCTGCTGCTCCTGAGCGCCATGGCCGTCACGGTCTGGAAGGGCCTCGGCTACTACATGATCATTTACCTGGCCGCGCTCGCCAATGTGCCGCGCGAACTGCACGAGGCCGCCTCGGTCGACGGCGCGGGCGCGGTACGCCGCTTCTTCACGGTCACCGTGCCCGCCGTCCGCTCCACCATGGTCCTCGTCGGGGCGCTGTCCTCGGTGGCCGCCTTCAAGGTGTTCTCCGAGGTCTATCTGATGGCGGGCCCCAGCGGCGGCCCGGCCGGCGAGGACACCACCCTCGTGATGCTCGTCCAGCGCACCGGCACCGGCCTCACCGGCCGGGTCGGCTACGCCTCCGCGCTCTCGGTCGTCGTCTTCGTCGTCACCGTCGCACTGATGCTGCTCGTGCTGCGGGCCGACCGGAAGGAGGACGCTTGAGCGTCATCGAGCGCACAAGACCCGTCCAGGCAAAGGCGGTTCGCGAACCCCGCGTCACCGACGAGCACGGCCGCCGCATCCGCGTCTGGGAACTCGCCCTGCGCTACACACTGTTGCTCGCCGTCCTCGCCATCACCGTCGGCCCCTTCCTCTGGCAGCTCTCCACTTCCCTCAAGGGACCGACCGAGGACATCTACAGCTCACCGCCGACCTTCCTGCCCGAACACCCCACCCTGCACAACTACAAGCGGGTCGCCGACACCATCCCCGTCTGGGACTACGCCTTCAACTCGCTGAAGGTCGCCTCCGCCAACGTCGTGACGAACTGCGTCGGTTCGGCCCTCGCCGGGTACGCGCTGGCCCGGCTGCGCTACCGGGGCCGCCGCGTCGCGACCCTCGTCTTCATCCTCGCGATGCTCGTGCCGGTGGAGGGCATCATCATCGCCCAGTTCACCACCATGCGGGAGTTGGGGCTGAACAACACCCTGATCGGGGTGGTCCTCCCCGGCTGCATCGGCGCGATGAACGTCCTGCTGATGCGCAACGCCTTCCTCAACCTGCCGTACGAGATCGAGGAGGCGGCCTACGTCGACGGCGCCAATGTCTGGCAGCGGTTCCTGCGGATCGCGCTGCCGTCCGTGAAGGGCACGATCGCGGTCGTCGCGATCTTCGCCTTCATGGGCGCCTGGGACGACTTCCTGTGGCCGCTCATCGTGCTCAGCGACCCGTCCAAGTTCACGCTCACCATCGGCCTCAACTATCTGCACGGCACCTTCGCCAACGACGAACGCCTTGTCGCCGCCGGCACGGTGATCGCCGTGGCCCCGCTGATCGCCCTCTTCGCCTGCCTCCAGCGGTACTTCTTCCGGGGCGTGGGCGAAGGCGCGGTGAAGGGCTGACGTCTCCTTGTATTCGGACACGCACTACAGAACCAGGATCCCGATGTCTTCTGCCGTGCGCTTCGGCGTCAACTACACGCCCAGCCAAGGGTGGTTCCACCACTGGCTCGACTTCGACCTCGACTCCGTACGCGCCGACCTCGACTCGATCGCCGAACTGGGCCTCGACCACATCCGGGTGTTCCCACTGTGGCCGTACTTCCAGCCGAACCGCACCCTGATCCGCCCCACGGCCGTGGAGCAGCTGGTCCAGCTCGTCGACGCGGCCGGTGAGCGCGGGCTCGACGTCAACGTCGATGGTCTGCAAGGACACTTGAGCAGCTTCGACTATCTGCCCGCCTGGACCCGCACCTGGCACCGGCGCAACCTCTTCACCGACCCGGACGTCCTCGACGGCCAGGCCGCCTACCTGCGCACCCTCGCCGCCGCCCTCGCCGACCGGCCGAACTTCATCGGCATGACTCTCGGCAACGAGGTCAACCAGTTCTCGGCGGGCCCGCATCCGGACCCCGACCGGGCGACCGAGGACCAGATCGACGCCTGGCTGGAGCGGATGCTCGCGGCCTGTGCGGAGGGCGCGCCCGGCAAGCCGCATCTGCACGCCGAGTACGACGCGACCTGGTACCAGGACGACATGCCGTTCACCCCGGCCCAGGCAGCCCGCCGGGGCGCGATGACGGCCGTGCACTCCTGGGTCTTCAACGGCACCGCCCAACGCCACGGCCGCACCTCCGTGCCCAGTGAGCATCACGCCGCCTATCTCGTCGAGTTGAGCAAGGCCTGGGCCGACGAACCGCACCGGCCCGTCTGGCTCCAGGAGGTCGGCGCGCCCCAGCCACTCGTCCCCGCCGAGCACGCGGCCGACTTCGCCTCCGCGACCATCGCCAACGCCCTGGACTGTCCCGACCTCTGGGGCATCACCTGGTGGTGCTCGCACGACGTGTCCCGCGACCTCGCGGACTTCCCCGAACTCGAATACGGGCTGGGCCTGTTGACCAACGACCGGCAACCCAAGGACATCGCGCTGGTGCTGGCCGAGGCGGCCCGCGAGCCCACGTACGCGCCCGCCCCCCGCAGTACGGCGCTCGTGGTGCCCGCCGATCCGTCGGTCCGCTCGGTCTGCGGTCCCGGTGGGCCGGTCTTCGACGCCTACTTCCGACTCGTCGCCGACGGAGCCCGCCCGGCGACCGTCCTCGACGTGCGCGTGGACGACAAGGAACACCTTGCCGCGCGTGGCATCACCGAAGTCGTCACTCCCGATCAGGTACTCCCCACCCCACAAGGAGACACCAGCTCGTGAACCCCACCAGACGCACCGTCCTGCTCGCCGCCGGCGCTGCGGCCCTGCTGCCCCAACTGCCCCCGCCCGCCTACGCGGCAGGGCAGGCCGCGGCCACCGCGACCCAGCCGTACGCCAGTTACTGGTACCCGGACTCCCTGCCCTCCGGCACTCCGGGCACCGGCATCACCTGGCGCAGCCTGAAGACCTGGACGGCCGCCTCGGACACGGACCTCGCCTTCAACGCCGCCGCCGTGCCGCTGGCCGCGCGCTTCACCCCGACCCCGGCCAACAGCACCGCCCGCTCGGGCCAGGCCCGCATCCAGTCACTGGTCTCCTTCGGGCCGACGTCGAGCAACCCCTCCCAGGGCGCGGCCACCGCCGACTACTACGCCCTCACCCACTGGTCCTACCTCGACGAACTCGTCTTCTGGGGCGGCTCCTCCGGCGAGGGCATCATCCTCGCCCCCAACGCGCCGATCGTGGACGCCGCCCACCGGCACGGCGTACCCGTCCTCGGCAACATCTTCCTGCCGCCCGTCGCCTACGGCGGTCAACTCCAGTGGACCCGCGACCTGGTGCAGAAGGACTCCGCAGGGCACTACCCGCTCGCCGCCCAACTCGTCGCGGTGGCCGCCGCGTACGGCTTCGACGGCTGGTTCGTCAACGCCGAGACCAGCGGCGGGAACACCGCGCTCGGCACCGACATGCAGGGCTTCGTCGGCGAGTTGAAGTCCCTGGCCGCCGCTCAGGGGCAGCGGGTCACCTGGTACGACGCGATGACCGTGAACGGGACGGTCAGCTGGCAGGGCGCGTTGAACACCTCGAACCAGGCGTTCTTCCAGGCCGCCAACGACATGTTCATCGACTTCCGGTGGAGCACGAGCACCCTGGCTGCCTCCGGCACGAAGGCCGACGGACTGGGCCGCAGCCGCTACGAGTTGTGGGCGGGCGTCGACGTCGAGTCCAACGGATCGAATACGACGGTGAGTTGGGACGCGATGGTGCCGACCACCAAGGCCCACATCACGTCCGTCGGCTTCTACCGGCCCGAGTGGACCCGCAACCACCTCCCCGCGAGCCGTACCCCCGGAGACTTCCACGTCGCCGACGACCGCTTCTGGACCGGACGTTCGCTCGACCCGTCGAAGCCGGACAGCACCGACCCCTGGCGGGCACCGGCGGTGTCGGTCGTGGACCGGTCCACGGTGGGCGGCGCACTGCCGTTCGCGAGTGTCTTCAACACCGGGCACGGGCTGCGCTGGTACGAGGACGGCACGGTCACCTCGGACGCGCAGTGGAACCACCTCGGCCTTCAGGACCGGCTGCCGTCCCGCCGCTGGGCGGTGCGCACGACGGGCCAACGGCCCACCGTCACCTTCGACTTCGCCGACGCTTGGCGCGGCGGCAGCAGTGTGCTGGTCTCGGGCGCACTGGACCAGCCGACGACGCTGGATCTGTACGCCACCCAACTGCCGATCACCGATGACACCGTGGTCGACCTGACCTTCCGCACCGACTCCGGCAGCGCGAACGTCGAACTGGCCGTCGCCACCGCCGAACCCAGCACGGCGGGAGCGACACCGCCGTACACCTATCTGCCGGTGGCGGCCTCGGGCAGCGGCTGGCAGACGGTGACCGTGCCGCTCACCGGTCTCTCCGGCACGCTGCACGCCATCGGTGTACGGCTCACCGCGACACAGGGGCCGGTCAGTTGGCGGCTCGGCGGACTCGCCGTGCGCGATGCCGACGCGTCGCCGGTGCCGGCCGCTCCCGCCAACTTCCTCATCAGCGCGGCGACCGGCGGCAACCTGCGCTTCGCCTGGGACGCCGCGCCCGGCGCCGTACGCCACTACACGCTGCACCGGCTGCTGCCCGACGGCACCCGGCGCTTCCTCGGCGGCACTTGCCAGCGCGCCTTCTACGTCGGCGGGCTGACGGCCGAACAGGGCGAGCAGCAGGCGTGGTTCGAACTGCGCGCGACAGGGGAGCTGTACACAGCGTCGGCCCCCGTGACCGTCGCGTACGCCTGGTAACACCCGTAGTCCCACCCGCAACCGAGCCACGGAGCACCCCACATGCATGACGACCGCAGCCTGGTCGAAGCCCGCCTCAAGCGTGTTCTCGAAGAGCGCATCCGTCCCGCCGTGTACCCCGAGTCAGTGCCGCTGGAGGTGGCCGTCTGGCACGCGCCCGACGAGCCGGTGCCCGTGGCCGAGGGGCTCGCGGGCACACCCGAACCGATCGAGGTGGGCGCCCGGTGGGGTGCTCCCTGGGGGACCAGCTGGTTCCGCGTCACCGGGACCGTCCCGCAGGAGTGGGCCGGGAAGACCGTCGAGGCGCTGCTCGACCTCGGCTTCGACGAGAACATGCCCGGCTTCCAGTGCGAGGGCCTCGTCTATCGGCCCGACGGCACCCCCGTGAAGGGCCTCAACCCGCGCAACCAGTGGGTCCGGATCGGCGCGCCCGTCGCCGGCGGCGAGGAGGTGCGGCTGTTCGTCGAGGCCGCGTCCAATCCGGTGGTGATGGACTACCACCCGTTCGTGCCAACCCAGTTGGGCGACAGGGAGACCGCCGGCAGCGAGCCGCAGTACACGCTCACCCGTATGGATCTCGCCGTCCTCGACGAGAACGTCTGGCACCTCGTCCTCGACCTGGAGGTGGTCGGCGAGCTGATGGCCGAGCTGCCGGTGGACTCCGCGCGCCGCTGGGACCTCCTGCGGGCCGTCGAGAAGACGCTCGACGCGGTGGACCTCCAGGACGTCAACGGCACGGCGGAGCAGGCCCGTTCACAGCTTGCGGCCGTCCTGTCGACGCCCGCCGTGCCGTCCGCGCACCGCATCAGCGCCATCGGGCACGCGCACATCGACTCCGCGTGGCTGTGGCCGCTGCGGGAGACGGTCCGCAAGGTGGCCCGGACGACGTCCAACATGACGGCACTCCTTGAGGACGAACCCGACTTCATCTTCGCCATGTCCCAGGCCCAGCAGTGGGCTTGGGTCAAGGAGCACCGGCCCGAGGTGTGGGCGCGGGTCAAGAAGGCGGTGGCTGACGGGCGGTTCGTGCCGGCCGGCGGCATGTGGGTGGAGTCGGACACCAACATGCCGGGTTCGGAGGCGATGGCCCGTCAGTTCGTGCACGGAAAGCGGTTCTTCCTCGACGAGTTCGGCATCGAGAACGAGGAGGCCTGGCTGCCCGACACCTTCGGCTTCGCCGCCGGACTCCCGCAGATCATCAAGGCCGCGGGCTCCAAGTGGCTGCTGACACAGAAGATCTCCTGGTCGCAGACGAACAAGTTCCCGCACCACACCTTCCGTTGGGAGGGCATCGACGGCACCCGGATCTTCACCCACTTCCCGCCCGTCGACACGTACAACTGCTCCATGCAGGGTCGCGAAATCGCCCACGCGGCACGTAACTTCAAGGACAAGGGAGTAGCCAGGCACTCCCTGGCGCCCACCGGCTGGGGCGACGGAGGCGGCGGCACGACGCGTGAGATGGTCGCCAAGGCGGCCCGCCTGCGCGACCTCGAAGGCTCGGCGACGGTGGCCTGGGAGACCCCTAAGGAGTTCTTCGAGAAGGCCGAGGCGGAGTACCCCGAACCCCCGGTCTGGGTCGGCGAGTTGTACCTCGAACTGCACCGCGCCACCCTCACCAGCCAGGCCAAGACCAAGCAGGGCAACCGGCGCAGCGAACACCTCCTGCGCGAGGCCGAGCTGTGGGCGGCCACGGCAGCGGTCCGGGCCGGATTCCCCTACCCGTACGAGGACTTGGACCGGATCTGGAAGACGGTGCTGCTGCACCAGTTCCACGACATCCTGCCCGGCTCCTCCATCGCCTGGGTGCACCGCGAGGCCCGGAAGACGTACGAGGGACTGGCCGCCGAGCTGAACGCCGTCATCGACGCGGCCCAGCGCGCGCTGGCGGGGGAGGGGACGCGGGAGCTGGTGTTCAACTCGGCGCCCCACACCCGCGACGGCGTTCTCGCGGGCGGCGCCCAGCCACCTGTGGTCCTGGGCGAGACGGCACTCGCGTCACGTGTCGGCGGCGGCCACGTTCTGGAGAACGGCCTGCTCCGCGTCGAGATCGACGCCCGGGGCCTCGTGGTCTCCGCCTACGACATCCAGGCCGACCGCGAGACGATCGCACCCGGCCGGGCCGCCAACCTGCTCCAACTCCACCCGGACTTCCCGAACATGTGGGACGCCTGGGACGTCGACGAGTTCTACCGCAACACGGTCACGGACCTCACCGACGCGGAGGAGGTCGTCGCCGACGGGAACACGGTGCGGATCGTACGGTCCTTCGGCGCGTCCCGGGTCACCCAAGTGCTGTCCCTCGCACCCGGGGAGCGGCGGCTGCTCATCGACACCGAGGTCGACTGGCACGAGACCGAGAAGTTCCTCAAGCTCGCCTTCCCGCTCGACGTGCACGCCGAACGGTACGCGTCCGAGACCCAGTTCGGGCACTTCCACCGCCCCACGCACACCAACACCTCATGGGAGGCGGCCAAGTTCGAGGCCTGCAACCACCGCTTCGTCCACCTGGAGGAACCCGGCTGGGGCGTCGCCGTCGTCAACGACTCGACGTACGGCCACGACGTGACCCGTACGGTCCGCACCGACGGCGACGCCGGTACGACCACCACGGTCCGCGTCTCCCTCCTCCGCGCCCCGCGTTTCCCGGACCCCGAGACCGACCAGGGCGTCCACCGCTTCCGGCACGCGCTGGTGCCCGGCGCGGCCATCGGCGACGCGGTGCGGGAGGGCTGGCGGATCAATCTGCCGGAACGGCGGGTCACGGGCGGTCAGGAGGTCGCCCCGCTGGTGGCCGTGGACCGGGACGCGGTCGTGGTCACCGCGGTGAAGCTGGCGGACGACGGGAGCGGGGACGTGGTCGTCCGCTTCCACGAGGCCCACGGGGGACGGGCCAGGGCCACGCTGACAGTGGGCTTCCCCTTCGACTCCGTCGAGGTCACCGACCTGTTGGAACGTCCATTGGCCGATGCCGGAGAGGTGATCCGTGAAGGCGATCAACTGGCCCTGCGGCTACGGCCGTTCGAGCTGGTGACGCTGCGGTTCCGGCGGGCCTGAGCGCCCTGTAGGGCGTGGGACCGCGTCCCCTCCGCCCGGCGTACAAGCCGGGCGGAGGGGAGCGGGGCGGTCAGGCGGTGGTGCTCCGGACGGCCTCGCGGATCAGGTCCGCGACCTTCTTGGGGTGCGCGAGCATGACCAGGTGCGACGAGTCGACCTCGACCGTTGTCATGCCGGCGCGCGTAGCCGTAGCGCTCGACGTCGGGGTTGATGGTGCGATCCGAGGACGACACCAGACCCCAGGACGGTTTGGTCTTCCATGCCGCGACCGGTGCCGGTTCGGCGAACGCCGCGCCGGCCAGGGGCCGTTGGGAGACGGCCAGCACCTTGGCCAGCTCCGGCTCCACGTCGGCGGCGAAGACGGCGGGGAACTTGTCAGTCTCCACAGTCACATCGGTGCCCGGCTCGTCCGAGCCCTCGACCGGGAACGGCGTGTAGACCAGTGCCGAGGCCAGCTCGGAGTCCGGGAACCCGCCCTGCAACTCGCCCAGGCTCTCGCCCTCCTCCAGGGCGTAACCGGCCAGGTAGACCAAGGCCTTCACGTTGTCCTCGGCGCCCGCGACCGTGATGACCGCGCCACCGTAGGAGTGCCCCACGAGGACGACCGGGCCCGGAACAGCACGGACGACCGAGGCGATGTAGGCGGCGTCGCCGGTGAGGCTGCGATTGGGAACGGCCGGTACGAGCACCTTCAGACCGTCGGCCAGTAGTTCGGGGACCACCCGGGCGAAGCTGGACGCGTCCGCGAACGCGCCGTGCACCAGGACGACAGTGGGCGTGGAATCAGTCATGGGCTTCCAATTTCAGTACGCGGCTCGTACGTCAGTCGGTGGCGAGCGCCTTGCGCAGCACGGTCACGGCCAGGGTGATCGCGGCCTCGGCGGCGTGGGTCTCCCGCAGGGCGTTGAGCATGACGAAGTCGTGGATGATGCCCTGGAAGCGGACGGCGGTGACGGGGACCTGGGCCTCGCGGAGTTTGTTGGCGTAGGCCTCGCCCTCGTCGCGCAGGACGTCGGCCTCGCCGGTGATGACGAGGGCCGGGGGCAGTCCGGTGAGCTGTTCGGTGGTGGCGCGCAGTGGGGAGGCGGTGATCTGGGCGCGTTCGGTCTCGTCGGTCGTGTACTGGTTCCAGAACCACTGCATGCCGTCGCGGCGCAGGAAGTAGCCTTCCGCGAACTGGTGGTAGGAGGCGGTGTCGAAGCTCGCGTCGGTGACCGGGTAGAACAGCGCCTGCTGGACCAGGGGGACATCGCCGCGTTCCTTGGCCATCAGGGTCAGTGCGGCGGTCATGTTTCCGCCGACCGAGTCGCCGGCGACGGCGATGCGCGTGGGGTCGAGATTCTTGGTGGCGCCTTCCCGGACGACCCATTGGGCGACCGTGTAGTTCTGCTCGATGGCGACCGGGTAGCGGGCCTCGGGGGAGAGGTCGTACTCCGGGAAGACGACGGCGGCCTGCGTGCCGACGGCGAGTTCGCGTACGAGGCGGTCGTGGGTGTGGGCGTTGCCGAAGACCCAGCCGGCGCCGTGGATGTAGATGATCACGGGGAGCGGGCCGGTGACGCCGGCGGGGCGGACGATGCGCGTCCTGACCTGGCCGGTGGGGCCGCCGGGGACGGTGGCCCATTCCCCGTCGACGGCGGGCTTGGTGATGTCCCCGGACTGGACCTCGTCTACTGCCTTGCGGCCCTCGGCCGGGGTGAGGTCGAAGAGGTAGGGAGGGTTCGCGGTCGCCTCGGCGAAGGCCTGGGCCGCCGGTTCGAGGACCGGTTTGAGAGGCGTGTCAGGTTCGGACATACGAATCTCCAGGGAGCTTGGGAGGGACACGTGCGCGCCGGACCTCAGAACAGGCCGTTGGAATGCGGCAGTTCGGCCGGGACGGGAGCGATGACGTCCCAGTGCTCGACGATCCTGCCGTCGGCGACCCGGAACAGGTCCCAGTAGGCGACCGGCACCCCGAACTCGCCCTCCGACTGCAGGAGTACGAGGTCGCCCTCGGCCACGACCTTGTGGACGTTCTTGTAGACCAGGTTCTTGCCCTGCTCGGCCCACTTGGCCGCGGCGGCGCCGAAGCCGTCCAGACCGTCGGCCGCCTCCGGGTTGTGCTGGCGGTAGGTCTCGGTGGAGATGTAGTCGGTGAGCACGGAGTAGTCGGCGCCCTTGAGGACCTTCTCCGCGAACTCGGCGACCAACTCACGGTTGGAATCGGTCCGTTCCAGGTCGGCGGGCTCGGACGGGCCGTCGGTCTGCGAGCGTCCGGAAGCGGTCGTCGGCACGACCGGCGTCAGCGCGTCCCAGTGCTCGGCGAGCCTGCCGTCGGCGTCCACGCGGAACAGGTCGAAGGCGACCAGGGGCTCGGGGCCGAAGCCGTGGTACGTGCCGTGCAGGGCTACCAGGTCGCCGTCGGCGATCACCCGTGCGCCCTCGTAGCGAAAACCGTCCGGCAGCCCGGCGACCAGTTGCCGCAGCGCCTCCGGGCCGTCCGCGGCAAGGCTGCTGTGCTGACGGTAGTCATCGGCCACCCAGCGGTCCACCGCGCTCGGGTCCTTGTCGCCGAACAGCTCGCCGGCCGCCTTGAGGACGATCTCCTTGTTGCTCATGGCACCTCTCCTGTCTGTGGTTTCCGGCGACACCTTGTCCGCCGGACTGCGTCCACTCTCTCGGCCGGCTCGCCCCGGCGCACGGTAGAGTCAGGCATGGCCATGGTCGAAACGGGACAGGTGCCGGTGATCGAGCGGGGTTACCGCAACCCGCTCCGGCCGGATCTGCTGATGGAGGTGCTCACCTTCACGGACCTCGCGCGTCGGCTGCCGGGAGCGGAGTTCAGGCGCGTGCACCGGCTCGACTTCCATCACCTCACGTTCGTGCACAGCGGCGAGGCGACCGCCATGGTCGACTTCGTCGACGTGCCGCTCCGGCCGGGGACTCTGCTGTACATCCGGCCCGGCCAGGTACAGCGCCTGCCCACGACGTCCGGCGACGCACGGCCGGACCTGGATGCCACCGTCGTCCTGTTCACCCCGGACTTCCCGCCCCGGTTTCCGGCGACCGTGCGGGTGACGGACGACGCCTTCGGCCCGTCCCGTTGGCCGCTCGGAGCGGACGACCGCGACCGGTTCCGGTGTGCCCTGGCCGACCTCGCGGCCGAGTACGCCGACCTTCCCCGCCAGGACCCCGAGATCACGAAGGAACTGCTGCGCCAGCTCCTCGCGGCTCTGCTGCTGCGCATCGCCCGTCTTCCCGCCGGCGACGGCCGCACACAGGCGTCCGCGGACGAGCCGTACCGTCTCTTCCGGCACGAACTGGAGCGATCCTTCGCGGTGTTGCGTCAGGCCCACGACTACGCCGCCCGGCTCGGATACTCCCTCAAGACGCTCAACCGCGCCTGCCAGCGGGCCACCGGCCGCACCGCGAAGCAACTCATCGACGCCCGAGTCCTGTTGGAGGCCAAACGCCAACTGGCCCATACCGACCTGCCTGTTGCCGCCATCAGTCACCGGCTCGGCTTCACCGAACCCACCAACTTCAGCAAGTTCTTCACCCGCGTGACCGGTCTGACCCCGGGCGCCTTCCGCGACACCCAGCGCTGACGGCCATCAGCCCTACGGCTGCCAGGGCGCGAGCGCTTCGAGGAACGGGCCGGCTCCGAAGGGCACGGACAGCGCTCGGTCGCCGAGGTCGGCCGGGACGTCCGGATGGTCGGGGTTCACCCGCACCAGCCGGGCCCGCGGGGTATGGCGGACCAGGTTCTCCATCGGTTTCCGGATCACGCCCGGGGTGTTGAAACCGGCACCGATCTCCAGGACGAGCAGCCGGCTGTCCGCGGGCGCCCGGTCGAGCCAGCTGCCCAGCCGCTGCCCCGCGGGAAGGTAGGCGTCGTCGACGAATTCGGGGCCGACCCGGACATTGGGAAAGGCAGCGGCACCGCAGCGTGGGCACCGCGGCAGCGCGGCCCGGTCGGTCACCCTCCCGCTCTCCCGGTCGTACACCGCGAGGATCCGGTCGAAGTACGGCTTGCTGGGCCAGGTCTCACGGGTGCAGGGCACGGTGCACTGGAGTCGGCCGTAGTCGCCCTGAGGCGAGAAAACGTGGTCCGCGGCGAAGCCGTTGCGGGCGAAGAGGGCGTCGACGTTGGACGTCATGACCCAGTGGTCGCGGTCGCCGACCAGCGAACGCAGGCGCCGGTACAGCGTGTTGGGGCCCGGACCGTGGCGGATGTCGTTGATGTGAACGGCCCAGTACCCCCACATCATGTCCGCCGGCAGCGGGACGCCCAGCAGATAGCGCGACCGCAGTCCCAGCCGGTGCAGCGCCGGCAGCAACTCCTTGAAACGCTCGGCGTCGCCGTAGTCGAAGCCGGCGGCCGCGCTGAGACCCGCCCCCGCCGCGACCAGGACCCGATCGGCCTCTCCCAGCCAGGAACGCAGCGTCCCGACCGGCTGTTGCGCGGAGGTGCGGGTGTTGTCCGTGGAACTCACGACTACGGGGTCCTTCCGGTTAACCTGATGACTGATGATGGTCAAAAACCGACACACTGCCGCGCGGGGGATTCCCGAGCTTCCCTTCGCCGCGCCCGCGGGCACACCCGCGGGCGCCGAGGCCATGTCGCTGGCCGAGCTGCGCGGACGTGTGCCGCAGCCCGCGCTCGCCCGGCCGCAGCGTCCCGACTTCCACCAGCTGCTCACCCTCACCTCGGGTGAGCTTCGGCAGACCGTGGACTTCACCGACCATGTCCTCAGGCCGGGTTCGTGGTTGTGGATCCGTCCCGGGCAGGTGCACCAGTGGGGTGACCTCACGGGCGCGGAGGGCGTGCTGATCCTGTTCCAGCAGGACATGCTCGACGCCGCCACCGCGACCGCCGCCCGGGTCGACGACCCGTACGCGCCCGTCGTCAGCACCCCGGTCGCCGATGACGCGCGGGCACTGGACCTGGCCGCCGAGCATCTGAGCCACGAGTTCCGGGCGCTCGGTCAGCTGCCGCTGGAGGCGCACATGGCGGCCCTGCGGCATCTGCTGGCGGTTCTGGTGCTGCGCCTGGCCCATCTGACGGTTCCGGCCGACGGCTCCGCGCCGGAACCGGACGAGACCTATCTGCGCTTCCGTGACGTCGTCGAGCGGAACTTCACCCGCACCCGGCGCGTGGAGGACTACGCCCGGATGCTCGGGTATTCGGCACGCACTCTGGCCCGGGCCACGCTGACCGGCGCCGGCCTGAGCGCGAAGGAGTTCGTCGACCGCCGCGTCGTACTGGAGGCCAAACGGCTGCTGGCGCACAGCGACCGGACCGCCGCCCAGATCTCGGACCAGCTCGGCTTCGTGAATCCCTCCCAGTTCAGCAAGTACTTCCTGCACCGGGTCGGCCGGTCCCCGATCGACTTCCGCGACGCGGTCCGGGGGCGCCGGGTCGGCCATGAACCGGCGGGCGGTCAGAACGGATAGCGGGCGTGCCGGGTGGCGATGGTCAGCCAACGGGTGTTGGAGAAGGCCTCGATGCCCCACCGCCCGCCGAACCGGCCGTAGCCGGACGCCTTGACACCGCCGAAGGGGGCATGCGGTTCGTCGGCCACGGACTGGTCGTTGACGTGCACGATCCCGGTGCGGACGCGGCGCGCGACGGCCAGGCCGTGGGTCGCGTTCTCGGTGATGATGCCGCAGGTCAGGCCGTTGTCGGTGTCGTTCGCCAGCGCTACGGCGGTGTCGTCGTCGGCGATTGTCTCGACGACGCACAACGGGCCGAACGCCTCCGCGTAGTAGAGCTCGGCGGTCCTGGGCACGCCGGTGAGCACGGTCGCCGGATGCATGGCGCGCTCCGCCCGGCCGCCGCCCGTGAGCACGGTGGCGCCCTCGGCGACCGCGTCCCGGACCAGACCGGCGACGCGCTCCGCGGCGGACGCGCTGATCAGCGGACCCACCACCGTGTCCGGGTGGTCGGGGTCACCGGAGCGGAGCGCGGCGACCTTCGCGGTGAACTTCTCCGTGAACTCCTCGGCGAGCGAGGCGTGCACGAGGACACGGTCGGCCGACATGCAGATCTGGCCCGAGTTCATGAACACGCTGAAGGTCACCGCGTCGACGGCGTGGTCCACGTCGGCGTCGTCCAGGACGATCACCGCGTTCTTGCCGCCCAGTTCGAGGACGGCCGGCTTCACATGGTCGGCCGCGAGCCTGCCGATGACGCGGCCGACGTTCGTGGAACCGGTGAAGTTCACCGCCCGCACTCGGGGATCCGCGATCAGCGTCTCCGCGATCGTGGCGGCGTCCGCGCGGTCGTTCGTGACCACGTTGAGAACGCCGTCGGGCAGACCGGCCTCGCGCAGCACATCGGCGAGGAGCAGCCCGCAGGCGACGGGCGCGTCCTCGCTCGGCTTGACGACGACCGTGTTGCCCGCCGCCAGCGGACCCGCGGCGGCCCGCACACCGAGGATGACCGGAGCGTTCCACGGCGCGAACGCGGCGACCACGCCGAGCGGTTCGCGTACGGCCAGCCCCAGCACGCCCTCCTCCTGCGCGCTGAGCACCTCACCGCGCGGCGCGGTGACCGCGGCGGCGGCCTCGCGCAGGATGTCGGCCCCGAGGCGCGCGTTGAAGTGCGCCCACGGGCGCGTTCCACCCGCCTCGTGGGCCATCGTCTCGACGATCTGCCCGGTCCTGGACTCCAGCAGGTCGGCGGCCTTGAGGAAGATCCCCCTGCGGACGAACGGGGTGAGCGCGGCCCACTGCGCGAAGGCCGCGTCCGCGGCGTCCACGGCCCGCCGCACGTCCTCCGGGCCCGCCGCTGGAACGTACGCGTAGACCTCGCCCGTGTAGGGGTCGATGTCCTCGGTGGTGCGGCCGGAGAGCGCGGGCACGTCCTTGCCGTCGATGAGCATGTCACGGGTGAGGGGCATGGGGAGTTCCCTTCGGTACGGGAGGTGTGCGAGGTACGGGCCAGCCGGGGGCGAGGGCTCTTCGGTACGCCGACTCGTCGTCGGCGCCGAACACGGTGAACACGATCCGGTCGAACCGGTCGGGGTGCGAGTCGAGCCAGTCGGCGACGGTGTGCAGGGCGATCCGGGCGGCCTCGTCCTTGGGGTAGCCGAAGACGCCGGTGCTCACGGCGCAGAAGGCCAGGGTGCGGAGCGTGTCGACCTCTGCGGCGAGGTCGAGGCAGGCCCGGTAGGAAGCGGCCAGCGCCGCCGCGTCGCCGGTACGGGGCGTGCCGTCGGTGACAGGGCCGACGGTGTGCAGGACGTAACGGGCCGGCAGATGGTGTCCCCGGGTGATCTTGGCGGTGCCCGTGGGCTCGGAGCTGCCCTGCAGCCCGATGACGGTCGCGCAGTCGTCCCGCAGCCGGGGCCCGGCGGAACTGTGGATGGCGTTGTCGATACAGGCGTGCAGCGGTTGGAAGCAGCCGAGCAGAGCACTGTTCGCGGCGTTGACGACCGCGTCCGCCGCGAGGGTGGTGATGTCTCCGCGCCACAGCGTGGTGTGCCGAGCCGCCCGGAAGGAACTGTGGGCCAACTCCTGCTCGATGGTGGGGAGTTGTGGGACCGAGACAGTGGGTCTGAGACGGCGTTCCGCACCTAGCAGGGCATCGAGGACCTCGGTGGCGCCGTCGGGCAGCGGGCCGGGAGCACGGACCGTGAGCAGGGCGCGCAGGAGCCGCCGGGCGGTGGCCGCGTCGATGGCGCCGAGATCGGTCAGGGAGTCGGCCCGCAGGCCGAGTCGGGGCACGGCCGGGTCGCCGCTGAGCATGCGCAGCGCGGTGCGCACAAGGTCCTCCAGCCGGTCGGCGGGCGCCGGGGGCGCCGCCGGACGGAACGGCTCGTCGAGCGCGATCGCCCCTCGGTAGGCGGCCGGCGGCAGCACCGGGGGAGTCAGGCCAACCCGATCTGCTGGTTGAAGGTCTGGTTGTCCCAGAAGAGGAACTCCTCGTCCATGACACCGTGCTTGTTCCAGAGCCCGACGGTGACCATGTTGACGGCGAAGCTCCTGCCCGTCGGCTGGACGAAACCGCCCTTCCCGTCCGGCATGGGCCTGGAGAACGTGCCCTTCAGGACTCCGGTCACCGCGGTCAACTCGCCCTTCGCGATGCGGATCGGGTGTTCGCTGACCCGGGTGTCCGGCGCCCAGACGAACTGCCCCTTCAAATCGGCGACATGACGCTCGATGCCGTCCGTGTAGTGGCCGTCGGGCCAGTGCACACGGACGTTCTGGGCATGGCTCTCACCGAGCCGGTCCCACTCCTGGCCGGAGTAGACCTGGAAGTCGAGCTCGTCGAAGGTCTTGAGATTGCGGCACTCGACGGCGGTGAGGTGCCCGGGCCACAGCGACTCCGCCTCCGGGGTCGAGGCCGGGTCGCCGAACAGGCCCGGGTGGCGTTCGGCCGCGGCGGCCAGGTCCGTACCGCCGGCGACCGCGGTCAGGGCCAGCGCGCCGAGCGTGGCGGCACCGCTGTTGCGCAGGAGAGAGCGACGATCCAACATCTTCGGGTCCTTTTCGATGGCGACATCAACAGCCGGATGAGATGTGTTCAAAGTAGGTAGCCGCGGCATGGATCTCCGGCTCAAATCCTGACCTTCTATGGTCAATAACCGACACCGGTGGCGGGTGCGCTGTCAGGCGGGGATGCGCAGCACCGGCTTGACCACTTTTCCGCTCGCCGCGTCGGCGGCGGCCTCGTTGATCCGGTCGGACGGGTAGAAGCGGATCATCCGGTCGAACGGCAGGCGCCCCGCACGGTGGAGACCGACCAGGGTCGGTACGAAGTCGAGCAGGTCGCTGTCGCCCTCGGTGACGCCCCGGACGACGCGCCCGTTGAGCAGGAAGTTGACGTCGAAGGTGCCGTCGGTGCCGACCGGCGGAGCCCCGACCACGGCCGCGGTGCCCCGAACGGCGAGCGAGTCGACGGCCTGCCGCAGCAGAGCGGGAACGCCACTGCTCTCCAGCGCATGGGTCACGCCCCGGCCCGCCGTGATCTCCTTCAGCCGGGCGGCGACGTCCTCCTCCGCGCCGTTGACGACATCGGTCGCCCCCATCTCACGGGCCAGGTCGAGGCGCGAGGGCACGATGTCGACGGCGACGACGCGGGCGGCCGGGGTGGACGCGGCCGCCATGACCGCGGACAGACCCACCGCCCCCGCGCCGAAGACGGCCACCAAATCTCCCGGGCCGGGGCGCAGTTCGTTGAATACGGCGCCCGCGCCGGTCTGCACTCCGCAGCCGATGGGTGCGAGCAGCGCCAACTCGTCCTCGTCGGCGGCCACTACCGGTACGACACTTCGCTCGTCGACCACGGCGTGGTGCGCGAAGGAGGACTGGCCGAAGAAGCGCCCGCCCAGCGGGGTGCCGTCGACGCGGTGGACCGGCGTGCTGCCGTCGGGCCGGGCGCCGCCGAAATTGCGCGCGATGAACGTGTCGCAGTAGCCGGGATGCCCGTGCTCGCAGGCACCGCACCGGCCGCAGGAGCTGAAGGACAGCAGCACCTTGTCACCGGCGGCGACCCGGGTGACGCCGGAGCCGATCGCTTCCACCACGCCGGCCCCCTCGTGGCCGAGGACGGCGGGCAGCGGGGTGTGGAGTTTCCCGTCCCGGACGGCGAGATCGGTATGACAGATGCCCGCGGCCACGATGCGCACGAGGACCTCGTCGGGCCGGGGCGCCTCCAGCCGGACCGTCTCCCAGACGAACGTCCCCGTGCCCGGGTGGACCACGGCGGCTCGCGTTTCGGTCATGGCGGTGCCTTCGTTCCTGTCGATGAGTTGCGGGGGCGGCGTGGCCGCCGGAGCCGAGCGGCGAACGGCGGGCCTCGCGCCGCGCTCTCAACCTATGAGCCACGTCACCGGGGCGAGCCTCGCAATCGCGACGGGGCATGGTCAGAATCCGACAGCATGGGCTGAAGGGCCCGATGATGGGGCGATGAGACGAAGAACGGCCGCCGGACAGGCCTGGGCCTCGCAGCCGGATCCGCTACTGGCCCTCGCCCGGCAGGAGTTGGAGTTCTACGCGCGGGCGTGCGCCCGGGCGAGGTGGCTGCACCACACGACGGAACTCGGCGCTCTCGCCGCCACGTCCGCGACGGTCGTGGCGGCGGGCCTGCACGCACCCGCCTGGCTCACCGCCCTGATCGCGGGCGGCGCCGTCTTCTTCACCGGTATGCGCCAGCTCTTCAGCCCGGGCTCACGCTGGGTCCTGGCCGCACAGGCGCGGGAGGGCCTGCGGCGGGCGATCGACCGCTACCTGCTGCTCCCGCAGACCGACCGCGACGCGAACGCGCGGGCCACGCTTCAGCGCGCGATCGAAGAGGTGGGCACCAGCGAACTACGGGGTTGGGCAGAGGTCCAGGGTCAGCGGGGCGAACCGCCGCTGCCTACGGCAGGCGCCTGAACTCCCGCCCCTACGCCCCGAGTTGCGACCGCAGCCACTCCTCGACCTCGCCCACGTGTGAGGCCGCCGCCGCCCGTGCCGCCTCCGGGTCGCGGGCCACCAACGCCCGGTGGATGGCGGCGTGTTCGCGGCGGGTGCGGGTGAAGGCGCCCTCTTCCTGGTAGCCGCGCCAGACGCGGGCGCGGAACGTGCGGGACGACAGGCCCTCCAGGATCGCGGCCATGGTGTCGTTGCCCGCGGCGGCGGCGATCTCGCGGTGGAAGGCGAGGTCGTGGGCGAGGATCTCCTCGGGGTCGTCGGTGGCGTTCATCGCCGTGAGGTGTTTCTCGACCTCGGCCAGCTGGTCCGGGGTGATGCGGGCGGCGGCCAGGGCGGTCGCCGTCGACTCCAGGATGCGGCGGACCTCCAGGAGTTCCACCAGTCGCGGGCCGCGGGAGAGGTCGGCGACGACACCGAAGGTCTCCAGCAGGTCGCCGGCCTCCAACTGCGTGACGTAGATGCCCGAACCGTGCCGGGCCTCAAGGACGCCCAGCACCGTGAGCGCGCGGATCGCCTCGCGCATCGAGCTGCGGGAGATGCCCAGCTGGGCCGCGAGATCGCGCTCGGTGGGCAGCCGCTGGCCCGGCTCCAGACGCCCCTCGCCGATCAACGCCTTGATCGAGTCGATGGCGCGTTGCGTCACGGTGCCCTTCGGCGGAGCCGTCTCGTCCACGCAATCCTCCACTCACCGGGTGCGCCGCAGTCTAACCGCTCAGGTGGTCCGACCACTACGGCGGAAATCCCGGAAAAACTGCCTCTGCGGGGTGTTGTTTCGGGGAAGTGGTCTGATAAATATGCGGTCATCTGCTCGGACACGCTCAACGAGGAGCCATCAAATGCTCGGCAGGACAGTGGGGACACGCAGCAGGTTGCGCATGGTCGGTGCGGTGGCCGCGGTCACGGGCACCGCGCTCGTGCTCACCGCGTGCGGCAGCACCAAGGACACCGGCGCGAGCAGCGCCGGCGGCAGCAGCGGCACCGGCAAGGTGGGGGTGATCCTGCCCCTGCTGACCTCGCCGTTCTGGCAGTCGTACAACGACTACGTGCCGAAGATGGCGAAGTCCGAAGGCGTCGACGCGCTGAAGACGGTCAACTCCAACAGCGACCCCTCGCAGCAGATCACCGACATCAACAACGAGCTGAACCAGGGCGTCAAGGGCCTGGTCGTCGCCCCGCTGGACAGCGCCGCCATCGAAGCCGGCCTCGACCAGGCGGACCGCAAGGGCGTGCCCGTCGTCGCGGTCGACGTGGCGCCCGACAAGGGCAAGGTCGCGATGGTCGTGCGCGCCGACAACGTCGCCTACGGCGAGAAGGCCTGCGAATACCTCGGGGCGCACATCACCAGCGGCAAGGTCGTGCAGATCATGGGCGACCTGGCGTCCGTCAACGGCCGTGACCGGTCGGAGGCGTTCAGGGACTGCGTCAAGAAGAAGTACCCGAAGCTGAAGGTCCTGGAGATCCCCGCCAAGTGGGAGTCCGACACGGCGGCCTCCAAGCTCGACACGCTCCTCAACGCCAACCCCGACATCAAGGGCATCTACATGCAGGCGGGCGGCGTCTACCTCGCGCCCACCCTGCAGACCCTCAAGTCCAAGGGCATGCTGAAGACGGCGGGCCAGGCCGGGCACATCACGATCGTCTCGAACGACGGCATCCCGCAGGAGTTCGACGCGATCCGTAAGGGCGAGATCGACGCCACCGTCTCCCAACCGGCCGACGCCTACGCCAAGTACGGCATGTACTACATCAAGGCCGCGATGCAGGGGAAGACCTTCAAGCCCGGCCCCACCGACCACGACTCCACGATCGTCAAGCTGCCCAGCGGCATCCTGGAGGACCAGCTGCCCGCGCCCCTGGTCACCAAGGACAACGTCGACGACCCCAAGCTCTGGGGCAACACGGTCAAATGAGCATCGAGAAAAGTCCGTTGACCCCACTCGTCGAGGCGCGGGGCATCGTCAAGCGGTACGGCCCGACCGTCGCCCTCGCCGACGGTCGACTCACCGTGCTGCCGGGCGAGTCCCACGCCCTCGTCGGCCGCAACGGCGCCGGCAAGTCCACCCTCGTCACCGTCCTCACCGGACTCCAGGCCCCCGACGAGGGCACGGTCCGCTTCGACGGCGAGCCCGCGCCCGCGCTCGCCGACCGGGACGCCTGGCGCGCCAAGGTCGCCTGCGTCTATCAACGCCCCACCGTGGTGCCCGAGTTGACGGTCGCCGAGAACCTCTTCATCAACCGTCAGCCGACCTCCCGCGGCGGAGTCATCAGCTGGCGCAGGCTCCGCACCGAGGCCGCCGAACTCCTCGACACCTGGGACGTGCGCGTCGACCCCGAGGCGCGCACCGCCGACCTCAAGGTCGAGGACCGTCAAATGGTGGAGATCGCAAGGGCGTTGAGCTTCGGCGCCCGGTTCATCGTCCTCGACGAACCGACCGCCCAGCTCGACAACCGGGAGATCGAACGGCTCTTCACCCGCATGCGGGCGCTCCAGGAGTCCGGCGTCACCTTCCTGTTCATCTCGCACCACCTCCAGGAGGTGTACGAGGTGTGCCAGACGGTCACCGTGCTCCGCGACGCCCGCTGGATCACCACCGCACCGGTCGCCGACCTCCCGCGCCGCGCCCTGGTGGAGGCCATGGCGGGGGAGTCGATCGCCGAACTGGAGGTGGAGCTGCGGGAGTTGGACGACGCGGCACCCGTCCTGCTCGACGCACGAGGGCTCACCTCCGAGTCGTACGAGAACGTCGACCTCACGGTCCGCCGCGGCGAGGTCGTCGGACTCGCCGGGTCGAGCGGCAGCGGCAAGATCGAGCTGGCCGAGTCCTTCACCGGGCTGTACACGCCGACCGGCGGTACGGCTCAACTCGACGGCGAGAAGCTGCCGTTCGGAGATGTGCAGGCCGCGCTGAAAGCCGGTGTCGGCTGCGTCCCGCGCGACCGCCACGGCCAAGGCCTGGTCTTCGGAATGTCCATCGGCGACAACGCCACCATGACCGTCCTGGACCGGCTCGGCCGCTTCGGGTTCGTCGGCACCGACCGCAAGCGCGGCTTCGCCACCGAGCTGATCGACCGCCTCGACATCCACGCCGAGGGCCCCGACCAGCCCGTCTCCGACCTGTCCGGCGGCAACGCGCAGAAGGTCGTCATGGCCCGCGCGCTCGCCTCCGACCCCAGGCTGCTGGTGCTCATCAACCCCACGGCGGGCGTCGACGTGAAGTCCAAGGAGTCGCTGCTCACCCGCATGGACAGCGCCCGCGACGACGGCACCGCCGTGCTCGTCGTCTCCGACGAACTTGACGACCTGCGGCGCTGCGACCGCGTCCTCGTCCTCTTCCACGGCCGTGTCGTCGCCGAGCACCCGGCGGGCTGGCGCGACCACGAGCTGATCGCCTCCATCGAAGGAGTGGACCATGGCTGACACCAAGGCGGCCCCGCCGCTCGCCGCCCCACGCACCACCGGGACGGCCTCGGCCCGCACGGTCCTGCTCCGCCGGGCCCGTGAACTCGCCCTCGTACCGGCCCTGTTGGTGCTCCTGGTGCTCGGCGCGATCGTCAACGACTCGTTCCTCACCGAGCGGAACCTGATCTCCATCCTCGGCGCCTCCGCCGCGCTCGCGATGGTGGTCCTGGCAGAGTCGTTGATCCTCATCACCGGCAAGATCGACCTGTCGCTGGAGTCGGTGGTCGGCATCGCGCCCGCGATCGGCGCCCTGCTGGTCCTGCCGTCCGCCGAGTCCGGCTGGGGCACGGAGTGGTCGGCACCGCTCGCCCTCGTCGCGATCCTCGTCGTGGGCGGGATCATCGGCGCCTTCAACGGCGTCCTCGTGGTGAAGTTCAAGCTCAACGCCTTCATCGTCACCCTCGCCATGCTGATCGTGCTGCGCGGACTGCTGGTCGGCGCCACCAAGGGCAAGACGCTGTTCGGGATGCCCGACTCCTTCTTCACCCTGGCCACCAGCACCTTCCTCAGCGTCCCGATGTCGGTGTGGCTGGCGGCGGTCTGCTTCGCGGTCGCCGGGTTCGTGCTGAAGTACCACCGCGTCGGCCGTGCCCTGTACGCGATCGGCGGCAACCAGGAGGCGGCCCGCGCGGCCGGTATCCGCGTCGACCGGATGCTCCTCGGGGTGTCGATCGTGGCCGGCGTGCTCGCCTCGGTGGGCGGGATCATGCAGACCGGCTATGTCGGCGCGATCAGCGCCAACCAGGGCAACAACATGATCTTCACCGTGATGGCGGCGGCGGTCATCGGCGGCATCAGCCTCGACGGCGGCAAGGGCACCATGTTCGGCGCCCTGACCGGCGTACTCCTCCTGGGAGTCGTGCAGAACCTGCTCACCCTCGCCCAGGTCCCGTCCTTCTGGATCCAGGCCATCTACGGCGGGATCATCCTGGTCGCCCTCATGATCGCCCGCGTCACCACCGGCCGCGCCCAGGACTGACCCTCCGGCTTCCGGCACCCGCACGGCACCGGATCTCTGTACCCGACCGAAAGGCCTTCCGTGTCACCGATCCCCGGCCCGTCCGCTCGCGTCACCGCGGTCGACACCTACGACATCCGTTTTCCCACCTCGCGCGAACTCGACGGTTCCGACGCGATGAACCCGGACCCCGACTACTCGGCGGCCTACGTCGTCCTGCGCACCGACGCGGCCGACGGGCACGAGGGGCACGGATTCAGCTTCACCATCGGGCGGGGCAACGAAGTCCAGGTCGCCGCGATCCACGCGCTGCGGGACCATGTGATCGGCCGGTCCGTCGACGAACTGTGCGCGGACCCGGGGACGTTGAACCGCGACCTGATCGGCGACAGCCAACTCCGCTGGCTGGGGCCCGAGAAGGGCGTGATGCACATGGCGATCGGCGCCGTGGTCAACGCGGCCTGGGACCTCACCGCCAAGCGCGCGGGCAAGCCCCTCTGGCAGCTCCTCGCCGACGCCGACCCCGAATGGCTCGTCAGCCAGATCGACTTCAGGTACATCACCGACGCCCTCACCCCGGACGAGGCCCTGGACATCCTGCGGCGAGGCAGGGCGGGCGCCGAGGAGCGCCGAACCCGCCTTCTGCAGACGGGATTTCCCGCCTACACCACCTCCGCCGGCTGGCTCGGCTACGACGACGAGAAGCTCACCCGGCTCGCCGTGCAGGCCGTCCGGGACGGCTTCCGGCAGATCAAGCTGAAGGTCGGCGCCGACCTCGACGACGACATCCGCCGCTGCCGCGTGGCCCGTTCGGCCGTCGGCCCGGACATCAGGATGGCGATCGACGCCAACCAGCGCTGGAACGTGGACGAGGCGATCCGCTGGACCAAGGCCCTCGCCGAGTTCGACCCGTACTGGATCGAGGAACCCACCAGCCCCGACGACGTCCTCGGCCACGCCGCCATCCGCGCCGCCGTGGCCCCGGTGAAGGTCGCGACCGGCGAACACGTCCAGAACCGCGTCGTGTTCAAGCAGCTGCTCCAGGCCGGCGCCCTCGACATCCTCCAGATAGACGCGGCCCGCGTCGGCGGAGTCAACGAGAACCTCGCGATCCTGCTGCTCGCCGCCAAGTTCGGAGTGCCCGTCTGCCCGCACGCGGGCGGCGTCGGACTGTGCGAACTCGTCCAGCACCTCTCGATGTTCGACTACCTCGCCGTCTCCGGCACCACCGACGACCGCGTCATCGAGTACGTGGATCATCTGCACGACCACTTCCTCGATCCGGTGGTGATCCGCGAAGGTCACTACATGGCACCCAGCACACCCGGCTTCTCGGCCACCATGCGGCCCGAGTCCATCGCGCGTTACACGTTCCCCGGCGGCACCTTCTGGGCCGCCGACCTCGACACCCAGAAGGGACACGCGGCATGACCGACTTCGAGGGCCTCAAGGCCCTGGTCACCGGCGGAGCCTCCGGCATCGGCCGGGCCACCGCCGAACTCCTCGCCGAGCGGGGCGCGTCGGTCGCCGTCCTCGACCTGGACCCGAGCAGTGTCGAGAAGCCGCTGCTCGGCTACCGCGCCGACGTCACCGACGACGCCTCCGTACGGCAGGCCGTCGCGTCCGCCGTCGCCGACCTCGGCGGACTCGACATCGTCGTGAACAACGCGGGCATCGGCGCCCAGGGCACCGTCGAGGACAACGACGACGACGAGTGGCACCGTGTCCTGGACGCCAACGTCGTCGGCATGGTCCGCGTCACCCGCGCCGCACTCCCGCATCTGCGCGCGTCCTCCCACGCGGCGATCGTCAACACCTGCTCCATCGCCGCCACCGCCGGACTTCCCCAACGCGCCCTCTACAGCGCCACCAAGGGCGCCGTGCAGTCCCTCACCCTCGCCATGGCCGCCGACCACCTGCGCGAAGGGGTCCGCGTCAACTGCGTCAACCCCGGTACGGCGGACACCCCTTGGGTCGGCCGCCTCCTCGACTCGGCCACCGACCCGGCCGCCGAACGCGCCGCCCTGGCCGCCCGCCAGCCCTCCGGCCGGCTCGTCTCGGCGGCCGAAGTCGCCGGCGCCATCGCCTACTTGGCGAGCCCGCTGTCCGGCGCCACCACCGGCACCTCGCTCGCCGTGGACGGCGGCATGCAGGGCCTGCGCCTGAGGCCGGTGGGCCAATGAGTACCCTCGGCGGCAGCGGGGTCGAGGTGGGCGGTCTCGGTCTCGGCGCCGCCCCGCTGGGCAACCTGTTCACCGAGGTCGCCGACGAGCAGGCGTACCAGGCCGTCAACGCGGCCTGGCAGCAGGGCATTCGCTACTTCGACACCGCACCCCACTACGGCATCGGCCTCTCCGAGCGCCGCCTCGGCGCCGCGCTGCGCGACCGTCCGCGCGCGGAGTACACGATCTCCACCAAGGTCGGCCGCCGCCTCGACCCCGTGGAGACGGTGACAGGGGACGACCTCGCCAACGGCTTCGCCGTGCCCGCCACCAGCCGCCGCATCTGGGACTTCACCGCCGACGGGATCCGACGCACCCTGGACGCCAGCCTGGAACGGCTCGGCCTCGACCACGTCGACATCGTCTACCTCCACGACCCCGACGACCACGCCGACCAGGTCTTCCGCGAGGGCTATCCCGCCCTGGAGAAGCTCCGCGCCGAAGGCGTCGTAGGCGCCATCGGCGCGGGCATGAACCAGGCCGGGATGCTCACCCGCTTCATCCAGGACACGGACGTGGACGTGGTGCTGTGCGCCGGGCGCTACACGCTGCTCGACCAGAGCGCCCTCGCCGAACTCCTCCCGTCCGCCGTCGCACGCGGAAAGTCGGTCGTCATCGGCGGCGCCTTCAACTCCGGCCTGCTGGCGGACCCGAAGCCGGACGCGACCTACAACTACGCCCAGACACCGGCCGAGTTGCTGGACCGGGCGCTCCGCATGAAGGAGGCGGCCGAGCGGCACGGCACGACCCTGCGCGCCGCCGCCCTGGCGTTCTGCGCCGCGCACCCGGCCGTGGCGAGCGTCCTGGTCGGCGCCCGCTCCGAGGCCGAAGTCCGGGACTGCGCCGAGCAGTTCGCCGCCAAGGTGCCGGGTGCGTTCTGGCAGGAGCTGCGGGACACGGGGCTGCTGTCCGCCGATACCCCGGTCCCGACAGGGGAGTCGTCATGAGAGTGGCCCTTCACACCAAGGTGCGCGCCGACCGTATCGACGCGTACGAGAGCGCCCACCGCGAGGTCCCCAAGGAACTCACCGCCGCGATCCGGGCCGCCGGCACCACCTCCTGGACGATCTGGCGCAGCGGCACCGACCTCTTCCACGTCCTGGAGTGCGCCGACTACGCCCGCCTGCTGGCCGAGCTGGACCAGCTCCCGGTGAACGTCGCCTGGCAGGCCCGCATGGCCCAACTCCTGGACGTGGTGCACGACTACACGAGCGAGGGCGCCGACGCCGGCCTGCCCGTCGTATGGGAGCTGCCATGACCGTCGACGCGCACCACCACGTCTGGGACCTCTCCGTCCGCGACCAGGACTGGATCACCGGCCCCGAACTCCAGCCGATCCGCCGCGACTTCACCGTCAGCGACCTCGAACCCGAGGCGCGCGCCGCCGGCGTCGACCGGACCGTCCTCGTCCAGACGATCACCGTCGCCGAGGAGACCCCGGAGTTCCTCGTCCTCGCCGACACGCACGACCTCGTCGCCGGAGTCGTCGGCTGGACCGACCTCACCCGCCCCGACATCGCCGACGAACTGGCCCGCCTGCGCGACCTCCCCGGCGGCCACTACCTGAAGGGCATCCGCCACCAGGTACAGGGCGAGCCCGACCCGAACTGGCTGCTGCGCCCCGACGTCCGCCGCGGCCTCGCCGCAGTGGCCGAAGCGGGGCTCGTCTACGACCTGCTCGTGCTGCCCCACCAGTTCCCGGCCAGCGTCCAGGCAGCCGCGTCCCTGCCCCAACTCACCTTCGTCCTCGACCACTTGGGCAAACCGCCCGTCGCCTCGGGCCGGCTGGAGCCGTGGGAGTCGGCCCTGCGCTCCCTCGCCGCACTCCCCAACACCCACTGCAAACTGTCCGGCCTGGTCACGGAGGCCGACTGGAAGACCTGGAGCACCCAGGACCTGCGCCCCTACACGGACGTCGCGCTCGACGCCTTCGGGCCGGACCGGCTGATGTTCGGCTCCGACTGGCCGGTGTGCACCCTGGCGGCGAGCTACGGCGAAGTCGCCGCCGCGACAGTCGAGTTGACCGACGGACTCAGCGCGGCGGAACGCGCCGAGATCTTCGAAGGCACGGCGACCCGCGTCTACGGCCTCTGAATCGCCTCTGCCAGCCTGGTCGGAGGGAAATACTCCCGCACGAACGTCCGCTCCCAGCAGGCGCCCGTCTCCCTCAACTCCCGCCAGGTCGTGTAGCGGTAGCGGAAGAGACGGGCCCGGACGTAACGCGGGGGCGTGTCCGGCGGGAACGGCGAGCGGCGCAGCAGTCGTAGCGTGTCCCGGTCGTTCTCCAGGAGCCGTTCCATCAGCGCGCCGAACCACGGTTCGGCGTAGCCGGGGGAGAGTGCCGCGAACCACATCATCCAGTCCAGCCGCAGATGGTAGGGCGCGAACTGGCGCGGCCAGTGGCGCGGTTGGCCCGGCTTGCCCCTGAACTCGTACTCCCGCCAGTCGGAGTCCTCGCGCGGGACGGGGTCCGTCGTGCCCTCGATCACCACCTCGTGGCGGATGCGGCTGACGTTGCCGAACGCGCCGTAGGTGTTGACCAGATGGAGCGGGTCGAAGGAACGGTTCATGGTCTGGTGGCGGGAGAGCATGTTGCGGACCGGGCGGTGGCTGAGCCACAGCAGCAAGGCGGCGACGGCCAGGACCACGACCTCGTACCAGAGGGGAGGAGGGGCGAGGGCGGGCGACGGCTCCGTGTACGGGAGTCGGACGGCCGAGAGGGCCAGCGCGATGGTGATCCAGTTCAGCCAGGCGAAGTTGCCGGACAGGACCAGCCACAGCTGAGTGGCGATCATCAGGGACGCGGCGGCCGTCGCGACCGGCTGCGGGGTGAACAGCAGGACGGGCACGGCGAGTTGGGTGAGGTGGTTGGCGGCGACCTCGATCCGGTGCAGCGGGCGGGGGAGGTGGTGGAAGAACCAGCTCAGCGGGCCCGGCATCGGCTGTGTCTCGTGGTGGAAGTCCAGGCAGGTCAGCTTCCGCCAGCACGCGTCACCGCGCAGCTTGATCAGGCCCGCGCCGAACTCGACCCGGAACAGGACCCAGCGCAGCAGGAACAGCACCACGATCGGGGGCGCCACCTTGTCGTTGCCGAGGAGGACGGCCAGGAAACCGACCTCCAGCAGCAGCGACTCCCAGCCGAACGCGTACCAGGTCTGGCCGACGTTGACGATCGACAGATACAGCGCCCACGGCACCAGCCACATCAACATCCCGCCCCAGAGCGGGAGTTCGGAGTCGAGCCCGGCGGCCAGCGCCACCGACGCCGCGCAGCCGGTCCACGCGCAGACCGCGAAGAAGCGGTCGGTGTAGTGGAGTTGGAAGAGGCTCGGGGCCCGCCCGAACGGCATCCGGCGGACGAACCGGGGGACCGGCAGCATGCCGCGCTCACCGATCAGCGCACGGAACTGCAGCGCCGCCGTGAGGAACGCGACCAGATAGACACCGGCCAGGGCCCGCTGGAAGACCAGCCGGCTCAGCCAGTAGTCGGGTGCGGTGAACCATCCCACGACCGTGTACTCCTCCCTCCATCGTCACACCTCGTTCGACCGTCACTCTGTGTCTTCCATGTCTCCGGTTGCGTAACCCAAGCGGGTGAAGCAGACAATAGTGGCGAATCACCCGGCTTGAGGCGGGAGAACACGGTGCGCACATCGACCGGAACCATCGCCACGGCCTGCGCGCTCTCGGCGGCGCTCCTCGTCGCCGGCTGCGGCGGCGACGGCGCCCAAGGCATGAAGTCGAGCGGCAAGGCCACGAAGTCGACCGGCGAGGTGTTCCTGCAGCCCGTCGCGGCCCAGGGCCCCGACCCCTTCACGGACTCCACGGCCACCGCGCCGAGTGCCCCGCCACGGGTCACCCGAACACCGCAGCCGACGCCCACGCGGCCCGCGCCGTCCTGGCCGACGCCCACACGGACGGCTTTCCCCGCGCACACGCAGGCCGTCTCCGGCGCCACACCCGGCCTCTACGGCGGCACGGCGCGGAGCGGCAGCTGCGATGTCGAGCGGCAGATCGCGTATCTCACCCGCGACCAGGCCAAGGCCAGTGCCTTCGCGCAGGCCGAGGGGATCTCCCGGAGCGCGATTCCCGGCTATCTGCGCGGGCTGACCTCGGTCGTGCTGCGCGCCGACACCCAGGTCACCAACCACGGGTTCCGTGACGCGCGGGTGACCGGTTTCCAGTCGGTCCTCCAGGCCGGTACCGCCGTCCTCGTCGACAACCGGGGCGTGCCCCGCGTGCGCTGCGCCTGCGGCAACCCGCTCAAGGCCGGCGTGGCCGGCGGGAACTCCGGCAGCGGCGGGCGGGGCTGGTCCGGGTACCGGCCCGCCGAGGTGGTCGTGGTGACTCCGGCGCCGCATGTGATCACCAACATCACGATCATCAACGTCGTCGACAACACCTGGATCGAACGGCCCCTCGGTCATCGCGGGCCGCACCACGACCACGTCGTACCGCCGCCGGTCCATGTGCCGCCGACCCGGCCCGGCACCACGCCGGCCCCGCACGGAAGCATGTCTCCGCGCCCGCACGACCCGCGCCCGCACGACAGCGGGTCCATCAGCCCGTCCAGCGGGACGAGCACCTCGCCGGGCACCTCACCGAGCCCTTCGTCGAGTACCTCGCCGGGCCGGTCGCCGGACCCCTCGCTGAGCGTCGCCCCGAGCACGTCCCCGAGCGACGAGAGCGCGTCCCCCGGTGACGGCCGGAGCACCGCACCGGACAAGCCCACCACCGGCTGCGCACCCCCGACCGTCACCGTCACCCCGGGCGCGACCGGTGTCACGGGCTGCCCCACGGCCACCGTCTCGGCCGCCCCGAGGACGGTCGCGCCCCGACCCTCCCAGGACCCCGGCTCCCCGGACGGGATCGGTCCGCCGACCGTCCCGGAGACCACCCTCGGCATCCTCGACAGCCCCACGGGCGTCTTCACCGGCTGACGGCGCCCGGAGCCGCCGTAGCGAGGTGGCCGTAGCGCTCGGACAAGGTGAAGAATCCGGTAAATCCTGGCAAGGTGGGCCGCATGGTTGATCGGGGAGCGAGCGCCCTGTCACTCCCGGACGACTGGCCCGCCCACCCGGACCCGATCCTGGCGCTCAACCGCATGGGCAGCTTCGACTGGGACCTGGACAACGGCCTGTTCCACATGGACGCCCAGGCCCACGAGGTCTTCGACCTGCGCCCCGACGAATACGACGGACGCCCCGAGACCCTGGCGATCCGGGTGCCACCTCCCGAGGGCTACCGGCTCGACGGTCTCGTCTCCCAGGCGATGAAGGACGGCAGCGAGAACTACGGCGCCTACTTCCGCATGCGGCTGCGCGACGGCACCCTGCGCTGGACCCACACCCAGGGCTACATCCGGCGCGACGAGACGGGCCGCCCGCGCCGGATCATCGGCATCGTCCGGGACGCCACCCAGGAACTCGCCGAGAACGCGGCCCGCCGTGAACAGGCCGCCCTGGACGCGGCCCGGCGCGACCAGACCAACGTCGTCCAGCTCACCACCGCCGCCCTCGCGCACGCCCGTACCGTCCAGGACGTCATCGACGTCCTCCAGGACACCCACGGCCTCGTCCACCTCGGCGCGACCAGACTGGTCATGGGGCTGGTGGAGGCCGGCCGGATCCGCCTGGTCGCCGAGGGCAGCGTCGTACCCGGCAAGGAGGTCCTCCGGATCGACGAGCCGTACCCGATGACGGAGGTCGTACGGACGCTCAGCCCGGCGTTCATCGAGTCGCCCGAGGAGTTCGCCGAGCGGTACCCGCTGCTGTGGCCGCACATCGCCGGACTGCACATCACCGCGGGCGCCTATCTGCCGCTGATCGCCCAGGCCCGGCCGATCGGCACGATGGGCCTGCTCTACAGCGACCGCCGCGGTTTCTCGGCGGAGGAGCGCAATGTGCTCGTCGCGCTGGGCAGCAGCATCGCGCAGAGCCTGCAGCGCGCCATGTTCTACGAGCAGGAGAAGGACCTCGCCCAGGGCCTCCAGCAGGCCATGCTGCCGCGGGCCATCCCGAGCGTGCCGGGCGCCGACGTCGCGGTCCGCTACCGGTCCGCGAAGCTCGGGCGGGACATCGGCGGCGACTGGTACGACCTGATCCCGCTGCCCGGCGGACGGGTCGGCGCGGTCATCGGCGACGTCCAGGGCCACGACACGCACGCCGCCGCCGTCATGGGGCAGCTGCGGATCGTCCTCAAGGCGTACGCCGCCGAGGGACACACCCCGGCCACCGTGATGGCCCGCGCCTCCGTCTTCCTGCACGAACTCGACACGGACCGCTTCGCCACCTGCCTCTACGCCGAGGCCGACCTGTCCACCGGAGTGGTCCAGGTGGTCCGGGCCGGTCATATCGACCCGCTGGTACGGCAGTTGGACGGGACCTGCCGACGGATGCCCGTCGTGGGCGGGCTGCCGCTCGGTCTGTCCGCGGAGTTCGGGCGGCTCGAATATCCCGTGTCCACCCTCGAACTCGACCCCGGCCAGACCCTGGTGCTGTGCACCGACGGCCTCGTCGAACAGCCCGGCGCGGATCTCGACGACGGACTCCAGACCCTCATGGCCCTCATCGCCTCCGGCCCCGACGACGTACGCGACCTCGCCGACCTGCTCATCGACGTGGCCGAGGAACGTGGCGGCGAGGACGACGTGGCGCTGCTCCTGCTGCGCCGCCGCGGCCTCGACGCCCCGCGCTCGGGCGGCCGGCTCCAGCAGCATGTGGCGCCCGGCGACTCCGAGGCCCTCACCCAGGCCCGGCACATGATCCGGGCCGCCGTCCGGGCCTGGGGCGGGCGCGAACGCGCCGACGAGGTCGAACTCGTCGCCGACGAGCTGATCACCAACGCCCTGATGCACACCGAGGGCTCCGCGATCGTCACCCTCAGGGTCCTCACCGGCCCCGACCGCCGGCTGCGCGTCGAGGTCGAGGACTCCTCCAGCGCCCTCCCACGCCGCCGCGAAGCGGGCGAGGACGGCGTCTCCGGGCGCGGTCTCCTCCTCGTCGACCTGCTCACGGACGTGTGGGGCGTGGAGGCGCGGGGCAGCGGCAAGTGCGTGTGGTGCGAGTTCGTGATCCCGGACCGGAGCTGACCCCACGCGCCGCTGATGGCACCCTGGACGTATGCCGGAACTTCCCGAGGTCGAAGCGCTGAAGGACTTCCTGACCGAACACCTCGTCGGCCACGAGATCGTACGGGTGCTGCCCGTCGCCATCAGCGTCCTGAAGACGTACGACCCTCCGCCCACCGCGCTGGAGGGACACGAGGTGGTGGCCGTGCACCGGTACGGCAAGTTCCTGGACGTCGAGACGGACGGCGGCCCGCACTTCGTGACCCACCTGGCCCGCGCGGGCTGGCTGCACTGGAAGGACCGCCTCCCGGACGGGCCGCCCCGCCCCGGCAAGGGCCCGCTCGCCCTCCGGGTGGCCCTGGAGACAGGCGAGGGCTTCGATCTCACGGAGGCCGGCACCCAGAAGCGCCTGGCGGTGTACGTCGTGGCGGACCCGCAGTCCGTCCCGGGTATCGCCCGCCTCGGCCCCGACCCGCTGGCCGACGACTTCGACGAGCCGCGCTTCGCCGGACTCCTCAAGGACGAACGCCGGCAGCTCAAGGGCGCGCTGCGCGACCAGACCCTGATCGCCGGGGTGGGCAACGCGTACAGCGACGAGATCCTGCACGCGGCGAAGATGTCCCCGTTCAAGCTCGCGTCGTCACTGACGGCGGCTCAGACGCACACCCTCTACGAGGCCCTGCGCAGCACACTCACCGAGGCCGTCGAACGCTCCCGGGGCGTGGCCGCGGGCCGCCTGAAGGCGGAGAAGAAGAGCGGCCTGCGCGTCCACGGCCGGACCGGCCAGACCTGCCCGGTCTGCGGCGACACCATCCGCGAGGTGTCCTTCAGCGACTCGTCCCTCCAGTACTGCCCCACCTGCCAGACGGGCGGCAAGCCGCTCGCGGACCGCAGGTTGTCGCGACTGCTGAAGTAGGCGCGCCAACCGGCTCCCGCAGTGCGGGACTTCAGTGGGACATGAGCCGGACCAGTTGCCCGCCGTCGGCCGTCCGGACGTCGTAGTGGTCGATCTCGTCGGGGTGCATCGCCGCGCCGCCCTGCATCGTGATCATCGTGGCGTCGTGCGCGGGAACGTTCCAACTGGTCACGACCTGCTCGGAACCGTCCTTGCCGACGACCACGAGGCGACAGGAGCGGGGGCCCGCGCCGTCCTTGATCTTGAGGGACACATCACTGCCGTAGTTCTCGTTCGCGGACGTGACCTGTGCCCAGACGCCCGACTTGGCGTCGGTCGCGGTGAGTTGCACGGTCCCGTCGCCGCCCCCGGCGAACGTCGCCACCGCGGGGCCGCCCACGGCCAGTACCACCGAGGCGGCCACGGCGTAGAGAAAACGCCGCCGTCCGGCCCGTTGACGGGCGGACACCTCGCCGAGCAACCGGTCGAGCAGCCGGGGCCCGGGTTGCGCCATGGGGTGCACGTAGCGCGGCGTCGCACGCCGGTACAGCATCAACTGCCGTGAGGCGGGACCGAATTCGGTCACATGAGCCGCGCAGCTGGTGCACTCCATGAGGTGATCCTCGAAGCGGAAGGCCTCCGCCTCGTCCAGCACGCCGAGCGCGTACGCGCCGACGTCGCGATGCCTTTCCAGGGACCTCATGACGAATCCTCGTGCCGTTAGGTGCGGGTGGGGTTACTCCTTGCTCCCATCGGTACGCACCAGCCCGTCGAATCACTCAAGGCGCACACAGAATCGCCATCACGAATTCGTAGCGGTCGAACCCGTGGATTGGTCCCTGTTTCAAAAAAGATGGATGGCGAGATGGCCGAGCGGCAGACCCAGCTGCCAGGCGGGCGTCCAGACCTTCGGCCCGTCGTCCTCACCGGTCACCGGACCGCCTCCCGGCACCGCGTCCAGATCGGGCGCGAGCAGCTCGGTCTCCTCCAGCCAGCGCCAGGCGTTCTCCGCCAGCGCGAGGTCCGGTGCGTCGACGCCGGCCTCGACCGCCTCCGCCGTCAACTTGGACATACGTTCCTGGACCCAGTCCTGCCACGGCTGGTCGTACGCCGTGAGCGAAAGCCAGGTCTCAAGTTGGGTGACCACCCTGATACCGGACAATTCACCGTCCGTGTCGGCGAGGAAGATGGTCAGCGCCAGCGCGTCCCGTCCGGCGCGGAACTCGAAGGACGTCGGTGGCATCAGGTCGCCGGTCCGCAGCAGTTCGTCGGCGATGTACTCGGCGTACAACCAGGCCATGGGGACGGTGAGTTCACCGCCGCCGGTGCCGTCCGTGCTCTCTTGACCTCTGTGCAGCATCCCTTCCTGCCTTCCTCCGGTGCGTGCGCGTCGCCCGGCCCGAGGCTCCGTCAGGAACCCCCGAGCCCCCCAGTCCGGAACACGGATGAGGACAGCCGATTACTCAACCGGGGTCCTGAGCAAGGCGCTTTACGGAGGTTTGACTAAGGAGTTGGTTTCACCGCAGGTCGGCCGCATAGCCGGGAAGCACCCGGCGCAGGGCGCGGAGCGCGTAATAGGCACGGGACTTCACCGTACCGGGCGGAATCCCGAGGGCCGCCGCGGCCTCCGCCACACTCGCCCCCTGGAAGTACACGAGCACCAGGACTTCACGGTGCTCCGGAGTGAGAGTCTTCACAGCCTCCCGCACATCGAGCGTCGCCGCCGACCGTTCCGCGTGATCGGCACAGACGCGCGCGTTCTCCAGCACCGCGTCCCCGACCTCGGGCGGTCGCGCCTGCCGGGCCCGCCGCGCGTCGATGGCGAGCCGCCGGCCCACCGTCAGCAGCCAGGGCCGTACGGACTCGAAGTCGTCGGCGCGCAGGGCCTCGGGGTGCTGCCAGGCCCGTACCAGGGTCTCCTGGACGAGGTCCTCGGCGCGCTGGCGGTCGCCGTCGCAGAGCCGGAGCAGCAGTGCGAACAGCGGCCTGCCGTGCTCGCGCTGCAGTGCGGCGAGCTCGTGCTCGGCGGTCGTTCCGTGGGTGAGCGTGGGTCCGGCCGTCATGGCCGTATGGCATCGCAGCGTGCGGCCCGGGGACAGGGCGCGCGCAGGGGGCTGCGGCGGACGGTCGATCGCGTCGACGAACGGTGCGACGAACGGTCCGCGCCGGCCGGTGATCCCCCACACGCGCACACCGGACGGGTCATGAGGGGCCCGAAGTCGTTTGCGGGGGCGCTGAGGTTCATACCTATCGGTGGGTAAATATGACCACAGTGGGGTGAATTGATGATCGCACGCAGACGACAGGTGGCCGTCGCCCTGGTCGGCATTCTCGCCGCGGCCGCCGCCTGCCAGGCCCAGCACCACGACCCGAAGGCCGCCGGCCGCCCGGCACCCCCCGCCGCCCGCGGCTTCACCCTCGTCGCCGCCGGCGGCATCCTCCCGCACAGTGCCGTCCTCGACCGCGCCCGCTTCGACGCGGGCGGCACCGGCTACGACTTCGCGCCGATGCTCTCCGGCGTCCAACCCCTCGTCTCCCGGGCCGACCTGGCGCTCTGTCATATCGAGACGGCCTACGGCGACCGCACCGGCGCCCCGTTCTTCGACTCCCCGCCGGAGGGGGCCCGGGCCCTCGCCGCGACCGGCTACGACAGCTGCTCCACCGCCTCCGACCACAGCCTGGACGACGGCCCCTTCGGCATCCAGCACACCCTCGACACCCTCGACGGCGCCGGAGTACGGCACGCGGGAACGGCGCGCGGCGACGCCGAGGCGCGCACGGTCACACTGCTGCGCGCCGGTCCCGCGAAGGTCGCCCACCTCGCCTACACCGCCGGCACGAACGGCGTTCCGCTCCCGGCCGGCGAGCCCTGGTCCGTCAACCTCCTCGACCCCGCCCGCATCCTCGCCGACGCCCGCGAGGCCCGGCGTGCGGGCGCCGACGTGGTCGTCGTCTCCCTGCGCTGGGGCACACCGGGCCAGGACGCGCCCGACCCGCAACAGGTCGCGCTGGCCGGGGAACTGACCGCCGCCCGCACCGCCGGCCGCCCCGACATCGACCTGATCCTCGGCACCCACGCCCGCACCCCGCAGGCGTACGAGAAGGTCAACGGCACCTGGGTGGTCTACGGGCTCGGCGACCAGGTCACCGGCGAGATGTTCGACAACGCGGGCACCCAGGACCCCGGCGGCAACACGAGCACCCTCGCCCGCTTCACCTTCGTGCCGCCCGTCCGGTCCGGCGCGCGGTGGGAGGTGGCCAGGGCGGAGTTCGTTCCGCAGCTGTTCGACGTCGACGCGGGCCGGGTCGTCGACGTCAACCGGGCGATCGACCAGGGCGCCGAACTGACCGCCGACCGCGACCGCGTCCGCGAGCTGGTGCTGAGCCGGGGCGCGGCGAAGGACGGGCTGGTGATGGGGAAGTAGCGGACGGTCAGTCCTCGTCCACGTCCACATGGTCGAAGGTCTTGAGGATCTCGGTGAGCACCCGCACGCACGCGCGGACCTCGGCGTCGGTCAGATCGCCGCCGACCTGACGGTTCAGGGAGTGCTCGCGGCCGAGGACGGACGTGATGACGGACCGGCCCTCCTCGGTGAGCCGGATCAGTGAGGACCGCTGGTGTGCGGGGTTGGGTGTGACCTTCACCCAGTCGTGGGCCGCGGCCTCGTTGACCATGCGCTGCATGAACTGCCGGCTCAGGGCCAGGGTCCGGCCCATCTGGGGCACCGTCATGGGCCCGTGCTGTCGCAGCAGGTCCAGTACGGCGCGCACGCCGACGGAGACCCCTTCGACCGGTTCGCCCTGCTCGACCTTGCGCAGGGCGCGCCGGTAGAGCGGGCCGACGAGGTCGAACACCTCGGTGAGGCGGTGGCCGAGTTCGTCGGGGGACAGGGGAGCGGAGTCGTTCACGGGCCCATCATGACACCTGGGTTGCCAACCTTCTTCAAAGATGACACCTTGGTTGTCATGACAGCTGCTTCGGAACTGAGCTTCTTCGCATCTGCCGACGGGGACCTCGCCTACCGTGACGTGGGCACCGGCGACCCCGTGGTCCTCCTCCACTCCGGCTTCGCCGACCACCGCGTCTTCGACGACCAGATACCGGTCCTCGCCCGCGACTTCCGCGTCATCGCCCCGGACATCCGCGGCCACGGCTTCTCGGCCAACGCGAGCAGGCCGTTCCGCTGGGCCGACGACCTCGGCGCACTCCTGCACCACCTCGACCTCGGGCCCGCCGTCCTGGTCGGCCTGTGCATGGGCGCGGCCGTCGCCACCGACACCGCGCTGGAACACCCCGAACCGGTCCGGGCGATCGTCGTCTCCGGCGCCGGCACCAGCGCGTTCGAGTACACCGACCCCCAGCTGCTCGAACGCCAGGCCCGCGTCGGGCAGTTGCTCGCCGCCGGTGACTTCACGGGCTGGCTCGACCACTTCACCGAAGGCGTGGCGGGCCCGCACCGCGAGGTGGCCGACGTCGACCCGTCCGTCATCCGGCGCCTGCGCGAACTGACCACCCACACGCTCGCCAAGCACACACCGGGCGAGCGCGACTGGTACGTCCCGCTGGGCGACCCGTGGCCCCGCGTCCCGAAACTCGACGTCCCGGTCCTCGCGATCAACGGCGCCCTCGACTGGCCCGACAGCCTCGCCATGGCGAACCGCTTCACCGACACGGTCCAAAACGGCCGCTCGACCACGATCGGGGGCGCCGCCCACTACCCGAACATGGAGAAGCCCGGGGAGTTCAACGCGATCCTCCTGGACTTCCTGCACTCCCTCTGACGGCGCCCTACGGCACCACCGTCACCGGCCACCGCCCCGCCTTCACCAACCGCACCGCGACCGAACCGACGATGCGGTGGCCGGCCTGTTCGGAGGCGCCGACGATGACCGCATCGGCCTTCAGCTCGTCGGCGGCCTTCACCAGGCCGCCGTAGGGGTCGCCGCGGAACGTGTGGAACTCCCAGCGGATGTCGAATATCCCCTTCACCCGCTCGGTCTCGTGCCGGATCTGGGCGACCAGGTCCTCGGCGATCTCGTCGGTCGTCTCGGCTACCGGCGCCCCCACGGCCGCGCCCGCCGCCAGCACCGGCTGCACGTACACGAGGGCGAGCAGCGCGTGCTGCCGCCGGGCCAGACCGGCGGCATAGGCCGCGGCCCGCAACGAGGAATCGGAGCCGTCCACCCCGACCACGATGACCTTCGGCCCGTCCGTGCCCCGCTCGAACTGAGTTGGATGCTGTTCCGTCACGGCTGGCAGGCTATCGGAACCCGCAGGTCCCGAACCTGCCCGGGGAGCTCTCGACGGGCGCGGTGACCGCCCTGTTCCTACAGTCGGAAGCATGACTGCCACCGTGGAGGCGCCCGGGTCCAAGGACACCAAGGCTCCGGTACGGCCGCCCGGCCACGGCTTCCTCAGCAGGGTGCCGGAGGGCTTCGCGACCTTCTTCGGCGCCCTCGGCCTGCTCTGTGTGCTGCTGGCCTTCATCGCCCCGCTGCGCCGCGTCCTGCGCCCCGTGGTCCGCTTCCTCGACCTCCTCATCGTCCCCGTCAGCGCCAACCTCGCCTACGCGGTCTTCCTCTTCCTGCTGGCCGCCGCGACCGCCGCCCGCAAGAAGATCGCCTGGTGGCTGGTCGTCGTCTATCTGGGCCTGCTCGTCCTGACCGACGTCCTGGGCGTGGCCCTCGGCCTGTACGCCGAGTCCCTCCCGTCCCTGATCGTCTGCGCCCTGCTGCTGGTCCTGCTGATCGTCGCCCGCGGGCAGTTCTACGCCGCCTCCCGCCGCGCGGCCGTACGCCGGGCCCTCGCCGTCCTGTTCGCCGGACTCGCCGTCGCGATCCTCGCCGGCTGGGGACTGGTCTCCTTGTTCCCCGGCACGCTCCCCGAGAGCCAGCACCTGGGCTGGGCCGCCGACCGGGTCTGCGGCGGACTGGTCTCCGGCCGCTCCTTCGACGGCCGCCCGCCCCGCGCCCTGTTCTTCCTCCTCGGCCTCTTCGGCGCGCTCGCCCTCCTCAACGCGGCCACCGTCCTCTTCCGCTCCCAGCGCCTCGAAGCGGCCCTGCACGGAGACGAGGAGGACCGCATCCGCGCCCTCCTGAAGGCCTACGGCGGCCAGGACTCGCTCGGCTACTTCGCCACCCGGCGCGACAAGGCCGTCGTCTTCTCACCCAGCGGCAAGGCCGCCGTCACCTACCGCGTCGAGGCCGGTGTCTGTCTCGCCAGCGGCGACCCGGTCGGCGACCGCGAGGCCTGGCCGCACGCCATCGCCGCCTGGCTCGACCTGGCCCGCCGCCACGCCTGGGCCCCCGCGGTGATGGGCGCCTCCGAGGAGGGCGCAAGGGCCTTCGCCCGCGCGGGACTTGGTGCCCTTCAACTCGGCGACGAGGCCGTCCTGCACGTCGCCGACTTCGACCTCGCGGGACGCGACATGCGCGTCACCCGCCAGGCCGTGGGCCGAGTCCGCCGTGCCGGTGCCACCTGCCGCATCCGCCGTCACGCCACCCTCACCGACGCGGAGATGGAGGAGGTCGTCGACCGTGCCGACGCCTGGCGCGACACCGAGACCGAACGCGGCTTCTCCATGGCCCTGGACCGCCTCGGCGACCCGGCCGACGGCGACTGCCTCCTCGTCGAAGCCCTGGGCGAGGACGGCAAGTTGCTCGCCCTGCTCTCCCTCGTCCCCTGGGGCAGCGACGGCGTCTCCCTCGACCTGATGCGCCGGGACCGCACCGCGCCCAACGGCGTGATGGAGTTCATGGTCGCCGAACTCTGCGCCACCGCACCGAAGTTGGGCGTCCACCGGATCTCCCTCAACTTCGCCGTGTTCCGCTCGGCCTTCGAGGAGGGCGCCCGCATCGGCGCGGGCCCGGTCCTGCGTCTGTGGCGCCGCCTGCTGCTGTTCTTCTCCAAGTGGTGGCAACTGGAGGCCCTTTACCGCTCCAACGCCAAGTACCACCCCGAGTGGTACCCCCGCTTCATCTGCTACGGCGAGACCGCCTCCCTGGCCCGCATCAGCCTCGCCTCCGGCATCGCCGAGGGCTTTGTCTCCGTACCGTCGCTGCGCCAACTCTGGGGAAAGGGGCACCCGAAGAGTGGACAGCGGCCCGCGACGACCGCAGGGCTGCCGTCCTTGTCGGCGCTCGGCCTCGCCGGAGGGGACGAGGCCGGGACCGACGGCCCGGACAGCGGCCTGCCCGAACAGGTCCGCGTCCGGCACCGCACCCTCGACCGCCTGATCGCCACCGGTACCGACCCCTACCCGGTCGGCGTCCCACCGCGCACCCACACCCTCGCCGAGATCCGCACGGGGGACCAAGTCACCGTCGCCGGACGGGTGATGAGGGTCCGCGACCTCGGCGGCATCGTCTTCCTCACCCTGCGCGACTGGTCCGGCGACCACCAACTCGCCCTCACCCGAGCCGAGTCGGGCCCCGACCTCGACCGCTTCACCGCCGACACCGACATCGGCGACCACATCACCGCCACCGGCCGCGCGGGCACCAGCGACAAGGGCGAACCCACCGTCTTCGTCACCTCCTGGCAGCTCACCGGCAAGTGCCTGCGCCCCCTGCCCGACAAACGCCGCGGCCTCACCGACCCCGAGGCCAAGGTCCGCATGCGCTACCTCGACCTGGTCGCCAGCCCCGCCGCACGCGACGTGGTCCGCGCCCGCTCCACCGCCGTACAGGCCCTGCGCCAGGGCCTGTTGGAGCGCGGCTACCTGGAGGTCGAGACCCCGATGCTCCAGCAGATCCACGGCGGCGCCAACGCCCGCCCCTTCACCACCCACATCAACGCCTACGACCTCGACCTCTATCTGCGCATCGCCCCCGAGCTGTACCTCAAACGCCTCTGCGTCGGCGGCCTGGAGAAGGTCTTCGAGATGGGCCGCACCTTCCGCAACGAGGGCGTCTCCTACAAGCACAACCCCGAGTTCACGATGCTGGAGGCCTACCAGGCGTACGCCGACTACGACGTGATGCTCGACCTCGCCCGCGAACTGATCCAGGGCGCGGCCACCGCCGCCTTCGGCTTGCCCGTCGCGCGCAAGGACGGCGAGGAGTACGACATCTCGGGCCCCTGGCCGGTCAAGACCGTCTACGGCGCGATCTCCGAGGCGCTGGGGGAGCCGGTCGACGCCGACACCGAACTGCCCGCCCTGCACCGGCTCTGCGACCGGGCCAAGGTGCCGTACGGCGTCGACGACCCGCGCGGGGACGTCGTACTGGAGATGTACGAACGACTCGTGGAGGAGCCGACCCGGCTGCCCACCTTCTACAAGGACTTCCCGACCGACGTCTCCCCGCTCACCCGGCAGCACCGCACCGACCCGCGGCTCGCCGAACGCTGGGACCTCGTCGCCTTCGGCACCGAACTCGGCACCGCCTACTCCGAACTGACCGACCCCGTCGAACAGCGCCGCCGCCTCACCGCCCAGTCGCTGCTGGCCGCCGGGGGAGACCCCGAGGCGATGGAGCTCGACGAGGACTTCCTCGACGCCCTCGAATACGCGATGCCGCCCACCGGGGGACTCGGCATCGGCGTGGACCGACTGGTCATGTTCCTCACGGGTCTGACGATCCGTGAGACGCTGCCGTTCCCCCTCGTCCGGCGCCGCTGAGCGCGCGAACGCTGGGCCGGGCGGGTGTTTTCCTGCCGCCGCACCGGTGTTGCCGTGGGGCGGCGGTCTCCTGCCGGGCGACTGATGAGTCATGAAGAAGGATCAGTCGCTCACGCGCCGACGGGCCCTGCTCGCCGGCGCCGCCGCCGTCGGGGCGGCCGGCACCGCCGGCCTGCTGTACTCCGGACTCTCGGACGACGCCCCCGTCCGGGCCGCCGCTCCCGCCGCCGGGCCCCCACCGCGCCTCGCGCGCAAGCCCTCCTCCTACCGCCTCCAGCCCGTGGCCGGATACGGCGCACCCCACACCACCCTCGCCCACGTCCCGGTACGGCACGAACCCTTCCTGCGCATGTCCGGGCGCGGCAACACCATGGTGCTCACCTTCGACGACGGACCCGACCCCCGCTACACCCCGCACATCCTGGACACCCTCGCCGAGTACGACGTCCGCGCCACGTTCTTCGTGTGCGGCGAGATGGCCGACTGGAACCGCGACATCCTGGGCCGGATGTCCGACGAGGGCCACGTCGTCGGCAACCACACCTGGTCGCACCCCCTGCTGACCAAGCTGACCCGCGGTCAGATCCGCTCCGAGATGGAACGCACCAGCGATGTCATCGAGGACGCCTACGGGGAACGACCCCTGTGGTTCCGCGCGCCCTACGGCGCCTGGAACCGGGCCGCCTTCCAACTCGGCTCCGAGATGGGCATGGAACCCCTCGCGTGGACCGTCGACACCCTCGACTGGAACACACCCGGCACCCGCCACATCGTCAACGCGGTCGAGGACGGCGCCGCCCCCGGCGTCGTGGTGCTCTCGCACGACGCCGGGGGCGACCGTTCCCAGAGTGTGAAGGCGCTGCGCGAATATCTGCCGCACCTGCTCGACTCCGGCTATCACATGACGCTGCCGCGCCGCCGGACCAGTTGACGGGTTGACGGTTCTTCGCCCGCCCGGCCGGGAAAACGCTCAGCGGACCTCGACCAGGCGGGCGAAGACGACGACATTCCCGTCGTAGCCGTTCTGCTTGGAGAAGCCGCCCCCGCACGTGATGACGCGCAGTTCCGGAGTTCCCTTCGAGGCATAGACGCGGTCGCCGGGGAAGTTGCTCTTCTCGAAGACCTCGATGCCGTAGATCTCGAATACCGCCGTCTTTCCGTCCTTGCGCTCGACCTCGACGCGATTTCCCTTCTTGAGGGCCCCGAGTCCGTAGAACACGGCGGGGCCCATCTTGTTGTCGACATGGCCGACGACGACCGCCGTGCCCTTTTCGCCGGGGGAGACGGCGCCGGTGAACCAGCCCGCCAGGTTCGGGTCCTCCGGCGGCGGGGCGCCGACCCAGCCGTCCGCGTCCAGGCCCACCGGCATGACCGGGGCGTCGACACGGATCGCCGGGATCCGCACCCGGTCGGCGACGGAGTACGGGAGCGGGGCCGGGGCCTTGCCGAAGGTGCCGACGCCGGTACGGCTGTCGGCCGCTGCGGCCGACGCCGGCTGCGGCGGCCCCACATCGAACTCTCCCGAACCATTCCGAATGAGCGCGAGACCCGTCAGCAGAACAAGCGCTATCACTCCCCACGGGGCGCGCTTCTTCTGCCGCTCCTCCTCTTCGGCAAGCTCGGACAGCTCGGACGCAGACATTCGCCATCCCCTCTCGACGCGGCCGTCGCCACGTCAATCGCGCATACGAGAACGCTAAGTCCCGAATGCGGAACCGGCGACGGGGCAGGCGCGAACGGGTGGCCCGGTCATCCTTATGTGCGCCATATGAGGAGGGGGCGGCAGGAATTTTCTGACGGTCCGTGACCTGCGGCAATATCCGATTGTCCGGTCTCTCTTCGGCGTGTCCTCTCACCAGGACGGACCATTCCCGAAATGCGGGCGCGTGCAAGGCATCTGAGGGTGCGTCTGGGAGGCGTTTTCTCGCCGATCGACCGGGGACGGGTCCCGGGGCGCCTTCCGCGGAGGATGACATGCGTACAACTCGTGCTCTGGCTGCCGCCGGTGCCGCGGTGGCCGTCCTGGGGCTCGCCGCCCCGGCGGCCCTCGCGGACGGCATGGGGGAGAGCCCCAGCAATATCGTCGCCCTGCCCAGCGTGATCGCCCGCGGCGGCCAGCTGACCGTGACGGTCGACGGCTGCTTCACCGGGGCCACCGCCAACTCGCCCGGCTTCGAACGCCCCGCGAACCTCTCCTCGCTCGTCGGCGGGGCCGGCCAGACCGCCAGCGGAACGGCGCGGATCAGCCGAAACGCCGGCCCCGGCCCGTACAGCATCACCGTGCGCTGCCGGAACGGTTCCGTGCTGACCCGGGACTCCGCCTACACCGTCATCGGCGGTGTCCGCGGCGGTCTCGGCGGCAGCAGCGCCACCGGGGCGACCCCGACCGACATGGCGATCGGCGGCGGCCTGGTCGCCGCGGCCGTCGTGGGCGGCGGAGTGTTCTGGATGCGCCGCCGCGCCGAGCGCGCCATCTGACCTCCCCCCCCTTCGGAGGCCGAGGCGCACGGAACAGGCCTTCGCCCCGGACCCTTTCGGGTTCCGGGGCGAAGGCCTGTGCGGGTGGTGGAACGGTCAGGCGCCGTCCTCTCCGGTACGGCGACGGGAGAAGTGGTACGCCGCCCCGACCGAGCCTGCGATGAGGGCCGCGCCGATGCCCAGCTCCTTGAGGTCGAAGCCGGCGATGCTGCCGCCCTCACCGGCCCGTACCCCTCGGGGCATCTGCTGCGACGGCTGGAGCGGCTGGATGTTGTTGTTGGTGCGACCGGAGGCGATGGTCAGACTCGTGGAGCCGCTCTCGCCGCCGCACGTGAACGTCACCTGGTAGACCGCGCCGGGCCTGGCGTCCCAGTCGACCATCGCGGTCGCCGAGGACTGGCCCGGCGAGATCCTGACGGTGTCGAAGATCCCGGAGGAGACCGTGGCGGAGCCCCGGCAGCCGCCGCTGTCGCGGTCGATCTGCAGGGTCACCTGGCCGCCCGCCGCGATCGTCGAGGGCAGGACGCTGAAGCCGAACGGCGTGATGTTGTGGTTGCCGTCGCCCTTCGCGACGGCGGCCGGCGCCGCGAGGGCGAGGGCGCTGATGCCCAGCAGTGCGGCCGAGGCGACGCGTATCGCGCGCATGGTGATTCCTCCGGGTCCCCGAGGAGCAGCCGCGGACCTTTTCCGCTGGCGCCGTAAATGCACCTCGATGTCCGAAACGCTAGGAACATGTGTGCGCTCCCGCGATCCCAGTCGCGCGAATGGGGCAACCGTGTGGGCCGCACAGGGGACGCCGTTCCTGCGACCGGGGGACGTCCGCGGCGCGGCGGACGTCCCCCGGCGGGTGGTCCCGGTGAGGGGCCGTCAGTCCTTGATGTGCGGGAAGAGGTTCAGGAACGGCTGTGCCGAGGCCGTGATGCCACGGCTGTAGGGCGCGTCGAAGTCCCAGATCAGGAACAGCAGGAACGCGATCAGCGCCGAGAACAGCCCGGCGAGGATCAGCTCCCGTGGCGTACGCCGGATCTGGAGCGCGAAGACCATGCCGATGGTGATCACGCCCCCGGCGAGCAGCCCGAACCACACCACCGCCGGCATCGTCGCCCCGGTGGAGTCCGCGCGGGCGCTGCGTGCCAGGTCCGCGGCGGCGACCTGCTCGACGAGCGGCTGGTAGGCCTGCGCCTGGAAGTCCGTCTTCGGCTGGTAGTCCGTGACATCCGCGCGGATGCGCTCCAGGAGGTCGGTGCCGCGCTGGGTCAGCTTCTGGTGGTCCGCCATCGTCTTCCACTCGACGTTGACGACCTGTGAGACATACGCGTCGACATCCGCCCGGATGCGGTCGCGCTCGTCCGGCGGATAGGCCCGCACCCGCGCCGAGATCTCGTGCAGCGCCTGTGCCTCCGCCTGCACATGGTCCTGGGCGGCGCTGCGGGCCTCCCAGACACCGGCGATCGCCAGCCCCAGGACGATGGCGTACACCACGCCGATCCACATCGTCATGTACTCGATGACGTCCGGGGTCTCGCTGGGGTCCTCGTCCTCGGACGCCGCGCGTTCGCGCAGAAAGGTGACGATGACGACGACGACACAGGCCGCCGCCATCGCGAGGGCGAGAACAAGCCATTCCGACAAGGGGTTCCTCCGGGATCAGCGCGGACGCAGCGCGGCGATGGCGACCACCGCGGGCAGGGTGATGAGCAGGACGTAGACGACCGGCGGCGTCCGGCTGGGAGCGGGCCGCGGGTGCGGCTGGGCGTGGTACTTCGGATAACTCACCGGGGTCGCCGCGGGATGCGGGGCGGGCCTCGGCTTCGGCGGCGGGGTCGGTGTGGGCGTGGGTGTCGGGGTCGGCCGGGGCAGCGGAGCCGCGGGCGCAGGGCGGGGTGCCGGAGCGGGCGGCGGTGGCGTGGGTCTCGGCGTGGGCCGCGGCTTGGGCGTCGGCGTCGGCCTGGGTGCCGGAGTCGGTGTGGGCTTCGGTCTCGGCGGGGGCGGCGGTGTGGGCTTCGGCGGTGGCGGAGTGGGCGTAGGGGAGGGACACGGCGGCGGAGTCGGTTTCGGGGGCGGCTTCTGACAGGCCGGGGGCGTCGGCCAGGAGCCGCTGCCGGCGACCGCCACCGCCTCCGTGCCGTCCGGCCCCGTCGAGGCGTACGCGCACGCGTCGGCCGCCGCCAGGCCCGCCGGTGCGCCCGCCAGCAGCCAGGTCAGCGTCACCAGGGTCAACACCCTTGCGACGAGGGCGGTTCGGGTCGGTTCGGGTCCATGCACGACGGAGATCATGAGGCCTCGCGGGCCGGGGCGCGCCGGGGCGCGGAAGGATTGCCCCGAAGGAGTGGAAGGCGCTGTGCGGCGGTTTGACGAACCGGCTCCCGGAGGTGGCCGGATGCGTACGCACATGCGAGGTGGCTGCCGTGACACAGGTGTCGGAAAGAATTTTCTGCGGCCGTTGAACACTTCCGTGGTCCCCACCCGTACCTAGGACCGTGCGGCGGCACAGACGGGCGCTGCAACATCCAGGTGATTATGGGGAGTTGACGATGAAGACCTCCTGGCGGAGCGCCTCACTCGCGGCGACGGCCGTGTCCGTCATGGCGTTGACGGCGGCGTGCGGTTCGGAAAATGTGACCACACCTTCCTCTGCGGCACAGAACGTCGGTGCCACGGCGGCGGCCGGAGGTTATGGCAGCGTGGGGGCCGCCACGTCGAGCCCCAGCGCGGCGGGCAACGGCTACGGAGCCGACGGCCAGCAGGCCGCGGCGGCCGAGCCCGCGGGCCAGCTGACCGTTGCCAACAACCCCGATCTCGGCAAGGTGTTGAGCGACGGAGCGGGTCTCACCCTCTACCGTTTCGACGCCGACACGGCCAATCCCCCCAAGTCCAACTGTGACGGCGACTGCGCCACCGCATGGCCGCCGGTTCCCGCCGACGACGCCACTGCCGGTGCCGGTATTGACAAGTCCCTCCTCGGCGAGGTGACCCGCACGGACGGCACCAAGCAGCTCACCATCGGCGGCTGGCCCGCCTACCGGTACGCCAAGGACGTCAACGCCGGTGACGTCAACGGCCAGGGCGTGGGCGGCAAGTGGTACGCGCTCGCCCCCGACGGCAAGAAGGCGACCCTCGCCTCGCTGCCCGGCCTCTCCGTCCGCAAGGACGCCAAGCTCGGCGACATCGTCGTCGACAAGAACGGCCACACGGTCTACCGCTTCCTCAAGGACAAGGCATGGCCCAAGTCCGTCTCGAACTGCGTCGGTGCCTGCGCTGAGAAGTGGCCGGCCGTCGGGATCGTCTCGGCGAACGACACCAAGGGCGTCGAGAAGAAGGGCCTCATGGGCTTCACCCGGTCCGACGGCGCCAAGCAGATGACCGTCGACTGCTGGCCGATCTACACCTTCTCCGGTGACACGGCCGCCGGACAGACCAACGGTCAGGGCGTGGGCGGCACTTGGTACGCCGTCTCCCCTGAAGGAAAAGCGGTCGGCGCGCCCGCGGCGTAGCGAGAACCTCCCCAGGGTTGATCGCTCCCCGCCCACTCGGCACCGAGACGCGGAAGGGAGGGTCGCGGGCAAGCGACAGAAATGCCGAACAACACAGCGCGCGCGACCCCAGGTCCGCCCCCTCCGCACCGCACGGAGGGGGCGGGCCGCTTTGGCATTACCCGCGTAGCAAATTCCGGCATTCTCCGCGCTTCTCCGCGTGTCCCCACACGTCAATTCGGCACGTGCCGCAGGCAGTGACCGGGAACGGACGGTCAATTTCCGTTTCCGCTCGCTCCTTTGGCGGGCGATCAGTAGCCTCAGCTCGAACACCGGATCGCCTGAGCCTTGGAGAGATACATGGAGCGTCCCGCCTGGGCACCACGGAGCATCGACATCTCGGTGCCGAGCGTTTCGCGTATCTACGACTACTACCTGGGCGGTTCGCACAACTTCGAGGTCGACCGGGAAGCGGCCCGCAAGGCCATGGAGTTCATGCCGGGACTCCCCAAGATCATGCAGGCGAACCGGGCGTTCATGCGTCGCGCCGTTCGCTTCGCGGCGGCCGAGGGCATCACCCAGTTCCTCGACATCGGCTCCGGAATCCCCACCTTCGGAAACGTCCACGAGGTGGCCCAGGAAGCCAGCCCCGGCGCCCATGTCATGTACGTCGACCACGACCCGGTGGCGGTCGCGCACAGCCAGGCGGTCCTCGCGGGCAACGCGACCACGGACGTCGTCGCGGCCGACCTCCGCAAGCCCCAGGAGATCCTGGCGAGCGCCGAGGTTCAGCGCCTGATCGACGTGAATCGGCCAGTGGCCCTGCTTCTCGTTGCCATACTGCACTTCGTGGAAGACGTGGACGACCCGTACGGAGCGGTGGCACAGCTGCGCGACGCACTCGCGCCCGGCAGCCTGCTGATCCTCACCCATGCCTCGTACGAGGGAATCCCGCTGCCACCGGAGCGTGCGGAGGGCGCGGTCGACGTGTACAAGGACATTCGCAATCCGCTGATCATGCGCTCGCGCGACGAGATCGCGCGGTTCTTCGAGGGGTACGACATGGTGGAACCCGGACTGGTGCCGATGCCGGACTGGCGGCCCGACACCGCACCGGAGGACGAGGATCCGTATTCCTTCTCCGGTTTCGCCGGCGTAGGACGCACGGCGTGACCGCGGAGCCGGACGGGCCGGAGGACAGACTGCGCAGGTTCGCGACCATCTGGAGCCGGGCGGTGTTCCCGGCGACCTCGACCTCGCTGACCCGCCCGGAGTTCGAGGAGCTGCTCCTGCCGCTGGCACGGCGGTTGAGCGACGCGTTGCGCGCCAGGACCTTCGAGGCCGAGGCGGGCAAGCAGGTCGGCGCCGCCCTCGTCGCCGCGCACTGCACCGACCCGGACGCCCTCAGCCGCACCCTGGAGTGCGTCGACGCCTACCTGGTGCTCTACTGCGGCGGCGACGGCTCACAGGAGGACCTGCGGATCCGCTCCGCCCGCCTCCAGCACGCCATGGCCGCCGGCTTCGCCCAGGAACTGCGCGAGCGCACCCTCGCCGAGCAGGAGGCCATCTCGGTGGCCGCCCTCCAGGCCCAGGGCGTCGTCGCCCAGGCCCTGCACGCGACGGAGGCCCGCTTCCGCGCGGTCTTCGAGGGCGCGGCCATAGGAATCGGCATGGCCGACCTCGAAGGCAACATCCTCCAGGTCAACGGCGCGCTGCTGCGCATGTTCGGGATCTCCGACCAGACCATGGGCGGCCGCAACGTCCGCGAGTGGACCCACCCCGACGACGCGCCCCAGACCTGGACCCTCTACGACGAACTCGTCCGCGGCGAGCGCGAGCACTACCACGTCGAGAAGGCGTTCTACCGGCCTGACGGAACGGTCCTGTGGACCAACCTCACCGTCTCCCTGCTGCGCGACGCCGACGGCAAACCGCAGTACCAGCTCGCCCTCATGGAGGACACCACCGAGCGCCGGCTGCTCAACCTGCGGCTGCGCTACGAGGCGACCCACGACGCCCTCACCGGCCTGCCCAACCGCACCCTGTTCTTCGAACGCCTGGAGAAGGCGCTCGGCGCGGGCGACAACCAGCGGTTCGGGCTGTGCTACCTCGACCTCGACGGCTTCAAGACCATCAACGACAGCCTCGGCCACGCGGCCGGCGACCGGCTGCTCGTCGAGGTCGCCGACCGGCTCCAGTCCTGCGCGACCGCGCCCGGCGAGATGGTCGCCCGGCTCGGCGGCGACGAGTTCGTGGCACTGACCACGGGCCCCGACACCGAGCGCGAGGTCGACGAACTCGCCGGCCGCATCATGAACGCGCTGATCACCCCCGTCAGCATCGACGGCCGTGACCTCACCGTGCGCGGCTCCATCGGCATCGTCGAGGGCCCGGCCGGCGAGCGCGGCCCGGCGGAGGTCCTGCGCAGCGCCGACATCACGATGTACCGGGCCAAGTCGGCGGGCGGCAACCGCTTCGAACTCGCCGACCCCGAGGCCGACGCCCGCGCCATCACCCGGCACGGTCTGACCACGGCACTCCCGGCCGCGCTGGACCGCAACGAGTTCTTCATCGAGTACCAGCCGCTGGTCCACCTCGGCGACGGCAGTGTGCGCGGCGCCGAGGCCCTGGTCCGCTGGCTGCACCCGCAGCACGGCGTCCTGGGCCCCGACCGGTTCATCCCGCTCGCCGAACACACGGGCCTCATCGTGCCGTTGGGCCGCTGGGTCCTCGACCAGTCCGTCCGGCAGGCCAAGCAGTGGCAGGAACGACACGGCGGCAACGACGCCACCGGCCCGCTGCGCATCAACGTCAACCTCTCGCCCTGCCAGCTCAGCCATCCCGGCCTGGTGCAGGACACCGTCGACATCCTGGAGCGCGCGGGCGTCAGCCCCGACGCACTCTGCCTGGAGGTCACCGAGTCCGCGCTCATCGGCGCCGACGACGACCTCCTCAAGCCGCTGCGGCGGCTGGCCGAGATGGGCGTCGACATCGCCCTCGACGACTTCGGCACCGGCTACTCCAACCTCGCCAACCTCCGCCGCCTGCCCGTGAGCATCCTCAAGCTGGACCGCTCCTTCACCCAGGGCATGCAGCAGTTCCCGGCCGACCCCGTAGACCTCAAGATCGTCGAGGGGATCGTCTCCCTCGCCCACAGCCTGAACCTCGCGGTGACGGTCGAGGGCGTCGAAACGGGCGCGCAGGCCGAGCAGTTGCGGATACTCGGCTGCGACACGGCCCAGGGCTGGTACTACGCCCGCCCCGGCCCGCCGGAGCGGCTGCACGAACTTGCGTTGGTCGACGCGACGGGCTGAGCGACCGCTGCCTCAGGGCAGCGGGATCGACCGCAGGCTGCGATGGGTGCCCGCCTGCACGAGGACATGGCCCGGGTCACCGCCCGGCACGGCGAGCCTGGGGTATTCCCCGCCCCTCGCCTGTGAGTACCGCGGGGACAGGTGCGGCGCGGCGTCGCCGGTCCCCTTCGGACCGGCGCGCAGGTCGATCGAGATGACCCGGTCCCGGACGGCGGCGTCGTTGCGCGGGGTGAAGGTGAGGAACCGGTCACCCGCCAACTCCCCCTCCTCCGTGGTGTCGTCGTAGCTCCACAGCCTCTTGGGGTGGACGAGGTCGTACGCGTTCCAGGAACCGGCGCTGGAGTCCTCCGCGTTGGCCTCGTACAGCACGAGCACGCCGTCGGACGAGATCACCCCGCGCTCGGGCTTGTCTCCCGTGTCCTCGGCCGTCTTCATCGGCCGGAGCGTGTCCGGGTCCAGCCGCTGGAGCGGCGGAAAGACGTCCCCGGCGGAGATCGGGCTGCCGGTGCACACGAGGTGCTTGCCGCCGGAGATGAGGTACGAACACTCGACGCCCTTGGGAGTGGTCGCCACGGTGGCGCCGGTACGGGCGTCGCGCGCGGTGACCTTCGTGCCGTCGGTGGTGTAGACGCGGCCCCCGAAGGCGGCCATGTCCCCGTACGGATCCACCGCGACCTTGCGGTCCCACAGTGCCTTGCCGTCGGACGCCCGGAAGGCGGCCAGGGTGATGACCTTCGTGCCCGCCGTCGGGGTTTCGAGAACGTAGACGGTCCCGTCCGCCACCCTGATGACCACCGGGAAGGCGGAGCCGTCGGCCAGCGGGCGTGTCCAGGCGGCCTTGCCCGTGCGCAGATTCGCCGCGCGCAGCGCCTTGCCGGAGCTGGTCACGGCCCGTTCGGTGGCCGAGTCGACGACCAGGTCCGCGTCCTTGCCGCGCCCGGCGGGGGGAACGGTCCAGGTGACTTCGCCGGTGCTCCGTGACCGCCCGACGAGACCGCCGGTACCGGTGCGGCACACGACCTGGTGAGCCGTCGCCTCGCAACGGCCCCCCGCCGCCGAGTAGTTGGCGGTCCACGCGTTCCACCCCGCGCCGGCGGCGGTCGGCGCGGCGCTGGGCGTTCCGGATGCCGAGACCGTCGTCCGGTGCGACTCACCGGAAGGCGTGCTCCCCGAGCCCGAGCAGCCCGTGAGTATCAGCCCGACCAGCGGCACACCGGCCAGCCACGTTCTTCGCATCTCTGGTTCCCCCTCGTACGCGAAAGGTTCATCGTACGGACGATCAGCGCTCCAGCAGCATCCGCTGCAGTTCTCTGGCGGCCCGCGGCGGAGCCACATCGCTGCGATGCGCGAGCGCGATCGTCCGGTGCAGCCCGGGCCGCGCCAGCGGGGTCACCCGCAGCCCGCGCCCGGACTTCGTCGCGACCATGCGCGGGACCACGGCCACGCCGAGCCCCGCCCGTACGAAGCCGAGGACGGCGTCCATCTCGCCGCCCTCCACCGCGAAGTCGGGCTCGAAGCCCTCGGCGCGGCAGGCGGCGACGGTCAGTTCGCGCAGGTCGTAGCCGTGCCGGAACATCACCAGACGCTCGCCCTCCAGATCGGAGATCCGGACCGTACGCCCGCGCCCCGGCACCGGCGCCTCCGGTGACGACACGACCACCAGGTCCTCCCGCAGCAGCTCCACCGTGGTCAGCGCCGGCGACGGGGTGGGCAGCGGCAGCACAACCAGCGCCAAGTCCAGGGCGCCGCGCGCGAGTTCGCGGACGAGATCGTGCGAACCGCCCTCCTCGATCAGCAGCCGGATGCCCGGATAGCGGTCGTGGAAGGCGCGCAGCACGTCCGGCAGCAGCCCCGTGCACAGGCTCGGGGTCGCGCCGAGCCGGATCCGGCCGCTGCGCAGCTGGACCAGTTCGAGGACCTCGTGCCGGGCCGTGTCCGCGTCGGCCAGGATCCGCCGGGCCAGCGGCAGCAGTGCCTCGCCCGCGTCCGTGAGCGTGATGTTGCCCCGCGCCCGCAGGAACAGATCGGCCCCCAACTCCCGCTCCAGCGCCTTGATCTGCTGAGACAGCGAGGGCTGCGCGACATGCACGAGATCGGCGGCCCGGGTGAAGTGCCGGGTCTCGGCGACGGCCACGAAGTACTGGAGCTGTTGGAACTGCATGCAGTCACGATAGTCGTAGCCTATGGAATCCAGGCGGATCATGTCTTGGACCGATCGACTTCCCGGGACCTAACGTCCGTAGACATGGCTCTGGCAACGCGGACGGACCGACGGCCGTCGATGGCGCGCACGGTGTGGGACAGCTCCGTCGGCAAGAAGACAGTGATGGCGGTCAGCGGCCTGATCATGCTGCTGTACCTGGTCGTCCACATGATCGGGAACCTGAAGATCTTCTTCGGCGCGGGCGAGTTCAACCACTACGCCCACTGGCTGCGCACCGTCGGCGAGCCCTTCATGCACTACGAGTGGACGCTCTGGCTGATCCGGATCGTCCTGGTCGTCGCCGTCATCGCGCACGCCGTCTCCGCGTACCAGCTCAGCCGCCGCGACATCAGGGCGCGCCCCAGCAAGTACGTGCACAAGAAACCCCGGGCGACCTACGCCACCCGCACCATGCGCTGGGGCGGGATCATCCTCGCCCTGTTCATCGTCTGGCACATCCTCGACCTGACGACCGGCACCGTGCACTCCGGCGGCTTCCAGGAGGGCCACCCGTACCAGAACGTCGTGGACACCTTCTCCACCTGGTACGGCGACACCATCTACATCGTCGCGATGCTCGCCCTCGGCCTGCACGTCCGGCACGGCTTCTGGAGCGCGGCCCAGACCCTCGGCGCGGGCAGCCACAGCCGAGACCGCGCCCTGAAGACGACCGCCAATGTCCTCGCGCTGCTGCTCACGGCCGGCTTCATCGCCGTGCCCGTGGGCGTCATGACCGGAGTGGTGAGCTGAAATGGCCCTTGAATACGCGGACTTCACGACCGGCGAACCCGTCACCGACACCAAGTCGCCCACCGGCCCCATCAACGAGCGCTGGGACACCCGCCGTTTCGAGGCCAAGCTGGTCAACCCCGCCAACCGGCGCAAGCACACGGTGATCGTCGTCGGCACCGGCCTCGCGGGCGGCTCCGCCGGCGCCACCCTCGCCGAACAGGGCTACCACGTCGTCCAGTTCTGCTACCAGGACTCCCCGCGCCGCGCCCACTCCATCGCCGCCCAGGGCGGCATCAACGCGGCGAAGAACTACCGCAACGACGGCGACTCCGTGCACCGCCTCTTCTACGACACCGTCAAGGGCGGCGACTTCAGGGCCCGCGAGTCCAACGTCCACCGCCTGGCGCAGATTTCGGTGGAGATCATCGACCAGTGCGTGGCGCAGGGCGTGCCCTTCGCGCGGGAGTACGGCGGCCTCCTCGACACCCGCTCCTTCGGCGGTGTGCAGGTGTCGAGGACCTTCTACGCGCGCGGCCAGACGGGGCAGCAACTCCTGCTGGGCGCCTATCAAGCACTGTCCCGGCAGATCGCCGCCGGGAACATCGAGATGCACCCGCGCACCGAGATGCTCGACCTGATCGTCATCGACGGGAAGGCGCGCGGGATCGTGGCGCGCGATCTCATCAGCGGCCGTATCGACACGTATTTCGCGGACGCGGTCGTCCTCGCCAGCGGCGGCTACGGCAACGTCTTCTACCTGTCGACGAACGCCATGAACTCCAACGCCACCGCTGTCTGGCGGGCGCATCGGCGCGGGGCGCTCTTCGCCAACCCGTGCTTCACGCAGATCCATCCGACCTGCATCCCGCGCACCGGCGAGCACCAGTCCAAGCTGACGCTGATGAGCGAGTCGCTGCGCAACGACGGCCGGATCTGGGTGCCGAAGGCGAAGGGGGACGAGCGCCCGCCCAACCAGATCCCCGAGGCGGAGCGCGACTACTACCTTGAGCGCATCTACCCGTCCTTCGGCAACCTGGTGCCCCGCGACATCGCCTCCCGCGCCGCGAAGAACGTGTGCGACGAGGGCAGGGGCGTCGGCCCCGGTGGGCAGGGCGTCTACCTCGACTTCGCCGACGCCATCGCGCGGATGGGCCGCAAGGCCGTCGAGGAGAAGTACGGCAACCTCTTCGACATGTACGCCCGGATCACCGCCGAGGACCCGTACACGGTCCCCATGCGGATCTACCCCGCCGTGCACTACACGATGGGCGGCCTCTGGGTCGACTACGACCTCCAGACCACGATCCCGGGCCTGTTCGCGATCGGCGAGGCCAACTTCTCCGACCACGGCGCCAACCGGCTCGGCGCCTCCGCGCTGATGCAGGGCCTCGCCGACGGCTACTTCGTGCTCCCGGCGACCATCAACGACTACCTCGCCCGGCACCCCGGACACGAGGAGATCGGTATCCAACACCCCGCCGTACAGGAGGCGTTGGCCGAGACCGAGGACCGCATCAACCTGCTGCTGGCAGTGGACGGCGACCGTACCCCCGACTCCTTCCACCGTGAACTCGGCGAACTCATGTGGGAGTTCTGCGGAATGGCCCGCACCGACAGCGGACTGCGCAAGGCGCTGGAACGCATCCCGCAGATCCGCGAGGAGTTCTGGCGGCGGATCAAGGTCCCGGGCACCGGCGAGGAGTTCAACCAGTCGCTGGAGAAGGCCAACCGCGTCGTCGACTACCTCGAACTCGCCGAGCTGATGTGCCTCGACGCGCTCAACCGCGCCGAGTCCTGCGGCGGCCACTTCCGTGAGGAGTCGCAGACCCCGGACGGGGAAGCGGCGCGCAGGGACGAGGAGTTCGGCTACGCCGCCGCCTGGGAGTTCACCGGTACGGGGTCATCTCCCGTGCTGCACAAGGAAGACCTGGTCTTCGAGTACGTCCACCCCACTCAGCGGAGCTACGCATGAAGCTCACCCTGCGCGTCTGGCGGCAACGCAACGCAGACGCCGAAGGCGCCATGTCCACCTACCAAGTGGACGGAATCTCCAGTGACATGTCGTTCCTGGAGATGCTCGACACCCTCAACGAGGAACTCATCCTCAAGGGTGAGGACCCGGTCGCCTTCGACCACGACTGCCGTGAGGGCATCTGCGGCGCGTGCAGCCTGGTCATCAACGGCGACGCGCACGGCCCGGAACGCACCACCACCTGCCAGTTGCACATGCGGTCCTTCGAGGACGGCGACACGATCGACATCGAGCCGTGGCGCGCCTCGGCCTTCCCGGTCGTCAAGGACCTCGTCGTGGACCGCTCGGCCTTCGACCGGATCATCCAGGCCGGCGGCTACATCACCGCGCCGACGGGTGCGGCCCCCGAGGCCCACGCCGCCCCCGTCCCCAAACCGGACGCCGACTTCGCCTTCGAGCACGCCGAGTGCATCGGCTGCGGGGCGTGCGTGGCCGCGTGCCCGAACGGCGCCGCGATGCTGTTCACTTCGGCCAAGATCAACCACCTCAACGTGCTCCCGCAGGGCGCCCCCGAGCGTGAGACGCGGGTGCTGGACATGGTGGCGCAGATGGACGAGGAAGGCTTCGGAGGCTGCACGCTGGCCGGCGAGTGCGCGACCGCCTGCCCGAAGGGCATCCCGCTGGTGTCCATCACGGGGATGAACAAGGAGTGGCTGCGGGCGACGCGCAAGGTGGCCAAGCGCTAGACGTCCCAGCTCACCGAACGTTCGCCGGCAGGGTGCGGACGGGCGGAGCCGGAGTGGTGCTCGCTTCCGGCTCCGCCAAGCACCCCTGGCATTCAACAACCCCACATCGTCTCTCTCTTCGCGGGTCACGCCACGGACAGTCGGCGTCGGCACAACAGGTAAGGCGGCACCGCTCGCCGCCGAGCCGCCCCCGGCCCGTGACCAGGAGAGAGCCATGACCGGCGTTTCCACCCTCGACCGTCCCCCGCAGCCCGCCGCGCCGACCCGCTACACCGTCACGCTCGCCCGTGACGAGGACGATGTGCGTGCCGCGCAGCGGCTGCGGCACGACGTCTTCGCCGGGGAGATGGGCGCCCACCTGTCCAGCCCGCAGCCCGGCCTGGACGTGGACGCCTTCGACGCCTACTGCGACCACCTCCTCGTCCGCGACACGGTCACCGGCCAGGTGGTCGGCACCTACCGGCTGCTGCCGCCGGAGCGCGCCGCGGTCGCCGGACGGCTCTACTCGGAGAGCGAGTTCGACCTCGCCCCCCTCGACCCGATCCGCCCGGGCCTCGTCGAGGTGGGCCGTTCCTGCGTCCACCCCGACCACCGCGACGGCACGGTCATCGGCCTCATCTGGGCCGGCATAGCCCGCTACATGGTCGACCGCGGCCACGAATGGCTGGCCGGCTGCTGCTCCATCCCGCTCGCCGACGGCGGAGCCCTCGCCGCCGGCACCTGGGACCGGGTCAGCGCCAAGCACCTCGCCCCCGAGGAGTTCCGGGTACGCCCGCTGCGGCCCTGGAGCCCGGACGGCGTCACCCGCCCCACCGACCGCGTCGAACTCCCGCCGCTGCTGCGCGGCTACGTCCGCCTCGGCGCCTGGGTCTGCGGCGAGCCCGCCCACGACCCGGACTTCGGGGTCGCCGACCTGTACGTGCTGCTGTCGATGCGCCGGGTCAACCCGCGCTATCTGCGGCACTTCCTCTCGCTCGTCCCGGCCTGATGAGCGTCTGGCTGCCCAGCGCGCCCTGCACCCCCAGGACGTGCATCGGGTCGACGGGGTCCGTCACGGCCGTACCGCGCGCCGTGCTGCGATTCGTGGCCGTACTGGTCGTGGTGGCCGCCGGGGCCGCCCTCACACCGATCGGCGGGCGCATCCCGGCCCGCGCGGTGCGCTGGTGGTGCCGGACCGTCGTCCGGGCCGCCGGCATCCGGCTCCGCATCAGCGGCAGCACCACGTCCACCGGCGGACTGCTGCTGGTCGCCAACCACATCTCGTGGCTGGACATCCCGCTGATGGCCGCCGTACGCCCGGCCCGCATGCTGGCCAAGGCCGAGATCCGGCACTGGCCCGTGGCCGGGACACTCACCGCGGGCAGCGGCGCCCTCTTCATCGACCGTGACCGGCTGCGCGCGCTGCCCGAGACGGTCGCCTCCATCGCGGGCGCCCTGCGGGCCGGGGGAGCGGTCGCCGTCTTCCCCGAGGGCAGCACCTGGTGCGGCCTGGCCCAGGGGCACTTCCGGCGGGCCGTCTTCCAGGCCGCGCTGGACGCCGGCGTACCCGTCCAGCCGGTCGGCCTGCACTACCTGACCGACGGCGGTACGGCGAGCACCGCGCCCGCCTTCGTCGGCAGCGACTCGCTGCTCACCTCGGTGTGGCGGGTGGTGTCGACGCGCGGACTGGTCGCCGACGTCGAGGTGGGGGAGACCATAGCGCCCGGCAGCCACCCCGACCGCCGCTCCCTCGCCCACGCCGCGCAGACCGGGGTGTCGGGCCGGGCCCACCACCCGGACCACTGCACCTCGGTGGCGCGGACCCCGGTGAAAATTCGCAGGACGACGCGGAGGCGTCCTGCTAGCGTCGCGGCCATGAGGATCATCAGGCACACCGGCACCGCGACCGCGCGAGCGACCAGCTCGCCGGCCGCCGACGCCTGACCTCACTCACCTCTCCCGGCGGCCGGAAACGGACCGCCGGGACGTGTCGTTTCCAGCCTCTTCGCAGGTCTCCCCGCGGTTCCTTTCCGGTCCCCACCCGACCCGAAGGACTCACCGCCATGAACACCGACGACACCGTCCGCACCTTCCTCGACTTCTACCGCGAACGCGGGCACGAGCCGATCACCGGCAGCACCCTTCTGCCACCGCCGTCCGACCCGGTCCTGTTCACCACCTCCGGCATGCACCCGCTCACGCCGTACCTCCAGGGCCGCCCCCATCCACAGGGGCGGCGCCTGGTCAACGTCCAGCGCTGTCTGCGCACCACCGACCTCGACGAGGTCGGTGACCGATCCCACCTGACCGTCTTCGAGATGCTCGGCTCCTGGTCGCTGGGCGACTACGGCCATTCACAGAGCCTGCGCTGGGGCTACGAACTGCTCCGCGACGGCTTCGGCATCCCACCCGAGAAGCTGTACGTCACCGTCTTCGACACCGACCTCGAATCCCTGGACACCTGGCGGGAGTTGGGCCTGCCCGTCGAGTCGACCCGGGACGAGAACTGGTGGTCCAACGGACCGACCGGCCCCTGCGGCCCGGACTCCGAGATCTTCTTCTGGACCGGAGACGGCCCCCCGGAGGGCAGCCCGACCACCGACTCGCGCTGGGTCGAGATCTGGAACCACGTGCACATGCGGTACGAACGTGGCGAGGACGGTGGGCTTGTGCCGCTGAGGCAGGTCAACGTCGACACGGGTATGGGATTGGAGCGGCTCGTGTCCGTCCTCCAGGGGTGCCGGTCGGTCTATGAGACGGATCTGTTCGAGCCGTGGATGGGGACGATTCCGCTGTTGTGGGATCTGGACGAGCGCTCGACGCGGGTGGTCTGTGATCATCTGCGGTCGAGTGTTGTCGTCTTGGGGGACGGGGTACAGCCTTCCAACACCGGGCGTGGGTATGTGCTGCGGCGGTTGATCCGGCGGTTGCTCACGGTTTTGCGGCGCGACGATCCTTCGCGCACGTTGGGTGATCTGCCGGGTGAGCTTGTCGGTACCGGCACTGTGCGGGAGGTTCTTCTGGACGAGGAGCGGCGGTTCGGTCTGCTGCTGGAGCGGGGGCGGCGGGTGTTGTCCCGGCGGGAGTACCGGGGGCCTCTGAGTGAGGAGGACTATCAGTATCTGCACGACACTCATGGGTTGCCCCGAGAGTCGGTCGTCGGGTTGAAGGGGTAGTGGTTCGGCTGCGGGTGCGTGGGGGCTGGTCGCGCAGTTCCCCGCGCCCCTAAAAGCAAGGGGGGACTAGGCGAGGGCGTTTGCCAGATAGGGAGCTGTAGTGCTCTCCGGCGCCCTTGCCACCTCCCTCGGTCGGCCCGTTGCCACGATCCGGCCGGCGTTCAGGTCGATCACCCAGTCCGCGCCCGCCACCACCGCCATGTCGTGTTCGACCACCACCACCGTGTGGCCCGCGTCGACCAGTCCGTGGAGTTGGTGCAGAAGGACCTCGACGTCGGCGGGGTGGAGGCCGGTGGTCGGTTCGTCGAGGAGGTAGAGGGTGTGGGCGCGTCGGGTGCGTTGCAACTCGCCGGCCAGCTTGATGCGTTGGGCCTCGCCGCCGGAGAGTTCGGTGGCGGGTTGGCCCAGCCGTAGGTAGCCGAGGCCGACGTCCAGGAGTGTGGTGAGGCTGCGGGTCACGGCCGGGGTGTCCCTGTCCGCGAAGAAGTCGGCCGCGGCCTCCACCGTCAGGTCGAGGACCTGCGCGATGTTCCGTCCCCGGTACGTCACTTGGAGGGTCTCGGGGTTGTAGCGGGCGCCGCCGCAGTCGGGGCAGGGGGCGTAGGTGCTCGGGAGGAAGAGGAGTTCGACGCTGACGAATCCCTCGCCCTGGCAGGTCTCGCAGCGCCCGCCCGGCACGTTGAAGGAGAACCGCCCTACGCCGTAACCCCGTTGCCGTGCCTCGTCGGTGGCCGCGAACACTTTGCGGACGACGTCGAAGAGGCCGGTGTAGGTGGCGAGGTTCGAGCGCGGGGTGCGGCCGATCGGTTTCTGGTCGACCGACACCAGCCGTCCCACGTCCGGCAGTTCCTCGGTGATCTCGCCGATCAGGGTCGACTTTCCGGAGCCCGAGACGCCGGTGACGGCGGTGAACACGCCCAACGGGAACTCCGCGGTCACGTCCCGCAGGTTGTGCCGGGTGATCGGGCCGACCTTCAACTCGCCCCACGGGGGACGGACTTCGCGGGCCGGTGCGGGGGCGCGGTCGAAGAGGTAGCGGGCCGTCGCCGATTCCCTCACCTTCGCAAGGTCGGCCACCGGGCCGCTGTGCAGCACCCGCCCGCCGTGTTCGCCGGCCAGCGGCCCCACGTCCACCAGCCAGTCGGCGGCGCGCATCACGTCGAGGTGGTGCTCCACCACGAACACCGAGTTGCCCGCCGACTTCAGTCGCGCCAGCACCGTGAGCAGGGCCTCGGTGTCGGCGGGGTGCAGTCCTGCGGACGGTTCGTCCAGGACGTAGACGACTCCGAAGAGACCCGAGCGCAACTGCGTTGCCAGGCGCAGGCGTTGCAGCTCGCCGGTGGAGAGGGTCGGGGTCGCGCGGTCCAGGCTCAGATGGCCCAGGCCGAGTTCGAGGACGGGGGCGATGCGGGACTTGAGGTCCTCGGTGAGGACGCGGGCCGCCTCCGAGGTGCCGCCCAGTGTGTCCGCCAACTCCGCCAGCGGCAGCGCGGCCAGGTCGGCGATCGTGCGGCCGGCGACGGTCACCGCCAGGGACTCGGCGCGCAGTCTGCTGCCTTGGCAGAGTGGGCAGGGGGCGCTGGTCAGGAAGCGTTCCGCCTTGGCCCGGAGCGTGGGGCTCTTCGTGTCCGCGAAGGTCTTCATGACATAGCGGTGGGCGCTCATGTACGTGCCCTGGTACGGGCGTTGGATGCGGTCGGCGTCCCGGACCGGATGGACCGTGACCACGGGCTGCTCGTCCGTGAACAGGATCCACTCCCGCTGTTCGGCGGGGAGTTCGCGCCACGGCACGTCGACGTCGTGGCCGAGGGTGTCGAGGATGTCGCGCAGGTTCTTGCCCTGCCAGGCGCCCGGCCAGGCGGCGATCGCGCCCTCGCGGATCGAGAGGGAGGGGTCGGGGACCAGGGACTCCTCGCTCGTGCGGTGCACCCGGCCGAGGCCGTGGCACTCGGGGCACGCGCCCGCCGCAGTGTTGGGGGAGAAGGCGTCCGAGTCGAGGCGTTCGGCGCCGGGCGGGTAGTCGCCGGCGCGGGAGAACAGCATCCGGAGCGAGTTGGACAGGGTGGTGACCGTGCCCACCGAGGAGCGGGAGGTGGGGGCCGAGCGGCGCTGCTGGAGCGAGACGGCGGGCGGGAGGCCGGTGATCTCGCCGACCTTCGGGGCGCCGATCTGGTGGATCAGTCTGCGGGCGTACGGCGCGACCGACTCGAAGTAGCGGCGCTGGGCCTCGGCGTAGATCGTGCCGAAGGCGAGGGACGACTTCCCGGAACCGGAGACCCCCGTGAACACGGCCAGCACGTCGCGCGGGATGTCGACGTCGACGCCCTGGAGGTTGTGCTCGCGGGCGCCGCGGACGCGGACGTAGGGGTCGTGGGGGTTACCAACTGTTGCCTGATTCATCAGTGAATCTCAGCCTTTCTCACCTGCTATCTTGATCGAGTGAAGCTTTCCGAGTGGGCGGCGCGCAACGGCGTGCACTACCAGACCGCGTGGGCGTGGGCGAAAGAGGGCCGTATGCCGGTCCCGGTACGCCAGACGCCATCCGGAACGTGGCTGGTCGACGAGCCCACCCCGGAGACGTCCGGCCGCGTCGTGGCGTACTGCCGGGTCTCGTCTGCGGACCAGAAGCCGGACCTTGACCGGCAGGTCGCCCGCGTGGTCCAGGGGGCCACCGGTCTCGGCCTGCCGGTCGCGGAAGTCGTGACCGAGGTCGGCTCGGGGCTGAACGGGCGGCGCCGCAAGCTGCACCGCCTGCTGTCCGACCCGCAGGCGGCTGTGATCGTGGTCGAGCACCGCGACCGGCTGGCCCGGTTCGGCGTCGAGCACCTCGAAGCCGTCCTGTCCGCGTCCGGGCGGCGCCTGGTCGTCCTCGACCCCACCGAGACGGCCGATGACCTGGTGCGCGACATCACCGAGGTGCTGACGTCGATGTGTGCGCGCCTGTACGGGCGGCGGGCGGCGAAGAACCGGGCCGCCCGCGCGGTGGCCGTGGCGACCGGCGAGGCCGCCGAGTGAGGAAGTTCCGGCCGCAGCCCGGGTTCGTAGTGCAGGCGTACCGCTTCGCCATGGACCCGAACGCCGCCCAGGAGCGTGCGCTGCGTTCGCACTGCGGCGCCGCGCGTGCCGCGTACAACTGGGCCGTGGGCTGGGTGACCGCCCCGTGGTGGCAGCGCAAGGCCGAGGAGACGTACGGCGTCCCCGAAGAGTCGCTGACCGAGTGGCGGCCGTGGTCGTTGCCGTCGCTGCGGAAGGCGTTCAACACCGCCAAGCACACCGACCCCAGGTTCGCCCACTGGTGGGAGGACAACTCCAAGGAGGCGTACTCCACCGGGCTGGCCAACGCGTCGGCCGCGTTCGACAACTACGCCAAGTCCAGGAGCGGCAAGCGCAAGGGCGCCCGCATGGGTGCGCCGCGGTTCAAGTCGAAGCGGAAGGCGCGCCTTGCCTGCCGGTTCACCACCGGCGTCATCCGCGTCGAGGCGGACGGCCGTCACGTTACGCTGCCCCGCCTCGGCACGATCCGCGTTCACGAGCCCGCGGTGAAGCTCCTCGCGTGCATTCAGGCCGGGAGCGCCCGTGTCCTGTCCGCGACCGTCCGCCACGAGCGCGGACGCTGGTTCGTCTCCTTCCAGGCCGAGGTGAAGCGGGACATCGAGCGAGTCAAGCGTCCGGACACGGCGGTCGGGATCGATCTCGGCGTGAAGACGCTCGCGGTGATGGCCGACAGCACGGGCGAGATCCGCACCGTCGCCAACCCCGGACACTACGACCGGGCACGCAGGCAACTGCGCCGCGCCTCCCGCGTCGTCTCCCGACGCCAGGGTCCCGACCGGCGCACCGGGCAGAAGCCGTCGAAGCGGTGGGAGAAGGCCAACGCCCAGCGGAACAAGGTCCACCACCGGGTGGCGAACCTCCGCGAAGACGCCCTGCACAAGCTCACCACGGCCGTGACCGCCGAGTACGGCACGATCGTGGTCGAGGATCTCAATGTCGCCGGGATGCTCCGCAATCGGCGCCTGGCCCGCCGGATCGCCGACGCCGGATTCGGCGAGATCCGCCGCCAGCTCGACTACAAGACCCGCCAGCGCCACGCCACCCGCATCGTGGTCGCGGACCGCTGGTACCCCTCCTCGAAGACCTGTTCCGGGTGCGGCGCGGTGAAAGCCAAGCTGCCGCTGCACGTCCGGACCTACACATGCGACGCCTGCAACCTGGTCATCGACCGGGACGACAACGCCGCACTCAACCTCGCCGCGCTCGCGGCAGCCGCAGCCGCAGTAACTGGTACCGGAGTGGCCGGAGACCAGGACACCGCCCCGGCGGTATCGAAACCTCGTGGAGCCGACCAGAGGACCCGCGCCACCCGCCCCCGCCGCAAGGCGGAGGCGGGGCGGGCAGGTGGCGCAACCCTGCCGCACCAGCGGCAGACAGAAACGAGAGACCGTACTCAAGCCGAAGCCCTCCCGCTTTGGTGATGTGACGGACCATCCGGGCAGAAACGCCCGGAATGCTGAGAGCCGCTGAGGCTCTGAGTAACGGCTGTGCATGGCCCGGCGAGTCTATGCGACCCCGCCCGGTGACGCCCGCTGACCTGCGGGGGTGCGGGGGTGTCCGTGCTGTGCCACGTTGGAAGACACGGAAAGCGGTCGCCGCAGAGTCGCGTGTGCCCACCGACCTGCGTCTGATCAGGCCGTGTTCGCAGCCCTCCGGGAGACAGGTATGAGCAGCTATCGAGTCGCGCAAGTCGCTGCCGCCGGCGGTGAGTTCGAGGTCGTGGAGCGTGAGGTGCGGCAGCCGGGCCCCGGACATGTGCGGATCGCCGTGGAGGCGTGCGGGATCTGCCACAGCGACACCTTCTTCGTCGACGCCGGAGTGCCGGGCGTGGGATTCCCGCTCGTCACCGGGCACGAGATCGCCGGGCGGATCGACGCGCTCGGCGAGGGCACCTCGGACCGGGGCTGGCGGATCGGCGACCGGGTGGCGGTCGGCTGGTTCGGCGGCAGCTGCGGCTACTGCACCCCTTGCCGGCAGGGCGACTTCATCGTCTGCGAGAACCTGAAGGTGCCCGGCTGGGCCTACGACGGCGGCTTCGCCGAGATGACGATCGCGCCCGTCGACGCGCTCGCCCGGATCCCCGAGGGCCTGTCGGCCGGTGCCGCCGCGCCCATGGGCTGTGCGGGCGTGACCACCTTCAACGGGCTGCTGCACAGCGCGGCGGGGCCGGGCGACCTGGTGGCCGTGCTCGGACTCGGCGGTCTCGGGCATCTGGGCGTGCAGTACGCGGTCGCGATGGGATTCGAGACCGTGGCGATCGCGCGCGGCGCCGAAAAGGCCGACTTCGCCAAGCAGTTGGGCGCGCACCACTACATCGACAGCACGGCGGACACCGAAGTCGCCGAGGCGCTGCGGGCGTTGGGCGGCGCGAAGGTGGTCCTGGCCACGGCGGGCAACGCCGACGCCGCGTCGGCGACCGTGGAGGGGCTGAGGCACCGGGGTGAACTGGTGGTCATCGGGGCGGACACCGCGCCGCTGGGGATCAGTCCGTTCCAACTGATCATGCCCGGCAGGGTGGTTCGGGGGCATCCGTCCGGCACCGCGCAGGACGTGCAGGACACCCTGGCCTTCAGCACCCTGCACGGCATCCGCCCGATGGTGGAGACCGTGCCGCTGGACCAGGCGGGCGAGGCCTATCAGCGGATGCTGTCCGGCGCGGCCCGTTTCCGGATGGTGCTCACCCCCTGAGTGAGGCGAGCCGCCGGTAGGAGTCCAGCAGGGCTTCACGGTCGTAGGTGCTGGTGGTGACGAGGACCTCGTCCGCGCCCGTCTCCTTCAGCACCGTCTCCAGCTCGTGGGCCACCTGTTCCTCGGTGCCCGCGAGCTGTCCGGTGAGCCCGGCCTCGTAGAAGCCGAACTCCTTGTCGGACATGGTCAGTTGCTCCACCCGCTCGGCGGACGGCAGCGGCGGGAAGGTGCCGTGGGTGCGCGAGTACGCCATCGACCACGCCTCCGGCACGAGGAGCCGGCGGGCCGCCTCGGGGGTGGCGGCCACGGCGATCGTGCCCGAGACGACGACGTACGGCTGCGGGGCCCAGGGGGAGGGGCGGAAGCGGGCTCGGTAGTGGTCGATGCCGCGCCGCATCTTGTCGCGGTTGCGGAGGTCGCCGATCACCATCGGCAGCCCGGCCCGGGCCGCGATGTCGGCGCCCTCGCCCATCGCGAGCACGAACGGCGGGACGGCGAGGCCCTCCGAGGGCCGCGCGTGCGCGCCGGTCGGTGAGGTGCCCCGGAACCAGCCGAGGAGTTCGTCGAGTTGGCCGGCGAAGTCGTCGGCGTCGTCCTTGTCGCGATCCAAGGCCTTGCGCACGCCGTCCGTGAAGCCGACGGAGCGGCCCAGGCCCATGTCGATCCGGCCCGGGAACAGCGACTCAAGGACCCCGAACTGCTCGGCCACGACCAGGGGTTGGTGGTTGGGCAGCATCACCCCGCCCGTCCCGACCCGGATGGACCGGGTGGCCGAGGCGACGGCGGCGGCCAGCACGGTCGGCGCGGAACCGGCGACCCCGGGCACACCGTGGTGCTCCGACACCCAGAACCGGTGATAGCCCAGCTCCTCGATCTCCCGCGCCAGCCGCACGGTGTCGCGCAGCGCCTCGGCGGGCGGGTGCCCCTCGCGGGTGCGGGAACGGTCCAACACGGAGAACGGGGTCGAGGCGATCAAGGAGCTCACATGGTGTTCAACGCCCTCCGGCCCCCGGCATTCCCCGGGTCGGTCGGAGCGCTCACCGCCGTGACCGGACGCGTGCGTCGCGTGGCGGGTCGATGAACTGCAGCTCCAGCGTGACGGGCGGCTCCGCGAGCCCCGGCCCGCCCGCCGCCGCCCACTCCAGCACTTCCTCCGTGCAGTCGTCGTCCATCGCGAACCCGACCCAGGTCGGCCGCCCGCCGGCCCGCCGCCCCGCGGCCGACGGCTGCACCACGATCACGTTGGCCTGGTCGCACGGGCCGAGACAGTCCGTCGTACGCACCGCGAATCCGTGCTCGGCCGCACCCGACCGCAGACGTTCCAGCTGCCAGGCGTGGTCCGTGCCCGGGTGCTTGCGCGGGTCGCCGCAGCAGCAGCCCCGGCAGACGACCAGGGTGCAGGGCCGTTCTCGGGCGGCGCCTATGAGGAACGTACGGGGAGCGGGAGTTGGGGCAGACATACGAGAAGCATGAGGCCAGGGCCTCGGGCGGTCGCCGCCGGGGTGCGGGGGCTGTCTAAGGTGGCCCGGTGACAGCTGACAGCAGGCGGCCCCTCGCCGTGTTCGACCTCGACAACACCCTCGCCGACACGACCCACCGGCAGCGGTTCCTGGAGAACAAGCCGCGCGACTGGGACGGCTTCTTCGGCGCCGCGCCCGAGGACCCGCCGTTGGTGAAAGGCGTCGCGCTCGCGCTGGAGAGTGCCGAGGAGTGCGAGGTCGTCTATCTGACCGGGCGGCCCGAGCGCTGCCGACGCGACACGCTGGACTGGCTCGCCGCGCAGGGGCTGCCCGAGGGGCGGGTCTTCATGCGGCGCAACGACGACCGCAGGCCCGCCCGCCGCACCAAGCTGGAGATCCTCAAGCGGCTCGCCCGGGACCGGGACATCCGGGTTCTCGTGGACGATGACGAGTTGGTCTGCGACGACGCCGAGCGGGCCGGGTTCAGGGTCGTACGAGCCCGTTGGACCGTTCCATCCGCCGCGCTGGAGGCGGCGCAGGAGGGGGAGGGCCGGACCTGAGAGGGCGGTGGTACCTGCTCCGCCCTCCACTCGCCTTGACGCATTCCCATATCGGCATACGATAGCTGCCATGGCACGAGCAGCGACGACGTCGGACGTCTTCAACGCGATCGCCGAGCCGCAGCGCCGGGAGATCCTGGCCCTGCTGCGGGCGGGAGAGCGGCCGGTGACCGAGTTGGCGCACGAGCTGGGGATGAGCCAGCCGGGGGCGTCCAAGCATCTGCGGGTGCTCCGGGAGGTGGGCCTGGTGCGGGTCCGCGAGGCGGGCAAGCAGCGCCTCTACGGCCTGGACGCCCGCGGGCTGCGGCCCGTCCACGAGTGGGCCGGCGGGTTCGAGCGGTTCTGGAACGAGAGCTTCGACCGGCTCGACACCTATGTGCAGGACCTCAAGCAGGCACGGCAGGAGGACTGACCGATGGCAGGGACAAGGCAGGAAACGGGAGCGGGAGCGGAGTCGGCGACGGCCGAACGGGAGATCGTGATCTCCCGGGTCGTCGACGCGCCCCGGGAGCTGGTGTTCGAGGCGTTCACCGAGGTCCGGCATCTGTCGCGGTGGTGGGGGCCGGACGGTTTCATCACCACCACGCGGTCCTTCGAGTTCCGCGAGGGCGGGGAGTGGGTCTTCGTCCTGCACGGCCCGGACGGGACCGACTACTCCGAGTGGATCCGCTGGACGCGGATCGTCCCGCCGGAGCGGATCGAGCTGCTGCACGGCGAGACCCGCGACGACCCGAACGCCTTCGAGTCGCTCCTGAGCTTCGCCGCGGACGGCGCGGCGACCCGGCTCGTCATGCGCACGGTGTTCCCCACCAAGGAACTGCGCGACGAGGCGGCCGAGAAGTACCACGCGATCGAAGGCGGCGAACAGACCCTCAGCAGCCTGGCGGCCTACGTCACCGACCTCGCGCGGAAGGCGGTGGAGGGCTGATGGCCGGCAAGGTGTTCTTCAGCGTGTCGATGTCCTTGGACGGCTTCGTCGCTCCCGATCCCGTGCCCGACCAGGACACGCTCTTCGCGCCCGAGAGGCGGGACGACCCGGATGTGCGGCGCTGGATGGGGCAGTGGACGGAGCTTCAGCAGTGGGTGTTCCCGCTGCGGTTCTTCCGGGAGAACCTGAAGCTGGGCGAGGGCGGCGAGGAGGGCCTCGACAACGACATGGCCCGGCAGACGTTCGAGCGCACCGGCGCGAGCGTCATGGGCAGGCGCATGTTCGACCTCGGCGAGCGGTCCTGGCCCGAGGAGGCGCCCTTCCACACCCCGGTCTACGTGGTGACGCACACCAAGCGCGACCCGTGGGAGCGGCCCGGCGGCACCACCTTCCACTTCGTCGACGACGGCATCGAGCCCGCCCTCGACCTGGCCCGCGCCGCCGCCGGCGACCGGGACGTCCGTATCGCCGGCGGCGGCGCGACGATCCTGGAGTACCTGAACGCGGGCCTGGTCGACGAGTTCTCGATCACGCTGTCACCGGTGCTCTTCGGCACCGGCACCCGGCTGTTCGACGGCGTGGACCGGTCCAGGATCGCGCTGGAGCCGGTCCGTTCCGAGCCGTCGTCACGGGTGACGCACCTGACCTACGCGGTGCGCCGACGGTAGCCCCTGTGAGTCCGGCCGTCAGTCCTCGTCCTCGATGCGGAAGCCGACCTTCAGACCGACCTGGTAGTGCTCGATCTGCCCGTTCTCGATCTGGCCCCTGACCTGCGTCACCTCGAACCAGTCGAGGCTGCGCAGGGTCTGCGCGGCGCGGGCGACGCCGTTGCGGATGGCCTGGTCGATGCCCTCGTGAGAGGTGCCGACGATCTCGGTGACCCGGTACGTGTGGTTGGACATGCGGGTACTCCTCTCGGCCGTGACGGGCGCGTCACGCGTCACTCCACCGTGCCCCAAGGTGCGGCGGTACGCGAGACGGCCCGTCACCCGATGTCAGCGCACCACGCTCAGTGACAGCGCGAAGCGGCCCTCCCGGTCGGTCCACCAGTGGGCCAACTCCAGCCCGGCCGCCGCCAGTTCGCTCCGCACGCCTTCCTTGCGGAACTTCGCCGAGATCTCGGTGCGCAGTTCCTCGCCGGCCGCGAAGTCGACGGCGAGATCGAGCGCCGGGATCTTCACGGTCTGGTCCGTGCGGGACCGCAGCCGCATCTCGATCCACTCGTTTTCGCTGTCCCAGAGGGCCACGTGATCGAAGGCCGAGGCGTCGAAGTCGGCGCCCAGTTCGCGGTCGACCACGGTCAGGACGTTCTTGTTGAACGCGGCGGTCACCCCGGCCGCGTCGTCGTACGCCCTGACCAGGACCTGCTCGTCCTTGACCAGGTCGGTGCCCAGCAGCAGCGCGTCGCCGGGTGAGAGCAACGCGCGGAGACCGGCGAAGAACGTGGCGCGTTCGGCCGGCAGCAGATTGCCGATCGTGCCGCCCAGGAACGCCAGCAGGCGCGGTCCCGGTGTCTCCGGGAGCGTAAGCGCGCCGGTGAAGTCCGCGATCAGGGCGTGTACGTCGAGACCCGGCCGCTCCTCGACGATGGCGTGCCCAGCCTGCGTGAGCGCGCTCTCGCTGACGTCGACCGGGACGTACACGGCCAGGTCGGTGAACGCGTCGAGGAGGTGGCGCGTCTTGTCCGAGGAGCCGGAGCCCAGCTCGACGAGTGTCCGGGCGCCGGTCGCGGCGGCGATCTCGCCGGCCCGGTCGACGAGGATCTCCCGCTCGGCGCGCGTGGGGTAGTACTCGGGCAACTCGGTGATCTGCTCGAAGAGTTCGCTGCCGTGGGCGTCGTAGAACCACTTCGGCGGGAGGGTCTTCGGGGTGCGGGTGAGGCCCTCCAGGACGTCGGCGCGCAGGGCCGCGTCGGTGGCGTCCTCGGGCAGGGTGCGGGTGAGAAGGAACGGACTCACGTGCGGGGCTCCTTCGATGGTGCGAGGTCTTTGAGGGGGGTGAGGAGGACCTCGGCGCGGTTCGCGGTGAGCAGAGTGTGGTCGGGGACCTCCTGCCAGTGCGGGGCGTCGTCGTAGGGCTCGGAGGCCACGACCGTGCGGCGGCCGGGCTCGGAGAGGTACCAGAGGGAGTCGCCCCAGGCCGTCGCGGCGATCGACTCGCCGTTGGTGAGAAGGAGGTTGAGGCGGGAGCCGGGTGCGGCATGCGCCACCTCGACCACCGTGTCGGCCAGCGCCTGGCCCTCCTCGTCGCCCGCCCGGAGCCGGCCGAGGACCAGCGCCCAGACGAGCGCCGAGTCGCAGCGGGCCTCCAGGGACAACAGGTCGACGGGGGGCAGGCGTTGGGCGAGCGCGGCGAGGGTCTGGGGCCAGCCGGTGACGGCGCCGTTGTGGCTGAACAGCCAGGGGCCCGCGGCGAACGGCGCCGCCGCGGCCTCCCCGTCCGCCCCCGCGAACGTCGCGTCCCGTACGGCGGCCAGCAGCGCGCCCGAGCGGACCACGCGGGCCAGGTCGGCGAAGGACTGGTCGCCCCAGATGGGTACGGCCCGCCGGTAGCGGCCCGGCACCGGGTCGCCCTCGGCGTACCAACCCACCCCGAAACCATCGGCGTTGACCGTCCCGTGCTTCTGCCGGCGCGGTTCCCAGGACTGGCGGTACAGGCTGTGCTCCGGGTCCACGAGGAGCCGGCCGAGCGGCTCCTCGGGTCCCAGGTAGGCCAGATGACGGCACATCAGACGGCCTCCGAGCGAGCCGTACGGGCCGTGCGGAAGCCGGAGAAGATCTGCCGCCGGATCGGATAGTCCCAGTTGCGGAACGTGCCCCGGCAGGCCACCTCGTCCACGGCGAACGAACCGCCCCGCAGCACCTTGTACTCGGGGCCGAAGAACACCTCCGAGTACTCCTTGTACGGGAATGCCTTGAAGCCGGGGTAGGGCAGGAAGTCGCTCGATGTCCACTCCCACACGTCACCGATCAACTGGCGTACGCCCAGGGGTGATTCGCCCGCCGGATAGCTTCCGGCGGGTGCCGGGCGCAGGTGACGTTGGCCGAGGTTCGCGTGTTCCGGGGCCGGGTCGGCGTCGCCCCACGGGTAGCGCATCGAGCGGTCGCTCACCGGGTCGTGGCGGGCCGCCTTCTCCCACTCCACCTCGGTGGGCAGCCGGCGTCCGGCCCAGCGGGCGTAGGCGTCGGCCTCGTACCAGCACACGTGCAGGACGGGCTCGTCGGGCGGCACGGCCTCCGTCGCGCCGAAGTGGCGCCGCAGCCACTGCTTGCCGTCCTTGCGCCAGAACAGCGGCGCGACAACGGAGTTGCGGCGGATGTGCGCCCAGCCCTCCTTGGTCCACCAGCGCGGGTCGTCGTAGCCGCCGTCCTCGATGAACGCGAGATACGCGCCGTTGGTCACCGGGGTCGTGTCGATGTAGAAGGGGACCACCTCGCGCCGGTGCGCGGGCTTCTCGTTGTCCAGCGCCCATGGCTCGGTGGAGGTGCCCATCGTGAACGGGCCGCCGGGGACGAGGACTTCGGACGGGCCGGTGAACAGCGGTACCGGTTCCGGGTCCGGAGCCGTCAACGCCTGGGGGCCCGTGCGGAGCTGATGGGTGATCAACATCGTCTCGTCGTGCTGCTGTTCGTGCTGGGCGACCATCCCGAAGGCGAAGCCCGCCTCCGTCAGCCGCGTCCCGCGGAACGTCGAATCGGCCAGGACGTCCGTCACCCGGCCGCGCACCTCGGCCGCGTACTGCCGGGCTTCGGCGGGCGGCAGCAGCGGCAGCGAGGGGCGTTCGGAGCGCGGGTGCTCGAAGGCGTCGTAGAGGCCGTCGATCTCGGGGCGCATCGCGTCCCGGCCGCCGACGGCGCGCAGCAGCCACAGCTCTTCCTGGTTGCCGATGTGCGCGAGGTCCCAGACCAGCGGGGACATCAACGGCGAGACCTGTGCGGTCAGTTCGGGCTCGTCCACGCAGCTCGTCAGGAGCGTGGTGCGGTCCCGGGCCGTGGTGAGGGTGGTCAGCGCCCGTTCCCTGAGCGCCTCGATATCGATGTCATCAACGGTGGTGTCGGCGTCGGTCATGTGCGGATGTCCTTCCCGTGCGGGCGGCTGTCCGTGCCACGCACGCGGTCGAGCAGATCGTCGGCGGGGCAGCGGCCCCGGATGACATAGCGGTCGAAGTACGCGCGGACGGCGTCCGTGACCTGGGCGCTCGCGCCCAGCCGGGGCAGCGCCTCCAGCGCCGTCGCGAAGCACACGAGCGCCACCTCGTGCAGCTCCGGGTCGGACAGCCCGTAGCGGGCCGCGTCGATCCATAGCGGATTGTGCGGCGCGGGCAGCCCCCGGGACCGTTCGGCCAGCGGCTTCACCGCCCGGTACGCCGTCTCGGCGGCCTCCGGGTCGTCGAACAGTGCCGTCGTCACCGCGAGCGGCACGATCCAGCCGTCGTCCCCGGGCTGCGCGTCGATCATGCGCAGTTCGAGATGGCCGCGCGGTCTGACCGGCGGGAACAGAGTGGTCAGGTGGTAGTCGAGGTCGTCACGGGTCGGGGGCGTGGACGAACGGGTCCACTCCCGGAACGTCAGCCCCTCGGGCACCTCCCACGGGCCGTCCTCGCGGCGGACGCACATCACCGGCGAGTCCAGCACGTGCTCCGCCCAGGCGCCGCGCGGTTCCGCGTCCAGCGGAGGCGCGCCCGCCCGGCCGGGGCCGATCTCCATCCAGATCAGCTGCCGGGAGGAACGCCAGCCCGTGGGGCTGCGGCCGATCAGCGGGGAGTTGGCGAACACGGCCACCAGCACGGCGCCCAGCTGGTGCGCCAGCCACCAGCGCCGCCCGTGGCCGAGCGGCCCCGGCTCCTCGTAACCGGCGTCCAGGCACACCTGCACGGATGCCGAGCTGCACATCATGCGGCGGCCCGCGGGACCGGTGCGGTCGAAGTGGCGCTCCATCGCGTCGTAGCGCGGCTCGTGCAGGAACCGGCGCGGCGGGTGCCAAGGGTCGTGGCCGACGCCGACCAGCCCCAGGTTGTCGCGGGCCAGCACAGCGCGGACGGTGTCGAGGTCTTCGGAGACGGAACCGATGCACTCCATCAGGGAGGTGGCGGGCGACGAGCTGAGTTCCAGCTGGCCGCCGGGCTCGATGGTGAGCGCCGACCTCAGGTGCACGGTCTTCAACGCGGCGTAGGCCGCTTCGAGTCGTTCGGGTGTCACGGGGAGCTGCGGCAGCCGCAGCTCGTGGACGAGCCATTCCACTTCGACCCCGAGCGTTCGGGGCGGACCGGTCTTGAAGCAGATGCCCCTGACCAGGGCCTCCACCTCGGGTTCGGTGACCGCGGTACGGGGCTCCGTACAGTCGCTACAGTCACTTGCCGTATCGGACATGTCGGGATCCTCCTGAGATTCCACCATGCCACCGGCCCGGTTTCTGTTTGGCCCGGGTCGGCACACCTGTCCCACCCAAGACCCTCGCGGCTGGTCGCACAAGGGTGCGTATTGCCACGTTCGGGATCGGTAATCTCCGGTTCGCCGGCCGTTCGCGGAGCCCGGAAACTCCGTTGCACCGCACGACCAGCATCGCTCACGATGCATGTATGAGCACGACGGGGGAGAACACGGGGGAGATCGCGGGGCGCGCTCTCATGGCGTACACGGGGGTTATGCCATGAGCGCGCGCCTGCGCGGCATCGCGCAGCAGACGGAGCAGATCGTCGCGGCCGGGGGCTACCGCACGGCGGACGGGCGCGAGGTGTCCATCGCCGCGCAGACGGCGGCGGCCCGGGCGGGCACGGGCCTGTACGGACCGGAGCCGGTGCGCATACCGGAGTTCTCGCCGGTGGACACGTTCATCGAGGTCACGGGCGAGAGCAGCCTGGAGGCCGCCCGCCGGCTCACCGGCCCGGTCGCCGTGCTGAACTTCGCCTCGGCCCGCAACCCCGGCGGCGGTTTCCTCAACGGCGCCCAGGCCCAGGAAGAGGCCCTGTGCCGCGCCTCCGCGCTGTACACCTGCCTGCTTGAGGCCCGCGGTTTCTACGACCATCACCGCGCCCACCGCGACCCGTTCTACACGGACCGGGTCATCCACTCACCGGCCGTCCCCGTCTTCCGCGACGACAAGGGCCGCCTGCTGGACGAGCCGTACACCGCGGGCTTCCTGACCGCCGCCGCGCCGAACGCGGGGGTCGTGCTGCGTACGGCACCGGAGCGCGCGGCCGAGCTGCCGGGTGCCGTCGCCGTACGGGCGGAGCGGGTACTGGAGACGGCGCTCGCGCACGGTTACCGGCGGCTGGTCCTGGGGGCCTGGGGCTGCGGGGTGTTCCGACACGACCCGGCGCAGGTCGCGGGCGCCTTCCACGCGCTGCTCGGGCCGGGCGGACGGTTCGCCGGGGCCTTCGAGCACGTGGTGTTCGGCGTCCTGGACCGCACACCGGGGGCCACGGTCCGGGACGCCTTCGTACGGGCCTTTCCGGAGCCTCAGCTCCAGAAGTAGCCGCTCAGGTCCAGCCGTAGCGCTCGTGCAGCCGGTGGCGGACGAGGTTGAAGCGCATCTGGTCGATGGCGCACGCCTCGCGGCGCATGCCGTCCTCGTGCAGGCGCAGGACGCGGTCCACGTCGACCCACGAGTCGCGGCCGGACTTGTCCCACGGGCCGCTGCCGATCGCCACCCACTCGCGGTCGCCGTCGTGCCGCTTGCTGGAGAGCTGCACGGCGAGCAGCGTCCCGCCGGGCTCACGGGCCACGACGAGCACCGGGCGGTCCTTGCCCCGGCCGTCGTTCTCCTCGAACGGCACCCAGGTCCAGACGATCTCACCGGGGTCGGGGTCCCCGTCGTGCGCGGGGGAGTACTCGGTACGCACCTTGCCGACCTCGCGCGGGTCGGCCTCGGTGGTGGCGGAGGGGCCGAAGCGGCCCGGGACGTTCTCATCGGTAAACGCGGTCACGGGGGGCACCTTAGAGGGTGTCCCCCGTGACTTGTACGTCAGCCTCCCGTTGACGTCACTTCTCGTCCTTCTCCACCGGCACCTTCTGCGACGGCGGCGGTGTGCTCCCGTTCAGGGCCGAAGTCCCGTTCGGGGTCTGGCCGTTCTGGTTCATCGTCGAGAGCAGCTGACGGGCCAGACCGAGGCCCGTGCCGCCCATCGTGAGCGCCTTGGCGAGCATCTCAGCCATGCCGTCGGCCCCGTTGAGGACCACCATGTTGTCGACGCTGCCGAACGCGGACGCGCCGGCCTTCACGATCTCCGGCCAGTTCTCGGCGAGTTGCTGCGCGACCACCGCTTCCTGGTTCTCGGCGAGGGCCGCGGCCCTCGCCTTGATGGCCTCCGCCTCGGCGAGACCCTGGGCCCGGGTCGCCTCGGCGGCGGCCAGACCCTTCGCCTGGGCGGCCGCCGCCTCGGCCTCACCGGTGGCCCGGGTGGCCGTGGCGGCGGCGGCACCTCGTGCCTGGGTCGCCTCGGCCTCGGCGTTCGCGGCCGTCTTGATCCGGCTCGCCTCGGCCAGGGCCGCCAACTCGGTCTCCTTGGCCTTGGCCTGCGCGGCGGAGATCCGCGCGTCACGCTCGGCCTCGGCACGGGCCCGGGTCTCGTACGCCTGGGCGTCCGCGGGCTTGCGGACGTCCGCTTGGAGCTGCTGTTCCCGGCGCAGCGCGTCGAGTTCGGCGATCCGGGTCTCCTGGACGACGACGTCCTGCCGGGCGGCGGCGTCCGCGAGCGGTCCGGCCTGCCGGGCCTTCGCCGCCGCCTTGTCGCGCTCGGCCTGGTAGCCGGCCTGGAGGATCTCGCTGTCCCGGGTGGCCTCCGACATCCGTGCCGCGGCCTTCTGCTCGGCCTCGGTGGCAAGCCGGTTGGCCTCGGCCTGCGCGATACGCGCGTCCCGCTGTACGGCGGCGGCGTGCGGCATCGCGAGGTTCTTGATGTACCCGGTCGGGTCCTCGATCTCGTGGATCTGCAGCGAGTCCACGATCAGACCCAGCTTCTCCATCTCCGTACCGCAGGCGGCACGGGTCTGGCCGGTCAGTTTCTCCCGGTCGCGGATCATGTCCTCGACCGTCAACCCGCCCACGATGGACCGGAGATGACCGGCGAACACGTTGTGCACGCGCTCCGACATCATCTTCTGCTGGTCGAGGAAACGACGGCCCGCGTTGGCGATCGACACGAAGTCGTCGCCCACCTTGAAGATGACCACGCCCCGCACCTTGAGCGGAATGCCCTGGGTGGTCACGCAATCCACGTGCAGTTCGGTCTCGTTGAGGTCCAGCGAGATCTTCCGCACCGCCTGCACACCCGGCAGCACCAGCGTGCCGCGCCCCGTGACGATACGGAACCCCATGCCCTCTTCGAGGCCTTCGGTACGGTGTTTCGAGCCCGAGATGATGAGTGCCTCGTTGGGCTCGGCGACCCGCCACATCGACTTGAACAGACCGATCAGTACGAGGACGGCGACAACCGCCACCCCCGCTACGACGCCGATGACCATCGGCATACGCCCCCTAGTGATGGTGCCCTTTCGGCACCGAACGAAGGGAGTGTGCGCCTGTGCGACACCGGGGTACAGACGCTGACGGATCTTTGTTGCAATCTTGACGCGAACGCCCTTGAAACGGCTCTCACCTGCGGGGGAGCACGCTCAACTGTCGTACGCCGCTGTTACGTAGACGGTACGTGGCGGGAGATATTCCACGACCATCACCACGGTGCCCCGCTCGATCCGGTCGGTGCCCGTGGCGGCGTACGCGAGGAAGTGCTCGGCGCCGCCGCGCACCCGGACGATCACCTCACCGACGAGCCCCGGTCCGACCGCCCCCGTGACCCGCCCCATCAGCCCGACCATCGACGCGTCTTCCATGGTCACAGGGTACGGGCCGAACCCGCTTGTGCCGCCGGGGAATCCGCGCCGATCGGCTCCGGCCACCGCTCGTGCCAGCGCAGCTCCGCCTCCAACTGGGCGGCCAGCGACAGCAGCAGCGGCTCGCTGTTCGCCGGGCCCAACAGCTGGGCGCCGACCGGGAGTCCGCCCGCGACGAACCCGGCGGGGACACTGACGCCGGGCCAGCCGAGAACGTTCCACGGCCAGGCGTAGGGGCAGGCGGCGATCATCGCGCGGTCGGTGGCCAGTCCGTCCAGATCGAGCATCGCGCCAATGAGAGGCGGGGGAGCGGCAGTTGTCGGCGCGAGGACCAGGTCGTACCTCCCGAAGAACGCGCCGAACCGGTCGTGCAGGGTCGCCTCCGCGCGCCGGGCCGCCCGCAGCGGCGCCCCGCCGAGCAGCCGGCCGAGGCGGGCCGCGTCCAGGGTGCGCCGGTCGAGGAGTCCGGGGTGCGGTGCCTCGCGGACCCGCTCGGCGAGACCGACGGTGGCCCGGGGGAGGAAGGTCAGCCCGATCTGGCCGTAGGGCGGATCATCCGCTACGACCGTGTGGCCCAACTGGGCCAGTTTCTCGGCGAGTTCGAGGACCCGCGCCCGTACGTCCGGGAGCAGCCGGGCGGGCAGCGCGGTGAACGGCGGCTTCAGGGAGAGGGCGATGCGCAGTCGGCCGGGGTCGCGGCCCACGGCCTCGGACATCCGCAGCGCGGGCGGCCGGTGCGGGTCCTGGGCGTGATTGCCGCTCGCCGCGTCGAGGAGCAGGGCCGCGTCCGCGACCGTGCGGGCGAGGGTGCCGTTGACCGTGATGCCCTGGAAGGACTCGCCGCGCGGCCAGGTGGAGATCCGTCCGCGCTGCGGTTTGACGCCGATGAGGTGGGTCCAGGAAGCGGGGATGCGCACCGACCCGGCGCCGTCCGAGCCGAGCGCGGCCGGGACCAGGCCCGCCGCGACGGCCGCCGCCGATCCGCCGGACGAACCCCCGGGCGTGTGACGGGAGTTCCACGGATTGCGGGTCGCGCCGAACGCGGGCCCCTCGGTGAACGGCCACTGCCCGAGTTCGCAGGTGTTGGTCTTGCCGACGATGACGGCACCGGCCGCCCGCAGCCGTCGTACCGCCTCCCCGTCCTCCGCCGCCGGCGGGAACTCGCCCCGGCAGCCGAACGCGGTCGGCTCGCCCGCCACGTCCGTGTCGTCCTTGACGGCGACCGGCACACCGAGCAGCAACCCGCGGACCCCGGCGGCCAGTTCGCGGTCCGCCGCGTCGGCCTCGGCCAGCGCGGCCTCCCGCCGTACGACCCGAAAGGCGTTCAGGGAGGCCTGGGTCGCCTCGATCCGGTTCAGTGTCCGCTCGGTCAGGGTGCGTGACGTCACCTCGCCGGCGGCCAGCGCGCGGGCGGACTCGGCGAGGCCGGGGGAACGGTCGGGCGTCATGGCGGCACCTCCGGAGCGCGTGGTCCACCGAACGGTAACGGCCGGGCGCCCCGGTGCGGTGCGGATGCGGCAACTTCCCGCGTGGCGTGGCGGGTTGACGGTTCGCCACAGGCTTCCCACAGAGATCTTCCAGCACTGCGCAAACCATTGACGTGTTCCTGACCCACCCCTACCTTCTGACCGAATTCACGAACCGCGTTCGATATGACGAACGTCCGAGTCTCCGGGAGAGCCGCCCGTGACCACACGTCCCCCCACACCGTCCCGCCGCGCCCTGCTGCGCGCGTTGGCCGCCCTGCCCGCCTCCGCGCTCGTCGTGGGCGAGGCCCCCGGACTGCTCGGCACGGCCCTGGCCGCCGCCCCCGCCGCCGGCTACGCCACCCGCTACACGATCGTCCCGTTCCTCAACAGCGACGACGGCACCGTCAACGTCTACCAGTCCGACGACGCCACCGACTTCCGCCTCGTCCAGGCCTCCGCCTACACGCCGCCGAGCAACCGCATCCGCGACGCCAGCGTGTTCAAGCACACCGACGGCTACTACTACCTGACGTACACCACCCACACCTGGGAGGACGTCAGCACCACCATCGGCTTCGCCCGCAGCGCCGACCGGGTCAACTGGACGTTCCTGTACGACTACACGGTCCCGATCACCAATCTGTCCCGCGCGTGGGCCCCCGAGTGGTTCGTCGACAGCGACGGCAGTGTCAACGTCATCGTGTCCTGCTCCACCACCGACGACGAGTGGATCTTCACCCCCTACCGGCTGAAGGCCACCAACTCCGCGCTCACCGCCTGGAGTTCACCGGTCGCCCTGTCCGGCATCGGCTCCAACCACATCGACACGTACATCGTGCGCATCGGCTCGACCTACCACGCCTTCACCAAGAACGAGACGGCCAAGTACATCGAGTACGCCACCGCCACCAGCCTCACCGGCCCCTACACGATCTCGAAGACCGGCGACTGGGCCGGCTGGGGCAGCTACCGCGAAGGCCCCTCGGTCGTCCAGCTCGACAACGGCGGCTGGCGGATCTTCTTCGACGGCTACGGCGACGGCAACTACTACTACAGCGACAGCTACGACACCTTCGCCACCTGGTCCGCGCCGACCGCGCTCACCACCCTCTCCGGCACGGCGCGCCACTTCACGGTCATCAAGGAGACGGTGTCCGGCGGCCCGAGCCTCGCGACCGGTGTCACCCGCTCCTTCCAGTCCGCCAACTACACGACCCGCTACTGGCAGGAGGTGTCCTCCCTGCTCAACCTCCCGGTGGTGACCAGCGCCAGCACCACCGCCCTGAAGCAGGCGTCCACGTTCACCGTCGTCGCGGGCCTCGCCGACGCGACCGGCTTCTCCTTCCGGGACAGCGCGGGCAACTACCTGCGCCACTACGACTTCCGGGGCCGCTTCGACGCCAACGACGGCACGACGACGTTCGCGAAGGACGCCACGTTCTACGCCCGCACCGGCGCCACCACCGGCTCGCTCCGCTTCGAGTCGTACAACTACCCCGGCTACTACCTGCGCCACTACAACTACCAGCTCCGGGTCGACCCGACCGACGGCACGGACCTCTTCCGCACGGACAGCTCGTTCGTGCCGGTGACGGCCTGGGCGTGAGCGGAGGCAGTGCTCAGTCGGTGAGGCCCAGTGCCCCCGCCGCCTGGATCGCCAGCCAGACCTCGGCCAGCGCCCCCGTCGACGTCAGATCGCGGTGGGTGAGGGTGCCGAAGCGGCGCAGGCGGTAGGCGAGGGTGTTCGGATGGATGTGCAGGGCCGCCGCGGCCGTGTCGGTGCGGCGGTCCCGCTCCATCCAGGTACGGGCGGAGACCAGCAGCTGCGAGTCATGGGCCTCGTCGTAGCGCAGCACCTCGCCGAGCACGTTCTCCACCAGTGCCGTCAGGACGGCCGGGTCGTCGGGCAGCCAGCGGCCGGTCGCGTCGTCTCCGTAGCGGACGACAGGACGGCCCGACTCCACCGCCTTGGAGACCGCCCACAGCGCCTCGCGCTGGGCGACCCGCAGCGCGGCGCCCGGCAGGAAGGGGCGGCTCATCCCGCTTGCCACGCCCGGGGACGCTCCCGTGCCGCCGATCACGGGCGGCACCGACGAGACCGTGACCGAGCCCGCCGTCACCCCTTTCGCAAGGAGCTGAACATGAGCACCACCACCGTCCAGGAAGTCCGGGCCGCCGCCGACGCGCTCGTCGCCGCCTTCGCCGAGGGCCGCCTCGACGACTACTTCGGCGCCTTCGCCCCGGACGCGAGCTTCGTCTTCCACACCACCCCGCAGCGGCTCGGCTCCACCGCCGAGTACCGCGCGCTGTGGCAGCGGTGGGTGGCGGAGGACGGCTTCCGCGTCCTCGGCTGTGTCTCGTCCGCGCAGCTCGTCCAGCCCTTCGGCGACACCGCCGTCTTCAGCCACGACGTGGAGACCCGGATCGCCACCCACTCCGGCGAGGAGACCGTCCAGGAGCGGGAGACCATCGTCTTCGCCCGAGCGGACGACGGCGCCTGGACCGCCGTACACGAGCATCTGTCCGCCCGCAGCGCCGCCTGACCAGGAGAGACGTCCATGAGCACCACCTTCCGCAACTACATCGACGGTGCGTTCGCGGACGCCTCGGACGGCCGCACCCTCGATGTGGTGGACCCCACCACCGGTGACGTCTACGCGACCTCCCCGCTCTCCGGGGCCGCCGACGTCGACGCGGCGATGGCCGCCGCCGCTGCCGCGTTCCCCGTCTGGCGCGACACCACACCGTCCGTACGCCAGTGCGCGCTGCTGAAGAGCGCCGACGCGATGGAGGCCCGGGCCGACGAGCTGGTCGCCGTCGAGAGCCGCGACACCGGCAAGCCGCTGCACCTCACCCGCAGCGAGGAACTCGCCCCCGCCATCGACCAGATCCGCTTCTTCGCGGGCGCGGCACGCATGCTCGAAGGGCGTTCGGCGGGCGAGTACATGGAGGGCATGACCTCGATCGTCCGCCGCGAGCCGGTCGGTGTGTGCGCACAGGTCGCGCCCTGGAACTACCCGCTGCTGATGGCTGTTTGGAAGTTCGCGCCCGCGCTGGCAGCCGGCAACACGGTGGTGTTGAAGCCCTCGGACACCACCCCCGCCTCCACCGTCCTGCTCGCGGAGATCATCGGCTCGGTCGTGCCGAAGGGCGTCTTCAACGTCGTGTGCGGCGACCGTGACACCGGCCGGCTGATGGTCGGGCACCCCACCCCCGCGATGGCCTCCATCACCGGTTCGGTACGTGCCGGCGTCCAGGTCGCCGAGTCCGCCGCGAAGGACGTCGAGCGGGTCCACCTGGAACTCGGCGGCAAGGCCCCCGCGGTGGTGTTCGAGGACGCCGACCTGACGAAGGCGGTCGAGGACCTGGTCGTCGGCGGCTTCTTCAACGCGGGCCAGGACTGCACGGCCGCGACCCGGGTCCTGGTCCACGAGTCGGTCCACGACGAGTTCGTGGCCGCGCTCGCCAAGGCGGCGGCCGGGACGAAGACCGGCCGGCCCGACGACGAGGACGTACTCTACGGCCCCCTCAACAACGCGGGCCAGCTCGCCCAGGTCAGCGGCTTCGTCGAGCGCCTCCCCGAGCACGCCAGGATCGAGACGGGCGGCCACCGGGTCGGCGACCAGGGCTACTTCTACGCCCCGACCGTCGTCTCCGGCCTCCGCCAGGACGACGAGATCGTCCAGAACGAGGTCTTCGGACCGGTCATGACCGTCCGTCCTTCACCGACGAGTCCGAGGCCGTGCGCTACGCCAACGGCGTCGACTACGCGCTGGCCTCCTCGGTGTGGACCAGGGACCACGCGCGGGCGATGCGGATGTCCAAGGCGCTCGACTTCGGCTGCGTCTGGATCAACACCCACATGGCACTCGTCGCCGAGATGCCGCACGGCGGCTTCAAGAAGTCCGGGTACGGCAAGGACCTTTCGGCCTACGGCTTCGAGGACTACACCCGGATCAAGCACGTCATGACGTCACTCTGATCCGAGGGCCGACCAGCACGGTACGGATACCGGGCAGCCGCGACGGCACCCCATGTCCGGGTCGTCAGGAAAGCGCGGCCGTTGGCCATCGGCCATGCGGTGCGGGCGCTACGACGGATCGTGCGGGCGGTCCGCTCCGGCGTGGGTGTCGCCCACGGTGACCGGCTCCCGGCGTCTGCGGGTCATGTTCTGCGGGGTGGCCCGCAGGGCGAGGGCGCGGGGGTAGATCGCCTGGAGGAGGGGGCCCGTCATGGCGGTGGTCAGTACCGCCATGACCACCATGAGGGAGTACAACCGCCCGTCCAGGATGCCGAGTTGGCGGCCGACACTGAGGATGATCAGTTCGGTGAGGCCACGGGTGTTCATCAGGACCGCCAGGGCGGAGGAGATGCGCCGGTCAAGACCGTTGGCGTAGGCGCCCGTGTACGCGCCGACGAGCTTGCCGCCCACCGCCACCAGGAGGATCAGCGCCAGCTCGCCGAGGTCGGACCAGCCGAGTCGGGACAGGTCCACCTGGAGACCGGCGACCAGGAAGAACACCGGGAGCAGCAGCGCGTTGTTCACGAGCCCGACCCGTTCGCTCAGTTCGGCCCGCAGTCGCTCCGAACCCGGGCGCGGGACGACCGCCCCGAACAGGAACGCCCCGAAGATGAAGTGCAGCCCCATCCACTCGGTGGCGGCCCCCGACAGCAGCAGCCCGGCGAACGCCGTGGCCAGCAGGACGGCCGTCGGCTGCGCGACCACCCCCGGCCGCTTCAACAGCCGCCCCAGCAGCCACCGTACGGGGTAGAGCATCAGCAGCAGATACGGCGGGAACAGCAGTGCCCGTTCGGGGTTGCCGCCCGGCGCGACGATCGCCACCACCACGGCCAGCAGCGACCAGGCCAGCACGTCGGCGAAGGCGGCGCAGCACAGCGCCAGCGCGCCGAGCGGGGTGCGGTCCAGGTTTCGGTCGGTGAGGATCCGGGCCAGCACCGGGAACGCGGTGACGGACATGGCGGCGCCCATGAAGAGGACGAAGCCCAGACGGTCGGGACTGGGATGGTCGCGGACAAGAAGGGTCCCGAGCGCCATGCCCAGGCCGCACGGCAGCAGGAGCGAGGCCAGTGACACGGAGGCGGCGATCCGGCCGGTGCCGCGCACCATCCCGCGGTCGAACTCCAGGCCCACCAGGAACATGAAGACGGCGACCCCGACATCGGCCAACGCGGTCAGGAACGGCCGGATGTCGGACGGCAGCAGCGCGCGCGAGAGGGCGCCGTCGAACAGGGTCGGGCCGAGCAGGACGCCGGCCAGGATCTCGCCGACGACCGGGGGCTGCCCGAGTCTGCGCGCGAGCGCCCCGAACAGCGCCGCGGCGACGATGACGACGGCCAGTCCGGTCAGCAACGCGGATGCTTGGGAGGAGGTCATGGCGCGATGGACTCCTTGTGCCGGGGGTCCTCGTTCGGCCCGGGCGAAATCGTGCCACCTCGGGCCGAAGCGACGGCGCCGATCCTGCGACGACATCGGTACTGCGTTAACGGGACGGCGGCACAGACGATTTCGTGAGCGACACTTCGCTCTTCCTCTTCGGAAATCCTGTGCAATTCACCGACCGGCATAGAGAAGTGGTCGGGGATTGGGTCCGTGTGATTGTTCCCGGGCGCGGACCGTCAACGCCCGGTCGTCGACGGCTCGTTGGGGAGGGCGGTTCTCGGTGGCCGGTCGGCGGTCGCGCGCAGTGTGGGCTCGTTGCGCAGGCGTACGAAGGTGATCGCCAGGGCGACCGCCTGGACCGCGGCGCAGCCCAGGACGGCCGTGCCGAGGTGGGCCGGCGGGGTGAGGGCGACGAGGATGCCGGCCACCGGGAACGGCAGCAGCAGGAGCAGCATGGTCAGGGAGAGCGTGGTGCCGAAGGCGGTGGCCGGGATGACCAGGGAGCGCAGGGTGCGCAGTACGACGGTGAGGCCGCCGTCGCCCGCCATGAACAGCGCGACCAGGACTGTGTAGGCGGCGTAGGACGGGGCCTGTGGGAGAGCCAGGCAGGCCGCCGACGCGAAGGTCGCGCACACGACCCCGACGCCCCACAGGTCGAGCCGGCTCAGCGCGAGGCGGCAGCAGGTGACCGCCAGCAGGGTCGTCGCCGCGGCGGCGGACCACAGGGTGCCGACGTCGGCGGAGGAGCGGCCGAAGTTCTCCACCACGATCACGGGGCTGGCCGACTGGAGCAGACCGAGGGCGAGATTGGAACAGGCCAGGCCCGCCACCAGCCAGCGCAGCGCGGGCAGTTTGCGCAGCATGCGCAGCCCGGTCCGCAGCCCGCTCGGAGTCCGCTCGCCGTCCGGTCGTGCCGAGCGCAGCGGGGTGGGCGGGGTCTGCAGACCGAGCACGGCGGCCAGCAGGGACAGCGCGGTCAGACACCCGAGCATCCAGCCCGGACCCACCAGCAGCAGGAAGCCCGCGAGCAGGGGGCCGACCAGCATGGCGGTCTGGTCGATGCCGATGAGGACCGACTGCACTCCGTGCGGCCGGTGTTGGGCCCGCCGGGTGACGATCGCGCCCACCGCCTCGTTGGCCACGAAACTGAACTGGGTGAGCGTGCCGGTCACCGCGGCCAGCACCAGCACGGTCACCGTCTCCGCGGTGCCGCGCGGCAGTACGGCGAGGGTGACCGCCGCCCCGGCCAGCACCAGGGCCCGCAGCAGCGAGGCCAGGAAGCACACGATGGCCGCGCCGCGCCGGTCCACCACATTGCCGGCCAGCACGAACGCGGCGATCCGGGGCGTCCACTCCAGCGCGAACGCCAGGCCTGTCAGTGACGGGGACCGGGTGATGGTCAGGACGAGGAGCGGCATGGCGTACGTCGCCATGGAGAACGCCAGGGCGTCACTGGTGCGGGGTGCGTAGATCCGTCGAAAGAGACTGCCGGACGGAACGGCTGCATGGCGACCGGCGGGCGGCCGGTCCTCGTGCAGGGTCATGGCCACGGAGCGGAGGGCTTTCGGTGAGGCGTATCACGGAGGGGGAAACGGGCGGCCCCCGCCCACGGCGAAAGGAATTCGCGAAGGGCGGGGGGCAGGGTAAAACGCCTACGAGCAACGGCAGTTGAGGCGTGAATATATCGCAGCTCAGGGGTTCGGCATATCCCGGGCGCACATCTCCGCACGTTCTGTCGCAAGGGGTTCGCGGCATTCCCGATGCCGATATCGGAAGTGTCCGCAGATTCGTGGCCCAGGGGCCGAAAGGGAAGTCGCCGCGCTTGTGTTTTCGCTCTTCCCTGACGAACCTGTCAGTAGGGTGATGAAATCAAGGCGTGCGGGACTGTGAGCAGGGAAGGAGCCCCGCTTCCCCGCCCTGGACAGTGGATACGTCACCTGTCAATATGGACACGTGGATGAGTTCGTGTTTGTGAGCGGCCGGCTGTGTCTCGACCTGGCGGGCACCATGCTGTGGCGCCGCAGTCTCCGTACCGAACTGCTGGGCTCTCCGGACGACTTGAGGCGCTGGATCGGCGCGGCGGGACTCGTGGACGATCCCGGTGTCGTGGACGCCCGGGAGCTGGAGCGGGTCCGTCGGCTGCGCGAGGCCGCCTACACACTGGTGCGCAACTGGCCCCTGGGCGACAGCCCGGACGATTCCGTCGGGGAAGCCCTCGCGGAGGTGAACGAAGCGGCTCGGCTTCCGCTGCCCAGGCATCAACTCGACGCGTCGGGGCGGGTGTCGCGCACCGGTGGTGTGGACGAGGTGCTCGGCGCGGTCGGCCGGGACGCCGTGGACCTGGTGGGTTCGCCCCAGTTCTCGCGGATGAAGGAGTGCGCCAACGGCGAGTGCACGCGCTTGTTCGTGGACCTGTCCCGCTCCGGCGCCCGGCGCTGGTGCGGGATGGCGGAGTGCGGCAACAGGCACAAGGCGGCCAGCTATCGGCAGCGGAAGAAGGAGCGGTCCGGGGTGTGACCCGGCGTGAGGTCGTTCTCCTCCTGCGCGTCGTCGGGCACGAGGGCCCGGGTGAGGCCGGTCAGGATGTCCTCCAACACGCCGTGGGACGTGGCGAAGTTGAGCCGTAGGAAGCTGTCGGCTCCTGGCCCGAAGGGGCTGCCGCCGTCCAGCAGGACGCCGCCGCTCTCCAAGACCCGTTCCACGGGCGGTTGTTCGAGTCCCAGCGGGCGGGCGTCGATCCAGGCCAGGTAGGTCGCCTCCGGCAAGTGGTGGCGCAGCTGCGGCAGTCGGGAGCGCAGCACCTGCTGAACCCGGCGGCGGTTGCGGTCCAGGACGGTCAGCAGATCACGCTGCCATGCGTCGCCGTCCCGCCACGCGGCCTCCGTCGCGACCACGCCGAGCGGGGACACCGTGCCGTACAGGTCCGGGGGTTGGGCGTCGCGCAGCGCGAGGAGCCGGTCCGGGCCGTAGTGCGTGACGGCGCAGCGGATCGCCGCGAGGTTGAACGACTTGGTCGCGGACGTCAGCGTCACGGTCCTGCGGGCCGCGTCGGCGGAGAGGCTCGCGAACGGGATGTGCCGGTGCGGGGCGTGGACCAGTTCGGCGTGGATCTCGTCGCTGACGACCAGCAGGTCGTGCCGCCGGGCGATGGCGGCGGTCTCGTCCAGCTCGGCGCGGGTCAGGACGCGGCCCGTCGGGTTGTGCGGGTTCACCAGCACCAGGACCTTGCAGTGCGACCGTCTGACCGCGGCGTCCAGCGCGGCGAAGTCCATCCGCCACCCCTCGTCCGTGTCCTGCATCGGGACGGGCACGGCGAGCCGTCCCATGGTCGTCAACGTGGCAAGGAACGGAGGGTAGTTGGGGGTCTGGATCGCGACCGCGTCGCCCGGGCCCGTCGCCAGGTGGAGGACGAGCTGGAGGCACTGGATCAGGTCGGTCTGCTCCCGGACCCGGTCCGCGTGCGCCGTCCAGCCGTAGCGGTCGGCCATCCGCCCGGCGAAGGCGGTGCGCAGCGGGCTGCCGTCGGGCCAGTCCGGGTAGCCCAGGTCGCGCCGCTCGACGGCGGCGCGCAGCGCGTCGGTCACGGCCGGCGGAACCGGGAAGTCCATGTCGGCCACCCAGGCGGGCAGTACGTCCGGCGCCGGTCGGTGCCACTTCACACTGGAGCGAGTGCGCAGTCGGTCTCTGTCCAGGTCGTCGAAGCCGGGCAGCAGTAGCGTCTCCGTGCTCATGAGGAAGCTCCCTGCTTCAGCAGATCGCGGGTGATCTGTATCTGGCCGTGGTGCTGGGCGAGTTCTTCGAGGACGTGCAGTTGCACACCCGCCACGCTCAGCGGGCGGTCCGGTCCCTCGAAGTCCGCGGGCGGTGTGTTGCGCGGCACCGACGTGGCGGTGACCTGAGTGAGATCGGCCGCCAACTGCTCGTACAGCGCGTCGACTTGCCTGCGCAGGTCGCCTGCGCGCCCCGTGGCCGTGAACTCGGCGGCGCGGTCACGGTCGACCTCGCGCCCCGCGACGACATGACCGGTCCAGTAGTCGGCGACCGCCGCACAGTGGTACGCGATCGCGTAGACGGAGTTCGCCCCGGGCAGCGGCGGGCGGGTGTTCCCCATGTCGTCACCCAGCTCCTCCAGCACACCGAGCATGCCGTCGAAGGCGCGCCGCAGGAAGTACAGGTACTCGTTCTGATCGTGCACGGCAGGAATTTCCTCATCGGTGGGACGTGTCACCGCTCTGTGTGGTGACGTCGCCAGAGTGAAGTACGGTTACGTCACCTGTCAATGAGGTGTCTGCTCCGAGGAATATGCAGGCAGAGTCGAGGTAGGTGGACATCGATGTACAAGAACGCGACAGATACTCACCCCATTGACTGGTGATGAGCACGCCCGTTCAGAGGCGAAAGCCCTCGGCGAGGCTCTCGATGTGGGCGGTCAGCAGGGTGTCGCCGAGCTGTCCCATGCCGGCGAACTGCAGGGCCATTTCGAGGCCGACCGTTCCGTGCAGCGTGGATCAGGCCATGACCGTGCCCGCCAGCGCGATCCCCATGGCCGCGCGCTCGGTACGGAGCCCGGTGTGGGCCGTGACCCAATGGCGGACCGTGGGCTCGCGGCCGGCCCACGCGGTCATCTCCTCGACGAGGGGCGCCACGGCCGCGCCCGGCTCGGCGCCGACGAAGACGCCGAGGAAGGGGCCGAGGAAGGGGCCGAGCGCGGCGCGGGCGCCACCGGACGTGCCCGGGGTGGCGGTGCGGCCCGGGAGCGGTGCGCCCTGGATGAGCTGGTGGAGGTGCGGCCGGCGCATCGCCCAGGAGCGGTAGGCGAGGGCGAGGCGGTGCAGCCAGGCCCTGGGTTCGATCGGCGCGCTCGGGGCGGTGCCCGCGTCGTCGATGGCGTGCGCGATGTCGAGATAGGCGTCGGTGACCAGGGCGTCGACCAGCGCGTCCCGGCTGCCGTAGTAGCGGTAGAGGGCCGGTCCGGAAAGCCCGAGCGCCTTGGCGATGAGGGTGAGTCTGAGCCCGGACGAGCCGCCGGACGCGAGCTGCCGCAGCGCGAGTTCCTTGATCTCCGACCGTGTCTGTTCCCTGAAGTGCTCCCGGGGTGTGGGGATGCGTGTCGTCACGGTGACCTCCTCTGTAGGTCATGGCCGTGCCGGTCATGGCCGATGAGCGCTACTGTATACCTCGTTAGTTATTGTATGTAGCGAACATTAGCGACGATCCCAGGAGGATGGGGCATGGCAACCCAGGCGCGCAGTCCACGGGAGCGGTACCGGGAGCAGACCCGCTCGGAGATCAAGGAAGTGGCCGTCCGCCAGCTCGCCGCCGGTGGTGTCGAGAGCGTGGCCCTGCTGCGGATCGCCAAGGAGATCGGGATGTCGGGCCCCGCGCTCTACCGCTACTACGCCAGCCGGGACGACCTGCTCGCCGAGCTGGTGCTCGACGCCTACACGGATGCCGCCGAGGCCGTCCACGCGGTGGACATCGAAGTCGGCGGACGTGCGGCGTTGCATGCCCTGACCAGGTCCTATCGGGCGTGGGCGGTGGCGAATCCGCATCTCTACCTGCTCGTGCAGGGCACTCCGGTGGCGGGCTTCACCACTCCGCCCGAGGCCGTGCTGCGGGCCCGGTCCGTGCTCGGGCCGTTCCTGCCGGTCTTCGCGGAGGGCCGGCCGCTGGCCGGTCTCGACCCGCTCCTTGCTGAGTTCCAGGCCTGGCTGCGCGACGAGCCGGACGTGACGGCGTGGGTCGCGCAGTGGACGGGCCGGGACCCCGCCGACCCGGCGGCGGCCGTCGCGCTGACCGGCGCGATCATGGCCTGGCCGCAGATCCACGGCACCGTGGGTCTGGAGACCGCGGGCCAGTTCACCGGCATGGGGCACGATCCCGCCACCCTCCTCGACGTACAGACGACGATCCTGGCGGACGCCTTCCAGCTCCGCTGACCGCCTCGCCCTCGCGGGCGCGCAACGCCACTGACCAGCGCTTTCGAGCCCTGTCGGCCATCGCCGGCAGGGCTCTTTCGTGTTCCGTCCAGGGCGCGCCGAAGAGCGTCTTGCTAGATGCAGTCGTTAAAGTTACGTTCTATAACGGCAGCGTTGAAGTGTCGCGCAGTGACTTGTGCGCACCACGCCGTGCCATCCCCTCGCCTCATCTCGCCCACAGGAGGAGCCCACCGTGATCGAAGCAATCGGACTCACCAAACGCTACGGAGAGAAGGCGGCCGTCAACGACCTGTCCTTCACCGTGCGCGCCGGGCAGGTCACGGGCTTCCTGGGCCCCAACGGCGCCGGAAAGTCGACCACTTTGCGCATGCTGCTCGGCCTGGACCGCCCGACCTCCGGCACCGCGCTCATCGACGGCCGGCCCTACGCCTCGCTGACCCGGCCCCTGCACACGGTCGGCGCCCTGCTGGACGCCTCCGCCTTCCACCCCGGCCGCTCGGCACGCAGCCACCTGCGGGCCATCGCCCTCTCGAACGGCATCGGCGCCGCCCGCGTGGACGCCGTCCTCGACGAGGTCGGACTGTCGAGCGTCGCCGGACGCCGGGCGGGCGGCTTCTCCCTCGGCATGAAGCAGCGGCTCGGCATCGCCGCCGCCCTCCTCGGCGACCCCCAACTGCTCATCTTCGACGAGCCGGTGAACGGCCTCGACCCCGAGGGCGTCCACTGGATCCGCACCCTCATGCGGGACCTCGCCGCGCGGGGCCGCACGGTCTTCGTCTCCTCGCACCTGATGAGCGAGATGCAGTACACCGCCGACCACCTGGTCATCGTCGGCCGCGGCCGCCTCATCGCTGACAAGCCGCTCACGGATCTCATCGACTCCGCCGCCGGCACCCATCTCACCATGCGCACCCTCCCCGCGCGCCGCGGCGAACTGGCCGCCGCCCTGCGGGCGTTGGAGGCCCAGGTCGAGACGCGCGACGACGACGCGCTCGCCGTGCGCGGCACGACTCCCCAGGAGGCGGGCATGCTCGCCCACCACCGCGGTATCCCCCTCACCGAACTGTCCGTCCAGCGCTCGACGTTGGAGGACGCGTACATGGCCCTCACCGACGACGCCGTCGAGTACCGGGCGAAGGAGGCAGTGTGATGCGTGACGTGATCGCCTCGGAGTGGCTCAAACTCCGCTCGGTACGCTCGACTTGGTGGGCGCTGGGCGCCGCCCTCGTCCTGATGCCGCTGACCGGTCTGCTCATCGGCATGAACACGAGCCCCGACCAGCTCGGCAACCCGTCCTACGACGCCCTCGACACCCTGACGGGCACGGCCATCGTGCAGTTCGCCTTCGGTGTCCTCGGCGTCCTGGCCATCTCACCCGAGTACGGCACCGGCCTCATCCGTACGACCTTCGCCGCCGTGCCGGCCCGCGGCCGGGTGATCGCGGTCAAGGCGGGCCTGCTCACCGTGGTGTTCGCGGTGGCGGGCACGCTGGTCTCGCTCGTCACGTTCCTCGTCGGACAGGCCGCGCTGCCCACGGGTCTGGGCGTCTCGCTCGGCGACCCGGGCGTCCTGCGGGCCGTGCTCGGCGCCTCCTTCTACATGGTCTTCATCGGTATGTTCGGCTTCGCGCTGGGGGCGTTGATCCGCCACACGCAGGGCGCCCTGTCGGTGCTGATGGCGGTGGTCTTCGTGATCATGGGCATCCTGCCGTCCATCGTGCCGCAGTCCCTCCAGGACGGCGTCGCCGCCTACTCGTTCACCGGACTCGGCCGCTCCCTGATCGTGGTCAAACACGTCGACGGCGTCACCACCCCGCTCACCGCGCTGGTCCTCTGCCTGGTGTACGCGGCCGTCGTCCTCGTCCCCGCGTTCATCCTCACCAACCGACGCGACCCCTGAGATCCCCCCAACTCGCGTCCCCACCCCAGCACTTCACGGAGGCCACCATGTCCCACACGACCTACAACCAGCAGCGGTCCGCAGTGAGCGTCGTCCTCGACAACCGTCTGTCGTACGTCAGTTTCGGCCTCGCCTGGCTCGTCGGGCACGGCGTGAACGCGCTCACCCACGGCGACGATCCCCTCGTGGACCTGCCGTCCGCGATACCGGCGTCGCTGCTCGTCGTAGGCCTGCTCGCCGGTGTCGTCGTCACCGGCGTCGTCACCTCCAGGGCGCTGCGCGGAGTCCGCGGCGCCGACGCGATGGCCGGGAACCTGCTCGCCGCGTCCTGGCCGATCGGCTTCGGCGCCCTGTTCCTGATCATCACCGCGCTGAGCGCGGCCCTCGACGAGCAGAAGGTGCACACCCTGATGTGGCCCACCGCCTCCGGACTCGTCGTGGGACTCCTCTACCTCGCCGGGGGCGCCGTCTACCGCGACCGCCTCCAGTACGTCCTCGGCACCTGGCTCGCCCTCACCTCCTCCGCCGCGCTCTTCCTCCACGGCGCGCCCCTGTACTGGGTGCTCGCCCTCGCGGGCGGCGGCAGCTACCTCGTGGCGGCGGCCCTGGAACCCCGCCGCCACGCCAAGGCCATGCTCGCCAGGGCGAGTTGATACGCCCCCTGCGGGCGGCGGCCGCCGGCAGCACGCCGGTGGCCGCCGCTCCGTGTCCTGCTAGGAGGTGTGTCCGGCCTTCTTGACCTTCCGGGAGACCGTGAACCGGTCGACCTCCGCGCCGGTCGCGGCCAGCGCCCGGACCGTGAGGGTCGTCGTACGGCCGGGCGTCGCGGGGGCGACGTCGACGCGGATGAACGAGTAGCCGGTGTAGCGGACCCGGGACCAGTCGACGTTCTCGGTGACCTTGCCGTCCTTGCCCGTCCAGTACGTCGGCACCGAGTCGATCGCGTCCTCGTGCCCCTCGTAACTGTCGGCCACCGGGAAGCTGTACACGCTCTCGCCGCCCGCGCCCGCCGTCACGTACACCACACCGCCCTTGGCCGGTTCGTGGGTGCCGCCGGTCGGCAGGGTCCGTACGGCCTTGTCCTGGACGACCGGGTCGGTGCGCTCGTAGACGTGGTTGTGGCCGTTGACCACCAGGTCCACCTGGTGCTTCTCGTACAGCGGCACCCACTGCTCGCGCACCCCGCCCTCGGAGGCGTGCGAGCTGGTGGTGGAGAAGGCGCAGTGGTGGTGGAAGACGACGATGAAGTCGACGTCCGTACGGGCCCGCAGCTCGCCGAGCCGCTTGTCGAGCCAGGCGGTCTGCCTGCCGCCGGTGTAGCCGATGTTGGCGGGGATCTCGTACGACACGTCGTTGGCGTCGACCGAGACGACGCCCACGTTGCCGTGGACGAAGGAGTACACACCGGGAGCTGACGCCGCGTCAAAACCGTTGCCGGGCAGGGTGAATCGGGCCTCGTTGCCGCCGTACCCGTTGGGGGAGTACCAGGACTCCATGTCGTGGTTGCCGAACGCCACCATCCACGGCACCCGGCTGGAGAGCGGCTCGATCTGCGCGAGGAACGAATCCCACTGGCGGGCGTCGTAGTTGCCCGCGTCCCCGGGCAGTCCGTGGCCGGTCTCCTCGGCGTAGCAGATGTCTCCCGCGTGCAGGTGGAACGCCGGACTCTGCGCCTGGACAAGGGCGTTGAGGCCGATCGAGGTGTAACTCGGGTTCTGGTCACCGAAGGCGGTGAACCTGAACGGCCGGGTGCTGTGCGTGCGGGGCGCGGTGGTGAAGGAGTAGATCGTGTGCGCGGCGCCCGGGTCGGCGGGGTCGAAGCCGTCGTGGCCGACGCCGTAGTAGTACGTCGTGTCGGGGCTCAGGTTGTCCAGCGCCGCGTGCACGTAGTACTGGTCGATGTCGGCGCTCTTGCCGATCCCGGCCGGTGTGAACAGGTCGCGCACCTCCGCAGGTATGCGGTGGCTCAGGTCGAGGGGGCTTCTGCCGATCCGCAGGAACGGCTTGCTCACCGGCAGGGGCACCTGCCACGACACGCGCATCTGGGTCCGGGGATCGGCGCCGTAGGCCAGATGGCGGCCGAACGGCGCGACCAGCGAACCGTGCACGGTGGACGTGGTCGACGCCGGCACCAGCGTGGGCGTCGCCGCGGCCGCGACACCCCCGCCGCCCGCGAGGGCGACACCGGTGGCGGCGACCGCGCCACCGCGCAGCAGACCGCGACGGGAGAAGGCGCGGCGGAGGTACTCGTGTTGCTCGGGCATGCTCAAGGTGTCGGCGAGCCGGCCGGGAAGGCCCATGCGAGGAGTGTTCATGGGCGCGACGCTGGCAGCGCCGGTTGAACGACCGATTGCCGCCTGCCCATGGACTGGCCATATCCCGCCCATCGCCTGGCTTGTCTCCTATGCCTCGGATGTTCCGAGCGGCCGGGTGAAGTGCTGGGCGTCGGTCAGGATGGGCAGCGTCAGGGGGCTGGTGCTGCGTACGCGAGGTGGGACTGGCCGTGTCCGGGCGGTTGCCTGGCTTGTTTGCTATGTCTCGGATGTTCCGGGCGGACGGGTGAAGTGCTGGGCGTCGGTCAGGATGGGCAGCGTCAGGGGGCTGGTGCTGCGTACGCGAGGTGGGACTGGCCGTGTCCGGGCGGTTGCCTGGCTTGTTTGCTACGCCTCGGATGTCGCCCGCGGCCGGGTGAAGTGTCGGGCGCCGGCCAGGACGAGCAGCGCCAGGGCGGCCGGTGTCGCGTACGCGAGCCGGAACTCGCCGGTGGAGCCGAGCAGTCCGCTCACCGCGCCACCGGTGAGGACGCCCGCGTAGTTGAAGAGGTTCAGCCGGGCCAGGACCGCTTCCGAGGCGGCCGGGCGCAGCCGTGCGGCGGAGGCCAGACACAGCGGGGCCAGGACTGATGCCCCCAGGCCCACCACGCCGGCCGCGAGCACGGCGAACGGCCAGCTCGGCGCCATGGCCATGCCCGCCAGCGCACCCGCCACCACCAGGGCGGCCGTGCGGACGACGGCGGCCGTCCCGACCCGCTGCACCAGCCGGTCCACGCTCGCGCGGCCGACGACCGTGCCGGCCTGGTACGCCGCGTACGCCATCGGAGCGACCGTGAGCGACGCGGCGAGGGTCCCCCGCAGATAGACCGCCGACCAGGCGGAGACCGTCGAGTCCACGACGTAGACGACGAGCAGGACCAGACCGAAGGGGAGCAGCCGCAGCCACAGCCGACGCCCCAACGGCGGTTGCGCAGACGGCTCTTGGACGGAGCGAAGGACGTGCGTGCGCAGACAGCAGGCGACGAGCAGCAGGATGCCCGCCTGCACGGCCAGGCCGTCGCCCACGGGCCGGTCGAGACGGGCCGCCCCGGCCGTGAGCAGGGCCGCGAGCACACCGCCCACGCTCCATGCCGTGTAGAAGGAGCCGAACAGGCTGCGGCCGTAGGCGTGTTCGATCGCGGCGGCCCGGGTGTTGATCGCGACGTCGAGGCCGCCCACCGCGAGACCGAAGAGGACGTAGGCGCAGACGGTGGTCTGCGGTCCGGGCGCCTGTCCGATCAGGGTGAGCGCGACGGCGGCCGTGAGCAGGGCGCCGCGCATCGTGGCGACCGGACCTGCGACACGGACCGCGGCCAGCCCGAGAAAGCTGCCGAACCCGGCCGCCAGCGCGACCGCTACCAGCGTGGCGGTCGTCAGGAGCGGGGACAGCCCCTGCTGCTCGGTGACCGCGGGGACGGTCGTGTACACGGCGGCGACGGACACACCCTGCGCGGCGAACGCGAGCGTCGCCATCCTCCGGGCGCCCGCTCTGGCGGTGCGACGCCCGCTCTTCGTCCGGCTTGGAGCGCTGACTGACATGCAGGGACCGTAGTCAGGCGGTGCGGGACGGACGCAGGACGCCGGGGGCCGTTGAGGGGACTCCGGCGGCCAGCCCGCACGACCGGTGAGGCCCGGGTGCTTACGGTGGTCGCCCACGAGGAGGTGAGCGCGATGTTCCCCGACCCCGCCCCGACGGACCCGCACGGGACCAGCCGCAGCACAACGGCGACGATCCAGCCGAACATCCTGCGCTATCTCGTCGTCGTGGCCGACGAACGCGGTGTCGACCTACGGCCTCTGCTGAGCCGGGTCGGCCTGGACGAGACGTTGATGCGGTCCGCCGCGCTACGGGTGTCGTACCGGCAGGGCAGCGCGGTGATCCGGCGCGCGGTGGAGCTCACCGGGGACGAGCGGCTGGGCCTGAAGGTCGGCGCGGCGCAGCACCTCACCGCGTGGGGTCTGCTCGGCTTCGCGCTGCTGGCCGCCGACACCCTGCGCCACGCCATCGAGACCGGTGTGCGGTACCAGAACCTCTCCGGCGCGATGACCGTGTGGTCGACCGGTGTGGACGAGGACGGCGCCTTCGTCCTGCGCGCCGACCTCCCCGATCCCGCCGTCGACCCGAGCGTGGCCTCCTTCCTCATCGAGGAGGGGCTCGCCTCCGTGGTCACCGTGTCCCGACTGGCCGTCGGCCCGGACTTCGCACCGCGCGTGGTGGAGTTCTCCGCCCCACCACCCCGTCAACACGCCCTGTACGACGCCGTGTTCGGCTGCCCGGTCCGCTTCCGCGCCCCGGCCGACCGCATCGTCGTCGACCCCGCGTGGGCCCGCGCCCCCATGCCCGGCCGCGACCCGGTGACGTACGCCTCGACCCTGGAGACACTCGACGCCCAACTCGCCTCCCGCACCGGGCAACAGGACCTCCTCGAAGTGCTGGAGGTGTCCGTCGCGCAGAGCCTCCCGGTGATCCCCTCCTTCGGCGAACAGGCGCGACGGCACGCGACCAGCGAGCGGACCCTGCGCCGCCGGCTGGCCGACTGCGGCACCACCTACGAGGCACTGGCCGAGGGAGTCCGCCGGGAACGCGTCGAACAGCTGCTGCTGCGCCCCGAGTTGACGCTGCGTGACATCGCCCACCGGGCGGGCTTCTCCGACGAACGCGCCCTGCGCCGCGCGGTACGCCGCTGGCACGGCACCTCCCCCGCCCAGTTGCGGGAGCGGCTGCTCCAGGCGGCGGCGTACCGCGAATGACGGGTCAACGGGTGCGGATCCAGACCGTCTTCTCCCGCGTCCACTGGTCGAAGGCGTTCGTCGACTTCTCCGCCCCGCCGAACCCGGACTGCTTCCAGCCGCCGAACGGCGTGGTGATGTCCCCCTCGCTGTAGGAGTTGACGGAGACCACGCCCGCCTCGATGCCACGGGCCAGCCGCAGCGCGGTGTCGAGGTCACGGGTCCAGACGGAGGCGGCGAGCCCGTACTCGGTGGCGTTCGCCATCAGTACCGCCTCCTCCTCGGAGCCGAAGGTCTCGACGGTGACCACGGGACCGAACAACTCCCTTGTGAGTACGGCGCTTTCGGCGGGGGCGCGGGTGATCACGGTGGGCGGGTAGTAGGCGCCGCGCGCGGGGAGCCCGTGGGGGAGTCCCGCCGTGTGGATCTGCGCTCCGGCCGCGCGGGCGGCGTCGACGGCCCCCGCGACCCGGTCGAAGGCGGCGCGGTCGATGAGCGGCCCCTGCTGGGTCCGGGGGTCGGCCGGATCGCCGACGACGAGGTTCCGTGCCGCCGCCGTGAACCGTTCCACGACCTCCTCGGCGATGCTCCGGTGCACCAACACCCTTGAGCCCGCGGTGCAGTTCTGCCCCATCGTCAGGAACGCGGCCTCGATCATGTCGCCGATCAGCTCGTCGCCGTAGGAGAGCGCGTCGGCCATCAGTACCTGCGGGCTCTTGCCGCCCATCTCCAGGGAGACGCGTTTGAAGTTGCTGTCGGCGGCGGCCCTGAGGACGCGGCGGCCGGTGGCGGTGGAGCCGGTGAAGGAGAGGGCCCGGACGAGGGGGTCGTGGGCGAGGGCCGCGCCGGCCTCCGCGCCGTAGCCGGGCAGTACCGTGAGCACGCCGTCGGGCAGACCGGCCTCGGTGGCGAGCGCGGCGAGGTGGAGGGCCGAGCGCGGGGTGGCCTCGGCGGGCTTCACGAGGAGGCAGTTGCCGGCGGCCAGCGCGGGGCCGACCTTCCAACTGGCCATCGCCAGCGGGTAGTTCCACGGCAGGATCGCCGCTCCGACACCGACCGGCTCACGGCTGACGAGACCGAGCGCGTCGGACCCGCCCGGCGCGAGGCGGCCGAAGACCTTGTCGGCGGCTTCGGCGAACCAGCGGATCGCCTCGACCGCCCCCGGCACATCTCCCGTACGGCACTCCGTGATCGGCTTGCCCGCGTCCTCGCTGTCGAGCCGGGCGAGGAGTTCGCCGTCCCGTTCCATCAGGTCGGCCAGCCGCAGCAGTACGGCACTCCGCTCGCGGACCGGCAGCCGCGACCACACCCCGGAGTCGTAGGCGAGCTGGGCCTGTTCGGCGGCCTTGGTGACGTCGTCGGCGCTCGCGGCGGGAAGAGTGGTGAGCGGCTCGCCCGTGGCGGGATCGACGACGGTCAGCGTCTCGTTCCTGGTCATGCCTCCTCCACCAACTCCCAGCGCCCGTCGGTCTGTCGGGCCAGTCCGCGACCGCGGAGCTCCTCCAGATAGCGGGCCATGCCGCGGTCGCCGCGCCTGCGGAACAGGGGGAAGATCCTGGGCAGCAGGTTCGGGGCGAGCATCGCGCACCGGACCAGACGGGACTCGCCTGACCGGGGATAGGCCTCAAGCCGTGGCCTGTCCAGCAGGCTCACCACGGCCGCGACCACGTTCGCCGGCTGCTGCGGCCGGTCCTGGAACTGCATCGAGTTGCCGCCGTCCACGGCCTCCTGGCGCAGCATCCGGGTGTCCGTCGCCGAGGGCAGCACCGACCCCGCCAGGATCCCCCTGGCACGCAGATCCAGGCCGATGGCGAGCATCGCGCCACGCAGCCCGAACTTGGACGCCGTGTAGATCGGGGTCTCGCCCAGCGGGAAGATCCCGCCCAGGGAGACCGTGGTGACCACCCGGGCATCCCGCGAGGCCTTTAGCAGGGGGATCGCGATCCGGGTGGCGACCAGCGGGGAGGTCAGATTGAGGGTGATCTCCTGCTCGATGCTCTCGACGCTGCGCGCGTCGAAGCGCTCCGAGCTGGTCATGCCCACGTTGTTCACCAGCACGTCGAGCCGGCCGTGGACCTCGGTCACCCGCTCGAACAGCCCCTCCAGCTGGGCGCGTTGGGTCAGGTCGCAGCCGATGCCCGAGTGCCCGGCGCCGGGCAGTGCGGCGGCCACCTTCTCGGCACGGGCCCCGTCGATGTCGACGACGACACACCGCGCGCCGCCCGCCGCGAAGCGTTGGCACAGCGCACTGCCGATACCGCCCGCGCCGCCGGTCACCAGCACGACCTTGTCGGTGAAGTCGAACCGCCTCATGCCGCCGTCTCCACCCGTCGCGGGGAGCGCACCGGGGGCGCCTGACCCTCGGTGCGCCAGCCCATCTGCCGGGCCACCTTGCCGAGGTACTTCACGAACGCCCCGCTGTCGACGTAACCCGTGTGCCGGGGCGAGGCGACGAACTTCAGCCCGCCGGACAGATCCGGCCGGTCGGCGCGGATCATCTGGGTGAACCGCTCGGCGTTGGCCAGACCGTGACGTGTGTCGTGCAGATACCCGGCGATCAACTGCGCCTGTGTGTCGAAGAGTTGGTACGCCCCGGAGTTGGTCTCCACGAACCCGATGCCGAACAGGCCCCGGTGCTCGCGCGAGAACGACGACAGATACAGGTCGGGATGCTGCTCGTCGCCGAAGTACCGCTGCGCGACCGGGACTTTGTGGATGAAGCCCGTGGCCAACAGGATCAGGTCGAAGTCGTCGCTCGTGCCGTCCGTGAAGTGCACGGTGCTGCCCTCGGCGCGCGCGATACCGGGCCGGGCGGTGATGTCGCCGTGCTGGAGGTGGTGGATCAGCATCGAGTTGATGGCCGGGTGCGTCTCGAACAGCCTGTGGTCCGGCTTCTGCAGCCCCAGCCGCGTCGGATCGCCGTTGACGATCCGCAGCAGGCCGCCGAAGAGCCGCTGCGCCAGCCACATCGGCAGATGCGGACCGCTGTTGGCGATGGTGTCCACCGGTCGCCCGAACAGATGCTTGGGGATGAACCAGTACCCGCGCCGCATGCTGATCACCGCACGGTCCGCCGCCCGGGCCGCGTCGCACGCGATGTCGCAGCCGGAGTTCCCCGCACCCACGACCAGCACCCGCTTGCCGCGCAACTCCTCGGCACTGCGATAGCCGACGGTGTGCCGGACCTCGCCTCCGAACTCCCCAGGAATGTCAGGGATGTTGGGATGCCACTGGGAGCCCGTGCACACCACGACCTGCCCGTGCAGACTCTCCCGCCCGTCGGTCCGCACGACCGTCCAGGTGCCGTCCGCGTTCTTCTCGACGCTCGCGACCCCGACGCCGAACTCGATCCGGTCCGTCAGCCCGTAGGCGTCGGCGAAGGACCGCAGATACGACAGGACCTGCCGGTGCGGCGGGTAGTCCGCGAAGTGATCGGGCATGGGGAAGCCGCTGAACCCCGACAGGGTCCGGCTGGAGATGAAGTGTGCCGACTCGTACATCGGCCCGCCCGGATTCTCGATGTCCCAGATCCCGCCGACCCCGGTGTGCCGCTCCAGATGCGTGTACGGCAGCCCTCGCTCCGCCAGCGCCCTGGCGACCGCCAGCCCGGCGGGCCCCGCCCCGATCACACACGTGTCCAACTGGCTTTCCGTCACGAGCCTGCCTCCTCGGTCGTCCCGTTTCACGGGTGGTGCAGGAAACGTATGCACGGGCTGTCCTGCGGGAACTGACCCGCGCGGCCAGGGACGGGACCTCGGCGGCCGCGCCACGGCCGCCGGCGTCCAGCCGGGCGAGGACCGACTTGTTCGGACGACTCAGTCGATATGCTTGCGCCATGGCTCATGTGTCCGCGGCCGAGCGCCGCCCCCAGCTGATCAAAGCGGCCATCGATCTCATGACGAGGGAAGGGGTCGCGGCCGGCAGCACCCGGGCCATCGCCGCCGAGCTGGGGGTCGCCCAGGCCACCGTGCACTACACCTTCGGCACGAAGGAAGGGCTGTACCGCGCGGTCATGGACCAGCTCACGCAGGATCTGGTGGCCCAGGTCGAGCGGGCGGCGCCGGCCGACGGCGGTTTCGAGGAGACGGCGAGCGTGCTGGCCGCCGCGCTGTGGCGGACGGTGCAGGAGCAGCCCGCGAGCCATCAACTCCTGGCGGAACTGACCATGTTCGCGCTCCGCACGCCCGCTCTGAAGGAGTCCCTCGAAACCCACTACCGGGGCTGGACCGAGGTGACCGCGCGACTGATCACGGAGGCGGCCGAGCGCACCGGCCAACCCCTCGCCCAGCCCGTGGACACCATCGCGCGATTCTTCCTCGCCGGTTTCGACGGGCTCACCCAGCAACACCTCGCGCTCCCCGACGAGGAGGCCGAGTACACCTGCCTCCAGGCCTTCGTGTCCGCCGTGGTGGCGATGGCCGGAGGCCGGCTGGAACTGGTGGCGGTACCCAGGCTGCGCTGAGCCGACGCGGCAGGCAAAGGGCGCCCTCGCACTGTGCGGGGGCGCCCTGACCTGTATCTACGCCCGGACAGCGGCCATGGCACACATCACGGTCCATGGACTAGGTCACTCGACTTGAGCAGGTGATAAAGTCGGCCCACCGCCAACCGTTCGAGGGAGTTCGTCATGGCCGTCCTGCTGCACCGGCTGGGCCACAGCGCCTACCAACACCGCAAACTCGTCCTGGGTGTCTGGCTCTTCGTGCTGGCCGCGCTCATCACCTGCGTCGGTGTCTTCGGCGGCAAGCTCGACGACCGCTTCTCGGTGCCGGGCACCGAGTCGCAGCGGGCCCTGGACAGCCTGAGCAAGACCCTTCCCGAAGCCTCGGGAGCAAGCGCCCAGATCGTCTTCACGGCGCCCGAGGGCCACCGGATCACAGAGGCGTCCTATACGGCGGCCATCGCCCGGGCCGTGACCGACGCCAAGAAGGCGCCCCAGGTCGGCGAGGTCGTCGACCCCCGGTTCTCCGGCGCCGTCTCGGCCGACCGGACTACGGCGATAGTCCAGGTCCAGTACCCCGTGCAGAACGCGGAGGTGCGCACCTCGTCCGTGGACGCGATCAAGGACGCGGCCCGCGCGGCGGAGCGGGACGGGCTGCGGACCTCGGTGGGCGGTTCCGTCTTCAGCAGCAACGGAGTCCACATCGGGCCGTCCGAGATCATCGGCGTGGCCGTGGCGCTGCTCGTGCTCGTCGTCACGTTCGGTTCGCTGCTCGCCGCCGGCATGGCACTGCTGCCCGCGCTGATCGGTGTGGCGGCCGGACTGACCGGGCTGCTCGCCCTCGCGCCCGCGGTGAGCATCTCCTCCACGGCCGTCACCCTCGCCCTGATGCTGGGACTGGCCGTCGGCATCGACTACGTCCTGTTCATCCTCTCGCGCCACCGACAGCAACTGGCCCGCGGCACCGACCCGAAGGAATCCGTCGCGCTGGCCGTCGGCACGGCCGGAAGCGCCGTGGTCTTCGCCGGCACCACCGTGATCATCGCGCTCGCCGCGCTGAGCGTCATCGGCATACCGTTCCTGACCACCATGGGTCTCGGGGCCGCCGGCGCGGTCCTCGTCGCCGTACTGGCCGCGATCACCCTCGTCCCCGCCGTCGCGGGATTCGCCGGTACCCGACTCACCCCCGAACCCGGCACCCGCGCCGCCCGGCGGGCCGCCGACGCCGAGGGAACCACCGGCCGCACCACCCTGGGCACCCGCTGGACGAAGCGGGTCATCGCAAAGCCGCTGCTGACCGTGCTCGCCGTCACGGGCATCCTGGTCACCCTCATGCTGCCCGCCGCCGACCTGCGACTGGCCCTTCCCGACAACGGCTCCGCGCCCCAGGCCACCACCCAGCGCACGGCCTACGACACGATCAGCGCCAAGTTCGGCCCCGGCTTCAACGGCCCGCTGCTCGTCCTCGCGGAGACCAACGAGGGTACGGCTGCCGCGAGTTCACGGGCCGGTGCCCAAGTGGCCGAGAAACTGCGGACCTTGAAGGACGTCAAAGCCGTCCTGCCGCCCCAGTCCACCGACGACCCGACGCAGAGCGTCATCACCGTGCTCCCCGCCTCCGGCCCCGACAGCGTCCGCACCGGCCAACTGGTCCGCGAGATAAGGGACTTCGCACCCGGCCTCCGTGTCGGCACCGGCGCGTCGATCGCGGTCACCGGCACCACCGCCGTCAACATCGACGTCTCCAACCGGCTCAGCGACTCCCTGCTGCCCTTCGTCGCCATCGTCGTCGGCCTCAGCCTGCTCCTGCTGACGATCGTGTTCCGGTCGCTGGTCGTCCCCGTCAAGGCGGCTGTCGGTTTCCTCCTGTCGGTGGGCGCCTCGCTCGGTCTGGTCGTCGCCGTCTTCCAGTGGGGTTGGCTGGCCGATGTCCTCGACGTGCCGCACAGCGGTCCTGTCGTCAGCTTCCTGCCGATCATCCTGATCGGCGTGCTGTTCGGACTCGCCATGGACTACGAGGTGTTCCTCGTGTCCGGGATGCGCGAGGAGTGGGCCCACACCGGCCGGGCCCGCCAGTCGGTCGTCGACGGCGCCCGGCACAGTGTGCGGGTCGTCACCGCCGCCGCCCTGATCATGTTCACCGTCTTCGCCGGGTTCTTCCCCCTGGACGACTCCCTCATCAAGCCCATCGCGTTCGCCCTCGCCGTCGGCGTGGCCGTCGACGCCTTCGCCGTCCGCATGACGCTCGTACCGGCGGTGCTCGCCCTCGCCGGCCGGGGCGCCTGGTGGCTGCCCGGCTGGCTGGACCGGATTCTGCCCGACCTCGATGTCGAGGGAAGCAGCCTCCGGAAGGCGGTACCCGCGGAGCGCGGGGAACCCGAGCCCGCGGTTGCGGGTGGGGCGCGTGGGAACTCCGGGCCGTGACGGGCCGTTGCCCAAATGCCGAGCCCTGGCGTGGAGTTGAAGAAGATCTCACCCGTGTCCCAGGGCTCGCCCGAGTCGCCGAGTTCGCCCGACCGCACCCCCGCCCCACTCGTCCCCGGAGGCCCGAACGATGACCCGGAACCACCCCCGGCCCAGCCGACGCGCCGCCTTACTCGGCGGCGCCGCCCTGACCGCCCTCGCCGTCACAGCCGGCACGGCGCACGCCAACTCATCCACCACGGCCGTCAGTTCGCCGACGGAGTTCCCGCTGCCCAACGGCTGGCTCCCCGAAGGCATCGCCATCGGCAGCAGGCCGTACGCCTATATGGGCTCCCGCGCCAACGGCGCCATCTACCGCACCGACCTGCGCACCGGCGAGGGCAAGGTCCTCTCCGAGGGCGCCACCGGCCTGGTCTCCGTCGGCCTGAAGCTCGACCACGACGGTCTGTTGTACGTCGCCGGCGGCACCGGCGCCGCACGAGTCGTCGACTCCCGCACCGGCGAGATCCTGACGACCTATCAACTCACGGCCACCACCGGCCACTTCATCAACGACATCACCCTGCTCGGCGACCGCGCCTGGTTCACCGACTCCCTCGACGCCGTGCTCTACGGCGTCCCTCGCGGCCGTACGGGCGAGGTCACCGCCCTGCCGCTCACCGGCGACTGGGTGCAGACGCCCGGGGTGAACAACGCCAACGGCATCGTCGGCACCCCGGACGGCCACGGCCTCATCGTCGTCAGCAGCAGCCCCGGCAAGCTCTACCGCGTGTCCCTCAGGACCGGCGCAGCCACTGAGATCGCCCTGAGCGGCGCGACCGACGTGGCCAACGGCGACGGTCTGTTCCGGATCGGCCGGACGCTGTACGTCGTCCAGAACCGCCTGAACCGGATCAGCGTGTTCGACCTCGACGCCGAGGTCACCACCGCGACCCTGCGCACCACGATCACCGACCCGCGCTTCGACGTCCCCACGACCGCCGCCCGCTTCGGCAACCGGCTCTATCTGGTCAACGCCCGCTTCACCACCCCGCAGACGCCCGACACGACGTTCACCGCCGTCGCCGTGTCGATCTGACGCGACAACGGGCGGGGTTCCCTTCGCAGCTCTTCGCGAAGGGAACCCCGCCCGTAGGTGAATCAGCGGCGGGGTGTCGACTCAACTGCCGCTTCGGCAGGCTCCGTTGCCGAGCCGACGACCGGAGCCGCCGTAGAAACAGCCGTCCGGCGCGGGCGGAGCAGCAGTACGCAGACCAGTGCCGCGAGGAGTGTCAGCGACCCGGCCACCACCAGGCACAGCCGCATGCCGTCCAGGAACGAGTCGCCCAGCGCGCCCAGCACCCGCCCGGTGTCCGCGCCGAGGTTCATGTGCGCGACGGCACCCAGACCCCCGGCGCCGGCGGTCGCGACGATGCTGTGCTGGGCCGCGCCCGTGACTCCCGCGTCGGTCAGGTGGCCGGGCAGGGTGTCGAGCGCCTTGGTGGTGAGCAGGGCGCCCAGGACGGCCGGGCCGAGCGCGCCGCCGACCTGCCGGAACGCGTTGTTGCCGGCCGCCGCCATCCCCGCCTGCTGATACGGCACGGAGGCCACGGCGGTCGCCGTCATCGGAGTCAGGACGGTCCCCACGCCCAGCCCCAGCAGCGCCAGCCGCCAGGCGATGGACCCGAACGAGGTGCCGGCGTCGACGCCGGTCAGCGAGAACAGCGCGCCCGAGATGACCAGCAGACCGCCGGTGATCAGGACGCGCGGGGCGACCCGGTGCATGAGCCGACCGACCGGCTGGCCGACCACGATGGCCGCCGCCGTGACCATCAGCAGCCGCCAGGCCGCCCCCAGCGTGTCGAGTTGCTGCACCAGGCCGAAGTACAGGCTGAGGAGGAAGAAGAAGCCGATCAGCGCCAGGAAGGTGATCATCGCGACCAGGGTGGTGGCGGTGAACGCCGGGCTGCGGAACAGCGTCAGATCCAGCATCGGGCTCTCGCTGCGCCGCTCCGCGAACACGAAGGCGACACCGGCGGCCACGGCCGTGAACAGGGCCACCATGACCTTGACGTCCGTGAAGGAACCGGCGCCGCCCTCGATCACGCCGTAGACGAGCGCGGTGATGGAGAGGGCCGCCGTCAGCTGGCCGGGCCAGTCCAGCTTCCGGCCGTGCGGGGCCCGGGAGTCGGGGAGCAGCCGGGCCGAGACGGCCAGTGCGATCAGCGGGACGGGGACGGACAGGAGGTAGATCCAGCGCCACGAGGTGTGGTCGAGGATGACGCCGGCTGTCAGCGGGCCGACGGCCAGCGCGGCCATGAGGGCGGTCGCCCACAGGCCGATGAACTTGCCGCGCTCCCGGTGGTCGGGCACCGCGTGGCTGATCAGCGCCAGGGTGGTGGGCAGCAGGGTCGCCGCGCCGAGACCGGCCAGCGCCTGGCCGATCCAGAGCACCTGGACCGACTGCGCGCACAGCGCGACGGCGGCTCCGGCCGCGGCGAACAGCAGGCCCGCCTGGAACACCTTCTTGCGCCCGTGCACATCGCCGAAGACCCCGGCGGTGAGGATGAACGCGGCCATGGGCAGGACGAACGCGTCCTGGACCCAGGACAGTTGGGCGGTCGACGCGTTAAGCGCCGCCTGGATGGCGGGCAGGCTCACGGCGACCGTGGTCACCGGCAAGTAGGCGACGAAGACGCCGAGGCAGGCCATGACGAGGGTGGCCGCCCGCCGGTCGGCCGTCCCGCTCGCCGGGGTCGTGACGTTCACGGAGAACTCTCCTTCTTGACTGCGGTGCCCTCGAACGGGCACGCGTCTCAGGATCGGCCCAGGCATCGACAATCACCAACGTGCGACCGAGAAGCGATCGGAAACCGCCAACTCGACCCCGGACGATGTCAGACTTTCCCCATGACAGACGCAGTCGACGGGAAAATCCTCCGCGCCCTGCAGTGCGCGCCACGCGCCTCGTTCCGGCTGGTCGGCGAGGTGGCCGGGGTCTCGGAGCAGACCGCGGCCCGCCGCTTCCACGCGCTGCGCCGCGCCGGGGTGATGCGGGTGGTCGGCCTGGTCGATCCCGCCGTCCACGGCGACGCGCGCTGGGTGGCCCGGATCCGCTGCCGCCCCGACCGGGTCGGCCCGCTCGCCGACGTGCTCACCCGACGGCCCGACATCGCCTACGCGGGGCTCGCGTCCGGCGGCTCGGAGATCATCTGCATCATCACCGCACCCGTACATGTGCCGCGCGACGACGTCCTGCTGCGCCAGTTGCCCAGGTCGGCAGCCGTCCTCGACGTAAGCATCGATCTGCTCATCCACTCCTTCGGCACGTCCGGCGTGAGCGACTGGACGGGCTATGGCGGCCACCTCACGCCTGATCAGATCCGGCACCTCGTGGGCGACCGGCCGCCCGCCCCCGCCGGACCTCCCGTACGCCTCACCGACGAGGACACCCCGCTCCTCGACGCCCTCGCGGAGGACGGCCGTGCCACCCACACCCAGCTTGCCGACGTCACCGGCTGGTCCACGGCCCGTGTGGCCCGCCGCCTGGACGCCCTGGAGACCTCGGGGGTCCTCGCCTACGACGTCGAACTGCTCTCCGCACGCCTGGGGTTCGCGCTGAGCGCCACCCTGTGGCTGCGGGTCGCCCCGGTCCACCTCGCACGCGCCGGCGAGGAACTCGCGGGCCACGACGAGGTCGCCTTCGCCGCCGCCATCAGCGGCGACTCCAACGTGATGGCCATCGTCGTCTGCCGCGACACGGAGGACCTGTACCGCTATCTGACCACCAAGGTCGCCGCGGTCCCGGGCATCGACGGCTACGGCGTGAGCATCCGCGTCCACACCCTGAAGCAGGCCACCTCGCTCATCTCGCGCGGGCGACTCGTGCCCCCGGCGTTCGCATAGGGCGGCCGGGACGCACAGGGCCGGATCACCCGCGGCGGCGGGTGATCCGGTGGACGTGCGCCGGGCGCTGCGACGGGTCAGCGCTTGGTGTAGATGAAGCCGACCTTGTCCAGCTCGTCGCCGGAGCGTCCGTGGAAGCCGGCGATCTGCCAGCCGGACGGGGCGGTGCGGGTCACGCAGTCCGAGGTGGTGGTGCCACCGGCCAGGGTGTTGCCCAGGTTGGTGGTGAACTTGGCGTAGAAGATCCGCGTGGTGTCGTTGTACTTGCTCTCGCACAGGTACGCCGACGTCACGTACTCTCCGCTGCCCAGTGTCAGCGAGGACGCGGTGCCGCCGGTGCCGCCGTGGGTGAGTGTCGTCCCGTTGGCGAGGGTGATGCCGACCTGGTCGACGCGGGAGCCGGAGCGCAGCGAGATCTTGGTGGCGCGGGCGGCGGCCGGGACGCTGTCGATGTCCTGGTAGTAGTCGCCGTGCGGGCCGCCGAACTGGTCGCTGAGCTGGAAGTCCGCGTTCTGCGACCAGGTGAAGCCGACCGTGATCGGGTCGTGGTCGGAGAGCATCAGCCCGTCCGAGGTCAGGAACTTGGCGTGCTCGTTGTTGTACGAGGTCGCGTTGAGCGTCACCAGCTTGCTGCTGCGGTAGAGGACCTTGTCCACGACCTCGCAGGTGTTGGGCACGGTGGCGCCGGTCTGGTCGCACACCAGCGCGTCGCTGCCCTTGACCGGTGCGACGCCGCCGCGGATCAGCTTGACCCAGGCGTCGGTGAGTCCGTTGGCCGCGCCGAACTCCGCGATGGTGTCGGCGGCGCGGGTGTAGCGGGTGTTCGTGTCACCCATCACCACGACGGCGTTGCCCGCCGAGTGGGTGCTGATGAACGAGGTCAGCTGGCTGAGGTTGTCGGCGCGGGAGGCCTCGTCGCCGTCGTTGGTACCGGCGTTGGTGTGCAGGTTGTAGAAGTCGACGTACACGCCCTCGGAGAGGCGCTCGCGCATGAACGTGAAGCCCTTGGGGGTGAGGCAGTCGCCCGAGTCGATCTGGCAGGAGTTCCAGTGGACGCGCTCGAAGTCGTCGCCGTCCCAGGCGTAGTTGGAGACGGTGTTGAGCCCGCTGCCGATGCCCGCGCCGCCGCTGGTCGCGGTGCGGTAGGGGTGGGTGTCGGTGGAGTACAGGTAGGCGTGGTAGTTGAAGTCCTCCTGCACGTTCACGATGTCGTACGGGGCGATGCGCGTGCCGATCGCGGTGGTGCTCGTGTCGCGCGGCGTCGAGGCGCTGGAGAGCGACTCGGGCAGTCCGGCGACGTTGTAGCTGAGCACGCTGAAGCTGCCCGAGGTCGCGGCGGCGGCCGGTGTGGCGGCAGCCACCGTCAGCCCGCCCAGGGCCGCGGCAGCGGTCGCCAGACAGGCGAGAAGTCTGCGCATGGGGAAGTGCCTCCTGCGGAGTGACAGAGGGGGAGTGTGGTGCGGCGGTCATGTCAAAATGTAGCGACAAGCGCTTGCTGTGACTCCCCTCCGGCTGCACCGAATTGGGAATTCCGCGTGACATGGAGGTGGCCAAGTCCCCTTGTGCGCCCGTTTGTTGGCGGTGCGGGCGGATACCGTCCCGGGCACGGGTGCTCGGGGAAGCGCTTCACGGGCCGGCCTCGCTGCTAGGGCCGCGCCAAGTGCCTCATCGTCAGTGCCAGTTGGAGGCGCAGTCGCCCCTGCGGAGTCCGTACCGGCCAGCCGAGCAGGGACTCCGCGTGGGTCAACCGGTCCTGGAGCGTGGAGTGGTGGACGTTGATCTCGGTGGCCGCCGCGCGCAGGCTCGTGGTGGCGGCGACGGCGTGCAGAGTGGCCAGCAGCCAGGGCGCGTTCGCCGCCGCGGCTTCCAAGTCATGGACGTCGGGCGGCGGTTCGGCACCCGGTACGACCAGTTCGGCGAGGAGGGTGATGCCGCCGAGCGCGTCGGCGTGCACGATCCGCTCGCCGGGGTCCTGAGCGGTCCCGTCGGCGGTGAAGCGGAGGGCGGTGCGGGCCGCGGCCCATGAGCGGGGCAGGTCCAGTACGGGGACGGCCGGGCCGATGCCCAGCCGTCCGGCAGGCAGCTCGGCGTCCGTCGGGACCCGGAGCGCGTGCGCCGGAGGCGGCTGCGGATCGCCGTCCTGGTGCGGGGCGAGTGACCCCGGCCGGGCGCCGGACGTACCGGTGGCCCGCGGCGCGGCGACGACTCGGGGCGGCCCGTCGAGCGGGGCGACGACACGGGCCCGGGTCGCGGTGTCGGCCACGTCCAGACCCAGGCGACGGGCCGCGTGCAGCCGGGCCGGTTCGGGGGCGGTGGCGTCGAGCAGCGTCTCCATCAGCTCCGGGTCGTCGGCGGAGACCCGGCCCCGGGTGCGGTCCAGCACGAGTCGCACCGCACCGGCCGCACGCTCCAGGATCACCGCGTCGACGACGCTGGGCGCCGCCTCCGCCGTACGCTCCAGCCACAGTGCCGAAGCACCGCCCGGTGTCAGCGCGGCGGACGGCCAGGCGGGGTCCGGCGGCTCCGCGTCGTCCCTGCGGGTGCCGTCCGCCTCGACCCGTATCCGCACCCGTCGTTCGGCGTCGACCAGCCGCGCGGCACACCCGGCGAGCACCGCCGCCCCACGCACCAGTGCCTCAAGACCGGCCCGCGACTCGGCGAGCCGATCGAAGTAGCCGATGACCTGCACGGCGGCACCGGCGTCCGGATCCAGCGCGGTCAGGCGCCCGGCCAGCTCTTTCATATCCCCATGGTGCGTCATGAAACCGGAGTACAGGAGTCCGCGGACCGGGTTCCGTCGAGGACGTGGCACGCGGGGGAGCGCGGTGGCGGCACGTGGAATGCCTCCGGGCGGAGCGTGCCGTCCCGTCCCGGGACTCCGGGAACCGCGCGTCACCGGCACCGACCGGAACGACCCGGCGCCGACAGCAGGCACCGATCGCCCCGCGGCGGCTTCGTACGGGTGCCTCCCGTAGCGCCTACGTCCCCAACAACCGCCGCAGCCAGCCGACATGCGAGGCCCGTGCCGCCTGCGACAGCGCCGCCTGCGGGGCGAAGCCGTCGAAGCCGTGGAAGCCGCCGGGCCAGACGTGGAGTTCGGCCACTCCGCCCGCCTGCCAGAGGCGGGACGCGTAGGTGACGACCTCGTCGCGGAAGGTCTCCGCCGAGCCGACGTCGAGGAAGGCCGGGGGCAGGCCGCCGAGGTCCTCCGCGCGGGCCGGTGCGGCGTACGGGGACACGTCGGGGCCGCCGCGGCGGTCGCCGAGGAGCGCGGTCCAGCCGGTCTCGTTGGCCGTGCGGTCCCAGATGCCGACGCCGACCATCTGGTGCGCGGAGGGGGTGTCGTTGCGGTCGTCGAGCATGGGGCACAGCAGCAACTGGCCGATCGGGCGCGGGCCGCCGCGGTCCCGGGTGAGCAGGGCGAGCGCGGCACACAGGCCGCCGCCCGCGCTCGCGCCCATGATGATGATCCGCTCCGGGTCGCCGCCGATCTCCTTGGCGTGCTCCGCCGTCCACAGCAGACCGGCGTACACGTCCTCGATCGGCGCGGGATGCGGATGTTCGGGCGCCAGCCGGTACTCCACCGACACCACCACCGCGTCGAGCTCCCGTGCGTACTCCAGCGCCCCGGTCACTCCGACCCGCCTGTCGCCGAGCACCATGCCGCCGCCGTGCACGTGATAGACGACGGGCAGCGGTCCGGTGGTCGCGGGTGCGGTCGGGCGGCCGATCAGCAGCGTGACGGCGGGCTCGCCCACCGGACCTGCCACCTCCCGGTCCTCGATGTCGAAGGCCCCGTCCAGGGTCAGGTCCATCTCCATCGACTGCGTGATCGCCGGGCCCCGACGGATCTCGTCGATGTCCTCCGGCGACATCCCGGGCGAGATGAACTCCTTGATCAACTCCAGCGCTGCGGCGAGTTCGGGGTCGAACGGGGGCGGGGGCGGGGGTGGGACGGACGTCATGCGCTTCTCCTCACGCTGGGCGCGGCGGCTCGTACGGCCATACTCCGCGCGACTACCCCCGATTCACCCGCCGCCGTCCGGCGGAACCTCTCCGCCGGACGGCGGGTGCCCGACCGTCCCGTCCGTCGCAGAGCGCTTGACTTCGAGAACGCTCGAAGACCTACCGTCACGAAAGACGGTGAAGGTCCGGGCGAACTGTGGAACGGAGTCGGACATGCGGGTCGGTGTGCACATCAACCGGTTCAACCATCCCGGAGGGCCCGCGGTGATCGGGCCCGAACTGGCCGCGGCGGGCGCCGCGGCCGAGGCGGCGGGCGTCAGCTGGCTCTCGGTGATGGACCACTACTTCCAGATGGAGTTCAACGGCGGCGCCGAGGACCCCATGCTGGAGGCCTACACGACCCTCGGCTTCCTGGCCGGCCACACCTCCACGGTCCGCCTCGGCGCACTGGTGACCGGTGTGACGTACCGGAATCCGGGGCTGCTCGCGAAGATCGCCACCACTCTCGACGTGCTCTCCGGCGGCCGGGCCACCCTCGGCATCGGGGCCGCCTGGTACGACCGTGAGCACCACGGTCTCGGCGTGCCCTACCCGCCGGTCGCGGAGCGTTTCGAGCGGCTGGAGGAGACCCTGCGGATCTGTCTGCAGATGTGGGATACGGACAACAACGGCCCCTTCGAGGGCGAGCACTACCGGCTCGCCGAGACCCTGTGCGTGCCCGCGCCGGTCAGCAGCCCGCACCCCGAGATCATGATCGGCGGCGGTGGGGAGAAGAAGACGCTGCGGCTGGTCGCCCAGTACGCGGACGCCTGCAACCTGATCGTGTCGACGCCGGACGAGCTGCGGCACAAGCTGGAGGTGCTGCGCGGTCACTGCGACCGGCTGGGGCGCGACTACGACCGTATCCGCAAGACGATCGTCCACATGGGCGACTCGGTCACCACCGGCGACCTCGACGCCTTCCTGTCGGAGATCGACGGCTTCACCAAGTTCGGCATCGACACGGTGATCCTGGCGCCGCGCACCGGCGAACCGGCCGAGTGGATCGAGCGGTTCGTGGCACCGGCGGTACCGCGGCTGGCCGAACTGGACTGACGTCAACCGACGTGAAAGGGGCCGGAGTTCACATGAACTCCGGCCCCTTTCACGGTGACGCAAGGTGCCTCGATCAGGCGGCGACGGCCTCGCCCGCGTGGCCCTTCAGCTGGGTGAGGACCTCGGTCAGCTGGGCGACGACCTCGGTGTCCTCGGACGGGTGGGTCTCGGCGAAGCGGACCACGGAGCTGGGGATCGAGAGCTTGAGCTCCTCGATCACCTTGCCGCCGGCGATGCCCACGGCCTTGCGGGCCTCGTCCTGCGCCCATACGCCGCCGAACTGGCCGTAGGCGGTGCCGACCACGACGACCGGCTTGCCGCCGAAGCCGCTGGCGCCGTAGGGGCGGGACAGCCAGTCGATGGCGTTCTTCAGGACGGCCGGGATGGTGCCGTTGTACTCGGGGGAGAAGAAGAGGAACCCGTCCGCCTCACCGGCGGCGGCGCGGAGCTTGGCGGCGGCGGCCGGGACGTTGCCCTCGACGTCGATGTCCTCGTTGTAGAACGGGATGTCGGCGAGACCCTCGAAGATCTCGATGTCGGAGCCCTCGGGCGCGAACTTCACGGCGGCCTCGGCGAGCTGGCGGTTGTGCGAGCCGGCACGCAGGCTGCCGACGAGCGCGAGGATACGAACAGACATGGAAACTCCAAGGGGGGCTGAAATACTGCCGTAACGATCCGGACCGGGGTCCGTTTAAAAGTTGTACCAGCCTAAGCGGACCGCGGTCCAGTTTTGTTCCCGGTGCTTTACGCTGTCTTCATGTCCAGCGCCCTGCCCCCCTTCCCGAAGCCCGAGGAGTCCATAAGCGAACCCCAGCTGCTGGAGGTCCGCTCCTTCGACGACAAGCCGTGCCTGCGCGCCGACGCGGCCCGCAACCGGGCCAAGCTGCTGGAGGCCGCCGCCCGCCTGATCGCGGAGCACGGGGTGGCCGGCGTCACCATGGAGGCGGTGGCCACCGCGGCCGAGGTCGGCAAAGGGACCGTCTTCCGCCGCTTCGGCGACCGCACCGGCCTGCTGATGGCCCTGCTGGACCACTCGGCGAAGACGCTCCAGGCGGACTTCATGGGTGGACCGCCGCCGCTGGGCCCCGGGGCACCCCCGGTCGAGCGGCTACGGGCGTTCGGTGTGGCGGTCCTGTACCGCTCGGCGGAGCAGCTGGACCTGCAACTGGCCGCACAGCCCGACCCGGCCCGCCGCTTCTCCCACACCGCGCTCCTGGCGCTGCGCACCCACGTCACGATGCTGCTCCGGCAGATCCTGCCCGACGCCGACTGCGAACTGCTCGCCCAGCCGCTCATGGCGTATCTGGACCCCGCCCTGATCAACCATCTGACCAGGCAGTGCGGGATGCCGATGGAGCGTCTTGAGGCCGGCTGGGTCGACCTCGTCGCGCGTCTGACAGCTACGCCGCCGCCCTGCTGAGTCCGCCTCAGGCGTGGCCGGCGAACATGTCGAGGATGCCCTGCGGGGCGTCGGCCCGGAACATCAGCTCGCCGTTGGCCGCCGAGTCCGCCGCCGACTCCTCGCTGCGGGGGAACAGCTTCTCCTCGTAGGCGGCGAGCGCGGCCTCGGTGTCGCCCGGGTGCGCGGCCAGGGCGAGGCCCAGTTCGGCTCCGTCGAGCATCGCCAGGTTGGCGCCGACGCCCGCGAACGGGGACATCAGATGGGCCGCGTCGCCCAGCAGCGTGACCCCGGGCGCCCGGTCCCAGCGGTGCCCGATCGGCAGCGCGTGGATCCGGCGCGGGGTCAGCGGCCCGTCCGCGTCGCCGAGCAGCGCCCGCAGGCTCTTGTCCCAGTCGGTGAAGTGCCCGAGCGTGTACGCCTTTGCCGCCTCGGTGTCCGTGAAGTCGACGCCGTCGAACGCGTCCTCGGGGACGGTGAGCGCCACGTAGATGTGCAGGCTCCCGTCGGTCTCGCGGTGGCCCAGGAAGCCCTTGCCCGCGCCGAGCGCCAACAGCATGCCGCCGCCGACCACTTCGGCGCTCACCGGATGCCGTAGGTCGGCGTCCGGCAGGTCCACCTCGACGAACGAGACGCCGGTGTACGCGGGTCGCGCGTCCGAGAGCAGGGGCCGCACCCGGGACCAGGCGCCGTCCGCGCCGATCAGCAGATCCGTGGTGAAGGAGGTGCCGTCCGCGAGCGTCACCTCGTGCCGGCCGCCGTCCAGCGGGCGGGCGCCGGTGACCTTCGCGCCCCAGTGGACGGTGCCCTCGGGCAGGGAGTTCAGCAGCAGGTCGCGCAGTTGGCCGCGGTCGACCTCGGGGCGCCCGCTGGTGCCGTCGTCGGGATCGTCCAGCAGGACCGTGGCGGCCTTGTCGAGGACGCGGGTGGCCTCGCCGCCCGGGTGGACCAGCGCGCGGAACTCGTCGTACAGACCGGCCGCGCGCAGCGCGGGCTGCCCCGAGTCCTCGTGGATGTCGAGCATGCCGCCCTGGGTGCGTGCGGCCGGGGAGGCGTCGAGGTCGAGGACGGCGGCCTCGACGCCGTTGACGTGCAGGACCCGGGCGAGCGTGAGCCCGCCGAGTCCGCCGCCGATGATCGCGAGGGGGTGGTGGGGGGTGGTCATGGTGAACCTCCTTGAAGTGCGTCTGAAACAAGGTCAGTTGGGGACGGCGGTCCGCTCGATGCCGGCGATCAACGTCCGGAACCGCCAGGACAGGCGGGCCTCGGGCGTCCCCGCGAGCAGTTCGGCGGAGCGGGCGGCGATGTGCGGGTGGGTCCGCTCGGAGACCTTGCGCAGGGCGTCGGCCAGGGCGTCCCAGTCGTCCTGGGTGGTGTCCTCGGCGGAGTGCTCGGCGGCCGTCGCGGTGGCCTGCTGGAGCAGCAGGTCCACGCCCCACGCGGCCTGCGCGGGCGGGACGCCTCCCTCGTCGAGCAGGGCGAGCAGGGTCTCGATCAGGTTCAGGTAGTGCGGGCCGCTGGGCCAGGCCGTCAGTGCCGAACGGGCGAGGCTCGGGTGCTCGAAGAGCATCGCGGTGTACGCGGTGAGGACCTGCTCCAGACGCTCGCGCCAGGAGCCCTCGGCCGGGACGGGCCCGATGGTGCCGAGCAGTTCGTCGAGGACGGCCGCGTGCAGCTCCGCGGTGTTGCGGACGTACACGTACAACGAGGCCGGACCGGTGTCGAGCTCCTGGGCCAGGCGCCGCATGGTGAGCTTCTGCAGGCCTTCGGCGCGCAGCACCGCCACCGCGGCGGCGACGATGGCCGCCCTGCTCAGGGCGGGTTTCGCGGGGCGTTCACGGCGGCTGCGGGGGGTGTCGGGGCGAGCTGTCATGTCTCCACGGTAACGAACATGTTCGCTCCGAACAAGTTCGTGACGAACATGTTCGTGGAAGTCCCGGACCATGTTGTGGTTGTGACGACCGTTCCCCCGCCGCGCTGCCCGCCCCGGGCTTCTGCCAAGATGCCGTACGTCATGGTGCAGATACCGAATACGCCCGCAGCCCCGTCGCCCGCACCGCGCTCCGTGCCCACGAGCGCCGATGTGGCCCGCCTGGCCGGGGTCTCACGCGCGACCGTCTCCTACGTCCTCAACAACACCAGCGCCGTACGGATCAGCGAGCCCACCCGCCGCCGCGTCCACGAGGCCGCCAAGGAACTGGGGTACGTCCCGCACGCGGCGGCCCGCAGCCTGCGCGCCGGACACAGCCGGATGGTGCTGATACCGGCGCCGCCCATGCAAGTGGGGCTCCTCTACAGCAAGTTCATCAACGAACTCCAGTGGGCGCTCAGCCGCCTCGACTACACGGTCGTCCAGCACGGTTCCGTGGGTCTGCGCGGCGACGAGGCCGCCCGTGCCTGGGCCGAACTGCGCCCGGTCGCCGTCCTGGTGCCCGGCGCCGGACTCGGCCCGCAGGGCGTCGCGGTCCTCAAGCGCTCCGGGGCGCGGGCCGTCATCACGCTCGGCCCCGAGCCGATCGAGGGCGCCCACGTCCTGCTCCTGGACCACGAGGGCGTCGGCCACTGCGCCGGCACGCACCTCTACGACCGCGGCCGGCGCCGGATCGGCGTGGTCGTGCCCGAGGAGCCGGGCATGGGGATCTTCTCCCGGCCCCGCCTCGCGGGAGTGCGCCGCGCGCTGCTCGGCACGGACGCCACGGTGACCGAACTCCCGCTCGCCTACAGCGAGGAGAGCGCCGCCAAGACCGCCGCCCAGTGGGACGCGCTCGGCCTCGACGCGGTGTTCGCGTACAACGACGAGTACGCGATGCTGCTGATGCGCGCCCTCCAGGACGAAGGCGTCCGCATCCCCGAGGACACCGCCGTGATCGGCGCCGACGACCTGATGATCGGGCGGCTGCTGCGACCGCGTCTGAGCACCGTCCACATCCAGCTCCCGTCCGGCAGCGACCTCGCCGAAGTCGTCGACAACGCCGTCCGCGACCCGGGCGCGGTGCCGGCCGTGCACGAACTGCTCGGCGCCTCGGTGCTGCACCGCGACTCCAGCTGAACCGGATCCGGCGACCGCGGTCCGGGGGCGAACCCGCCGTACGCGACTAGAATGTTGCGTGCTCAACCAGACGGGGGGTGCGCTCGATCACGGATGCGGTCCTGACGTCTGCGCCGGATCACCGCATCCCGTCACGCGCACGACCTGGGACTCCAACTGCCCGCGCGGGTCCCGCCGTTGACGGATCGGAGAGCCGCCATGCCCCTGCTCGACCCCAAGATCTGGCAGTCCCGCCCGCTGTCGGGCCCCGAGTACCCGGTCACCGAGCCCGCCACCGGCGAGCAGCTCGCCACCGTCACGCTCGCCGCCGCCGAGGACATACGCCCCGCCGTGCGGGCGGCCGGAGCCGCGCAGACCGAGTGGGCACGCGCCCCGCACTTCGTCCGCGCCGGAGTGCTGCGCCGGGCCGGTGACCTGTTCGCCGCGCACGCCGAGGAGTTGCGCGAGTGGCTGGTGCGGGAGTCCGGGTCGATCCCCGGCAAGGCGGACTTCGAACTGCACGTCGCCGCCCAGGAGTGCTACGAGGCCGCCGCGCTCGCCTCCCGCCCCACCGGACAGGTCCTCCCGTCGGAGGCGCCCCGGCTGTCGTACACCCGGCGCATCCCGGTCGGCGTCGTCGGCGTGATCGCGCCGTTCAACGCCCCGCTGATCCTCTCCATCCGCTCGGTCGCCCCCGCGCTCGCACTGGGCAACGCGGTCGTCCTCAAGCCGGACCCGCGCACCGCGGTCTGCGGGGGACTGGCCCTCGCGGCGGTCTTCGCTGAGGCCGGCCTGCCCGACGAACTCCTCCAAGTCCTTCCCGGCGGCGCCGAGGTGGGGTCCGCACTGGTCGCCGACCCGCAGGTGCCCGTCATCTCCTTCACGGGCTCAACTGCCGCCGGGCGCGCGGTCGGTGAGGCGGCGGGGCGTCATCTCAAGCGCGCACACCTGGAGTTGGGCGGGAACTCGGCCCTCGTCGTGCTGGCGGACGCCGACCTGGACGCGGTGATCTCCACGGCGGCCTGGGGTTCGTTCTTCCACCAGGGCCAGATCTGCATGACGACCGGGCGCCATCTCGTCCACGAGTCGCTCTACGAGGAGTACGTCGAACGCCTCGCCGCCAAGGCCGAGTCGCTGGCCGTGGGCGACCCGCACCGTGCGCAGGTCCACCTGGGCCCGATCATCGACGGTGCCCAACTCGCCAAGATCCACGGCCTCGTCGAGGCCAGCACGGCGAGCGGTGCCAGGCTCGCGGCGGGCGGCACGCACGAGGACCTCTTCTACCGGCCGACCGTCCTCGCGGGCGTCGTCGACGACACCCCCGCCTACGCGGAGGAGGTCTTCGGCCCCGTGGCGCCGGTACGGTCCTTCGCCACCGCGGACGAAGCCGCGGCGCTGGCCGCGGCGTCCCCGTACGGCCTCTCGCTCGGCATCGTCACGCGCGACGCGGCCCGCGGCCTGGACCTCGCGGAACGCATCCCCACCGGGATCGTCCACATCAACGACCAGACCGTCAACGACGAGGCCGTGGCGCCCTTCGGCGGGGTCGCCGCGTCCGGCACCGGCGCCCGCTTCGGCGGCGAGGCCAATATCGAGGCCTTCACCGACGTGCGCTGGACGACGGTGCGCGGAGACGTGGCGTCGTACCCGTTCTGAGAGGGCTGCTCACTTACCGTTCTGCTCGGCCTGCGCCTGCTGCTCGGCGACCGACTTGCGGACCTCGTCCATGTCGAGCTTGCGGGCCTGGCCGATGACGTCGGTGAGGGCGGCCTCCGGCAGGGCGCCGGGCTGGGCGAAGACGGCGACGCGGTCACGGACGATCATCAGCGTGGGGATCGACCGGATCTCGAAGGCCTGTGCCAGCTCGGGCTGGGCCTCGGTGTCGATCTTGCCGAAGACGAGGTCCGGGTTGTCCTTGGCCGCCTTCTCGTAGACCGGGGCGAACTGCCGGCACGGCCCGCACCAGGACGCCCAGAAGTCGATCAGGACGAAGTCGTTGTCCTTGACCGTCTGGTCGAAGTTCTCCTTGGTGAGCTCCACGGTGCTGCTCATGACGTGATTCCCTCTTCCTCGATGTGGGGGCGAAGCCGCCTGGGACAACACGGCCGTCCGGGCCCGTATTCCGCGCCCCTACCCGTGTGGCGTCCGCGCACACCACCCAGCAGACTGGCCCCATGACGGAAACGGAATCCATCGTGTACGACGTCGTGGTGGTCGGGGCCGGGCCCGTGGGGGAGAACGTCGCCGACCGCACCCGTGCGGCCGGTCTCTCCACCGCGGTCGTGGAGAGCGAACTCATCGGCGGCGAGTGTTCGTACTGGGCCTGCATGCCCAGCAAGGCCCTGCTGCGCCCGGTGATAGCCCGGGCCGACGCCCGCCGCGTGCCCGGCCTCGGCCATCTCGTCCAGGGCCCCCTCGACACCGCTGCGGTACTCGCCCACCGCGACTACGAGGCCTCGGGCTGGAAGGACGACGGCCAGGTCCGCTGGCTCGACGGCATCGGCGCCGACCTCTACCGCGGCCAGGGCCGCCTCGACGGTCCCCGCCGGGTGACGGTCACCGGCCCCGACGGCGTACGACATGTCCTCACCGCCCGGCACGCGGTCGCCGTGTGCACCGGCACCCGCGCCCTCCTCCCCGACCTGCCCGGACTCGCCGACGTCAAGCCGTGGACCAGCCGCGAGGCCACCAGCGCCAAGGCCGCGCCCGGCCGGCTGATCGTGGTCGGCGGCGGAGTCGTGGCCGTCGAGATGGCCACCGCCTGGCGGGCGTTGGGCTCCCGGGTCACCCTCCTCGTCCGCGGCAAGGGCCTGCTGCCCCGCATGGAGCCCTTCGCCGGGGAGCTGGTGGCCGACGCCCTCGGCGAAGCCGGCGTCGACGTGCGCACGGGCACCTCCGTCACGTCGGTGACCCGCGAGCACGGCACCGTCGTCGCCGTCACCGACAGCGGCGACCGCATCGAGGCCGACGAGATCCTCTTCGCCACCGGACGCGCCCCGCAGACCGACGACATCGGCCTCGACACGATCGGCCTGGAACCGGGCTCCTGGCTGCCCGTGGACGACTCCCTGCGCGTTCAGGACAGCGACTGGCTGTACGCGGTCGGCGACGTCAACCACCGCGCCCTCCTCACCCACCAGGGCAAGTACCAGGCACGCATCGCGGGCGCCGCGATCGCCGCCCGCGCCGAAGGTGTGCCGCTGCTGGAGACCGACCCCTGGGGCGCCCACGTGGCCACCGCCGACCACGACGCCGTACCCCAGGTCGTCTTCACCGACCCCGAGGCGGCGGCCGTCGGCCTCTCCCTCGCCGAGGCGGAACAGGCCGGCCACCGCGTCCGCGCCGTCGATGTCGAGTTCTCCTCGGTCGCGGGCGCCGGCCTCTACGCCGACGGCTACCGGGGCCGCGCCCGCATGATCGTCGACCTCGACGACGAGACCCTGCGCGGCGTCACCTTCGTGGGCCCAGGTGTCGGCGAACTGATCCACTCCGCGACCATCGCGGTCGTCGGCCAGGTCCCGATCAGCCGCCTGTGGCACGCGGTCCCGTCCTACCCGACGATCAGCGAGATCTGGCTCCGCCTGCTGGAGGCCTACCGGGGCTGAACACCCCTGATGTCCTACGGCAGTTGAAAGCCGAGCGCAGCCGACGCCTCGACCGGTGTCGGCTGCGCCCAGCGCTCCGCCATCGCCTCGTTGGACGACAGCGAGCGCAGCTCGGCCCGGTCCAGATAGAGCAGGCCGTCGAGGTGGTCCGTCTCGTGCTGCACGATCCGCGCGGGCCACCCGGTGAACACCTCGTCCACCGCCCGCCCGTGCTCGTCCTGCCCCGTGAGCCGCACCGACGCGTGCCGCGCCACCACGGCCTGCCAGCCCGGCACACTCAGGCACCCCTCGAAGAACGCGGCCCGGCCGTCGCCCACCGGCTCGTACGACGGATTGACCAGCACCCGGAACGGCTGCGGCACCCGCCCGCGCACCACCCGCACCTCGTCCGGCACCGGTGCCGGGTCCTCGATGACCGCGATCCGCAGCTCCACCCCGACCTGCGGGGCCGCGACGCCCACACCCGGCGCCGCGTGCATGGTCACGCGCAGCGCCTCGACGAACCGGGCCAGCAGCGCGGGCTCCAACTGGCCGTCGAACGGCTCGGTCCCGCGCCTGAGCACCGGGTCACCGGCCGAGACGATGGGCAACGGACCGCCGGCGGCGAGGAGTTCCTCCACCCGCTCGGCCAGGGGCGCGCGATCACTGGGAAGTGCCATCGCGCCAGGATGCCATGGCCTGCACCGCGGCCCGAACGTGACGCACGCCACTCCAGCCCGCGGGAACTCGGTGCTCTCACCCGCCGACTACTGGACCACTACGGCTACGCCACACCCCCGCCCGCTCCTCGTCCCCTGCCACCCGGAGAAGCCCGCCCATGTCCACCGCTCCCTCGACCGCCCCGGCCGAGGTCCCGCAGGAGCCCGCCCCGGCCTCGTCCCCCAGCCGCTGGGCCCCGCTCCGCCCTCTGGTCCTGCGCCTGCACTTCTACGCCGGAGTGCTCGTCGCCCCGTTCCTGCTCGTCGCCGCCACCACAGGCTTCCTGTACGCCGGTGCCTTTGAGGCCGAACGGATCGTGTACGCCCATGAGTTGACCGTCCCCGTCGGCGACCGCGAGCTGCCGATATCGGAGCAGGTGGCCGCCGCCCGCAAGGCACACCCCGAGGGCACGGTCTCGGCGGTCCGGCCCTCCCCGGAGGCCGGCGCCACCACCCGCGTCATGCTCTCCGGCGTCGCGGGCGTCCGCTCCGACCGCACCCTCGCGGTGTTCGTCGACCCGTACACCGGGAAGGTGCGCGGCGCGCTGGAACAGTACGGCTCGACCGGCGCGCTCCCGCTCCGCACCTGGATCGACGACCTCCACCGCAACCTGAACCTCGGCGAACCCGGCCGTCTGTACAGCGAGTTCGCCGCGAGCTGGCTGTGGGTCATCTCGGCCGGCGGCCTGGTGCTGTGGTTCTCCCGCCGCCGCGCCCTGCGCAAGCTGCGCGGCACCAGCGGACGGCGCCGCACCCTCGGCCTGCACGGCACGGTGGGTGTCTGGGCCGCCGCCGGGTTCATCTTCCTGTCGGCGACCGGACTGACCTGGTCGACGTACGCGGGCGCCAACATCGACGAACTCCGCACCTCCCTGGGCCAGTCCACGCCCTCGGTGTCCGCCGCGGCGAGCGGTGAACACGCGGGCCACGGCGGCTCCACCGCGACCGGCGACGCCGAACACGGGGTGGGCCTCGACAAGATCCTCGCCGCCGCGCGGGCCAAGGGGCTGGGCAACCCCGTCGAGATCGTCCCGCCGGCCGACGCCAACTCGACGTACGTCGTCAAACAGGTCCAGCGCAGCTGGCCCGAGAAACAGGACGCGGTCGCCGTCGACCCCACCACCGGCGAGGTGACCGACGAACTCCGCTTCGCCGACTACCCGTTGCTCGCCAAACTGACCCGCTGGGGCATCGACCTGCACACCGGCGTCCTGTTCGGCCTGGCCAACCAGATAGCCCTGATGCTGCTCACCCTCTCCCTGATCCTGCTGATCGTGTGGGGCTACCGCATGTGGTGGCAGCGCGGCCGGGGTTCCTCCTTCGGCCGCCCGATCCCGCGCGGTGCCTGGGCCCAGCTGTCCCCGCTCGTCCTTGTGCCGTGCCTGGCGGTGATCGCCGTACTCGGCTATTTCGTCCCGCTGTTGGGGATCCCGCTGGCCGCGTTCATCGCGGTGGACGTGGTGCTGGGCGAGGTGGCCCACCGCAAGGGCCGCCGGACGTACGCGAGTTGACGACACATGCGGAGGGGCCCGGTTCCGTATCGGAACCGGGCCCCTTCACTCGCGTCACCGCGTCTCAGACCTGCTCGAAGTCACCCGCGAGCGCCGAGGCGATCCGCAGATGCGGGCCCGCCTCCTCGTGCCGGCCCTGCCGCTCCAGCGTGCGGCCCAGCATCAGCCGCGCATAGTGCTCCACCGGGTCACGCTCCACGATGACACGCAACTCGCTCTCGGCGCGCCGCAGTTGGGCCGAGTGGTAGTAGGCGCGCGCCAGCAGCAGGCGCGGTCCGGTCTGCTCCGGCACCTCTTCGACCAGCCCGCCCAGCACCCGGGCCGCGGCGGCGTAGTCCTTGGCGTCGAAGAACATCTGCGCGCGCTCCCAACGCTCCGCCGGTGTTCCGTGGTCGTAGTACGTCATGTCCACTTGACCTCCTTCGACGCACTCAACGGACCTTGTTGGTTGAATATTCCACTACCTCGCGATGGCGGCCAGTTCGGCGTTGGCCCGCTCGGTGATCAGGGTCAGCACCCGGCCGGTGGTCGCGAGGTCCTCCTCGGGGATGTCGCCCCAGATCCTGGCGCTCGCCGCGCTCGTCTCCTTCGTGATCCGTGCGAACAGCTCCCGGCCCGCGTCCGTGATCCGCACGTCGGACGCGTCCGTCCCGAGCAGTCCGGCCGTGATCAGTTCGTCGATGGTGGCCTGCACGGAGTTCTCGCCGACCTTCAGCGCCGCCGCGGTGTCCGCGGAGAGCTGTCCACGGTCGACGGGCCCGGCGGCGACGGCGACCGGACGCAGGGTGATCTGCTGCTGGAAGCCGACGCCGTGGCGGACGAGGACGCTCTCCAGGACGGCGCGGGCGGCGTAGTGGGCCAGACCGAGCATGCGGGCGTCGGCGGGGGTCGTGGTGGCGGTGGTCATGACTGCTCCTTCTCGTGCTCACTCGCGGGGTTGAGGGGTGTGTCGAGCAGAATCGCCAGGTCCCGGCTGAACTCCCGGGTCCGTGCGCTGTCGAGGCCGCCGAGCGGTTCCAGCAGCTGCTGCAGGAGCCCGTGGACGACCTTGATCGCCTGCCGGGTCACCTCGCGGCCCTCGTCGGTGAGGGCCAGCTGGACCGCGCGCGGATCGCGGGGGTCCCGGGTGCGCTCGACGAGGCCTGCGGACTCCAGGGCGCGGGCCAGCTTCGACACATAGAGGGCTTCGAGTCCGGTCCGGTCGGCGAGGTGCCGCTGACTGGGACGCAGTCCGGAGCGCTGCATGCCGTACAGCGACGCCACCAGGGAGTACTGCGCATGGGTCAGTCCCAGGGGTGCCACCGCGCGGTCGACCGCCACACGCCACTTCATCGACAGTCGCCAGACCAGAAAACCGGGCGTCGCGCCCTCGGATGCCGTACTCATGACCGATACGGTACATGGCTATTATGTCCATGGCTACTATTTTTCGCACGGGGCGCCCATGGCGGGGGAGAGGCCCCGGGGGGCGGACCGGCGCTCGACGGACTGACGTAACCGCCTCGACGGGACTAGGTTGTCGCCATGAGCAATCTTGATCGCGAAGCGGTTCCGGCCCTGTGCGGCGGCCGCGGTTTCGTGGTGGCGGAGCCCGTCCGTGAACTCCTCAGCCCTCGCAAGGTCCAGCTCGGCGAGTCCACCGAAGTCCGCCGGCTGCTGCCCAACCTGGGCCGCCGCATGGTCGGCGCCTGGTGCTTCGTCGATCACTACGGCCCCGACGACATCGCCGACGAGCCCGGCATGCAGGTGCCGCCACACCCCCACATGGGTCTGCAGACCGTCAGCTGGCTGCACGAGGGCGAGGTCCTGCACCGCGACTCGACCGGCAGCGTCGCGACGATCCGCCCGCGCGAACTGGGCCTGATGACCTCCGGCCGGGCGATCAGCCACGCCGAGCAGAGCCCCAAGACGCACGCCCGGTTCCTGCACGGAGCGCAGCTGTGGGTCGCCCTCCCCGACAGCGACCGCCATGTCGAGCCGCACTTCGAGCACCACGCCGAGCTGCCGGTCGTCACGGCGCCGGGCCTGCGCGCCACGATCGTCCTCGGCGACGTCGACGGCGCGACCTCACCCGGTACGACCTACACCCCGATCGTCGGCGCGGACCTGGCCCTCGCGGCCGGCGCGGACGTACGCCTGCCGCTGGAACCCGACTTCGAGTACGCCGTCCTGGCCATGTCCGGCGAGGCCCACGTCGACGGCGTCCCGGTCCTCCCGGGCTCGATGCTCTACCTAGGCTGCGGCCGCACCGAACTCCCGCTGCGCGCCGCGTCGGACGCGGGCCTGATGCTGCTGGGGGGCGAGCCGTTCGAGGAAGAGCTGATCATGTTCTGGAACTGGATCGGCCGCACCCAGGAAGAGATCGAGCAGGCGCGCGAGGACTGGATGACGGGCTCGCGGTTCGGTGAGGTGAAGGGGTACGACGGCGCGCCGCTGCCGGCCCCCGAGCTGCCCCCGCTGGCGTTGAAGCCGCGGGGGAGGGTGCGCTGACCTGCTCGGATCTGCTGCACCGCACCGACCAGGACGTTCCCGTCCTCGTGCCCGCACTCCTCGTCCGATCCGCCGTCGGCGGGTGGCGTGGGCACGGTGCTCCGAGTCGGAGCCGGCCTGAGGCGCCGGTGCTCGTGGTGCTGCACCTGGTACTGCGGGGATGCCGCTCGGCCGACTCTGGTGGAGGTCGGCCCGAGCAGACCGTTGGGCGAAGGGGCGCACCGGCACCTGCTGGGCAGCACAGGCTCGGCCGGGCTGCCGGACCCCGTCGTGGGTACACGTGCGAGCCGCACTGCGGGGGCGAGTCGACCGCATCGTCGCGGGGGTGGAGTTCTGCCGCGGATAACGTCAGGAAGATTCCGCCTTGGACGGCGATTCCGTCCACTCCGACACTGACGAAATCTTAACGCCCTGAAATTCGACCACACAGCCTTGGCCGAGCCGGAGTTCCGGATACCCGTTCGCCATCGGCCTGTCGGGGATTCCCGCGCGTCCGTACCGTACGCACGGGAGAATCCTGGGAGAAACAATCAGGCACGCTGGCTTGAGTTTCCCGCAGCGAGCCCGCGCGAGTTCCAGCTTCGGCGCTCCTTGCCGCGGTCCGTTCACCCCGATTACGAGACGGACGCAACACTTCGACGCTTGTCAACCACAAGACCTGATAGTCCCGGACAAGATCGCTTGACGGGTCGTGTGCCGCCACGGACGATCGGAGACGACTTCGCGACTTCTCCCCCCCTGCCACGCACTCCGTCACCACAGCGTCCGATCCCAGGCATCGGGCGGCAGTGACGGCGCGATCCATGATGCCCCCACGTCCTGCCGTACCTGGCACGACATCAGACTGCGAGCGCTCATGAGTAACTCTCCCAAGGATGCGGCGGTTCCCCCCTCCCGACCGGGCCACGACCGGGCCCGTAGAGACTCGGCACACCGAGAACCCGCGCCCGTGGACCAGGGACAGGAGTCCTTCGGCGACGCGCTGCGCAGGCGAAGGCGGTCGGCGAAACTCACCCAGTTGGAGCTCGCCCGGAAATCAGGGGTCAGCGTCCGGGCGATCCGGTACCTCGAAAGCGGTCAAGTACGGCGTCCCGGCGCCACTTTGCGGTACCGGCTCAACGCTGTGCTGTCGCAGGGGGCCGGGACGGATCCCAGTGGACTGTTCCTCGGGATCCTGGGGCCCGTGCTCATCCGGCACGCCGGCGCGGAGATACCGTTGAACGCCGCGAAACCGCGACTGCTGCTCACGCTGTTGGCGCTGCGCCCCAACGAGGTCGTCGGCCGCGACGAGATCGTGGACGCGCTGTGGCAGCCCGGGGAAGCCCCGTCGACGTGCGCGAATCTCGTGCATACCTACGTGGCCCGGCTGCGGAAGGTGTTGCCGCCGAGGCGGGGGGACGACGGCAACGGGCACACACCACGGATCGAGAGGTCGCGCGGCGGATATGTACTGCACGTGACCGTGGAGGAGAGCGATGTACTGAACTTCACCACGTTGTTCGAACGCGCCGACACACTCGACGACGCACACCTGCGGGCGGAGACCTTACTGGCGGCCCTTCGCTGCTGGCGCGGCAGGCTCGGAGGCGACCTGTCCGACCAGGCGCACCTGCTGCCCGACGGCGCGCGGGCGACCCAGACCCGGATCGACTGCGCCATCGCCTTCGCGGATCTCGCCATCCCGCTCGGTCGCCACGGCGAGGCGGTGTGCGAGCTGCAGAGGCTGGTGGCGGACGAGCCCTGGCACGAGGCGCTGCACGCGCGGCTGATGCTGGCACTCGCGGGATCCGGCCGACGGGCCGCCGCGCTGGAGGTGTTCCAGGACATCCGGACCCGACTGCGGACCGACCTCGGCCTGGAACCCGGAGCGGAACTGCCTGCCGCGCAACTCGCGATATTGCAGGACAATTTTCCGCAGCCACCTCCCGTTTCCTGAATCATTACCGAAAGACAACACCTGCACATAATTCGGCCAATTTCATACTTGCCTTGATTGAAGCTTTACAGGGATCCTGTTGATCGAAGATCATCAGCCTCGTACTTTTACTCGCCAAAGGGACGACCTGGTCACTCTTGAGCACCCCGGTAAAGGTGGTGGCTGCTAATGCGGGCCATGATCGGTTCACGGCCGAACAATTGCGCCTGGGGCGAAAGAGTGTGTTTGATGGTCTGCTCGGAAGAGGGATCCTGCTCACTCCAAAGGTGCGAGACGCTCCTCCAGGTCCAACGGTCCCTCCTGCTGTGGAAACGCGGCCGACTCGACGCGAGCATGAAGCAGGCCGTCGAGGCGACGGAATCGGTGTGCACCAGACACCGCTCGGCATACACCCCGCTGGCGCACCTCTGGCACGCCTGGCTGCTCGGCACCGTCAGGCATCTGCCCCAGGCCCGCCGCGCGCTGGCAGGGGCCGCGCCTCGTGACGGCGCCTTCTACTCCGCGGAGTTGACCGCCATGGTCCAGGTGACCCGAGCCACGGTCAGCTTCGCCGAGGGCAGTCTCGACGCCGCCGTGTCCGAGGTGCACGAGGCCCTGCGGATCGGTGTTCCGCACACGGCACGGGGAGTGCACTCCCTCGGCCATGTCCTGCTGGTGCAGAGCGCGTTGCGACAGGGAGATCCCAAAGCCGCCCTGCACTCCACGAAAGAGCTGGCGAACGACGCCCTGTTGGGGACGTCCCTGCTCGTGCAGGCGCAGAGCGCGTGGGCGGCCGCCCAGACCGCGGAGGCCTACGGTGGAGCGGCGAGCGCGGAACACCTCATCAGTGGCCTGGTGAACGATCGGACGCTCCTTCGCAGACTGCTCGCGGCACAGCCTTCCGCGGCGTCCTGGCTGGTCCGGGGCGCGGACAAGCTGGGTGCCTCTTCCGTCATGAAGAGGACGGTGTCGACGGCCAACGCCCTCGCCGAGTCGTACCCGCAGTACCAGGTCCTGCGCGCGTCGGGACTGCACGCGGCCGGATGGTCGGAGAAGGACCCCGGCAAACTGCGCAGGGCGGCCGGTCTCTATCCCGAGGTCTGGCTGCAGGCGTCCGCGCGTGAGGACCTCGGCACCCTGCTCGCCAGACATCGTGCCGAGAGCGAACAGGCGGTCGGCCATCTGAAAGGGGCTCTGGACGGCTACACCGCCACCGGAGCCCCGCGCGACGCACACCGGGTCATGAAGAAACTGCGCTACCTCGGCGTCCGGTACAGCCATGCCCGGCTGGTGGTGAGCGATCGGATCGTCGGGCACGGGCTCACCGAGGAGGAGTTCGCGGTCGCGGAACTCGTGAGCCAGGGCTTCACGAACAGTGAGGTCGGCCGGAAGCTGTTCATCTCCCAGCACACGGTCGCGTTCCATCTGAGAAAGGTCTTCCAGAAGATGGAGGTCGGGTCGCGCGTCGAACTGGCCGTCGCCTGGAACACGAGCGGGGCGTAGCACACGGGACACGGACCGAGACATGGACCGGGACTCGCGGCACGGACCGGCGTCATCCGCGAAGGGCCCGACTCGGGGTTCCGTCCTGGTCCGGTGCCACGTCGCTCCGTGACAGCAGGTCGATCACGCGGCTCACCTCCGCGACCTGGGCATCGAGATAGAAATGCCCTCCCGGCAGGACCCGGAGGTCGCAGCGAGCCGTGGTGAAATGCCGCCATTCGGCGGCGTGTTCGGCCGTCACGAGATCGTCGTCGGCACCGATCAGTACGGTCGTCGGGATGTCGAGGGGTGGTCCGGGACTCCACGTGTAGGTCTGGGCGGCCCGGTAGTCGGCACGCATGGCGTTCAGCACGAGGGGGGCCAGGTCGGGGTGGTTCAGCACGGCGGCATCGGTGCCGCCCAGTCGCACCATGTGCGCGCGCAGGCCGGCGTCGTCCAAGGCGGGGAGGGCGTTCCCGCCTCCGCTCACCAGAGGCGCCCCGCGCCCGGACAGGAACAGTCGCTTCGGTGGCTCGACGGACCGGTTCACCAGACGGCGTGCCGTTTCGTAGGCGATGAGCGCGCCCAGGCTGTGCCCGAAGAGCGCGTACGGTCCGGCGCGGTCGGCCTGTTCGTCCGTGGCCCGTTCGTCAGCGACCAGTTCGTCCGCGACCGCTTCGGCAAGGTGCGCCACGTCGGTCAGCGAGGGCTCGCCCACACGGTCCTCGCGCCCCGGGTACTGCACGGCGAGAACATGGACGTCCGGATGGAGTTCACGAGCGAGCCGGACGTATGCGGTGGCCGCTCCGCCGGCGTGTGGAAAACACACGAGCCGCATCCGGTGCCGTCCCGGCGCGGCGAAGGTTCGTACCCAGTCGCTCCTCACTTCTCCGCCCTCTCCCTTTCGCCGGAGGACCGACGCACGGTTGCCGTGGACGGAAGGCACTCGGTCTCCGGACTCCCGGCCATGAGGCGGATGCCTTCCAGAAGGCGCGACAGGAGCCGGCTTCCCAAGGCCGCGTCGTGGCGGGAGGTGTCGACGGAGACCCGGACGGCCAGTCCGTCGCCGGTGTTGTGCACGTCGACGACGACCGGGATGCCGACGCCGAGATCCGAGTACTGACCGCGTGCGACGACCCCGGCCTCGACCAGTTGGATGTTCCGTCGCAGATGCGCGTAGTTGAAGCACACCTCGAAGGGACGGCTGCCGACGATCCCGAGGGCGTCGGCATAGGGGAAGCGGCGGTGCGGCAGCAGTTCGCGCTCCGCGTCGAAGGCCCGCCGCGCCGCGCCCGCCCAGGTGGTCCCGCGCAGGTCGAGCCGGATCGGCAGGTAGTTGACGAAGAGCCCCAGCGTGAGATCCGTTCCCTCCTGCTCGGGCCGGCCGATCATCATCATCGCGACATCGACGACGGGTCGTCCGCGCTCGGCGGCGACCGCCGCACCGTGCGCGGTCAGCAGCAGGCTCTTGACGGGCAGGCCCCGTGCTGCGGCACACGCGAACAGCGTTTCCGTGTCCGCCCGTGAGACTCTCGCCTCGAATTCCGTCATCCGGGGCGGGTGCGGCACGGCTCTCGCCGGGCGGTGCTCCTCGCCGCGTGCCCATGCCTCGAAGTGACGTACCGCTTCCTCGCTACGGGCCGCGGCGCGTTCCAGGCGCACGTACTCCGCGTAGGGCAGTGGCCGGGCGAGCTCCGGCACGTCACCGTCCAGGAGACCCGCGTAGACGGTGACCGTCTCGTGCAGGAGGTTCGCCGCGCTCCAGCCGTCGAGGACGGCGTGGTGGAACGAGTAGGTCAGCCGGTAGGACTCCGCGCCGGTGGCCGCCGCGTGGAACCGGACCAGCGGTGCCGTCTCGGGATCGAAGGGGCGCCCGAGTTCCTTCATGACGAGAGCGGTCCGCTTCTCCAGTGCACTCGCGTCGAGCGCACTGTGGTCGGCCACCGTCAGCGGGATCTCGACGCCGTGTTCCACGATCTGGACGGCCTCGCTGAACCCGCCCAGTTCGAACCGCACCCGCAGCATCTCGTGGCGGGAGGCGACGCGTGCCAGGGCCTCCCGCAACGTCGCCTCGTCGAGCGGCTTCCTGATGTCGTGCGCCGCGGTGCAGACGTACTGTGCACCGGCGCTCATCAGGCTCTCGTAGATCAGCCCCAACTGCAGACGGGTGGCCGGCATGACTTCCTGCACGTGCGCGGGCACCTTGGCCCGGTCGGCGGGCGACAGGAGATCCACCCGTGCCGGCGGCCGGTCGGGACCGCCGTGCGCCGACGCGCGACACGTGCCCCGGACGGTGGGGTGCTCGAACAGCTGCGGCAGGGCGATCCGCAGACCGCGCCGCCCGGCCTCGGCCACCACGGTGATCGCCAGCAGGGAATCGCCGCCGCAGGCGAAGAAGTCGTCGTCGAGGCCCACACCGTCGACGCCCAGGACGTCTTCCCACACCTGGGCCATGACGGCCTCGGCAGGGCTGAACCGGGTGCTCGTCGAGGCGGCGGACGGTTCGTCAGCCATGGGGCTCCACCTTTCGGAGGGATTCCTGTATGTCCTCGTCCCGTCCCCCTCCCTCGCCCGCGAGCGCCGGCGCGAGTTCGGCGATGGTCGGGTGGGCGTACAACTGCGTGATGGTGAAATCCGGATAGCGACGGCGCAGGCGTCCGTAGACGGTAAGCGCCTTGAACGAGGTCCCGCCCGCCTCGGTGAACCGCTCGTGGCGGCCGATGTGATCGCGGCCGAGGACGCCACGCCACACCTCCGCGACGAACCTCTCCACCGCGCCGACCGGTGCGTCCACGACGGCCGCCGGGTGTGGGTCCTCTTCCGGCAGACCCGCGCGGAGCGCCTCGAAGTCCGTCTTGCCGTTCAGGTTCACGGGGATGTCCGGCACGAGACGGATACGGCTGGGGATCAATGCCGCGGGCAGGCGGTCCGCCAGCAGTGCGACGATGTCCGCCCGTGCGGCGGAGCCCACGACGTACGCGGCGATCTCCAACGGCGCCCCGGGCTCGGCACGTTCGCCGGTGACCACGGCTCGTCGGACCCCGGGAACGGACAGCAGCGCCGTCTCCACCTCGCCCGGCTCGACCCTGTTGCCACGGATCTTGAGCTGCCCGTCCGACCTGCCGAGGATGTCGACGCACCCGTCCGCCGCACGGACGGCCAGGTCGTCGGTGCGGTAGAACCGTTCCGCGCCGATCGTGACGAACTTCGACGCCGTCCTCTCCTCGTCCCCCCGATAGCCGTCGGCGAGACACGCACCGCCCAGGTACAACACCCCGGGTGTGCCGTCCGCGACGGGACGGCCTTCCTCGTCCAGCACGCGGCTCATGATTCCCGGGAGGGCGCGGCCGACCGGTATGCGTTCACGTCCGACATCGGCGGAGCTCACCCGGTGCGCGGTGGCGAAGATCGTGGCTTCGGCGGGTCCGTATGCGTTGTGGACGACGAGGTCGGGCGCGGCCTCGAAGATCGCCGCGACCAACCGGGGAGGTACCGTCTCGCCTCCCAGGACCACCAGCCGGCGCGGCAGCAGGTCGGCCAACCGGCCTTCGTCGGCCAGTGCTTCGAGCAGCGAGGGGGTGAGCATCATCCCGTCCACGGGGTGGGCGTGGAGTTCCCGCGCCAGTTCGTACGGGTCGAGGGTGGTGATCCGGTCGTAGATGTCCAGGCGACTGCCGGACAGGAGCGCGCCGTAGACGGTGACCTTGCTGATGTCGGCGGCGAAGGTGGTCATGACGCCGAGGCTGTCCACGGGTGCGGCACCGGCCATGAGCGTCTGGAATCCGGCGCAGAAGTTGAGCAGCGGGCGGTGGGCGACCTCGACCGTCTTCGGCACACCGGTCGAGCCGGAGGTGAAGACCAGGTAGGCGAGGTCGTCGTCGCGCAGGTCCGCGTCGACACGGTACGGAACGGCTGCCGGCACGTCGTCCAGTGACACCACGGGGTACGGGCCCCGGCTGAGCCGGGCCCCGTTCGGACGGTCGGTCAGCACGACCGCCGGAGTCACGTTCCCGAGCAGCGTCGCCACCCGGGCGTCGGGATCGGTCGGTTCGATTTGCACATAGGCGGCACCTACCGCCCACGCCCCCAGAACGGCGACCACACAGAGTTCCGAGCGGTTCAGCAGTGTCGCCACCACGTCCCCGCGACCGACCCCCAACCCCCTCAGCCCGTCGGCCAGTGCTCCGGCCCGGTCCGCCAGTTCGGCATAGGTGAGCCTGGTCTCCCCGTGCCGTACCGCCGGACGCGTGGGCACGGTCGCGGCGACCCGCGCGAACGCGTGCGCGGCGGTGCGGGCGGAATCCCGTGGTTGAAGGTCGATCACGATGAGTGCCTCCGTGCGGTCGGTCGTACGCAGTGCGCGAGACGGTGGGGACGGCCCCCTTGTTTCAGGAGCGGCGGTATCAGGAGTCGCGGCGGGGAGTCGGAGCCACGGTGGTGGACCGCGCCGCGATGTCCTCCAGTGCCTCGATCGAGGAGTGCGCGCGCACGTCGACCCGGTCGAAGACCCCGGGACAGTGCGCCATGAGCGCCTTCTTCATACGGAGCGCGAGCAGCAGCGGATCTGCGGCGGTGGTCAGGAGGTCCTCGTCGTCCCGCACCGGCCGGCCGGTGACTGCCAGCACCACCCGGCGAATCCGGTCGCGCAGGCTCTCGGGGAAGTCGGGGCCGACCGCGCTCCCCGGCACGGAGACCGCGGTCCTGGCAGCTCGCAGCTCCTCACTGATCTTCCGCATCCCGTCCAGGTCGGGCTTGTCGGTCGCGGTCCGCGGCAACCGTCCGGCCACGATGTACCGCGTGGGCGCGACCCGTGCCCCCAACGCCTCGGTGACACTGCGCCGCAGCACGGAGGCCAGCGCCGGTTCCGCGAGCGCGCAGCCGGACCCGGGTCGCGACAGTTCCGGCTTCGGCTGTACGAACGCGACCAGTTGCACATGTCCCGCGGCCACGCGCACGTCCACGACCTTGCACTGCTCCACCTGTGGCTGGCGGGACAGTACGGCCTCGATCTCGTCCAGGTTCACGCGGATGCCCCGCACCTTGATCTGGGCGTCCCGGCGACCGAGGTAGCGCAGCGTCCCGTCGGGGCCGATCCGGCCGAAGTCACCTGTGTGATAGACGACTTCGTCCGTACGATCGGGCAGCGGGCGGAACCGGCTCCGGGTCTGGACCTCGTCCCCGATGTAGCCGCTCGCGAGGAAGCGGCCGACGATGCCGATCTCGCCGACGGCGCCCCGCGGTACGGGGCGCCCCTCCGTGTCCATCAGCAGGATCCGGCGCCCGCTGATCGGGCGGCCGACGGGTACCCGCCGATGTCCCGGGTGGTCGGGCGGAATCTCGTGACGAGTGGCCAGGACACATTCGGTCGGCCCGAACATGTTGTGCACGCGCGCCGAAGGGAACACCGCCCGCATACGGACGCCGAGAGAGGGCGGGAACACCTCCCCGGCGACGATGACGTTCTCCAGGGCGGTCATGGGGCGCGGCCGGTTCTCCAGGGCCGCGACGACGTACTCGACGAAGCTCGGAACGCCCTGGAAGAAGGTCACCCGCGCCGCCGCGAGCCACGCCGCGACGGCTTCCGGATCGCGTCGTTCGCCCTGCGGCGGAACACAGAGCGTCGCGCCGTAGGCCAGTGCCCCGAACACTTCCATGTAGCAGGCGTCGAAGACGGGCGCGGACCACATGGCCACCCGCGAGCCCGGTCCGAGACCCAGCTGGGCCTGCTGCCAGGCGATGAACTGCGCGAGGCTGCGCCTTGGTTGCACAACTCCCTTGGGCTTGCCCGTGGTTCCGGAGGTGAAGGCGATGTAGGCGGGTTCGCGGTCGGCCCTGCGCGGGGGCGGTGACTGGGCGGTGGCAGCCGTACGACCGCTCTCCTCGTACAGGAGGGTCCGCGAACCGGTGGCCTCCGCGAGACGTGCCGCAGGTCCGCCTCCTGCCGCGTCGTGCAGCAGGACACCGGCCCGCGCGGTGGTCACCAGAGCGGCGTTGCGTGCCTCGGCGGCTTCGGGATCCAGCACGACGAAGCAGCGGTCGGCGTACTGGCAGGCGACCATCGCGATCGCGGCCGTCCGGCTGTCCCCGGTGAGCACGGCGACGGTTGCGGAGCCGTTCGCCACGGTGCTCAGTCGCTCGGCCAGGCCGCCCGCGAGCGCGTCCAGTCGCGCATAGGTGAGCGTGGCACCGTCGGCAGCGAGAATCGCGATCCCGTCCGGTGTTCGCTCCGCCCACGTGCGCACCAGGTCGCCCGGCATCGACAACTCGTCCGGATCGGGGGCCGGTTGCGGTGCCGGCAGAAAGGTGAGGGCTTCGTCCGGGGCCGGCCGCATCGCGGCGGCGACCGGTCGGTCCACGTCGGTCAGCAGGGCGTCGAGACAGGCGAGGACGTGGTCGGCGAGTTGCGTCGCGGTCGCGGACTCGTACAGGTCCGCGGCGTAGTGGACGGTGAGACGGCCGGTACGGGACCGGAGTTCGAAGGCCACGACCAGCTCGGGGAGCGGGGCGATGATGTCAGTGATGTTCTGGTCCACTGCAATTACCGTTGGGCACGGTGTTTCTGACGGATCGTCGGTGAACGATCCGCCGTTCGGATCCTCCTGGCCGAGCCCCGCCGACACCCGTGCGGAGATGGTGCGCAGGGTGTCCTGATCGTCGAGCCGCGTCGACAGGGGCCGTAGGCCGCCCGTGGGGCCGTCCGGGTGCAACGCCGGTGTCCCGACGCACAGTTCGCGGCAGCCGGAGAAATCCGCCAGGGCCACGAGGGCGGCGGCGGTGAGCACGCAGCGGGCCGAGGAGGACGTCTGGTCCGCGCTCTCGGCGACAGCGGACAGGAGGTGGGATTCGACCGGCCGCCACGCACTGCCGAAGGCACCGCCGGACGCGGGAGTCCGCAGGAAGTCGCCGGGCAGCACGGTCGGGTCGTAGGAGGGCGCGGGGGAATCCATCGGTCGGTCCATTCTCTTCAGTCGCTTCCCACACCGACCGGGGGCACCGACCGGTTCGCGAGCCGGCCCAGCCGTTCGAGCTGTTCGAGCAGTGCGCGCCGGTCCGTCTTGTCGGTGGAGGTCCTCGGCAGCCGGTCGAAGAACTCGAAACGGTCCGGAATCATGTAGCGCGGCAGACGGGACCGGCAGACACGGGCGACCTCCCGGGCATCGATCTCCTCCGTGGCCACGAGGCAGGCGACCAGCCGGTTGGTGACCAACTCGTCGGGGACGGCCACGACGGCACATTCGACGACGGCGGGGTGCGTGTGCAAGGCGGCCTCGATCTCCGCGAGTTCCACGCGGTAGCCGCGCGTCTTCACCTGGTGGTCCCGGCGCCCTACGAACGTGTACGCGCCGTCCGCACCCACCGTCACGAGGTCACCCGTCCGGTACACACGTGGGCGGTCACCGCCCGCTGGTGCCAGTGGTGACGGGACCAGTACCCGGTCCGTCCGCTCCGGGTCGTTCCAGTAGCCGCGCATCACCGTCGGCCCGCCGACCAGGAGTTCGCCGGTTTCCCCCGGTGCCGCCGGGCGCCCGTCGCCGGTGACGGCCACCGTCTCGGTGCCGGGGAGGGCACGGCCAATGGGAACGGGGGCGTCGGTCTCGGGCGGGCGCGTCACTTCGTGCCAGGTGCAGACGTTGGTCTCGGTCGGACCGTAGAGGTTGACCATGCGTGCCCTCGGCAGCACGGTCATCAGCCGACGCAGGTGGGGGGTCGGAAACACCTCCCCGGCGAACAGGACGAGACGGAGATCCGGGAAGGGGTTCTCGCCCATCTCGCCGTGCCGGAGCAGAAGCGACAGCACCGACGGAACCGAGTACCACACCGTCAGTTCCAACTCACGGATGAACCGCGCCAGTTGGACTGGGAACACCGAGGCCTGCGGTGGCACGAGGACCAGCGCCGCCGCGCCGGCCGCCGCGCCGAACACGTCGAGGACCGAAAGGTCGAAGTGGAGCGGGGCATGGCTCGACAACCGGTCGTCGGGGGCCAGACGGAACTCGTCGGCCGCCCACCGGACGAACGCCAGGCCGTTGCCGTGCGTGAGTGTCACCCCCTTGGGGCGGCCCGTGGAGCCCGACGTGTAGAGGATGTACGCGAGGTCGTCCGGCCCCACCACCGTCTCGGGTACGTCACATGACGCACCGGCGTCACGGGTGTCCCCGGCCCGCAGGTCACCGCCGAGGTCGATCAGGCCCTTCGGGTGGGCGATGTCGTCCGGTGCGGTGCTCGCGTTGCGGCGCCTCCCGGTGAGCAGCGCGCTGAGGGCGCAGTCCTCGGCGATCATGCGCAGTCGGGCGGCCGGAGCCTGCGGGTCCAGGGGCACATAGCAGGCGCCCGCCTTGAGGACGCCGTAGAGGCCCGCGATCGCCTCCGCCGACTTGTCGAGAAACAGGCCGACCCGGTCACCCGGCTCGACGCCCGTCGTGCGGAGCCGGGCGGCCACGCGATCCGACCAGGCGTCGAGTTCGGCGTAGGTCAGGACGCGCGGTCCGTCCACCACCGCCGTACGCAGGGGATGTGCCGCCGCGGCTGCCCGCAGCAGGTGGTGCAGGCAGCCGGGCCGCCCGGCGCTCCGGGCGCTCATGCCGGGGAGCCACGCAGGACGAAGGCCTCGATCGCGCTGAGCGTCTCGAAGTTGGCCGCCGTCAGATCGATGTCGTCGACCTTGATGCCGTACTTGTCACCGATCCAGTGGCCGAGTTCCAGGAGGCTGAGGGAGTCGATGACCCCGGCGTCGATCAACGACGCGTCGTCCTCCAGGTGTTCGTCGGGGCCGGCCCATTCGAGCTCCTCCCGTATGAACGTGCGTACCGATCGCTTCACGTCCGTCGCCGTCATTCGCTCTTCCTCTGTTCCTTGCCGAAGGTGCGCGCCGACAGCCCCATGTGACGGGCCGCGAGATCGCGCTGGATCTCGGATGTGCCGGAGTAGATGCGGCTCGCGAGCGCGTCCCGGAGGTCGCGCTCCACCTCGTACTCGGTGCTGTAGCCGTAACCGCCGTGGATCTGGATCGCGTCGAGACCGGACTGGACGAACGCCTCGCTGACGTAGACCTTCGCCAACGCGGCCTCGACCGCGGTCGGTTCGCCCCGGTCGGTCAGCCGGGCCAGTCGCCGCAGCAGCAGTCGCGAGACGTCGAGTCGCATGCGCATGTCGACGATGCGGTGGGAGACGGCCTGGAAGGATCCGATCGGCTGCCCGAACTGGTGCCGCGTGCGGGCGTGTTCCACGCAACGCTCCAGGTCACGGCGCATGGTGCCCAGCGCGGTGGCCAGGATGAAACTGCGCTCGCGCTCCATGGTCCAGGTGAACACCGCCATGCCGGCGCCTTCCGGCCCGAGCAGACACGCTGCGGGAATCTCGCAGTCGTCCAGGCGCACATCTCCCATGGGCGAGGTCCGCAGGCCCATTTTCGAGAGCGGCTTCGACACCGTGAGCCCAGGGGTGTCCCGGTCGACGAGGAAGGCGCTCACCCCGGCGAAGCCGCGTCTGCGCTCCTCCACCGCGAACACGAGCAGGACGTCGGCGATCGGCGCGTTGGAGACGAACGTCTTGGAGCCGTTCAGGACGTAGTTTCCGCCCCTCCTGGTGACGGAGGTCGTCAGTGCGAACGCGTCCGAACCGGAGCCGGGTTCGGACATGGCGTGCCCGGCGATCGACTCGCCGGCGCACATGGCCGGGAGGTAGCGCTCCTTCTGACCGGCCGAGCCGAACCGGACGATCGGAGAGACACCGGCCCACAGGTGCGCGTGGAGCGAGAAGAGGAGGCCGTTGTCGCGGCAGCCGTAGCCCAGTGCCTCCAGCGCGGCCGTCGTGGTGGTGGCGTCCGCGTCCTGTCCGCCGTACTCGGCCGGAACCGGCAGGCCGAGGAGGCCTGTGGCGGCGCACTTGCGCCAGTTCTTCTCGGCGAAGACCCCGTCCCTGTCCCGCCCGACCAGGTCGTCGTTCAGCTCACGGAGCGCGAACTTCTCCACGGTTTCGCTGAACTCGCGCTGTTCCGGGGTCAGTTCGAGGTCCACGGTTCCGCTGCCGGGAGCTGCCGTGCCGCGCATCAGAAGTCGAACTCCTTCTTCGCGGCGGTCACCGAGGCGACGAGCTGCTCGCACTCCTCCGGGGTGTGCCGACTGGAGACACCCACCCGCAGACGGCCCGAACCCGCCGGAACGTGCGGGTAGACGAACGGCGCCACCATGACACCCCTGCCCCTGAGCCAGTGCGCCACCGCGACCGTCTTGTCCTCCGAGCCCACGAGGACGGGGACGATGTGGCTCCGGGTGTTCAGCAGGTCGCATCCGGCCTCGCGGAGCCGCGCCGTGACCGACTCGGTGTTCTCGACGAGCCGGCGGCGCAGTCGGTCGCCCTCCGCGTCCAGGAGGTCCAGCGCGGCCAGCGTCGCCGCGGCCACCGCCGGGGCCGAGCCGCGTGAGGAGGTGTACGAGGGGGACATGTACCGGAGTTCGCGTTCGAACCAGTCGTGCGTGAGGACGAAGCCGCCGATGCTGCCGAGCGTCTTGCTCATGGTGCCGATCACGACGTCGACCTTGTCGAAGACCCCGAAGTGGTCGGCCACTCCGAGCCCGTTCGGCCCGACGGAACCGAAGGAATGGGCCTCGTCGACGACGGTCAGGGCGTCGTACGCGGCGGCCAGTTCGGTGATCCGGTCGAGGGGCGCGTAGTCGCCGTCCGCGCTGTACAGACCGTCGACGACAATGATCCGCCGTCGTTTGCCCGCGCTCTCCCGGAGGACGGTCTCCAGGCGCTTCATGCTGTTGTGCGGAAAGGTGCGTACCTCGGCACCGGAGAGGCGGCTGCCCATGAAGAGGGAACTGTGGGCGAGCCGGTCGTTGATGACCACGTCCTCGCTCGACGCGATCGTGGCGACGACCCCCTGCGAGGCGGACATGCCGGACGGGAACATGATCGCGGCCCGGCCGTCCGACATCCCGGACAGCCTGTCCTCGACGCTCCGGTGGATGCGGGTGTGGCCGCAGATGAGCTGTGAGGCGTAGGTGTTGGTGCCGAACTGCTCGATCGCCTCGATCGCGGCCCGCTTGAGCACGGGATGCTGGGAGAGGCCGAGATAGTCGCAGGAACCGAACATGATCAGGTCGCCGTGGGGCTCGACCGTGACGGTGTTCCCCTGATTCGACTGCACCACCGGGAAGAAGGGCGAGTTGCCCTCCTTCTCCCAGCGGAGATAGCCGTCCTTGAGCGCGGAGAGGTCTGCTTTAAGAGCCATAAGGGTTTCTCTTGTCTGCTCGGTTCACCCAGTGGTCAAGTCCGTCAATTGCCGGGAGAGGGACGCTTCTTCGGGGAGGGCTTCCGGGCGGGAGGCTGCTGCTGCCCGCTCACAGCCGACCCGACTCGACGACGCAGATGCCGGTCGGCCCCACCTCGTTGCCGAGGACCGTGAGCCCGGCACGCTCCACGAGATCCGCGTACGTCTTCGCGTCGCGGTCCTGGCTGCCGAACAGCACCAGCATCGTCATGTCCCGGACGGCCGAGCGGAGCGCGTCCGTGGTGTCCCAGGTGTGCTCGACGACCAGGAGGCGGGCATCGGTGTCCAGTGCGTCGCGACAGGTGCGCAGAATGCCGAGCGCCTCGTCGTCGCCGAAGTTGTGGATCACCGACTTGAGCAGATAGAGATCGGCCCCTCGGGGCACCGAGGACCGGATGTCCCCCGCCACGAACTCGCAGCGGTCGGCCAGGCCCTGCTCGGTCAGTGTGCGCCGCGTGTGTTCGATCACGGACGGCTGCTCGACCACGACGGCGCGCAGGCCCGGGAAACGGCTGAGCAGTCCGATGGTCAACGTGCCGTCCCCGGAGCCGAGATCGGCCACGACGCCCGAGTCCGGGAACCGGTACAGATCGAGTATCTCGGCGAGTGCGTGCCCGGTGTTCCAGCGCATGGACCGGGTGTAGGCGGCGGCGACCTCCTCGTCGTCGGCGAACCGCTCCCACAGCGACTGTCCGAACCGGTGCCGGAACGCCGACCGCCCGGTCCGCAGCGAGTGGTCCAGGCACTTCCACGCCTCGTAGTAGTCGTCCCCCGACATGAGGGCGTGTCCGTAGAGGGCGCCGCTGTCCCGGCGCAGGAGCGCGCCGAGTTCGGTGGCCCGGTGGCCCCCTGTCCCGGCCGGCTCCACAAGACCGAGCGCCCGCAGTGCCGACAGGTATCGGCGCAGCACCGCGAGATCGGTGGAGGTCCGCTCGCTGAGGGTCTCGTCGGTGAGCTCTCCGTCGGCGAGGTGGTCGAAGACATGGAGTCTGACCGCGGCCGAGATCAGCTGGGTGACGACATGTCCGTTCTGCAGCGCGCTGAGATTCCTGACGTTGTCTCCGTTGTTCGTCTTCATTGCCGTCCTTGTCTCCGGATCGTGGGGCGTCGTGCCCCGGATCGCTGTGGTGTGCCGCCCGGCCGGACGACGGCCCGGGCGAGGAGGGCCCTGACTCGTGAGGCGCGCAGGGCGGCGAACAGCACGGCCGCCACTCCGGCCAGACCGATGGCCGAACCGGTGGAGAGGAATTCCGCGACCGTGCCGAAGACGGGCGGGCTGAGACCTTGGGCCGTCATGGTTCCGGATGCGACCAGGCTGAAGGCCTGCCCCAGGTTCTCGGCGGGGACGAGCTCGCGGAAACGCGACTGCAGGCAGAGCGCGTAGGCCATTCCGATGCCGCAGAGGCCGTACAGGGCCAGAGCGAGCGCGTAGGGAAGGGGCAGCCAGTAGGGAAGCAGCGGAGTCCCGGTCAGCAGCAGGAGGGGTACTGCCAGCCGGTCACGGGCGGCCGGTGTCGCACAGCGGCCGACCAGGACCATGCCGACCGACACTCCGGCCGGTACGGCGGCGAGGAGCAGCCCTGCCCTTCCCGGTGACCAGCGGTCCGTGGCGTAGGGGACGACGAGGCTCTCGGCGCCGGTGACGAAGGCGGGCGGGACCCAGTACAGGGTGATCAGGGTACGTATCCGGGAGTCACGGAAGAGCCGCCGGGTTCCCTCCCACGCACCGCGGACGGTTCCGGAACGCTCAGTGGGCGCGGCGCCGGGCACGAGCAGATCGGGCAGTCGGACCCGCACCCAAAGGCCTGCCGCCAGGTGCAGCACCCCGGCGACCAGGAAGGCGCCGCCGGGGCCGAGTGCGGCGACGACTCCGCCGCCGGCCGCGAGGCCGAGCAACTGGGCGAGCGAGGCCGTCGTGAGGGACAGCGACCGGCCCGCCACGTACCGCTCCCCGTCCAGTACCCGAGCGACGACCCGGCTGCTCACGCCGATGAGGACCGGCGTGACGAAGGCGACCGCGACGACGAGCACGAGGCTTCCCCACACCGGGGTCCGACCGGCGGCCAGCACCAACGTGACGACACCGTCCACGGCGTACCCGGCGACGATGAGCCGGCGCGGGCGGACTCGGTCGGCCAGCACCCCCAACAGGCTGCCGCCGACCAGTTGGGGGACGAACGGCAGTCCGTAGGCGAGCGCGCCGAGCAGCGGGGAGTCCGTCGCCCGGTACACCGAGACGGACAGCGCGAGGGTGCGCAGCGTGTCGGCCGGCACGGCCAGGGTCTGGGCGCCGAGGACGGCGCGGAAGCGCGGCTCGGCCAGCGCGTCCCGGTAGGAGGCGGTGCGCTCACCGGCGTCCGTTGCACTCATCGTCGCCCTCCTTCCTCACCTCGGCCGCTCTCGCCGGCGGGCACCGGTTACTCGGACAGCGCGTCGGCCGGCAGTTCGAGCGTGCGTGTCTGGGCCCCGCAGTGGGAGCGCAGGACGACGCGGGGGGTGCCGTCCGGTGCGGTGACGATCTGGAGAGTGCGTTCCTGCACCCACCCCGCGAACCTGAACTCGTGCTCGCCCATGTGGACCAGGCCGAACGCCGGTTCGCCGTCGAGGAAGAGGGCCAGTACGCCCTCGTGCCAGTCGATCACGGCGTCCACGACGGGCTGCCGATTGGTGAACTGGCCTTCCTGCTCCTCGAAGGAGCGGAACGACTGCGGCATCGGGAAGCGGCACCGCAGCGCGTCCGCCTCGCTCTTCTCCAACTCGTCCGCCGGCCGGTGGAACTGCGCGTGGCGCAGCACCTCCGGTGTGTTGAACTCCGGCGGGAACAGGGCCATCAGCTCGGGCGTGACATGCGTGTCGACGACGAGGTGGATACGCGTTCCGGTGCCGGTGTTCGCCACCTGGTGCGGTCGGCTGAAGTCGGCGTACCACAGGCCGCCCACCGACCAGCAGTGCTCGCCGCCGTCGATCCTGAGCACGGCATCCGGCAGTGTCACGATCGGCACATGCAGCCGCATCGAGCCCCACGGGAAGGAGCACTTGGTGTCCTGGTGGTCGGGGCTGAGGGCACCCGGGCCGAGCGCGAAGAGCCGAGCGCTGCGTACGGGGGCGGGTATCGCGTCCAGGATCTGCCGGAAGTACGGGGTCTGGGCCAGCCGCGGTGTCGGGGCGAAGTCGTGCAGCTGGGGACCGCCCGAGTCGGTGCGGTCGTTGTGGCCGCCGATGCTGTGCAGGGGCATGTTGCGCCAGTCCGTCGAGGTGATCTCGCGGCTGACGCCGGTGCCGTCGGTGTAGCGGGGGCGGGCCCAGGCGACCTCGTCGAGCCGTTCGAGGTCGGCCAGCAGCAGTTCGGGCGAGAAGTCGAGACCGAGTCGGGCGGTCGCGGGCAGGCCGACGAGGATCTCGGCGCGCGGCCAGGTGTCGTCGTCGACAATGCTTTCCTGAGTCATGCGTTCCTCCAGAACGAGGGTTCGGACGCGGGTCGGGCACGGGTCGGGCGCGGATTCACCGGCGCTCCACCCGGACAAACAGTTCGTCGAGCCCGCGCATCGTCGCGGTGGGCCTCTGCACGGGGGGTCGTACGGCGTGGATGCGGTAGCGGTCGACGAACGCGCCGATCACCTCTGTCGCCAGCCGCAGCGCCAGATGGGTACCGAGGCACGAGTGGACGCCGCGGCCGAATCCGAGGTGGGGATTGGGAGAACGGTCGAGCCGCATCTCGTCGGGCGCCTCGAAGATCTCCGGGTCCCGGTTGGCCGCGGCGAGAAACACCACGACGACGTCGCCCCGGCGCAGTTGTCGCCCACCGAGTTCGACATCCTCAAGGACCGCCCTGCTGGTGGCCTGCACCGCTCCGTTCAGCCGGACGAGTTCGTTGAACGCGAGCGAGTCCAGTGCGGGCGGTTCGTCGCCCGACAGCAGACCGTGTTCGAGGAGCGGCTGGAGGGCGTTGCCGAACATGGTGCTGCTCGACGAATAGCCGGCGACGAAGATCGCGCGCAACGAGTTGACGTATTCGGCGCGGTACTCGCCGACCGAGTCGATGTCGATACCGCTCAGCAGCCCGGCGTCCGGGTGGGTCGTCGTCCAGGGTTCGATCAGCGTGCTGAGGTATTCGCGGGCCCGGATGCCGGGTTCGATCCGCTCCCGGTCGAGGCCGGCGTCCATGCTCAGGACGAGATCGCGCTGGGCGGTGCGGAATCGCGTCACGTCGTCGATGAAGGGCAGGCCGAACAGTTCGCACATGCTCTCCACGGCGAGCGGCTCGGCGAACTCGGTGACGAAGTCGAACTCGCGGCCCTCGATGCCGGCCATCAGCTTCCCCGCGGCCGACTGCGTGTCCGCGACCCACTTTTCGAGATCGACGCTTTTCAGTGCCGGAAGGATCGCCCTCCGCAGCAGGGTCTGCTCCGGGGCGTCGAGGGTCTGGACGCTGAGCAGCTCGGGGGTGACCCGGTCGCCGATCTTCCGGAAGTCCGACACGAAGACACCGGGATCCCGCAGGACTCGCGCGCAGTCCGCGTACCGCATGACGACCCAGCCGTCGAGTTGCTCGTGCCGGCTGACGGGGTCTTCGCCGCGCAGCCGCCGGTAGACCGGGTACGGATCCGCGAGCATCTCCGCGGAGAGCGGATCCATCACGTTCGTCACCTTTTTCTCCATTCACTCACACGAAGAAGAGCGGGCCGATGGTGGACTGCTTGATCTTTCTGGTCTGCACACCCACTGGGGCGCTCCGGCGAAACGCGGATGCGGGCACGGAATCGGCGATCGCGAAACATCCGTATTCGACGAAGGTCTCCTCCGAGTAGAGCTCCTTCTCCCTGCTGACCGAAACCGAGGTGGTATTGCTGCGCACCAGCGACTGCACCAGCCAGGGTTCGCCCGAATTCAGAATCTCCTCGACCAGGGAACGCCAATTCGATTCTTCCGTCTCGCAGCCTAGAGTGACTCCTCGGCCCTGGAATCCTGTGCCGGGTTTCAACACCAGATCTTCCTGGTTCTTCAGCGTCCAGGGGACGAGTTCGATTCGCTCGCCGTGGAACACGGAGAACCCGTCGGAGAGAATCCGGGTCCAGGGAATGAATGGGTCGAGCAGGCCCGAGTGGCGAGGGTCCACATGGCCTGCGTCGAGTTCCTCGGAGAGGACCGCCAGGATCGTCTTGTGCCCGGCGATCTGGTCGTCCAGTTCGTCGACCAGGGCGACCCGCGCGGCATGCGCCGCGGAGATCAGGGCGCTGAGGGCCGGGAACCCGGCAGCGGGGTCCGGTTCCTCGGCGCAGATGCGGTAGATCGCTCCGCACGGGACACCGTCAAGGAACACGCCCGAGGGATCGCACTCCAGGTCCTCCACGGCGGCGACGCGAGCCCGCACCCCATGACGGTTCAGTTCGTCCGCGAAGGCGTCGTAGTAGAAGGAGCCGTGCGCGAGGTCCGCGCGGAACTCCGTGACGACCACGAGTTCGTCCGGCTTCCGGTCGTGCTCGCGCAGTGCGCTGCGGACGCACCGGGCCACGGCGGCCATGACGTCGTGCCGTTGTGCACCCATTCCGCGCAGGAAATCGCCCAGAACCGGGGCGTTCTCAAACAGCCGACCGAGGATGTCGGCGTCCGGTGCCCCTCCGCAGGATGTTCCGATGTTCGGCTCCACCATGGCGAAGGAGTCTCCGTGTACGACGACGTCGGGCCGGCTGAACCTGGCCCAGACCGGCGGCCGGCGGACGTCGACGTAACGCCGGGTCGCCTCGTCCAGCCGCAACTCGTCCGCCAGCCGCTGCCAGCTGCCCCGCATGCGGTCGGCGAAGATCTCCGCGAGTGCCGACCGGAAGGCCCCGAAGGCGGCGCCGAACCTGTTCGCGAATTCCGTCGGCGCCAGTGCGGGTGGGACCAGGAGCCGTTCGGGCCCGGGATGGACTCGCCGTTCCCGGACACCTGCCATCGCCTCGTGGTCGGGGTCGAAATACGCGCCGAGCACCCCACTGTGCCGCTGCCCGAACTCCGAGATGACTTTGTTCAGGTCGCCTATCTGCTCTTCGAGTGGGCGCATTACTTCATCCCCATCCCCATCCGCATTCACCTCGGCTCGACTTGGCCGCCAGATTTTTCTGGCGGCCAAGTCGAATCTACTGCTTCAAACGGTTCATTCAGTGGACGTAGCGCATAGCGACTCCTCCTCTCCGCCTGAAGCGCCCCAGGTTTTCCTCGTGTTGGTGCACGAGTACGACATCGAGAGAAGAAGTCGCTCTGTCCCGATGCCTACCGAAGAGCTTTCTTCGAAAACATTATCACCGGAATCCGAGGCGATATGGACGTGATCTGTATCGGTCCCTGCGCCGGAAATCGATCCTTTGACCTGGGAGTCTGTGAGGTGATTGCCTATTCAACGCGACAGCAGCAGGCAAAGTTAAAGGAACCTTGCCCACCGGGCCGGACGCCCCCCGGCCAGGCGGGAGTCGGACCTCTCATCAGCGTCTCCGACGGCGCCTGCCGGGCCCGGAGGCCGGCGGTCCCATTGCGGAACCGTGCAGAAGACAACGGGGGTGGGAAGGACGCGCTGACGGAGGCTAGTGCGCGGCGGTCGCCTGCGGTGAGCGGAGTACCAGCAGGGTGATCTCGCTCGGGGCGAAGACGCGGAACGGCGGGCCCCAGAAGCCGGTGCCGCGGCTGGTGTAGAGCAGCGTGCGGGAGCCGTGGCGGCTGAGGCCGGCCAGGGCGGGCTGGTCGAGGCGGACCAGGTGGTGGAAGGGCCAGATCTGGCCGCCGTGGGTGTGGCCGGAGAGCTGGAGGTCGATGCCCGCGGCGGCCGCCCGGTCGACGAACTTGGGCTGGTGCGCCAGGAGCAGGACGGGCAGGTCCGGGTCGGCGCCGTTCAGGGCTCCTTCGAGGTGGGCGCGGTGGCCCGCCAGGCCGGAGGACTCGGCGGTGACGTCGTCCACGCCGGCGACCACGAGGGTGTCGCCGCCGCGTTCGAGCAGCAGATGCCGGTTGCGCAGCGGCTCCCAGCCCAGCTCGTCCATCAGGTCGACCCAGCCCTGGGCCTCGCTGTAGTACTCGTGGTTGCCGGTGACGTAGACCCGGGCCTTGGTGGCCCGCACGGTGCCGAGCGGGAGGGCCTGGGCGCGGCGGCGTTCGGCCGTGCCGTCCGCGATGTCGCCGGTGTGGCAGACGAGGTCGGCCTCCAGAGTGTTCACGGTCTCGCACACCCGCTCCGACCAGCGGGCGCGGTCGAGCGGGCCGTAGTGCGTGTCGGTGATGAGGGCGACGCGGGTGCCGTCCAACCCGGCGCCCAGGCGCGGGAGTTGGATGTCGAGGCGGCGCACGCGGGGTACGCGGCGGGCCTCGGCGTAGCCCCAGGCGAGCAGTACGGCGGTGGTGCCGAGGACGGCCCAGGCGACGATGCGGGCCCGGTCCTGGCTGTCGCCGACGCCGGCCACGGTCAGGGCGAGCCGCAGCAGGACGCCGAGCAGCACGGACCAGGTGAACAGGATCCAGCTGCCGCCGAGGAGCGAGTCGCCGAGGATCGCCATCCGGTCCTGCTGACGTCGGCCGTGGCCGCGCATCATCGCGAGCGGCATACCGGCCAGACCGAGGACGAACAGGGCGGTGCCGGTGAGCGTGACGGCCAGTGGCCAGTGCTGGCCCGTGTACAGCAGCACCCCGCAGGGCACGGCCCACAGCAGGACCGGGGCGATCAGGGGGAGATAGCGCATCAGGCGGAGCAGTGGCCTCCGCCGGGGAGCCTGCGCTTCGCTGTCGGCGGGACGGGTGTCGCTGGTGTCGGTCACGCGCTCCACTCTAGGTAGGGCCACCGCCACCGGACACGCCCAGGGCGATGTCGTCGGCGTAGTAGTCGCCCTGTGCGTACCAGCCGTGGACGTAGACGGTCGCGCTGGTCTGGGACGGGCCCGTCGTGAAGGAGACGGTCAGGCGGCTGTAGCCGGAGGGGGACGTGGTCCAGGTGGAGGTGCCGCCGCTCACGCCCAGGTAGACGTTGGAGCCGCGGACCCAGCCGCTGAGCGAGTAGGTGGTGTTCGGCCGTACCTGGACGGTCTGGTCGCACTGCGCGGTGTCACTCGAACTCACCGTCCCCTTAAGGGCTTTGGAGCCCGAGTGGACGGGGGAGGAGACGATCGAGCCCGTATTCCCGACGCAGTTCCACGGCGAGATACCGCCCGACTCGAAGCCGGGGTCGGTCAGGGCGTCGGCGGCCCCAACTGCGGTCGGTTCGGCCGATGTCGGGGCCGCAGACGTCGGAGCTGTGGACGTCGGAGCGGTCGACGCGCTCGCCGAGGGTGCGGCCGGGGTGGCTGCGGTGAGGCCGGGGATCAGGAGGGAGCACCCGAAGCCGACGACCGCCGCCGCGGCGACCGCGATCACCACGGCCGCCCGGCGCTGACCGGGTCCCAAGCGGGGGCGGACCGCGGGGAGTTGCTCCGTCCTGCGGTGGCCGGGGACAGGCGGGAGTTCCTCCGTCTCGCCCTCGGGCGAGGTCTGCGGGACGGGCGCGGTCTCGGTCGTGTGGCCGCGGTAGTGCTCGTCCTGGCGTATGTCGTCGAGGAGTTGGGCCAGCGCGTCGGTGTTGCGAGGGCGCAGTACGCGGATGGGTTCCAGCGCGGTGCGGTCGTCCGCCGACTCGGACGCGGGCGGTATGGGCACGGCGCACTCCTTACGTCACATCCCCTGGCAGAGACCGGAGTTGTCCCCGCGGATGGATACGCAACGCCCGCTGCGAAGGTTCAGCCGGGATCCCTCACCACCGCTGCGCGGGCCGCGCCCACCAGTGCGGCGTTGCCCGCGGGGCCGGCGGGTTTCATCGCGCGAGGAGGTCGGACCCCGGCCGCACCGTCGGCACGCGAGTCATCCGGTGTCCAGCCCCCGACTCCGAGACCGGCGGTCAGCGCCGGGGCGACGAGGTCCCAGGAGCGGGCCATGGAGCCTCCGACGACCAGGGCGGTCGCGTCGAAGGCCAGCAGGCGCGGGCCCAGGACGGCGCCCAGTCCGGTGAAGACGTCGTCCAGCACCCGCCGGGCCCGTTCCTCTCCCGCCCTGGCCCGTTCGGCGATGTCGTGCACATCGGCGGCGGGGTCGCCGTAGCGGGCGAGGATCGCGCGGCGGGAGACGGTGTCCTCCAGCGGCCGGCCGTCGATCTCGGTGAGGTCCATCCGCCCCTCGGGCGGTACGCCGGGACCGGCCTCGCGGATACGGCCGTCGGCCAGAAACGCCGAGCCGACTCCCGTGCCGAGCGTGATGCCCACGGCGCGGCGATGCCCCCGGACGGTGCCCGTGGACCACTCGCCGGTCAGGAAGGCGTGGGCGTCGTTGAGGAACACGATGTCGGCCGGGCGCTGCCGCAGTCCGTGCAGGAGTGCCGCCCGGACGTCCGTCCCGTACAGGGCGTCGAACTTTCCCACGCCCCGGAAGAGGGCGACCCCTCTCGCGTAGTCGAACGGCCCGGGCACCGCGACGCCCCAGCGCGCACCGGGCGGCGCCGACAGCCCGTCGGCGCAGCACCGGACGACGTCGAGGATGTCCTCGGCGGCGCCGTCGGCGTCGAGCGGCTCGCGCGTGCGGCCGGTGACTCGCCCGTCGCGCGGGTCGACGAGCGCGGCGGTGACATGGGTGCCGCCGATCTCCAGGACAGGGATCAACGGACCAGCGCCTTCACGACCCGCACCGGGCCGTCACCGGTCGCCCGCAGGGTGTACGGGCCGACCGCGGCAGGCACGGTCAGGGTCTCCGCGTAGGCCAGTTCGTGCCGGTCTCCGGCCGCCGTGAGCACGGTGACGCCGTCCCCCTCCACCACGTTCAGGATGTGGAACCGCCCCTGCGTGTCGTCGACGGCCTCGGCACCGGCGTCCAGCACGAAGCGTCTGACCTCGTAGAACATCTCGGCCAGTGCGCCGATGACCTCCTCCCGCCAGCCGCTGCCCTCGCGCAGGGTGCGCGGTTCCTGCACCAGGTCATGGGCGACGGCCTCACCGCGTCGGCCGGTCTCCAGGTTGGCGAACCCGTGCTCGTACGGCAGCGGGCGCGGGTTGCCGTCGGCGCCGGGCCGCAGCCAGTCGTAGAACCGCAGGCTGTAGAGGTACGGGGTGGCGCTGATCTCCAGCACGAGGTTGCCCGCGCCGCTGGCGTGCGGGGTGCCCGCCGGGATCATGAACAACTGGCCCTGCTCGGCGGGGAAGGCGAGGACGTGGTCCTCGGGGTCCATGGGGACTCCGTCGCTGATGGCCCGCTCCACCTCCTTGCGGAAGACATCGACGTCGGCGTCCTCGCGCAGGCCGAGGTACACCTTGGTGTCGCTGCCGCCGAGGGTGAGGTAGTACGTCTCGTGCTGGGTGTAGTCCCAGCCGAAACGCTCGCGCATGTACGACTCCTTGGGGTGGCAGTGCACGGAGAGGCTGCCGCCGCCGACGGTGTCGAGGTAGTCGAAGCGGATCGGGAAGGACGTGCCGAAGCGGGCGTGCGCCTCTGCCCCCAGCACGCTCAACGGCTCCAGCACACACAGGAGTTGGAACGGTACCTCGGCCTGGGCCGCCGGTCCGGTGCCGATGAGGATGCCTGCCTCGGGTGCGATCAGCTCGTAACCGAGCGCGGTGTTGCGGGAGTCGGGGTCGAAGCCGAGTTCGCGCTGTGCCCAATGGCCGCCCCAGGGCGTGGAGTTGAAGTAGGGGCGGGTGCGGACGGGACGGCGGGCCATGCCGGCGCAGGTGGCGCGCAGGCCCGCTCCGTCGAGCCATGCCGGGTGGTCGGGGTGCTGCATGTCGAGCCAGCCGTCGAGGCGGCGGGCGAGCGCGTCGCGGTGCCGGTCGAGCATCGGCCAGTCGATGTAGAAGAGGCGTCCGAAGGCGGGCTTCTCGTCCGGCAGACCGAGGTTGGCGCCCGTCTCGCCCGCGCCGACGGCGGCCTCCGCGTAGCGCTTGGGCACATCGGCGTACCAGAGCACGTCGTGCTCCACGAGGGCCGCGCCGGGGCCGTAAACGAGGAGCAGTCCTTCGGTCGGCAGTGCGGCCGGCGGCAGGTTCTCGAAGAGGTCGTCGAGGGGACGGTCGGCGAGCTTGCGGAAGTAGGGGTCGTCGGCGTCCTCCGGTCGCTCGGTACGGCTTCTGACGAGCGCCGGTGGTGCGTAGTGGGTCCGGACGTCGAGCAGGGTGACAGGGGTGCCGCGCCCGGTCAGTTCGTGTGCGAGGCGATCGGCGAGGCGGGACCAGTCGACGGTCGGGGGCCCGTCGATGGCCACCACCGCGCGGCCGTAGGGGAGTTGGGCGGCCACTGCCTGCCAGCCCGTGCCGAGGACGGCCTGTGCGGCGGGGGCGTAGCGCGGATCGAGCCGGTACACGGAGTCTCCTTCGGGGGCCGGAGCGGCGGTCATTCCTTGCTCGATCCGGCGAGCATCCCGGACACCAGCGTGCGCTGGGAGAAGAGGAAGAGCACCAGCACGGGCAGGATGGCGATGATGATGGCCAGGGCGAGTTCGGGGATGGTGATGTTCAGTCCGGCGCCGGCGACGGGGTTGAACGACGGTGTGGAGGTGAGCAGTTGGTTCAGCCCCACCTGGACGGGGAACTGCTCGCTGTTCGGCAGCACGAGATACGGCAGGAAGAAGTTGTTCCAGTTGCCGACGAAGCTGAAGAAGGCGACCAGTCCGATCACCGGCTTGGCGAGCGGGAGCGCGATGCGGGAGAAGAGCTGCCACTCCGTGCAGCCGTCGATGCGCGCGGCGGACAGCAGGTCCTTGGGGAGGCTGCTCCCGAAGTAGATGTAGACCAGGTACACGCCGAACGGATAGAAGGAGAAGGGGAGGATCAACGACCAGACGGTGCCGATGAGATGGAAGCGGTTGAGCTCCAGGAAGATCGGCAGCACCAGGGTGGCCTGCGGCATGATCATGGTGACCAGGGTGATCACCAGGAGCGTCTTGCGGCCCCGGAACTTCGTCAGCGCCAGCGCGTAGCCGGCCGGAACGCTGACGAGCAGCGTCAGGACGAGTGAACCGCCTGAGTAGACGGCCGAGTTGAGCAGCCACCTCGACATGGCGCCGTCCTGGAAGGCGAACAAGTGCCGCCAGGCCGCGCCTATTTGATGGAAGGAACCGAAGGACAGCGGGTTGTCCCGCACCACTTCGCCCGCGGTCTTCGACGGGGCCAGCAGCAGCCAGATCACCGGCAGCACGAAGAACACGAGGAGAAAGGCCAGGAGGAGGCCGACCACCAGGAAGGGGAGGCTCCTTGACGGGTGGGCGCGTCGCCGCACGGCCGTCAGGAAGGGAGTCGTCTGTGTCATTTCTCGTCCAACTTGAACAGGTTCGAGCGGGCGACCAGGAGGCCTGCGGCGAGGAGGCCCACGGCCAGGAGGACGACGGAGATGGCGGCGGCGCCGTTGAAGTCGCCCTGCTGGAAGGCGTAGACGTAGGCGAGCTGGTTCGGCGACCAGGTGGGGCTCACCCTGCCGAGGCTGGCGGTCTGGAGGAGTTGGGGCTCGACGAACAGCTGGGTGCCGGTCGCGAAGGCCATGATCGTCATGTAGACGATCCACTGCCGGATCATCGGGATCTGGATGTGCCAGGCGGTGCGCCACGGGCCCGCGCCGTCCATGCGGGCCGCTTCCAGCACCTCGTCGGGGATGTTGTTCAACGCCCCGTACATCACGACCATCCAGCCGCCGGCGCCGGTCCAGAAGGCGATCAGCATGAGGATGAGCGGCAGGTTGCCGGGTGCCAGGACGGCGGCGAACGTCTTGAACCCCAGGGCGGTCAACAGCCGTGACACCGGGCTGACATCGGGGTCCAGCATGAACAGCCAGACCAGGACGCTCGCCACCCCGGCCAGGGCGCCGGGGATGTAGTAGAGGAAGCGGAAGAGCGCCGAGGTGCCCGGGCGTACGCGGCTGCGCAGGACCACGGCGGTCAGCACGACCAGGACGACGAGGGTCACCAGCCACATGGCCAGATAGACCAGCATGTGGGTGAAGGCCGGGACGAAGCGGTAGTCCTGGACGACCTTCACGAACTGGTTGACCCCGGTGAACTGGCCCCGGTCGTTGGTGAGCGACAGATAGAACGCGTACCCGGTGGGAAAGACGCCGAACGCGAGCAGCAGCACCGCGTACCCGGCGACGAAGAAGTAGCCCGCGCGACCGCGGCCCGTGCGCCGCGGCGTGATGCCGTGGCGCACGGGGGAGACGGTGACAGGCTCGGTCTCCAGCAAGGTCACTGATCGACCACCTTGTAGCCCTGGGTCTTGGCCTCGCCGGCGATCTCCTGCTGCCAGGCCGGCAGGGTCTCGGTCAGGGTCTTTCCGGCGGTCAGCGCCGGGAGGACGACGCTGGACCAGGCGGTGGAGTCCGAGAACCTGGTGTTCGACCAGCCGGTCCACACCTCGTTCGCGGCCTGCTCGAACGGCCCGCTCACATCATTGGCGAAGTAGTCCTTGTTGGCCGGGTTCGCCAGCCACGCCTTCGCGGCCTGGGTGTACGCCGGGTAGGTGGGCGCGGTGGCCTGGTTGGCGTCGGAGGTCGTCAGCCAAGTCACCAGATCCGAGGACGCCTTGAGGTTGGCGCTGTGCGAGGACACCATCCACACGCCGCCGCCGACGTTGCCCGTGGCGGTCGTGCTCTCCCCCTCCCAGGCGAGCGGGGGTGCCGCGGCGATCTGCTTGGCCGGGGTCTTGAAGCCGGCCTTGAACAGGTACTGGCCGTACCACGAAGGCCCGTACGCCATAAGGACTTTGGAGCCGCTGTTCTTGGCGAAGCCCTGGCTGAAGAAGCCCTGGGTGGCGACGGCCTTGGCGCTGATCAGGTTGTCCAGCAGCGTCGCCATCCGCGTGCACTTCGGATCGGCCAGGTCGGTGCGCAGGGTGTCCGGCTTCACCAGGTTGAAGGCGGGGCACTGGCCCGACCAGAAGTACGACTCATGGGAGTTGGTGTCGCCGACCGAGCCGACCAGATAGCCCGGGTGCTCCTTGGCGACCTTCTTGCCGAGGGCCTCGTACGCCTGCCATGTCGTGGGGACCTGGTAACCCCACTTGTCCATGAGGGACTTGTTGTACCAGAGGAGGACCTGCGCGATGTCGTTGCGCATGCAGTAGGTGTGGCCGTCGAACTGACAGGGCGTCAGCGAGCCTTTGGCGAAGCCGTCCAGAGTGGTCTGCGGTACGAGCTTCTCGTCCAGGGGCGCGGCGAACGGCTGCGCCCCGGGCTTGGTGGCCTCCGACGCCCAGGTCACGTCGGTCGGATTGCCGAACACCACGTCCGGCCAGCCGCTGCCGGTCCGGTCGAACAGCTGCACCTTCGACTGCAGATACGTCGACCCGTCGGCGCCGCCGTCGTACGTGACGATCTTCATCTTCACGTCGGGGTGCGACTTCTGGTAGGCCTGCACGGACGGCAGCCTGGTCGAGTCGGCCCACACCGTGATCTGTGAACCCGCCTTCTGCGCGGCCGGTTTGAACGCCGACTGCTTGGCGGCGGAAGGGGTGGTGGTGTCGGCGCTGGCGCAGCCCGCCAGTGCCGCCGCGGTGGCCAGGGACAGCGTGATGGCCGCCGCGCGGAGCAGCGAGTGACGCCGACCGGTTCTCGGAGATCGGGAAGACTCCATCGTCTTGCCTTGCCTTTCTGTTCTCGCGCCGCTCAGCGCGGTTGCTCGACGAACGGCAGGAGTTGGCTGCCGTAGCCGAAATCGAGGGGGAGGGCGATGCCGGGCCCCGTGGGGGCGTGCACCAGGCCCTGGTCGTCCACATGGCGCTCTCGGACGACGTTCACCGAGGTCACCAGGGACTCGTAGTAGGTGGTGTTGGAGATGGCCATGCACAGGTGGTGGTTGGGGATGTCCGAACCGTGCACCTCGGCCCGCAGCCGGTAGGCGTCGGCGAGATGCGCGGTGCGCATCGCGCCGGTGATGCCGCCCCGCAGGGTGGTGCCGGCCCGGACGCCGAAGGTGGCGGCACCGGACCGGATGAAGTCGGCCGCGTTCATGTGCGCACCGTCGGAGGTCTCCGCCACCAGCAGCGGTACGTCGACGGTCTCGGCGAGCCGCTGATAGGCCGAGATGCTGAACTCGCGGATCGGCTCCTCGTACCAGAGGTAGTCGGCCTCGGAGAGCGCCCGTCCCAGCCGGATCGCGTCGGGCAGATCGAAGCCCGCCGAACCGTCGTACATGAGCGGGACGTCGGGACCGACGTGCTCGCGCAGGGCCAGGCACAGTTCGGCGTCACGGCGGGCGTCGCCCCAGGCGTGCAGTTTGATCCCGCGATACCCCAGGGCCAGAGACTGGTCCGCCACGTCGAGGAACTCCGCGATGCTCGCGAACGTCGAGGTGGAGGCGTAGGCGGGGATGGCGTCCCGGAAACCGCCGAGCAGGCGCCAGACCGGTTCGCCGTGGTAGCGGCCGGCCAGGTCCCACAGGGCGATGTCGATCAACCCCAGGGTGGGGAGCGGGAGTTCGTGGATACGGTCCAGCTCCCACACCCGGTGCCACAGCCACTCCCGCTGGAACGGGTCGGCTCCGACCAGTTCCTCGCGGAAGACCCGGTCCACCAGGTCCCGCAGGACGACGTGGGCGCCGGGGCGGGCGAACAGCGCGACGCCCTCGGCCCCCTCGTCCGTCCCGATGTGCAGGACCGCGCCGTCGCCCACCGGAGCGCTGCCGCTCAGCCCGTCGCGCCAGCGGAAGGGCGGACTGGCTGCCGGAACATCGATCCGGTGTACTTCGACATGGGTGATCTTCATCCTGGCTTTCGTCTTCTGTGGGGAAACGTTTTGGCTGGAGAACCGCGGGCTCAGAAGCCGCCGTACGCCTGTAGCGCGTAGATGCTGCCGCCGTTGCCGCTGGAACCGGTGACGGTCAGGCGCAGATAGCGCGCGGTGACGGGTGCGTCGGCGAAGGAGTAGACGGTCGACGACGAGGTGGCGGCAGAGGTGTGGTCCTCGAACAGGGACCAGGTCGTGCCGTCGGTGGAGTACTCCAGGCGGTACTTGTAGCCGCCGGACAACTCGAAGGTGGTGACCACGCTGGAGACGCTGGTGTCCTTGCCCAGGTCGACCCGGATCCAGGACGGGTCGGGCAGGCCCGCGCCCTGTGCCCAGCGGGTGGAGGGATTCCCGTCCACCGCCTTCTCGGGCGCGTGGTCCGCGTCGTACTGCGACGAGGCGATGACCGGCTTGTTCAGGGCCAGGTCGTTGTCGGCCGGTGTGGTGACGACGGCCGCCTTGCTCGGGTCGGAGGTGTTCAGTGCCTCGTCGCGTGCCACGACGGTGAAGGAGTACTGCGTGCCGGCGGTCAGACCGGAGACCCGCAGGGTCGTGGCGTCGGTGACAGCGATCCGCTTGCCGTCCTGGTAGACGACATAGCTGGTCACGCCGGTGTCATCGGTGGCCGCGGGCCAACTCACGTCGACCAGGCTGGGCAGCAGCGGCTTGGCCGTCGGCTGTCCGGGGGCGGTCGGGGCCGTGTGGTCCGTGACGGTCCGGGGGGTGCCGTAGACCTGGAAGTCGTAGATGCTGCCGCCGTTCCAGTTGGAGCCGGTGACGGTCAGTCGTACGAAGCGGCCCGCGACCGGAGTGTCCGTGTGGACGTAGTCGGTCGCCGCCGTGGTGTTCGCGGCGGTGCGGTCCGCGAGCGTCTTCCAGTGGACCTCGTCGGGGGAGACCTCGATGCGGTACTTGTATCCGCTCGCCTTCTCGAAGGTCGTGATCGCGCCGTTCACGTCGTACGACGCCCCGAGGTCGACCTGGATCCAGGACGGGTCGGGCAGGCCGAGGCCCTGGGCCCAGCGGGTGGAGAGGTCTCCGTCGACCGCCTTCTCCGGGGTGTTGGCCTCCGAGTACGACGAGGCGGTGATCGGTTTCTTCAGGGCGAGGTCGGAACCGGACGGCATGGTGACCTTGAGCGCCTCGCTGGGCTGGGACTCGTTGCCGGCCGCGTCGCGGGCAGTGATCGTGAAGGTGTACGTCTTTCCGGCGGTCAGGCCCGGGAGGCGCACCGACGTGCTGCCGGTGGCGCTGATCAGCTTGCCGTCGCGGTAGACGGAGTAGCCGGTGACGGCGGTGTCGTCGGTGGAGGCGGCCCAGGTGAGGTCCGCGATCGTCGGGAAGTCGGTGACCGCGCTCGGCGTGCCGGGCGTGCTGGGCGCCTGGTGGTCGGTGACGGCGGGGCCCGGGTCGAGGTGGCGGTAACTCGCCTGCAGGCCCGCGTTGTTGACGATGGAGGCAGGCAGCTGGGCGCAGGAACCCACGGTGGTGTTGCCGCTGATGGTGCTGCCCGTGCTGTTGGCCTGGGTGGAGAAGGCGGGCTGGGTGGTGAAGTTGTTCGTGGCGTCGATGTCCATGCCGTGGTTGAGGAACAGCCACTGGTAGGCGACGTCGCACAGGGCGTTGCCGGTGTTCGTCCAGTACCGGCTGCCCTCGTCGTGGTAGATCGCGCCGTAGGCGGGTGGTGGCGTGCCGTGGATGTAGTTGCCGGAGACCACACCGCCGGGGTTGGAGCTCAGCGTGTAGATGGCGCCGCCGTCGGCCTGCGACTTCATGATGTCGTAGATCTCGTTGTCCGTGACCTTGGTGTCACGGCTGGTCGTGGGGGTGTCCCAGATCGGAACGCCCAGATTCCCGGGGTAGTTGGTGTCGCCGCCCTGGTCGGTGAGGCCCCAGCCCCAGCCGACGGAGATGCCGGTGTAGGGCAGGTCGTAGACCTTGTTGTGGGTGATGGTGGTGTGGTCGGTGTAGCCCGCCAGGATGCCGATGGAGCCGTTGTACTGGTCGGCGACCTTGGTGACCACGTTGTTGGCGACCTGGGTGTCCTTGGTGATGTCCCGGGGGTCGTCGGGGTGGGCGTCGATCACCTCGACTCCGCCGATCTGGATGCCGGTCGCGGCGATCTGGCGGAAGACGTTGCCCGTGATGTCGGTGCCCTGCGTGCCGGTGTTCAGGTTCAGCCCGACCGCGCCGAGATGGGTGAAGGTGTTGCCCTCGAAGCCGATCCCGTGGCCGTAGCCGACGTTCACGGCACCCGGTGTCTTCTGCCACTTCAGACGGGTCGCGTCGAAGGTGGGGTCGTTGCCGACCATCCGGAAACCGGCCTGGCCCTCGATGAGGCCCTCGGACGAACTGGGCGCGAGCCAGGTGGAGTAGGAGAAGGTGATGCCCTGGAAGGACACGTTGCTGACCGGGGCGGCCCGGGTGCCGTCGAGGTCCACCAGGTCCTGCACGAGCGGCACGGTGACGGTCGAAGTGGACAGGTTCTGGCCGGACTTGGGCATGTAGTAGATCTCGCCCGCGCCCTTGTCCAGGTACCACTCACCGGGCGTGTCCAGCAGCTCGCGGGCGTTCTCCAGCCAGGTCGGGTTCTGGATCTCCTGACCCTGCTGGAGATGCGCGTTGTGCCAACAGGGCTGCTGCATCGTCATCTTGAAGTCGGCGATCGACTGCACGGGGCAGCGCATCAGCTTCCAGCCCCAGGAGCTGACGATCTCCAGGTCCGAGGGACGCTTGTACGCGTTGAGACTTGAGTCCGTGAAGGCGTAGCCGGTCGACGTCTGACTGAAGCCGGCCGGGTTCTTGCCGCTGCGCGCGCGGGTCTCCAACTCCCCGTCCACATACAGCTGGCGGGTGTCGATGTCCCCCACCTTGGCCTTGTAGACCTGTCCCGCACTGTCGGCCGGCACCCAGCCGGTTATCTGCTTGCCTCCGCTGATCACTGGGTGGGCGCCGGGGGCGGCCTCGTAGAAGATCCGGTGCCCGTTGCTGCCGGAGTCGCGGGCGGTCAGGGTGAAGGTACGGCTGAGCTGGTAGGTGCCGGACAGGAGCCGGACGTGGATGTCGCCCTTGGCCTTCTGCTTGACATCGCGTACGTAATCCCGTGCGTGGTCAAGGGTCCTGAAGGGGTGCGCGGCGGTGCCCGAGCCCGCGTCCTGGCCGGTCGGGGAGACATAGATGTTCAGGTCCGGCGGTGCGGCGGCCGCCTGGGCCGGTGCGGCGGTCAGCAGGGCGGCCGTCGCGGCCATCGAGAAGGCGGCCGTGAGACTTCTTCGCAGCGGCGTGAAGGCGCCCCTGCGCGCAGACGGATGAGACACGCGAATCCAATCGCCTGAGGGAGGTTGATACCTGCAAGTCCCGGTCGTCCACCGGGACTTGAGGGCGTCGGGCGACCCGATCGCCGTGCTGCGGCACATGCGGGGTCGGCCGGGTTACGAGGCCGGTGCCTCCGGGGAGGGCGGCTGGGCCTCGGGACTGAACAGCCGGTCGCGAATCTTGCTCTCGAACTGGCTCTGGGTGGTGGCGATGTGCTCCACCATCAGCCGCTCGGCGAGATCGGCCGCCCCCGCGGCGACCGCCTCCGCTATGGCCACATGCTGGTGCGCGGCGACTTCCAGCGACCCGGGCACGTCACCGTGGAAGAGCAGCACGTCGGACTGGGACGCCAGACGCCGCACACCGGCGACGCTCGCCCTCAGGAACACGTTGTGCGACGCGGCGCCCACCGCGTCGTGGAACGCCGCGTCCGCCTTGGCGAAGGTGTCCACGTCGTTCATCGTGGCCGCCGTCAGGGAACTCTCCGCGCTCTCCCGGATGGCCCTGACCTCGATCGGGGTGGCGTGGGAGGCGGCACGGCGCGCCGTCTCCGACTCGATCACCTTGCGGTAGTCCAGGAGCATCCGGACGTCTTCCATGCCGGTCGGCCGGAAGTGCGAGAGCTCGTCGTCCAGCAGCCCGCCGACCGAGGCGGCGACGAAGATGCCCGCACCGCGCCGCACTTGGAGCCGGCCGATCGCGGCCAGCACCTTCACGGCCTCCCGGGTGACGTTGCGGGAGGCTCCGAGGATCTGGGCCAGGCCCTGTTCGGTGGGGAGGCGGTCGCCGGGCCGCAGGTTCTGCTGGGCGATGTACTCCAGCAGTTGCTCCGCGACCAGCTCATATCCCGGACGGTAGGCCGGTGTTGAGTCGCCCAAGGCGAGCCCCCTCTTGTGCCACGAATGAATCAGGTTCATTTTCCGTGGCCAATATGGCACTGCCGCTGAGGGTTGGGAAGAGATCGGACAGATCTCGATTCGAGCCCCTGTTGATAACCCAGCAGACCGTCACCAACTACGCATATCGATCAGGGTGTTGCGTGAAATGGATCCTATCCTTAGGGTCCTGCCTGCCAGATGAAGCAGATCCTTCTCTATGCGGCGAGGGCCGTGGAAGCGGGAACCTCGTGAGGGCACGCCCACTGGGCCGTACGAGCGTCCGGGTCAGCACGCTGGGATTCGGTGCCGCCCCCGTCGGCAACCTCCACGGTCCGATCGACGCCGACCAGGCGCGGGCCACCCTCGATGCCGCCTGGGACGTGGGGGTGCGCTACTACGACACCGCCCCGCACTACGGCCTCGGCCTGTCCGAACGGCGGCTCGGCGAGGCCCTCGCGCACCGTCCGCGCACGGAGTTCACCGTCTCCACCAAGGTCGGCCGACTGCTGGAACCCCACCCGGCACCCACCGGATCCGACCTGACGGCAGGAGGCTTCGCCGTCCCCGACACGCTGATACGCCGCCCCGACTACTCACGGGACGGCGTACTGCGAAGTCTGGAAGCCAGCCTCGACCGCCTGCGACTCGACCATGTCGACATCGTCTACGTCCATGATCCCGACGATCACCTGGACACCGCCCTCGACCATGCCCTGCCCGCGCTGACGGCCCTGCGCGACCAAGGTGTCATCGGTGCCGTCGGCGTCGGCATGAACACGGTCGCCCCGCTGCTGCGCGTCGTCGAGGAGGCGGACGTCGACGCCGTGATGGTGGCCGGGCGATGGACCCTCCTCGACCGCACCGCCTGCCCCTTGCTGGACGCGTGCGCCGGACGCGGGGTCGCGGTGGTCGCCGCCGCACCGTTCAACTCCGGCCTGCTCAGCCGCACTTGCCCCGCGAGCGACGCCACCTTCGACTACGGCCCCGCCCCGGAACCGGTGCTGCGCCGCGCCCGGCTCCTCGCCGAGGTCTCCGCCCGACACGGCACCGCACTCCCGCACGCCGCCCTGCGTTTTCCGCTGCGCGACCCCGGTGTGGCCTGCGTGGTCGCGGGCTTCCGTACCCCGGAGGAGATCGTGTCCGCCGCCCGCTGGACCGCCGCCGATCTGACCGCGGAAACATGGCGGGACCTCGACGCAGCAGCGGAGAGCGGAACGGCGGAGTGGGCTTGAACAGCCGTTTGTTCCGCCGCAGTTGACGCATGAGTACGCTCACGGCACCCACGGTGTTCGTGCGAAGGGGGCTGCGATGCACGACGAGGGAAGAGCCGTACCCGCCCACGGAACCCTCGTGCTGTCACGGGAGCGGGGCGGCTGTCGCGACATGCTCCGCGGCTACGACGTGCTCATCGACGACACCCGAGTGGGCAGCATCCGGCGAGGGAAGACGGTCCGCTTCGAAGTGCCGCCAGGAGAACACCGGCTCCAGCTGAAGATCGCCTGGTGCAGCAGCCGGCCCCGCACGGTCCTGGTCGAAGAGGGCGGGACGGTCAACTTCATGTGCGCTCCGGGCGGCGACGCATCCGAGGGGATCGCCGCCATCACCGTCGACAAGGACGACTACATCACCCTGCAGCAGACGTCGTGACCGACCGTCCCCTGAGGTCCCTGCGGAGGATCTTCCCCGACGCCGACTTCGGGATGACGTCGACGAAGTCCACGAGCCGGACCTTCTTGTGCGGGGCGACGCGTTCGGCGACGTACGACATGATCTCGTTCGCCGTCGCGGTGGTGCCGTCCTGGAGGACGACGAACGCGCGGGGAATCTCGCCGGCTTCCTCGTCGGGATGTCCCCGGTGTGCAGGAACCCGTCCGGATCGATCGTGGCCGCGGTCGCCCCGGGGTTGCCGAGGTAGCCCCGCATGACGTTCGGGCCCGCGTGGGTTCCCTTGGCCGCGACCGCCGCCGCGACCCAGTCGTTCGCGTGCCGCGCGATCGACGCCTGAGTCTCCGCGATCAGGGCGGCCCGTCGGTCCAGGCCGAGCCTCGACCAGACGTCCGCCCCTACGGCGAGATCCGCTGTGGCCCTGTCCAGGTTCGCCCGGACTTCCTCGGTGATCTCGTCGTCGACTGGGGGTATCCGAGTCGCGCTCATCTCTGGTTCTCCTCGGGCGGGTTGACGCGGAGGCGTCGAGGAATCGGGGGCTGGTCGAGCCGGTGGCGGCCCTTCTCGTCTCAGGCCTGCTGCGGAGCGGAGATGTACAGGGCGGTCGAGGCGACCTCGAACCCTGCCGCGTGCTTTCCGGCCTCCGCGAACTCGGCGGACTGCAGTGCGGTGGCCACGGTGTCCTCGTCGGCGAAGGCCATCTCGACCACGAGATACGGCGTCACGCCCATGAGCCCGCGCGGGTGGGAGAGCTGGAAGTCGACAAGGCCGGGGATGGCCTTCGCCAGCGCGACGTGCTCATCGCGGTACCGGGTGCCGAAGGCGCCGGGGTCGGCGGGGTCGAAGTACTGGACGACGATGCGGTGCATGGGGTTTCTCCTTGTGCGGGTCGAGCGGCCGTCGTTCGGTCGCGGTCGGTCTAGTAGCCGTCGCGGACGACGAGGGGCTTGCGGAGGCCCTGGGCCAGGGCGGTCGGGGCGCCCTCGAAGCTCACGACGTCGGAGAACACCGGGAGCGGGTCGACGGTGCCGTCTGCGATGAGGGCGAGTACGTCGGGGATGACCGGACCGACGTTGGGCCGGCCCGTCGTGAACGTCACGTTCTGCATGTACATCGAGAGCACGGGCACGGAGACGTCCTGCCAGTAGATGCCGAAGCTGTGGCAAGTGCCGTTCCGGGCAACCGCGTTGAGAGCCGCCTGCAGCCCGTCGGGACGGCCGGACGCGTCGAGGGTCACCTGGAACTCGCGGCCACGGGGCACTTCGTCGAGGATCTCGGCGCCCAGTCCGCGGGCGAGTTCGACGCACTCGGGGTCGAAGGAGTCGACATAGCAGACCGAGGAAGCGCCGAGTGCCTTGGCGAAAGTGACGGCGAAGACGCCGACCGAGCCGGTCCCTCCGATGACGAGGACGTCGGCGCCAGGCGCGTTGCGCAGGGCCGGGGCGACCGCGCTGTAGGTGTCGGAGAGGTTGTCGCCCACCGACGCCGCCGCACGGTCGCTGACCCCCTCGGGCAGCGGCGCCAACCCGTAGCCCGCGAAGGGGATACGGACCGCCTCGGAGAAGAAGCCGCCGAAGTCACCGCCGGTGGGCAGCCCGTACATCGCGTTGCGCGGAACGGTCGTACAACCGGTGGGGCGACCGGACGCGCACGCGGCACAGGTGCCGCACGCGACATGCCAGGCGGGGACGACCAGTTGACCGGGCTTCACGTGCGAGACGTTGTCGCCCACTTCGAGGACCCTGGCCACGGTCTCGTGCCCGAGCGCGAACGGGCCCTGGAACGGCGCCAGTCCCGCGATCATGAAGCGGTCCAGGTCTCAGGTGGTCGAGACGACCGGCTGGACGATCGCGTCGTCGTCGGACTCCAGCACCGGCATCGGGACGTCGACGTAGCGCAGTTCGCCTTTCTTGACGTACTCGAATCTCTGCATGGGTGGCCCTCCTTGGGACTCGGTCGTACGGGACCGGAAACCGGCGCGTGCCGGTCGGGGTTCCGGATGAGTGAACGAAGGCTTGTCTCCGCGGAGTTGATGCCGACGCTCATCGATGAGGCGAGAAGCGTCAGTCGGCGCCGGGGCGGTTGCCCAGCGCGAGGACCAGCAGGTCGTGGATCTCGGCGGCGACCGCCTCGATCGGGGCGCTGCTCTGCTGGGCCCGGGACACGACCACCGCACCCTCCTCCGCGGCGACGATGAGCGCGGCCAGCCGACGGCTTCGGTCCTCGGCGATGCCGTGCCGCCGCAACATGGCCGCCAACGCCTCCTGCCAGCCGGCGAAGACCGCGCCTGCGGAGCGGGCGAGGTGGGGGGGCTTCGTCGTTGGTCTCCACGGCCACGGCCACGATCGGGCAGCCGGCCCGGTAGCGGCTCTTCACGAGCTGGTCGCGCCACACGGTGAAGAACTTGTCGATGGCCGCCACCGGATCGTCGGCCTGCACGGCGGCCTCGATCACACCGGCCATGAAGTCGCCGGCCAGCGCCACCGCCTCCTCGACCAACTGCGTCCGCCCGCCGGGGAAGTGGTGGTACACCGAGCCGCGCGGAGCGCCGCTGTGGGCCAGCACCCGGTCGATGCTGGTCGCGCTCGCGCCGTACTCGCGCAGCAGGGCCACGGTGCTGTTGACCATCCGCTCGCGGCTGTCGCTCTTACGAGGGCTCACGAAACCACCACCTCAGTTGCTCGTCCAAGCGGGTCCGACCTCGCCGAAATTAATCTGTGGTCTATGGCATAGAACATGCAAGGAGGCGGGTGCGCTCCTCCCGGTTTCCCGCCACCGCCACAGACAGGAACCGATTCGCATGCCCACTCAGCTCGACGTCAACGTCTTCACCGCACCGGAGAAGCCACTGGTGGGAGAACGGCCCCGGCCCTTCGGAGCGCCGATGGCCTGGGATCCGATGACCTCGACCCTGATCTACGGCGAGCGCGACGCCGTCCTGGTCGACCCGCTCACCACCGTCACCGAGGCCGAGGCGCTGGCCGACTGGGTCGCCCTGCACCACCGCAACCTGACCACGATCTACATCACCCACGGCCACCTCGACCACTTCGGCGGCCTCGGCGTGCTGCTCCGGCGCCACCCCGGGGCCCGCGCCATCGCGACACCGGGCTCGGTCGAACTGGCGCGGGAGCACGGGAGGGCGCTGCCGGTCTTCCGCAAGTGGTTCCCGGGGCAGATGCCGAACACGCTCACGCTGCCGGAGCCCTACGAGGAGGAGACCTTCACCCTGGAGGGCCACGAGCTGCGGATCATCGAGCAGGGCCACACCGACGGCAAGAACAGCACCTCCCTGTACGTCCCGTCGATCGACCTCGTCGTCGCCGGTGACGTCCTGTACAACCAGTGCCACGCGTATGTCGCCGACACCACTCCCAAGATCCGCGAGAACTGGATCGCCGCGCTGGACCGGCTGGCGGCCCTGAACCCGAGGACGGCCGTGGTCGGCCACAAGAAGCCCGGCGTCCCGGACACCCCCGAGTGCATCGAGACGACGAAGCGCTGGCTCACCGGCTTCGGGCGCCTCCAGGAAAAGGCGTCCACCGACCGCGAGTTGTTCGACGCCATGCACACGCTCTACCCCGACTTCGCAGCCAAGCAGGCATGGCTGATGTTCGGCATGTCCTGACCGGCCGCGTCACCCGCCGGACGGGCCGTGGCGCAGCGCGGCGGCCATCCACTCGCGGAGTGCCGCCGCGCGCTCCGGGTCCGGCTTGGGGGTGCCGTTGATGGTGGCCACCAGGGAGTGGTACTTGGTCAGCAGTCGCAGGCCGGTCGACTTCGCCAATGTCTGTGCCGACCTGCCGTTCCGGTCGAAGTCGACGATGCCGCGCCGGGCCTTCTCGACGTCGTGTCCGTGGTCCCCGGTCATGGCGGTGACCAGCCTCGCCGAGTCGGCGGCCACCCGCTCGGCGATGTCCCGGGCCAGCGGCGACTCCGCGGGCACGCCCGCCTGTTGGGAGGCCTGCGCCTCCAGGAGAAGCTTCCGGTGCCTCTCGACGCGGTCCATCATCTCCGGCGAGGCCATCAGCCTGCCCTGCTCGGTGCCGAAGGTGCGGTGGAGGAAGTCCCGCAGTGCCGTGCGGAACTCCAAGTCCCGCACGATCTCAGCGAGTTCGATCCACGCCTCCAACTGCTCGGTGGACGGCTCCTCGGGCAAATGGGGCCGTTTGTCGTGCAGTTGCTCGACATAGCCGGGATGGACGTCCAGGCCGTCGGTCACGAAGTCCCAGAACTCGCCGATGAGCCGGTCGCGGTCGTCGTCGGACATCGACACCAACTTGTGCATCAGGCTCACCTGTTCCGTCGTGGTGTGCTGTCGCACGATGGTCCGCAGCACGGCCGAGCGCGCCCGGAAGTGCCGTAACTGGTCCTCGACCAGGCGCAGATGAGTGACCGCCAGGTCGTGCAGAGAGGTCTCGGCGCCCAGTACCCGGCGGATGTCGTCGAGGCCGGCACCCAGGTCGCGCAGGGTCCGTACGAGTTCGAGCCGGGCGATGGCGTGCACGTCGTACTGCCGGAAGCCGCCCCCGGTGAGACCGGTGGGGGTGACGACGCCCTCGTCGGCGTAGAACCGGATCGCGCTCACGCTCAGGCCGGTGCGGCGGGCGACGTCTCCGATGGAGTAGAGCTCGTTCATGCCGATCACTATGGGATCTCAAGCGACTTGAGAGTCAAGGGCGGACCGGCGGCCGTCAACGCCGAGTGACTGGAATCTGAGTATAGTGACTGGACTTATTGTCTAGGTGTGGGAGAGGGGGGAAGGTGGACGGCAACCCTGCCCTGGACGCCGAACGGGACGCGATCGTCGGTGCGTTGGGGCCTGTGGTCGAGGGCATCGCGGCGACCTTCGGGCCGGTCTGCGAGGTCGTGTTGCACGACTACCGGCACCCGGAGAAGTCCGTGGTCGCCGTCGCCGGGGCTGTCACCGGGCGCTCGGTGGGCGGTGCGATGAGCGAGATCGGGCTGCGGGTGCTGGCGCGCGGGGACGAGGCCGGCGACGAGCTGAACTACCTCACCCGGACCAAGGGCGGCCTGCTGCTCAAGTCGTCCACGATGGTGCTGCGGGACTCGACGGGCGCGGTGTTCGGCGCGCTGTGCGTCAACGTCGACGTCACCGCCGTACAGCAGGCGCAGGCCGTACTCGCCGGGATCGGCGGGGGCGTCGGGACCGGGGCGGACGAGGCGTCGGGTACGACCACCTTCGGCAACGACATCGACTCCGTGGTCGAGGCCATCGTCGACGCCCATCAGCTGCGGCAGAGCAGAACGTGGGTCCAACTCGGCCGCGCCGAGCGGCTGGAGCTGTTCCGCAGCCTCGACGAGCACGGGGTCTTCGCCGTGCGCCGGGCCGTCGAGCAGGTCGCCGCCCGGCTGGGCATCTCCCGCGCCTCCGCCTACACCTACCTCTCCCAGGCCCGCGCCGCGACCAACACCCCTGCCCCTCCCGCCGACTCCGCTTCCGATGGAGGACCCGCGTGACGACCACCACCCCGCCCATCACCCTCGACGACGTCCGTGACGCCGCCGCGCAGATCAAGGGCGTCGCCCACCGCACACCGGTACTGCGCTCGCGCACCCTCGACGAACTCGTCGGCGCCGAGGTGTTCCTGAAGTGCGAGAACTTCCAGCGCATCGGCGCCTTCAAGTTCCGCGGCGCCTACAACGCGGCCTCCCGGCTGACCCCGGAGCAACTGGCCCGGGGCATCGCCGCCTACTCCTCCGGCAACCACGCCCAGGCCGTCGCCCTCGCCGCCCGTGAACTCGGCACCACCGCGGTGATCGTCATGCCCGAGGACACCCCGGCCCTGAAACTGGCCGCCACCGCGGGATACGGTGCCGAGATCGTCACCTACGACCGCTACACCGGCGACCGGGTGGCCATCGGCGAGGCCCTGGCGGCCGAGCGCGGACTCTCCCTCATCCCGCCCTACGAGCATCCGCACGTCATGGCGGGGCAGGGCACGGCGGCACTCGAACTCGTCGAGGAAGTAGGGGAGTTGGACGCCGTGCTGGTGCCCGTGGGTGGCGGCGGGCTGATCGCCGGGACGGCCACCGCCGTCAAGGGGCTGCACCCGCGCACCCGCGTGACCGGCGTCGAACCGGAGGCCGGGGACGACACCAAACGGTCCCTGGAGGCGGGCCGGCGCGTGACCATCCCGGTGCCGCGCACCATCGCGGACGGACAGGCGGCCAAGACGCCCGGTGAACTGACCTTCTCCGTGAATCAACGGCTCGTCGACGAGATCGCGTTGGTGAGCGACGAGGAGATCAAGGCCGCGATGCGGTTCGCCTTCGAGCGGCTGAAGATCGTCGTCGAGCCGAGCGGCGCCACCCCGCTGGCCGCGCTCCTCGCCGGGCGCGCGGGCCCGGTCGCCGGCCGGGTGGGGATGATCGTCTCGGGCGGCAACATCGGCGCCGAGCGGTTCGCGCAGCTGTGCGCGAGCGGTTCGTCATGACCGCGCCCCAGTAGCGCTTCCCCCGAATGGCGCTCCCGGGTGGACAGGAAGACGATGGAGTGGTGGGGCGCGGCCCCCGCCGGAGCGCCGGTGCCGTCCATGGCAGCCGGGAGACGGAGACCGGCCCCGGCCGTGCTGTGCGCGGCCGGAATGGAGGCAGCCGTCATGCTGGAAGTGAAGACGGTCGAGAAGCCGGACGAGCGGCGTGACTTCCCCCGCGGGCACCTGGAAGCGGTCCACCTCACCGGACTCGACTTCGCGGTGGGCACGTTCGAGCCGGGCTGGCGCTGGTCCGAGTCCGTGGGCCCGATCGCGGGCACCAAGAGCTGCGAGATCCATCACAACGGTTATGTCGTCCAGGGGCGGATGCATCTCCTCATGGACGACGGCGGAGAGGGCGAAGTGGGCCCCGGCGACGTCTTCGTGTGCCCGCCGGGACATGACGCGTGGGTCGTCGGCGACGAGCAGGTGATCGTGTACGACTTCGCCGGCGCCATGGCCACGGACTACGCGAAGGCTCCGTAGCCCCTCCGGACGTACGCGCCCCGCGGCACCGCACCCGCCGGGCGCGTATGTCGTGCGCGGTACCCGACTGTCATGCCCGGTACGCGACGACCTGCCCCTCCGCGTACCCGACGGCCTCCCCGTGTCCGAACAGGCCGGGCAGCCCGCCCGTGTGCACGAACACGGTCCGCTCGCCCGGCCTGATGTCACCGTCCCGGACGGCCGCGATCAGACCGGCCATCGCCCGTCCCGTGTACGTCGGGTCGAGGACGAGCCCGGCGGTGCGGGCGGCCAGCGTGAGCGCTTCGGCGGTCGGCGCGGTGAGCGTGGCGTAGCCGGCGCCGATCTGATCGCGCCGGACCCGGAGTCCCTCGGTCGTGGGCAGGCCCGCGAACTCGCGTACGGCGGCGGCCGGTTCGGGGAGTGCGCCGACGTCGACCCCGAGCACCGCCTCCACTCCGAGTGAGATCACCAGCCCCGCCATCGTGCCGCCCGAGCCGAGCGCGACCACGGCGGCACGGAGATCGGGGAGCTGCCCGCGCAACTCCTCGCCGCAGTGCGCGTACCCGCGTGCGCCGAGCGCGCTGGAACCGCCGAACGGGATCAGCGCGGGCCTGGCGCCGCTGCCGCGCAGCTCTTCGCACACCTCGGCCGCCGCCCGGTCCAGTCCGGCCTGGTCCACCTCGCCCGCCCAGGCGATCCGGGCTCCGAACAGCCCGTCCAGAGCGAGGTTCCCGGAGCGGGACCCGCCCGGCGCTCCGCGCAGCACCAGCACCACGGCGAGGCCCAGCCGGGCTCCGGCGGCGGCCGTCAGGCGGGCGTGGTTGCTCTGCGGGGCGCCTGTGGTGACCAGGGTGTCCGCGCCCTCGGCGAGCGCCGCGCCCACGGTCCACTCCAGCTTGCGGATCTTGTTGCCGCCGCCTCCGAGGCCGGTCAGGTCGTCGCGCTTGATCCACAGGTCGTCCGGCCCGAGCCCGATCGCGGTGGCCAGCCGGGGCGCCGGTTCGACGGGGGTGGGGAAGGTGGCCAGGTCCACGCGGGGGTCGCTCATGGCGTACATCATCGCGCGCTTCGGAGTCGTGCCCGCTTGTGGGCCGGCCTGCGGGCTTGCCCCTGGAAACCGATCGGTTTACTGTGGTCGACATGAGGAAACCGATCGGTTTCCACCTGTGTCGGGTGCTCCACGGCATCCCCTCATCCCGGAGATCTCCATGACCGACATCGAAGGTTCCGTCGTCCTCGTCACCGGCGGCAGCCGTGGCATCGGCCGCGCACTGGTGCAGGCCCTGTACGAGCGCGGCGCCAAGAAGGTGTACGCCACCGCCCGCGACCCGAAGACCGTCACCCACCCGGACGCCGTACCGCTGGCGCTGGAGGTCAGCGACCCCGCGTCCGTCGCGGCGGCGGCCGAGCAGGCGCAGGACGTCACGATCCTGATCAACAACGCGGGCGCGGCCGTCAACGCGAACTTCCTGGACTCGCCCGTCGAGGACATCCGCCGCGAGTTCGAGACCAACTTCTACGGCCCGCTGCTGGTCACACGCGCCTTCGTGCCGATCATCGAGCGCAACGGCGGCGGACACATCCTGAACTTCCACTCCGTGCTGTCCTGGGTCGGTCTCGCCGGCTCCTACAGCGCGTCCAAGGCCGCCTTCTGGTCGCAGACCAATTCCCTGCGCCTGGACCTGAAGCCGCGCGGCATCGAGGTCACCGGACTGCACGTCGGCTACGTCGACACGGACATGGCCGCACATGTCGACGGGCCCAAGTCCACTCCCGAGAGCGTGGCGGCCCAGGCCCTCGACGGCATCGAGTCCGGCGCCTTCGAGGTCCTGGCCGACGATCTGACCCGGCAGGTCAAGGCGGGGCTGTCCGCCGAAGGCGGCGCGCTCTACCCGCAGTTGACCGCCGCCGTCTAGTTCAGATCGGCAGCAACCGGCCCACCAGCGAGCTGAGTTGCTTCGCGTTGCGGCACTCGTGCATCTCGACCAGTTCCGCGTAGCCGGGCGCGGCCGAGTCGCCGGTGCCCCACTGGGAGCGCTGCTCGGGGTTCAACCAGTAGACGCGGCGGGCCCGTTGGGCGATGTGCCGGACGGCCGGGAGATTCGGGTCGCTCATGTTGGTGCGGGCGTCACCGAGGACGAACACGGTCGTGCGCGGGCCGACAGCGTCGCCGTACCGCTCCGCGAACTCGCCGAGGGCGACGCCGTAGTCGCTGCTTCCGTGCCAGCCGGTGAGAGTGGCCTCGGCGCGGATGCGGGCGCCGAGCCCCTCGGGGTCGGCCGTGTCGTGCGCGAGCAGCCCGGTCACCTCGTCGAGGCGGTTGACGAAGGCGAACACACGGACCTTGCTGAACTGGTCGTGCAGCGCCTGCACCAGCAGCATCGTGAAGTCGGAGAAGCCCGACACCGAGCCCGACACATCGCACAGCAGCACCAGTTCGGGCCGGACCGGCCGGCGCCTGCGCAGCACCGGCCGCATCGGCACCCCGCCCGTGGACAGCGAACCGCGCAGGGTGCGACGGAGGTCGATCGTGCCCCGGGAGGCGCGGCGCCGGCGGGCGGCGAGGCGGGTGGCCAACTTCCGGGCCAGCGGCTGAACAGCCCTGCGCAGCTCGGCCAGTTGGGCCCGGCCCGCGAACAGGAAGTCGACGCGGTCGGCCGTCGGCGCCACCGCCCGCCGGGCGATCTGGTCCCGGCCGCGCCGCTCGGCGACCCGGCGCCGCGCCTCGGCGGCGACCTGCCGCCGGAAGCCCTCGATGCGCTGCCGGATCTCGTCGTCCAGCAGCCGGTCGGTGAACCCGGCGTCCCCGCCCTGCGCCCGGATGCTCGTCCGCACCCGGGCCAGCAGCGTCTGCGGTCGCAGCCACTCCAGGGTCTGGTGCGACGACCAGCCGTCCGACGCGGGGGAGTTGCCGTAGCCGCCGAAACCGTCGACCGCCTCCGCCGCCAACTGCCCCATCAACGCACGGTCGTTGGCGGTGAGCGCCGCCGCGAGCCGGTCGCGGAGATCGTCGCGGCCGGTGGGCTCGCCCTGCGGCGCTCCGATGCCGCGCGGGAAGTAGAGGTCGAAGACCGGGTCGAACACGGGGCGTTGGGCGTTCCCGTGCAGCAGCGTCGCGGCCAGCCCCTCGCGCAGCAGCTCCCGGTCCGTGAACCCGAGCGCCTCCATCGCCAGCGCCGCGTCGACGGTCTCGCCGGTCCCGATCCGCAGACCGTGCGCACGCAGCGCCGCGACGAGGCCCGTCAGCCGCTCGGCGACATCGGTGACCTCGGTGGCGGTCACACCGCGTCCAGGTCGAGCTTCGCCGCCGCCCTGAGGATGTCGTCCTGGTGCTTCAGGAGTACGCCCAGGGTGTCCCGTACGACCGTCTCGTCGAGCGTGTCCGCGCCGAGCGCCAGCAGGGTGCGGGCCCAGTCGATGGTCTCGGCCACCGACGGCACCTTCCGCAGCTCCATCTCCCGCAGCGCCCCGACCACCCGGACCACCGACTCGGCCAGGGTCTCGCCGAGCCCGGGCACCTTCAGCCGTACGATCCGGCGCTCCAACTCCTCGTCGGGGAAGCCGATATGGAGGAACAGGCAACGGCGACGCAGGGCCTCGGAGAGTTCGCGGCTCGCGTTCGAGGTGAGGACCACGAAGGGGCGGCGGGTCGCGGTGATCGTGCCCAACTCCGGGACGGTGACCTGGAAGTCGCTGAGCACCTCCAGCAGCAGGCCCTCCACCTCGACGTCCGCCTTGTCGGTCTCGTCGATCAGCAGGACCTTCGGGTCGTCGCCGCGGATCGCGGTGAGCAGCGGGCGGGGGAGCAGGAACTCCTCGCTGAAGATGTCGGTGCGGGTCTCGTCCCAGCTCTCGTCGCGGCCCGCGCTGATGCGCAGCAGCTGCTTGGCGTGGTTCCACTCGTACAGCGCGCGGGACTCGTCGACGCCCTCGTAGCACTGGAGCCGGACCAGCTCCGCGCCGGCGACCTCGGCGACGGCCTTCGCCAGCTCCGTCTTGCCGACGCCGGCCGGGCCCTCGACCAGGAGCGGCTTGCCGAGGCGGTCGGCGAGGAACACGGTCGTGGCGACGGCGGGCGAGGCCAGATAGCCGGTCTCGGCGAGGCGCGCGGCGACTTCGTCGACGGAACGGAACACGGGGCCTCCGGCGGATCACGGGTGGTGTGTTGGTACGCGGCATGTCCAAGCGCTTGCTCACCTTTACTGTCGCCCGGAAGCAGGCCTCCGCGCAAGCCTGTACACCGATCGGTTTCCTCTCGGCTTCCGGCGCGGTAACCTCGCACTATGGCCACGACAGACAAGGTGTCCCCCCGAGACCGGCTGCTCGACGCGGCGGCCGAACGCTTCTACCGCGACGGCGTCTCCATCGGCGTCGAGGCGCTGTGCCGGTCCGCCGGAGTCTCGAAACGGTCGATGTACCAGCTCTTCGACAGCAAGGACGAGGTCCTGGCCGCGAGCCTGGAGCGCCGGGCCCCCGGTTACGCGGCGCGCCTCATGCCGGGCCCGGACGACGCCGGTACGCCCCGTGAGCGCATCCTGTACGTCTTCGAGCAGGCGGAGAAGGCGTCGATCGGGCCCGAGTACATGGGCTGCCCCTTTCTCGCCGCGCTGGTCGAACTGAAGGACCCCGAGCATCCGGCGAGTGTCGTCGCCCGCGCCGCCAAGGAGACGTTGCAGGAGGCTTTCCGCGTCCAGGCCGAGCTGGGCGGCGCGCACGATCCCGCTCTGCTGGCCCGCCAGTTGATGCTGATCTTCGACGGGGCCAGTGCCCGTGCCGGTGCGAGGTTGGAGACGCTGGACGGGCTCACCCTGGAGACGGTGACGATACTGCTGGACGCGGCCGGCGTCGCCTGAACGCCGGTCGCTATGGCCGCTGCCCCGTTCTGCGCGCCCTGAAGGGGCGCGGGGAACTGCGCGACCAGCCACGACGGTGCCGCGGACAAGCCACAGCCCGACTGCCCCTGACCCGTCCGGCAGGACTCACGCCGCCAATCCCACCGACTCCACCGCCGGCGTCCGCAGCACCCGTCGTGCCGTCAGCAGGCTCGTCCCCAGCGTCACCGTCGCCGCCACCGCGACGACCGTCAGCCAGATCCCGAGGCCCTGGTGGGGCAGCACCGAGTCCGTGCGGACCATGGTGAACGGGATGATCCCCGCCAGCGCGGCCACCGTGCCGGACAGGACTCCGGTGACCGTGAGGATCGCCGTCTCGGTGCCCACCGTGCGCAGCACCTGTCCCGGAGTCGCGCCCGCGAGGCGCTGTCCGCCGAACTCCCGGGCGCGGTAAGTCGTCGCCGCGTACAGGGAGTTGACCAGCATCACGCAGACGAAGACCACGATGATGCCGACGACCGTGAAGTTCAGCGTCTCCAGGTTCTTCGCGTCCACCGATTTCTGCAGCCCCGAGGCCTTCACCGCGTCGCTCTCCACCGCCTGCATGGAGAGCGTCGCCGTGGACACCGCCGTGAACAGGATCAGCGACATCAGGATGCCGGACAGCTCAGCGGCCCGCTCACGCAGATTGCGGACGGCCAACCAGCCGCTCGCGCCCGCCAGTTCGAGGCGGTCGAGCAGCGACTTCAGCAGCCGGGGCGCCAGTAGCGCCAGTCCCACCGAGAGCAGGATCGCCCCGTACGCCGGTGCCGCCATCAGCGCGGCGTCCGTCGCGGAGAACGCGAAGGTCGACGACACCGACACCACACCCGCGACCAGCGCGCCGTACGCGAGCAACGTCCTTGCCCGGCCCGGCTGTTGACGCCGGCGGGTCGCCCGCCGTACGGCCAGGAACGCGGCGCCCGCCGAGGCGAGGAGGGTGATGCCGAGGCCGGACTGGAGGGCGTAGGGCCCGAACGAGTAGTCGACGGACCGTGCCACCTGTCCGCTGTCCTGGAACACCCCGAGCAGTGCACGTCCGCCGAGCATCGCCGGGCCGACGGCGAGGAGCGCGCCCAGCAGGGCGACCGCCACCGCCTCACCCACGACCATCCGCTTGAGCTGCGCCGGAGTCGCCCCCGAGCAGCGCAGAGTCTCCAGCTCCCTTGTGCGCTGCCGCACATTGACCGTCAGCGTGGAGGCCACGGCGAAGAACACCAGCAGAGTGCCGTAGCCGCCGACGACACTCGCCGACGTGGACAGCGTCTCGGCGCTCACCGAGTCGATGCCGTGCTGTGCCGCCGTGTCGTGCAGCGAGTCGAACGTCATGATGATCGCCGCGCCGAGGAACGCGGCCAGCAGTGTGGCCAGGAACCGACCCGGCCGCTGCCGGATCGAACGCATCGCCAGTACGAACATCGGTCACACCCCCACCGTCACGTCGTCGCCCAGGTGCGCCAGCCGCTCGGCGACCGCGTCCACGGTCGGCGCGTGCATCCGGCCGGCGAGCCTGCCGTCCGCGAGGAACACCACCGAGTCGGCGTACGAGGCCGCGACCGGGTCGTGCGTCACCATCACCACGGTCCGCCCGTGCACCCGCACCGCCTCCCGCAACAGCAGCAGCACGTCCCGCGCGCTGCGCGTGTCCAGGGCACCGGTCGGCTCGTCCGCGAAGATCACCCGGGGCTCGGTGACCAGCGCGCGGGCGATGGCGACCCGCTGCCGCTGACCGCCGGAGAGCTGGTCGGGGCGGTGGCCGAGCCGGTCCCCGAGACCGACCGCGGTCAACACCTCCCGGGCCCGCGCACGGTCGACGCGCCGGCCGGCCAGCTTCAGCGGCAGCACGGTGTTCTGCGCGACGGTGAGCGTGTCGAGGAGGTTGTACTGCTGGAACACGAACCCGATCCGCCCCCGCCGGAACCTCGTCAACTCCGCCTCGCTCCCGCCCGTCAGCTCCGCGCCGTCGACCATCACGATCCCGCTGTCCGGCCGGTCGAGCCCCGCCGCACATTGCAACAGCGTCGACTTGCCGGACCCCGAAGGCCCCATCACCGCCGTGAACGTGCCGCGCTCCAGGCTCAGCGTGACCCCGTCCAGGGCGGTCACCGCGCTGTCGTCGCGGCCGTAGGTCCTGCTGACCTTGACCAGCCGCAGCGCCTCGGCGGCGGGTCCCTTGTCGTGCGTCCGTCGTGCGGTGCGAAACATCGCCATCACCCTCCGTGCGGCACGCCCTGTGCCTCGCCGACGACGCTACGGAGCGCGCGGAGTACGCACATTGGGCGCAGAACCCGTATCCCGGGGTGTACTCAGCGACACCCCCGGGGTCGGGTGCGCGGGACCCGCTGTGACAGGGCTGTGACCGGAGGTGTGGCCTCCGCCACAGCGGTACCAGGCTTGTCTTGATCGACTCTGCGGATGCCGAGAAGCGTGTACGACACCGTGCTGGTCGCGGTGGTGGGACTGCTCGTCGGGTCCGTCATCTGGACGGTCACGGCCGTGGCCTACGACGATCCCGCCGCCGGATGGCCGACATCGAGCCCGATCTGCCCGGAGGAGGGCGTCCGGGTCACCGCCGGACCGGTGAACCCCGCGCTGGGCCTGCGCGCCATGGACCTCACCCTGGTGAACTGCGGCACCCGCGCCTACCGCGTCCAGGGCTACCCCGAGATCCACCTGTACGACCAGGACCAGCAGCGCGTCACCGGCGTGACGGTGGTCCACGGCAGCGGCGGCATCGCCACGGTGACCGGATTCGACGACCCGCCGAACCCGGTGACACTGGCACCCGGCGAGACCGCCTCCGCCGGCCTGCTGTGGCGCAACACGACCACCGGCTACGGCGGTTCGGCCTCCGTGCCGTATCTGACGGTCGCGGCGCGGTCCGGTTCGCTGCCGCTCCTCCTGACACCGGACGGCGGCCTCGACCTCGGGACCACCGGCAGACTCGGCGTCGGACCGTGGCGCACCACCGGAGGCACCCGATGACGGACCAGGGCATCCCCGTCGACCGCTTCCCGCAGCGCGTCCTGCGCCGCTCGCCCGCACACCGGCGGGCCGATGCCATCGCGTGCGCGCTGTTCGTCGGCCTCGACGTCCTCCTCGTCGCGCTGATCCTCCTGCTAGGCAGCGACGGCATCTTCACCGAGGACTGGATGGGCTACGCCGGGGTGATGGACTCCACGGGCGCGTCCTACCAGTACGACTGCGTCGTCTTCCTCTGCCGCGTCGAGGCCGTGACCGTCGCCCTGGCGATCGCCTGCCGCCTCTGGACCACGGCCGTCGCCCAACTCGTGGTCCTCACCTCAGCGGCGGTCTTCGTCGCCTCCCTCGCCACCTACTGGAACCCCTGACCGACGCTCGTACGGGTCACCAGAACGAGCCGCCCACCGGCCCGCCCGATGCAATGGACCTGTGACCGCGCCCCCGGACGACTGCCTCGCCCGCAACGAGTGGATCTGCGGTGAGTATCTGAGCACCCGCCGCCACATCCTCCTCGACGCGGTCGGCCAGCACCTCCAGCTCACCGCGATCTCGGTGCTCATCGGTCTCGCCGTCGCCCTGCCTCTCGCGGTCGCGGCCCGCCGCTGGGGGTGGGCCGCGGGCCCGGTGCTCGCGGTGACGACGATCCTCTACACGATCCCGTCCCTGGCGATGTTCTCGCTCCTGCTTCCCGTCTACGGCCTCTCGGCCACCCTCGTCGTGGCCGGACTGGTCCTGTACTCCCTCACCCTGCTCGTCCGCAACATCCTCGCGGGCCTGCGCGCCGTACCCGAGGAGACCCGACAGGCCGCGCGCGGCATGGGCTACGGCCCGATCCGCCTCCTCCTCACCGTGGAACTGCCCCTCGCCCTCCCCGCCGCGATGGCCGGTCTGCGCATCGCCACCGTGTCGGCGGTCTCGCTGGTGACGGTCGGCGCGATCGTCGGTTTCGGGGGGCTCGGCAACCTCATCTACGCGGGCATGAACACCTACTTCAAGGCACAGGTGCTCACCGCGTCCGTGCTGTGCGTGGTGATCGCGATCGCCGCCGACCTGCTCCTGCTGCTCGTGCAACGGCTCATCACCCCCTGGACCAGGGCGGTGCGCGGATGAACACCCTGACCGACGCCTGGCACTGGCTCACCGACTCCGCCCACTGGTCGGGCGACGACGGCATCTGGCACCGGCTCGCGCAGCACCTCGTCCTCACCGTCGTCTGCCTGGTCATCAGCTGTCTGATCGCGCTCCCGGTCGCGCTCGTCCTCGGTCACCTCGGCAAGGGCGGCGCGCTCGCCGTCAACATCTCCAACATCGGCCGCGCGGTGCCCACCTTCGCCGTCCTGGTCCTGCTGCTCCTCACCCCGATCGGCAACTGGGGCGAGGGACCCACGGTCGTCGCCCTCGTCCTGTTCGCCGTACCTCCGCTGCTCACCAACGCGTACGTCGGCATGCGCGAGGTCGACCGCGATGTGGTGCGGGCCGCACGCGGCATGGGGATGACAGGCCGTCAGATGCTGTTCCGTGTCGAACTGCCGCTCTCGCTCCCGCTGTTGATGAACGGCGTCCGGATCGCCGCCGTCCAACTCGTCGCGACGGCCACGATCGCGGCGCTGGCGGGCGGCGGCGGACTCGGCCGCATCATCACCGCCGGCTTCAACCTCGCCGACACCGCACAGGTGGTCGCCGGAGCCGTCCTCGTCGCCGTGTTCGCGCTGCTCGTCGAGGGCGTCTTCGAGGTCGCCGAGCGACTGTCGCCCCGCTGGGCGAGGGGAGCGCGATGAGGCGGCACACCGTCGCGGCCGTACTGCTCCTGGCGGCCACCGGCTGCTCGACCGGACCCTCCCTGGAGAACCAGAGCGCCGTCACCGCACCACCCGGCGACAGCCACCACCTCACCATCGGCTCGGCCGGATTCACCGAGAGCGACCTGCTCGCCCAGATGTACTCGCTGCTGCTGAAACAGGCCGGCTACAAGACGTCCCTGCTCACCGTCGCCAACCGCGAACTCTACGAACCCGCCCTGGAATCGGGGCAGATCGACGTCGTACCCGAGTACGCGGCCACCTTCGCCGACTGGCTCAACGCCAAGACCAACGGCCCCGACGCCCCGGCCGTCGGCTCACCCGACCTCGCCACCACCATGAAGGCACTGCGCCAACTCGCCACGCCCCGGGGCCTCACGGTCCTCGACCCCGGGAAGGCCGTCGACCAGAACGCCTTCGCGGTGGCCCGCTCGTACGCGCAGGAACACCATCTCAAAACCCTCAGCGACCTCGGCGCCTCGGGACTGAAGGTGCGGCTCGCGGCGGGCGACGAGTGCGTCCAACGGCCGTACTGCGAACCGGGGTTGAAGAAGACCTACGGCATCGACATCACCGCCGTCGACCCCAAGGGCGTCGGCACGACCCAGGCCAAGAGCGCGGTGCGGAGCGGCCAGGACCAGATGGTGCTGACCACGACCACCGACGCCACCCTCGACGAGTTCGGCCTCGTCCTCCTCGCCGACGACAAGCACCTCCAGAACGCCGACTACGTCGTCCCGGTCGTCAACCGCTCCCGTGCGGGGAGCCCCGGAGTGACCAAGGCGCTGGGGAAACTCAACGACGTCCTCACCACGGCCGACCTGGCATCGATGAATCAACAGGTCGACAGCTGGCGGCGGTTGGCGCAGGACGTGGCGCGGACGTATCTGAAGGACAAGGGCCTGTTGACGTGAGGCTCGGGGGATTGTCAGTGACGGGTTGTAGCTTTCGGGCATGGGTGTCTATCTGATCGATGTCGGTGTCGGGGAGTGGCTGCGTGAGGACACGGGGGAAGGGGGAATGGGGGCGATCGCCAAGGGGCTCGACGCGGAGTTGGCCCGCCGAGGGCTGCCGCCGTATCCGGCTGCGCCGGAGCGGGACGGGGCCCTGGGGTTCGAGGAGAAGCTGAGCCCCTCCATGAAGGGTTTCGACGCGCTCTGTCGTGCTCAACTGACGCCTGAGGAACGTGCGTTGATCGGCGACTGGACGGTGCTGGTGCCGGTCTCGCTCGACGCGGAGATACGGCTGCCGATCGGCTCCGCGTACGCGGAGGAGACGGTGATCGCGGGAGCGCCCCAGGTGCTCGCCCTCGCCGAACGACTGGCGGCGGCCCTGGAGTTGCCCGCCGAGGTACCGGAGGCGACCGAGAACCTGGCGCTCACCTTCTGGTTCCTGGAGGGCGAGGCGGAGGAACTGGCCGCGACCCGCCCCGGCCGCTGGAGCGAGGACCTGGACACGGCCTTCTACGTGGCCCTGTACCTGCGAGCCGCCCAGCACTCACTGCGACTGGGCTGCCCCATCACCTACTCCTGACCCGCGAAGCGACCTCACGCGTCCGCCACCGAGTCGAACTCCACCTGGCCGCGCGGCACTCCGAGGGCATCCGCGTCCACGGAGCGCCGCAACGCCTCGTGCAGCTTCGCCGGAGTCAGCACACCCAGGAAGCGCGCACCGTCCAGCACGGCGACCCATCCGGCGTCGTGCTGGAGCATCACACCGAACGCCTGCTTCAGTGGGGCGCCGACCGGCACCCACGCGTTCATCCGGTGCGCGCGTTCCCCGACCGTGCCGCCGGCCGTGAGCTCGTCGGCTTTGACCCAGCCCTGCAGTTCACCCTGCGGGTCGAGGACCACGGCCCACCGAGCGCCCTCGACCCGCAGCCGCTCGGCCGCCCGCCGCGCCGGTTCGTCGGCGTCGGCCACCGGCGGCTGCTCCAGGTCGTCCGGCTCGATCGCGGTGACCGACAGCCGTTTCAGACCCCGGTCCGCGCCCACGAACGACGCGACGTACGGCGTCGCCGGCTTGCCGAGCACCGCGCCCGGGGTGTCGTACTGCTCGATCCGCCCCTGCCCGTACACGGCGATACGGTCACCGAGCCGTACCGCCTCCTCGATGTCGTGCGTGACCAGCAGCACCGTCTTGCGCACAGTGGCCTGCATCCGCAGGAACTCGTCCTGCAACTGCTCCCGCACCACGGGGTCGACGGCGCCGAACGGTTCGTCCATCAGCAGCACCGGCGGATCGGCGGCCAGCGCCCGCGCCACCCCGACCCGCTGCCGCTGACCGCCCGACAACTGCTCCGGATAACGCGACCCGTACGTCTTCGGGTCGAGGCCCACCAGATCGAGCAGCTCGGCGGCCCGTGCCCGAGCCTTGGCCCGCTTCCAGCCGACCAGGGACGGCACGGTCGCCGTGTTGTCGAGCACTGTGCAGTGCGGGAAGAGTCCCACCTGCTGGATGACGTATCCGATACGGCGGCGCAGCTGCACCGGGTCGATGGAGGCGATGTCCTCGCCGTTCACGAGGATCCGCCCGGAGGTGGGCTCGATGAGCCGGTTGACCATCATCATGGTCGTCGTCTTGCCGCAGCCGGACGGGCCCACGAGCGTGACGAGTTCACCCTCGGACACCTCGAAGGACAGCCCGTCCACGGCCGTCGTACCGTCCGGATACCGCTTGCCGACCTGCTCGAACCGGATCATGACCTCACGCTAACGGCGCCGGTCCGACACCGCCCATCAACGGGGGCCTACTGGCTGGTGAGGTCCTCGTTCCGGTTTTGAAATGATTCAAATCATGTGCTGTTCAGAAGGTGGACACACGCCTTCAACCCCACTATTTTCGACCGACGAGCCGACTGAACCGATACAACTCCACCGCTCGGCAGGCCGAAGGGACAGGGCATGAACGACGGAGTCGCCGTTACGGGCACCACGGTGTCGGGCCTCACGGTGGAGCACCGCACCGACCCGCTCGGCGTGGACGCGGACCACCCGAGGTTCCGGTGGCGCATGGAGTCCGTCGCGCGTGGTCGCCGCCAGACGGCGTACCGCATCCAGGTCGCCTCCTCACCCGCGCACCTGACCGACGGCCGGGCCGACGTCTGGGACACCGGCCGTGTCGACTCGGCGGACTCGGTCGCGATCCGCTACGCGGGCCCCGGACTTCACGCCTCGACCCGCTACCACTGGACGGTGACGGTGTGGGACGAGAACGGCCGGGCGACCTCCGCCACCGCCCGCTTCGAGACCGGCCTCCTCAGCACCGACGGAGTCACCCGCTGGGACGGCGCGCGGTGGATCGGCATGGCCGGCAAGCGGCCGAACAGCGCGGGCGCGCCCCTCCTGCGCCGCCGGGCCGCGCTGACCGGCGAGCGGGTGAGCGAGGCCCGGCTGTACGTGTCCGCACTCGGCGTGTACGAGGCCTACGTCAACGGCCGCCGGGTCGCGGTGCCGCACGGCGAGGCCACGACCCATGAACTCCTGACCCCCGGCTGGACCAACTACGAGACCACGGTCGACTACTTCACCTACGACGTCACCGACCTGCTGACGGACCCGTCACAGGACCCGTCTCAGGTCACCCTCGCCGCCGTGCTCGGCAACGGCTGGTACAACAGCCGCATCTCCGAGAACACCCCCTACTACTCGGCGGACGGCAACTCCCTTGCCCTGAAGGCGAAACTCCTCGTCCGCTACGCCGACGGCTCCACCCAGACGATCGTCACCGCACCCGACGAGGACTGGCGGGCCACCGACACCGGCCCCTACCGCGCCGACGACATCTACGACGGCCAGACCTACGACGCCCGCCAGGAACTCCCGGGCTGGACGGCCAACGGCTTCGACGCCACCGGCTGGGCAACCGTCGAGGAGCACAACCACCCTTTCCCCGAAGCCCGGTTGGTCGCCCATTCCGGCGAGAGCGCCCGCCTGGTGCCGAGTTGGGACCGCAAGCCGCGCTCCGTCACCGTCTGCACCGGAGTTACCTCCCAGGAGGACAGCGCGAACGGCAGGGGCCGGATCGTCGTCGACCCCACCCGCACGGTCACCGACCCCGGCCCGGCGGCCACCGCCTCCGTCACCCTGCACCCCGGCGAGACCGCCGTCATCGACCTCGGCCAGAACCTCGTCGGCGTACCCCGCTACACCCTGCGCGGCCCGGCGGGCGCCCAAGTCGTCTGCGAACCGGGGGAGATGCTCAACGACGACAGCGCGGGCGCCGACGGACCCGTCGGCTCGGTCTACCGCGCCAACCTGCGCACCGCCCGGGCCACCAGCACCTACATCCTCAAGGGCGACCCGGCCGGCGAGACCCACCAGGACTCGCTGACCTTCTACGGCTTCCGCTATGTCGCCGTCACCGCGACCGACACCGTCACCCTCACCGAACTCACTGGCCGGGTCGCCACCTCCGCCCTCCGTGACATCGGCACCGTCACCACCGACGACACCGACGTCAACCAGCTGATCAGCAACGTCCGTTGGGGCCAGCGCGGCAACTACCTGTGGATCCCCACCGACTGCCCCCAGCGCGACGAACGCCTCGGATGGACCGGCGACACCCAGCTCTTCGCCAACACCGGTCTCTACAACACCGATTCGGTCACCTTCCTCAGCCACTTCCAGGACACCCTGATCGACTCACAGCGCCGCTACGGCGCGGACGGCGCCCAGTTCCCCTGGGTCGCCCCCAGCCACCGCTTCAGCCAGCCGTTCCCGGCGAGCGGCTGGGCGGACTGCGGAGTGGTCGTGCCCTGGACGGTGTGGCAGATGACCGGCGACACCACGATCATCGACCGCAGCTGGGCGGCGATGACCAAGTATGTCGACTGGATCCGCGACCGCACCGGCGACACCTACGCCGGCCGGGGCGCGGTCTTCGGAGACTGGCTCGCCTTCCAGATCACCAGCACCCAGCTCATCAGCGACGCCTACTACGGCTACAGCGCCCGCCTGATGGCCGACATGGCCCACGCCACCGGCCGCACCGCCGAAGCCGCCGCCCACGAGGCTCTCTTCACCCGAATCAAGCGGGCCTTCATCACCAAGTACCTTGCCACCGACCCCGGTTCGGGCCGGATCACCGTCCGGTCCAGCCTCGGCGACCCACCGCCGTACACACCCGGCAACAGCGCGGGCAAGACCGAGGACGACACCCAGACCGCCCTGCTCTGGATTCTCAAACTCGGCTTCTACGACACGGAGGACCAGCACCGCCAACTCGTCACCCTGCTCGCCGACAACATCGGCAACAGCGAGGCCTACAAGGCGGCCCACCCCGACAGCACCCGCGTGGAGTACGCGGAGAACACCCTCTCCGTCGGCTTCCTCGGCGTGAACGTCATCGCTCCCGTCCTCACCGACGAGGGCCGCGTCGACCTGGCGTACCGCCTCCTCCACCAGAACGCGATGCCGTCCTGGCTCTACTCGGTGGCGAACGGCGCCACCACCGTCTGGGAGCGCTGGAACTCGTACTCCGAGGAGGACGGCTTCGGCCCGGTCGACATGAACTCCTTCAACCACTACTCCTACGGCGCGATCATGGAGTGGATGTACGAGAGCATGGCCGGCATCGCCAAGGACCCGGCCCACCCGGGCTTCCGCCACTTCTTCCTCCGGCCGCACCTCGACCCCACCGGCAGGATCACCCGGGTGACCGGATCGCATCTCTCGCCCTACGGCGAGATCGTCAGCGAATGGAGCGTGGGGGAAGGGAAGTTGACGTACCGGGCGGTCGTCCCCGCCAACAGCACGGCGACCCTGCGCATCCCCGCCGCCGATCCGACCACCGTCCGTGAGCACGGGACACCCCTCGCCGATACACCGGGCGTCGAGTTCCTGGGCTTCGCGGACGGCACCGCCTCCTTCGAACTCCCCTCGGGGAGCTACGAGTTGACCTCCGCGCTCGGCTGATCGCTCACCAACACCACTTCCAGGGTGCGCGGACCGTGCACCCCCTCGACCCGGTCCAGCTCGATGTCGCTGGTCGCCGACGGACCCGAGATCCAGGTCAACGGGCGGGTGGGGTCCAGGCGTTGGAGCGCCTGGGGCACCGAGGAGACCACCTGGTCCGGCACCCGTACGACACAGATGTGGTGGTCGGGGACGAGCGTGATCCGGCGGCGGCCCTGGTCGGGGCTGCCGTCCAGGACGATGGTGCCGGTCTCGGCGATGGCGATCGCGCAGCCCGTGACCACGCTCTCCACCTTGTCGAGTTCATGAGCCGTGCTCACGGCGCGGTCGTGGACACGGGTCGGATCGGCGGCCGACATCCACTCCGGCGGAAACCCCGGGGGGACGAGCACATATCGCGGTCCCCGCTCGGCGAGCAACCGCATGATGAGGTACGGCAGTTCCTCGGGGTCGGTGCGGTGCACGATCGCCCGGTAGTCCGCCAGGTTCTCGGCCAGCAGATCGACGGTCTGCTCGACGGTCCGGTCCCCGTGCTCCGTCAGATAGTCCCGCCGAACCGCCTGCTCGTACGGCATGTCGTCCTCGCGCACATCCGCGAGCGCGCGCTGCACGCGGCCCAGGATCCGCTCCCTGCTGCTCACTTGGCACCGTCCTTTCCGCCGTTCGTCCGCTGCCACCAGTCGCGGAACGGCTCCGCCGGCACGGCAGGCAGCTCCCGGGTACCGCTCCATGCCTTACCGGGACCGGGCAGTGTCCGTGGATGGAAACGGCGGGTGCGGGAGGCGAGCCGCTGGCCGGTGCGCAGGGCGCCCGGGTGGCTGAACGTCCAGCGGGCCGCCCGCATGGCGGCCCGCTCGGCGGCATGCCCCTTTGCGGGTCGCAGCACCACCTTGTTGCCCTCACGGGTCACCGGCCCGCCCTCCACCACTCTCTCCCGCAGATGCACCAGCACCTCGGGGATGTCGATGGCGACCGGGCACACCTCGTAGCAGGCACCGCACAGCGACGAGGCGTACGGCAGTGAGGCGTCGATCTCGCTTGCCGTGCCCCGGAGTTGGGGGCTGAGGATCGCGCCGATCGGGCCCGGATAGACCGAGCCGTAGGCATGCCCGCCGGCTCGTTCGTACACCGGGCAGACGTTGAGACAGGCCGAGCAGCGGATGCAGCGCAGGGCCTGGCGGCCGACCTCGTCGGCGAGGGTGTCGCTGCGGCCGTTGTCGAGCAGCACCAGGTGGAAGGCGCGCGGGCCGTCGCCGTCGGTCGTACCCGTCCAGGTGCTGGTGTACGGGTTCATGCGCTCGGCGGTCGAGGAACGGGGGAGGGTCTGCAGGAACACCTCCAGGTCCTGCCAGGTGGGCACGATCTTCTCGATGCCGACGACCGAGATCAGCGTCTCGGGAAGGGTGAGGCACATCCGGCCGTTGCCCTCGGACTCGACGACGACGAGCGTGCCGGTGTCGGCGACCATGAAGTTGGCGCCGGAGACACCGACCTTGGCACGCAGGAACTTCTCGCGGAGGTGGAGACGGGCGGCCTCGGCGAGTTCGGCGGGCGTGTCCGTCAGACCCTCCGGTGCCGGGCGGCCCCACTCGCTCATCTCGCGGGCGAAGATCTCCCGGATCTCGCCGCGGTTGCGGTGGATCGCGGGGACCAGGATGTGCGAGGGCCGGTCCTTGCCCAACTGCACGATCAGCTCGGCGAGATCGGTCTCGTAGGCGCGGATGCCCTCCGCCTCCAGCGCCTCGTTGAGCCCGATCTCCTGCGTGGCCATCGACTTGACCTTGACGACCTCCGACTCGCCCGTCTCCTGGACGAGTTGGACCACGATGCGGTTGGCCTCCTCCGCGTCGGCGGCCCAGTGGACGACACCACCGGCGGCCGTCACCGACTCCTCCAACTGGACCAGATAGCGGTCGAGATGACGGAGCGTGTGGTCCTTGATCTGCTTGCCGGCCTCGCGCAGCTCTGCCCAGTCCGACACCTCGGCGACGGCCTTGGCGCGTTTCGCGCGGATCGTGTGGGTGGCGTGCCGCAGATTGCCGCGCAGCGTCTGGTTGTTGACGGCCTCGTGCGCGGCCACGGGAAAGGCCGGGAACGCGGGCATACCGACGAACGTGCCGCTCATGAGCGTGAGTCCTCTTCGCTGGAGGCTTCCGTGGCGGCCAGGATCTCGGCGATGTGCACGGGCCGCATGTCCGTGTGGAGCCGGGCCATCGTGCCGCCGATGTGCATCAGACAGGAGTTGTCCGCGGCGCACAGCACCTCCGCCCCCGTCGACTCGGCGTTGCGCACCTTGTCGGCGCCCATCGCCGCCGAGACATCGGCGTTCTTCACCGCGAACGTCCCGCCGAAGCCGCAGCACTCGTCGGCACCGGGCAGTTCCACCAACTCCAGCCCCTTGACGGCCTGGAGGAGCTTGAGCGGCCGGTCCCCGAGCCCCAGACTGCGCAGCCCGTGGCAGGTGGGGTGATAGGTCACCTTGTGCGGATAGCAGGCGCCCACATCCGTCACCCCGAGCACATCCACGAGAAACTCGGTCAGCTCGTACGTCTTCGGCACGACGGGCGCCAACGTGACCGCGAGGGTGTCCCCGCGCCCCTCCGCCCGGGCCCTTTCCCCCATCCGGGGATACAGTTCCCGCACCATCGCCCCGCACGACCCGGACGGCGTGACGATCGCCTCGTACTCCCCGAAGACATCGGAGAAATGCCGGGCGAGCGGTTCGGCCTCATGGCGGTAACCGGTGTTGTAGTGCGCCTGTCCGCAGCAGGTCTGCGCCATCGGGAAGTCGACCTCGACGCCCAGTCTGGTCAGCAGTTTCACCACGGCGCGCCCGGTGTCCGGATACAGCGTGTCGTTGACGCAAGTCAGGAACAGGGCGACACGCATCGCGGCTCCTTAGTGGTCGATCATCGGATGGATGCAGCGTAGTCGGAGGTCACCGTCTGGGGGAGCCCCCGGCTCGGCGCACACGGCGAGCCGGAGGCCATTGTCCTGGGGTCCCCGGTTCACCGAGCGGCGAGCCGGGCCTCCGCGGCGCGCCAGCGAGCGGTGTCGCCCCGCGGTTCGTACCGGGTCGACGGCTGGGTACGGACGAGCAGCCTTCGCATCCCGGCCAGGTCACCGACGAGCCCGTGGGCGCGCGCCTGAACGAGCACATTGCCCAGCGCCGCCGCCTCCGTGGGCCCCGCCACCACCGGCAACCCGCAGGCGTCGGCGGTCAGTTGGCACAGCAGCGCGTTGCGCGTACCGCCCCCGACGATGTGCACGACGTCGACCGGATGATCGGCGAGCACCTGGGCCTCATCGACCGCTCGCCGATGCGCGAGCGCGAGCGAGTCGAGAATGCAGCGCGTGATCTCGGCCCGGGACTCCGGCACCGGCTGCCCCGAACCACGGCACGCGTCCGCGATCCGCTCCGGCATCCGTCCCGGCGCCAGAAACACCGCGTCACCCGCGTCCACCACCGACCGCAGCGCCGGCACCCGGGCCGCCCCGCGCAGCAACTCGCCCAACTCCGGTTCGCCCCAGGCCCGTACACACTCCTGAAGCAGCCACAGACCCATGATGTTGCGCAGATAGCGGACCGTGCCGTCGAGCCCCAGCTCATTGGTGAAGTTGGCGGCCCGGCTCGCCTCGGTCAGCACGGGCGCATCGAGTTCCAGCCCGGCCAGGGACCAGGTCCCGGTACAGATATAGGCGAACCGCTCCTCGACGGCAGGCACGGCGGCGACGGCGGACGCCGTGTCGTGCGACCCGACCGCCGTCACCGCCACCGGCCCCCGAAGCCCCGTCTCCTCCAACACCTCGGCCCGCAGCACCCCCGCCGGATCCCCTGGCTGCCGCAGGGGCGCGAACAGCCCGAGGTCGATGCCGAGCCGCGAGGCGATGTCGTACGACCAGTCGCGCGTCCGGGGATCGACGAGTTGGGTCGTGGAGGCGTTGGTCAGCTCGGTGCCCAGCTCCCCGGTGAGCCAGTAGGACAGCAGATCGGGGATGAGCAACAGCCTCTCTGCGTACGCCAGTTGGGCCGAGTCGCGAGCCGCCGTCAGCTGGTACAGGGTGTTGAAGGGCGCGTACTGCAACCCGGTCGACGCGTACAACTCGCCCGCCGGCACGGTCGCCCACACCTTCTCGGCGACCCCCTCCGTGCGGGCGTCCCGATAGTGCACGGGGTTGCCGAGCAGGGCCCCGTCCGCGTCCAACAAGCCGTAGTCCACGGCCCAGCTGTCGATGCCGACGGAATCGACGGCCGGACCCGCGGCCCGGAGCCCGTCGAGGACACCCGCGTACAGCGCGAGGATGTCCCAGCGCAGCCCCTCCGGAGTCCGGACGGGCCGATTGGGGAAACGGTGGGCCTCCGCCAACTCCAGAGAGTCCGGCCCGACATGGCCGACCATGACCCGGCCACTGGACGCGCCGAGATCGACCGCGGCGTACGCCTTCATGTCGGCGCTCACCGAAGGAAGGCTGCCGCAACGCCGGCGTCGACCGGGACATGCAGCCCGGTGGTGTGCGTCAAGTCCCCACCTGTGAGGGCGAAGACGGCGTTGGCGACATGCTCAGGCAGTACTTCCCGCTTGAGGATGGTGCGTTGGGCGTAGAACTCGCCGAGCTTCTCCTCCTCGATCCCGTAGGTGGCCGCCCGCTGCGCACCCCAGCCGCCCGCGAAGATGCCCGAGCCGCGCACGACACCGTCCGGGTTGATGCCGTTGACCCGGATCCCGTGCTCGCCCAACTCGGCGGCCAGCAGCCGCACTTGGTGTGCCTGATCGGCCTTGGTGGCGGAGTAGGCGATGTTGTTGGGTCCGGCGAACACGGCGTTCTTGGACGCGATGTAGAGGATGTCGCCCCCGAGCCCCTGCGCGATCATCGCCCGCGCGGCCTCACGCGAGACGAGGAACGACCCACGGGCCATGATGTCGTGCTGCAGATCCCAGTCCCGCGCCGAAGTCTCCAACAGGGGCTTGGAGATGGAAATCCCCGCGTTGTTCACGACGAGATCGACCCCGCCGAAGGCGAGCAGAGCGGCCTTGAAGGCAGTGGCGATCTGCCCCTCGTCCGTCACATCGACAGTGACGGCAACGGCCTTGTCGGGCCCACCGAGTTCCTGGGCGACGGAGGCCGCGTTCTCGGAGTTGAGATCGGCGATCACGACACACGCGCCCTCGTCGACCAGCCGCCGCGCGATCGCCTTGCCGATCCCACTCCCCGCACCGGTCACGAGCGCGACCCGAGTGGCGAGCGGCTTGGGCTTGGGCATCCGCTGCAACTTGGCCTCTTCCAGGGCCCAGTACTCGATGCGGAACTTCTCCGACTCCTCGATCGGCGCGTACGACGACACGGCCTCGGCCCCGCGCATCACGTTGATGGCGTTGACGTAGAACTCGCCGGCCACGCGCGCCGTCTGCTTGTCCTTGCCGAAGGAGAACATGCCCACGCCGGGGATCAGCACGATCGCCGGGTCGGCGCCGCGCATGGCCGGGGAGTCGGCCACGGCATGCCGCCGGTAGTAGGCGGCGTACTCCTCGCGATAGACGGCGTGCAGCTCCTTCAGCCGCGCGATCGCCTCGTCCAGCGGAGCGGTGGGCGGCAGATCGAGAACGAGCGGCCTGACCTTGGTCCGCAGAAAGTGGTCGGGGCACGAGGTCCCGAGCGCCGCGAGCCGGGGATGCTCGGCCCGCGCCAGAAAATCAAGAACGACCTCGGAGTCGGTGAAGTGCCCGACCTGCGCCCGGTCTTGAGAGGCGACGGCACGAACATACGGCGCGAGCGCGGCGGCCCGCTCCCGCCGCTCACCGTCGCCGAGCGGACCGTATCCCTCGACGACGGGCCCGAAGGGCTCCGCCTTCCCCCGCTCGACGAGGAACGCCTCGGCGGTCCGGATGATGTGCAGCGAGTTCCGCTCGCACTCCTCGGAACTCGCACCCCAAGCGGTGATCCCGTGCCCCCCGAGCACACACCCGATGGCCTGCGGGTTGGCCGCCTTGACGGCGGCGATGTCCAGCCCCAGCTGAAACCCGGGCCGCCGCCAAGGCACCCATACGACCGTGTCCCCGAAACACTCGGCGGTCAGCTTCTCCCCGTCGGCGGCACAAGCGAGCGCGATCCCGGAATCGGGATGCAGATGATCGACATGAGCCGCGTCCACGAGCCCGTGCATGGCGGTGTCGATGGAGGGCGCCGCACCCCCCTTCCCGTGCAGGCAGTAGTCGAACGCGGCAACCATCTCGTCCTCGCGGTCCACACCCGGGTACACGTCAACGAGCGCCCGCATCCGGTCCAGCCGCAGCACCGCGAGCCCGCCCTCGGTGAGCGTCCCGAGGTCACCCCCGGACCCCTTCACCCACATCAACTCGACATCACCCCCGGTGACGGGATCCGTGTCGACACCCTTGGCGGACGCGTTCCCGCCGGCGTAGTTGGTGTTGCGAGGATCAGCGCCAAGCCGATGAGAGCGATCGAGGAGAGCAGCGGCTTCGGGGTGCGGTGCCATGACGTTCGGTCCTTTTCGAGAGAGGTGAGTCTTATCCCCTAGGGGCGCGGGGAACTGCGCGACCAGCCACAACGGCCCCGCACCCGCAAACAACGAATTCCTGGCAGACGCTTAGGCGCCCCACCCGGCCTGCTGCCCCCCAACCCGCTCGGCAACAATCCGCTCCTGCCACCCGCTGGAGCGATACGCGGCAACGGGGTCAGGGGCAAGCCCCTGCTCCTCGCGAAGTTCCGCCAGCAGAGGCCGTACATCCGTGTTGTACGCGTCCATCACCACGGCATTGGCTTCCAGTACATCCCCGGACCGCTGAGCCGCACCCAACGCGTCCCGGTCCACGAGCAGCGCCTTCGCCGTGGCTTCCTGCACATTCATCACCGACCGGATGATCGCCGGAATCTTCGCCTCGATGTTGTGGCACTGGTCGAGCATGAACGCCACGTCGGCGGTGAATCCCCCACCCCGAATGACCTCGTACATGATCCGGAACAGCTGGAAGGGATCCGCCGCCCCCACCATCAGATCGTCGTCCGCATAGAACCGCGAGTTGAAGTCGAACGCCCCGAGCTTCCCCTCCCGGAGCAGCGTCGCCACGATGAACTCGATATTGGTGCCGGGAGCGTGATGCCCGGTGTCGACCACGACCTGCGCCTTCGGCCCGAGCTTCAGGCAATGGGCGTAAGCCGTCCCCCAGTCGGGCACGTCCGTCGCATAGAACGCCGGCTCGAAGAACTTGTACTCCAGCAGCATCCGCTGCCCGTCCCCCAGCCGCGCGTACACCGCCGCGAGCGCCTCGGCCAACCGGTCCTGCCGCGCAGCGAGGTCGTCCTGCCCCGGATAGTTGGTCCCGTCGGCGAACCAGAGCTTCAGATCCGCGGACCCCGTCGCGTCCATGATGTCGACGCACTCCAGCAGATGGTCGAGCGCCTTGCGCCGTACCGCCGCGTCGGGATGGCAGACGCTGCCGAGCCGGTAGTCGTCGTCCTGGAAGGTGTTGGAGTTGATCGCGCCGAGCTTCAGCCCGTGGTCGTCCGCGAACTTGGCCAGCGCCCCGAAGTCGTCGACCCGGTCCCAGGGAATGTGCAGGGCCACCGTCGGCGCCACACCGGTGAACTCGTGGACCTTGGCCGCGTCCTCCAGTTTCTCCTGCGGGGTCCGCGGCACCCCCTCCTGGGCGAACACCTTGAACCGGGTCCCCGAGTTCCCGTACGCCCACGACGGCGTCTCGACTGCCTGGGTCCTGAGCGCGGCCTTCACCGCGGCGAGATCGGTCACTTGTGGGCTCCTGTGACATGCGACGAAACGATGTATGTATGAAACGATTCAGGGAGCGAAGTTATGAGCCTCCCGAAGGGGTGTCAAGCCCTACGGCGAAGCCTGTGCTCCGTGACTCCAATGTGACCTTTGGCTATCGAAACTTTTTCGATGCGGACCCATTGACGTGACAAGGCTGGCACGCCTAACGTCCCGGCAACCAAGTTGAAACCTTTCACGACGTCGTGGCGGCTCACCGCCGACGTCGTCGAGGAGCCCCTCATGACCCACCCGTCAGACGCGGGTCCGGCCCCGGTGCTCGCGCTCAAGGGCATCTCCAAGTCCTTCGGCGCGGTACGCGCCCTGCGGGACGTGTCCCTCGAACTGTTCCCCGGTGAGGTGCACGCACTCGCCGGAGAGAACGGCGCGGGCAAGTCCACTCTCATCAAGACCCTCGCCGGTGTGCACCGGCCCGACGCCGGCCAGGTGCTGCTCGACGGCGACCCCGTCCTCTTCCACGGCCCCGGTGACGCCCGCGACGCGGGTATCGCCGTGATCTACCAGGAACCGACCCTTTTCCCCGATCTGTCGATCGCCGAGAACATCTTCATGGGCCGCCAGCCCCGCCGCGCGCTGGGCCGTATCGACCACAAGGCCACGCACGCGGCGACCGCCGAGCTGATGAAGCGGCTGGGCGTGGAGCTGGACCCCGACCGCCCGGCGCGCGGCCTGTCCATCGCGGACCAGCAGATCGTGGAGATCGCCAAGGCGCTCTCCTTCGACGCCCGGGTCCTGATCATGGACGAGCCGACGGCCGCCCTCACCGGCAGCGAGGTGGCCCGCCTCTTCGGCGTCGTCCGCACCCTGCGCGAACAGGGGGCCGCCGTCCTGTTCATCTCGCACCGCCTGGAGGAGATCTTCCAGATCTGCCGGCAGGTCACCACCCTCCGCGACGGCGCCTGGATCTCCAGCGAGCCGGTCGAGGGCATGACCGAGGACGATCTCGTACGGCGCATGGTGGGCCGCGATCTCGACGAGCTGTATCCCAAGCAGGACGTCGAACCGGGTGAAGTCGCCCTCAGCGTCAAGCGGTTGACCCGCGAGGGCGTCTTCACCGACGTTTCTTTCGAGGTACGGCGCGGTGAGATCGTCGGTCTCGCCGGGCTCGTCGGCGCCGGTCGTACCGAGGTGGCGCGAGCCGTCTTCGGTATCGACCGGTGGGACGCCGGCGGTGTCGAGGTCGACGGGAAGGCGCTGACGAACGGCGCCCCCTCCACCGCGATGGCCGCGGGCCTCGCCCTGGTCCCCGAGGACCGGCGGGCCCAGGGCCTGGTGATGGACATGTCGATCGAGCGCAACATCGGTCTGACCGGCCTGCGTACGACCGTCAAGGCCGGTCTCGTCGACCGGGGCGCCGAGCGCAGCCGTTCCCTCGACTGGGCGGTGAAACTGCACGTCAAGTACGCGCGGATCGCCGACACCGTCAACACCCTCTCCGGCGGCAACCAGCAGAAGGTCGTCCTCGCCAAGTGGCTCGCCACCGGGCCCAAGGTGCTGATCGTCGACGAGCCGACCCGTGGCATCGATGTCGGGACCAAGGCCGAAGTGCACCGGCTGCTCAGTGAGTTGGCCGCCGACGGTGTCGCCGTCCTGATGATCTCCTCCGATCTGCCCGAGATCCTCGGCATGGCCGACCGCGTGCTGGTGATGCACGAGGGCCGGCTCACCGCAGAGATCCCCCGTTCCGAAGCCACCGAGGAATCCGTGATGGCCGCAGCCACCGGGAGGGCCGCCGCATGACGGTCACGGCTCCCAAGCCCGCGCCCGCCGCCGAAGTTCCCGAGTCGAGCAGTACCCGGCTCGTCGACCGGGTCTTCAAGATGCGCGAACTCGCCATCCTGGTCGTCTTCCTGGTGATGATCGGCATCACCCAGGCGGGCAACAGCGAGTTCCTGTCCGAGCAGGGCGTCAAGGACCTCCTGCTCAACGCGACCATCCTGGTCCTGGTCGCCACCGGCCAGTCGCTGGTGGTCATCACCCGCAACGTCGACCTGTCGGTCGGCTCGATCCTCGGCATCACCGCCTTCGCCACCGGCGACTACCTCCACAGCGGCGGCAACGCTGTCATCGCGATCCTGCTGGCAGTTCTCCTCGGCATCGGACTCGGCCTGGTCAACGGGCTGTTGGTGAGTCTGGGGCAGGTACCCGCCCTGGTCGTCACGCTCGGCACGCTCTACATCATCCGGGGCGTCGACTCCATCTGGGTCGGCTCCCGGCAGATCACCGCAGCCGATCTCCCGGGCGGATTCGTGGACTTCGGCTCCGGCGGCCTGTCGGCGGTGCCCTGGCTGGCGCTGATCGCGCTCGCCGTGCTGATTGTCACCGCCTACTACCTCAAACACTTCGGCAGCGGACGGGAGTTGTACGCCCTCGGCTCCGACCCCGAGGCCGCGCGGCTCGCCGGCATCCCGGTCCGTAAGCGGATCCTCGCCGCGTACACCTTCTGCGGCGGGCTCGCCGGACTCGCCGGAGCGATGTACCTGGCCCGCTTCGGCAACGTCGACTCCGGCACCGGAACCGGCTACGAACTCACCGTAGTGAGCGCGGTGGTTGTCGGTGGCGTGGTCTTCACCGGCGGCTCCGGCAGCGTCTACGGCGCGGCCCTCGGCGCGCTCCTGCTGACCTCCATCAACAGTGTGCTGCCCGCCCTCGGCGTCAGCTCCGTCTGGGTGCTCGCCATCAACGGCATCCTGCTCATCCTCGCCATCGCCGTCGACCGGATCGTCGCCCTGCGCGTGGCCACCGCACTGAAGAAGAGGAACGCCCGCCATGCCTGAGTCGTTGACGCGCGCGATCCGCTGGGACACGGTCGTCGGCGCCCTCCTCGTCGTCCTGCTGCTGTTCTCCTTCACCTCCGTGGACGGCTTCGGCAACGCGCTGAACCTGTCGTTCCTGATCGGCAACACCCTGCCCATCGCCCTGATCGCGCTCCCGATGACCCTGTTGGTCGTGGCCGGCGAGATCGATCTGTCGGTCGCCTCGACGGCCGGTCTGTCGGGCGCGGTGATGGGCAAACTGTGGAACGACGGCATGGCGATCGAGACGATCATCCCGATCTGCCTGCTGCTGGGCCTGGTCTGCGGCCTGGTCAACGGGTTGCTCGTCACCCGGCTGGGACTGCCGTCCCTCGCCGTCACGATCGGCACGCTGGCCGCGTACCGGGGCATCGCGCAGATCGTGCTCGGCTCCAACGCGGTGACCGATTTCCCCACGCAGTACCTGGACTTCGCGGCGGGACGGCTCGGCGACACGTTCCTTCCACGGGCCTTCCTGCCCTTCCTTGTGCTGCTCGCCATCGCCGTCGTAGCGCTGCATGCCACGCCGTTCGGGCGGTCCTTGTTCGCGATCGGGGCGAACGAGGAGGCGGCGCGGTTCGCCGGGATCCGGGTGAAGCGGCAGAAGCTGATCCTGTTCACGGTGACCGGGTTGATGGCTTCACTGACCGGGATCTTCTGGGCGCTGCACTACGCCAGTGCGCGCTATGACAACGCGACCGGGCTCGAACTGTCCGTAGTGGCCGCGGTGTTGCTCGGTGGGATCGACTTCGACGGCGGGAAGGGGACGTTGGGCGGGGCGATCGCCGGGGTGTTTCTGCTCGGGGCGTTGCAGAACGTGATGAGTCTGCTGAACGTTTCGGCGCAGTCGCAGATCGTTGTTACCGGTGTTCTGCTCGTGGTCTCCGTACTGGGGCCTCGGGTTGCTCGGCAAGTCGCTGTCTCTCGGGCCGCGGCACGATCCACCTAGTCGGTCGGTTGGCGGCTGCGGGTCCGTTGTGGCTGGTCGCGCCGTTCCCCGCGCCCCTGAAGGGGCGCTTTCACTCAACCTCGTATCAAAGGAACCCCTGCCATGCGCAAAGCATCCCTTCGTCGTGCCTGTGCGGCCGTTGTCGCCGTCACTTCTCTCACTCTCGTCGCCACCGCCTGTGGTGGTACCACCAAGAAGGATGTGAAGGACGAGAACACCGGGTCGGCCGTCACCGGGGGCAAGGCGGACCCGAACGCGCCTCTCAAGAAGGGGCTCACCGTCGGGTTCCTGCCCAAGCAGGTCAACAACCCGTACTTCACCACGTCCGACAAGGGCGGCGAGAAGGCCCTCACCGAACTGGGCGAGAAGTACAAGGAAGTGGGCCCGAGCAGCGCCACCGACACGGCGGGACAGGTGAGTTACGTCAACACGCTCACCCAGCAGCAGGTGAACGCGATCGCCGTCTCCGCGCAGGACCCGGGCGCCCTGTGCACCGCGCTCAAGCAGGCGATGAGCAACAAGATCAAGGTCGTCACCTACGACTCCGACACCAACCCCGAGTGCCGCAACGCCTTCGTCTCGCAGGCCAGCGCCGAGGACCTCGGCCGCACCCAGGTCCAGCTGCTCGCCCAGCAGATCGGCTACAAGGGCGAGATCGCGATCCTGTCGGCCGCGCAGACCGCGACGAACCAGAACACCTGGATCGGCTTCATGAAGGAGGAGCTGAAGGACCCCAAGTACAAGAACATCAAGCTGGTCAAGGTCGCCTACGGCAACGACGACGCCCAGCAGTCCTTCCAGCAGACCCAGGGTCTCCTGCAGCAGTACCCGAACCTGAAGGGGATCATCTCCCCGACCACCGTCGGCATCAAGGCCGCCGCCCAGTACCTGTCCAGCTCCCAGTACAAGGGCAAGGTCAAGCTGACCGGCCTCGGCACCCCCAACGACATGCGCAAGTACGTCAACAACGGCACCGTCGACGGCTTCGAGCTGTGGGACCCGGCGAAGCTCGGCGCCCTCGCCGCGCAGACGGCGGTGGCGCTGGTGTCCGGGCAGATCACCGGCAAGGAGGGCGAGACCTTCAAGGCCGGCGGGACCTCGTACACCATCGGCAAGGACGGCGTGATCAACCTCGGCAAGCCGACCGTCTTCGACAAGAAGAACATCGACCAGTTCAACTTCTAGTCCCCGAAGTCCCTTTCGAACAAGGGGTGTTGATGCAGCGCGTGTGTTTCCTGCTGAAGGTCCGGGCGGACCGCCTCGACGAGTACCGCGAGCGGCACGCCACCGTGTGGCCCGAGATGCTCGACGCACTCTCGGCCACCGGCTGGCACAACTACTCGCTCTTCCTGCGCGAAGACGGCCTGCTGGTCGGCTACTTGGAGACCGAGGACTTCGTCGCCGCCCAGGCCGGCATGGAAGCCACCGACATCAACTCCCGCTGGCAGGCGGAGATGGCGCCGTTCTTCGAGTCCCTGGACGGCGCCCGTCCCGACGAAGCGATGAAGCCCCTCACCGAGGTCTTCCACCTCGCGTGATCCACCACAGGAGCCGCTCACATGAGAAGACGCGCCGTGCTCACCACCGCCATACTTGCGGCCGTGGCAACGCCGGGCATCGCACGGGCGGCCGACCCCGGCCCGTCCGTCACCAAGAAGAGCACCACCCAACTCGACGCCCAGGCCGTGTACTTCGTCTCGTACGACGGCCTGGTCAACAACAACTCGTTCCAGAAGAACGGGCTGTTGACCTACAAGGGCTATCAGTACGCCGCCTGGTACACGTCCACCAAGTACGCCGTCGTCGCCCGACGGGTCCTGGGGGCCGGCACCTGGTCGACCGTCACCTTGTCCCATCAGCTCAAGAGCGACGACTCCCACAACGTCATCTCCATGGGGGTGTCCAAGGTCGACGGCCGGCTGCACCTCAACATGGACTCGCACAGCGACGGCTTCTTCTACGTCAAGTCCGTCGCCGGTCTTCTCGACAACCCGGCGTCCACCGCCTGGACTTCGGCCGTCCTCGGCGCCGTACAGACCTCGCTGGACGGTGTCGCGCTCACCTCGCAGTTCACCTACCCCCAGTTCATCGCCACCCCCGAGGGCAAGTTGCAGCTCAGCTACCGCGTCGGGATCTCCGGCAACGGCCGCAACGCCCTTGCGGAGTACGACGGTTCGGCCTGGACCGCGCTGGGGGAGTGGAGCGGTTCCACGGGTACCTACACCAGCACGCACGGCTCCAGCACCGCCCGCAACATGTACCTCCACGGCATCGACTACGACGTCAACGGCCGCCTGCACTCCTTCTTCACCTGGCGCGAGCAGTCCGCCGCCGTGATGTGCAACAGCGGCGGCATCACCAACCACGACACCGGCTACGTCTACTCGACCGACCGGGGCCGCAGTTGGCGCAACGACGCCGGAACCGTCGTAGGAACGACGGGTAGTTCGGACACCGTCGCGGTCACGGACGCCGGACTCGTCGTCGACTCCCTCAACCCCGACCACTCCCTGATGAACCAGGAGAGCCAGTCCACCGACTCCGCCGGCCTCCCGCACGCGATCATCAGCTATGTCCCCGGCCGCTTCGGCCAGTGCACCACCAACTATGTCACCGACCGCACCGCGAACGGCCGGGCCTTCCACGTCCGCAAGAACTCCGCCGGAACCTGGCAGAAGACCGAGATCCCGATCGCCCTCAACTCCAGCCAGCGCACCAGGCTGGTCCTGGACAAGTACGACAACGCCTACGCGGTCCTGCCCTACGGCCGTATCGCCGGCGCCTCGAAGGCCTCCGGGTACTCCGACTGGGCGCTGCTGTACGACGCGAGCGACCTGAACGCGTTCGGCGAGGTCGTCATCGACGAGCTGCGGCTGAAGGCCGACAACGTGCTGTCGATCATGTACCAGGAGAAGTCGAGCGGTACGACCCCCTCGGCACTTCACGTCGTCGACTTCGCCCTGCCCGCGTGACCGGGGCAGCCGCCGGAGTCGGCAAAGGCCATGACGGTAATGTGAAGGCCTCCCCGCCGCCCCACATCACCCTGGAGGTCTCCGCCTGATGGCCCAGCCGGTGGGTATCAAGGACGTCGCCCGCGCCGCCGGAGTCTCCGTCGGCACGGTCTCGAACGTCATCAACCGCCCGGACACCGTCGCCACGGAGACCCGGGCCCGGGTGCTGTCCGCGATCGACCGCCTCGGCTATGTCCGCAGCGAGTCCGCGCGCCAGCTGCGCGCGGGACGCAGCCGGATCATGGGGCTGCTCGTCCTCGACATGGGCAACCCCTTCTTCGTGGACGTCGCCCGCGGCGCCGAGCGGGCCGCGCGCGAGTCCGGGCTGGGCGTGATGGTCTGCAACAGCGCGCAGAGCCCCGGCGAGGAGGCCGAGTATCTGTCGCTCTTCGCCGAACAGCGGGTGCGGGGCGTGCTGTTGACCCCGGCCGACGCGACCGGGCGCAACATCGAGTCGTTCCGCCGGCACGGCATCCCCTTCGTGCTCGTCGACCGCGTCGCCGAGGGCACCACCGAGTGCTCGGTCTCCGTGGACGACGTCGCCGGCGGCGCGCTCGCCGTGCGGCATCTGATCGACGCCGGGCACCGCTCCATCGCGTACGTCAGCGGCCCGCCCGGCTTCAACCAGGTGCGGGACCGCCGTACGGGTGCCAAGAACGCCCTCGCGGAGGCCGGCCTCGACCCCGGCACGCTGCGCGAGCTGCCCACCGACCGGCTCGACGTGGCCGCCGGGCGGGACGCCGGGGCCCGGCTGCTGGGCCTGGCCGACCGGCCCACCGCCGTCTTCTGCGCCAACGACCTGCTCGCCCTCGGCGTGCTCCAGGCCATGTTCGCGGCCGGGGTCGGCGTCCCGGACGACCTCGCGATCGTCGGCTACGACGACATCGAGTTCGCCGCGGCGGCCGCCGTACCGCTCACCTCGGTCCGGCAGCCCGCCGTCACCATGGGCGCCCTGGCGGCCGAACTGCTTCTGGAGGAGACCGAGGCGGAGACGGACCCGACAGCCCGCCCGCACGAGCACCGGCGGGTCGTGCTCCAGCCGGAACTGGTGGTGCGCCGCTCCAGCCTCGCCGCCCGCTGATCGGCCGGTCAGTAGGATTTCATGATCCAGGGGGTCGGATATCGGACGCACATGTGCTGGACTGTGACGCGGCCCGTCATTCGTCCGTACCAGGAGTCGCGTTGTCCGTCAGCTACCGCCAGCCCGGCGTCGTCCTCACCGACCGCCGCTTCACCGTGCCCCTCGACCACGAGGACCCCACGGGCGAGACCATCGAGCTCTACGCCCGTGAGGTCGTCGCGAGCGACAAGGTCGGCCGGGAGGACCTGCCGTGGCTGCTCTACCTGCAGGGTGGACCCGGATTCGGGGCGAATCGTTTCGTCGGCAGACAGGCCTGGCTCGACCGCGCGCTCGACGAGTACCGCGTGCTCCTCCTCGACCAGCGTGGCACCGGCCACTCCACCCCGCTCAACCGCCAGACCCTCCCGCTGCGCGGCGGCCCCGCCGAGCAGGCCGAGCACCTCACGCACTTCCGCGCCGACTCGATCGTCCGCGACTGCGAGACCATCCGCCCGGCCCTCACCGGCGGCGCCCCCTGGACCGTCCTCGGCCAGAGCTTCGGCGGCTTCTGCACGGTGAACTACCTCTCCACCGCCCCCGAAGGCCTGCGCACCGCGCTCCTCACCGGCGGTCTGCCGTCCCTCGACGCGCACGCCGACGACGTCTACCGGGCCGCCTACCCGCGCATCGAACGCAAGGTCGCCGCCCACTACGACCGCTACCCGCAGGACGTGGAGCGCGCCCGCCGCATCGCCGAGTACCTGCTGCGCCACGAGCCGGTCCTCCCGAACGGCTACCGGCTCACCGCCGAGGCCTTCCAGTCCCTCGGCATCATGCTCGGCGGCAGCGAGGGCAGCCACCGCCTGCACTTCCTCCTCGAAAACGCCTTCGTCCGCACCCCGCAGGGCTTCGAACTCTCCGACGCGTTCCAGGAAGAGGTCCAGAACTCCCTGTCGTACGCCGGGCACCCCCTCTACGCCCTCGTCCACGAGGCGTGCTACGCCCAGGACGCCCGCCCCACCGCCTGGTCGGCCGAGCGGGTCCGCGGCGAGTTCCCGCAGTTCGACGCCGCCAAGACCCTCGCCGGCGACGGCCCCCTCCTCTTCACCGGCGAGACGATCCACCCCTGGATGTTCGACTCCGACCCCGCGCTGCGCCCGCTCCGCGAGACCGCCGAACTCCTCGCCGCCCGCACCGACTGGCAGCCCCTCTACGACCCGGCGCGCCTCGCCGCCAACGAGGTCCCGGTCGCCGCCGCCGTCTACCACGACGACATGTATGTCGACGCGCCCCATTCGCTACAGACCGCCCGCTCCATCCGGGGCCTGCGCACCTGGGTGACCGACGAGTTCGAGCACGACGGCGTACGGGCCGGTGGCACGCGGGTCCTGGACCGGCTGCTGGCCCTCACGCGCGACGAGGTCTGAGTCCGCGCCGACGGGAGGCGGGCCCGGCGGCGAGATGTGACTCGGTAATTTCCGACATAAGGTTCATTTCGATGAATACCAAGTCACTCCGCCGGGCCCGCCCGGCCGCCCTGGTCCTCGCCGTCGTCGCGGCGAGCACGGTCGCGCTGGTCTCCTGCGGCGACGACAACAACAGCTCCGGCAGCAGCTCGGGGACCCCGACCCCGGACAAGGCCTCCTTCTCCGGCATGACACCGTCGGCCCTGAAGTCGGCCGCCTCCTCGGCGGTCGCGTCGGCCCGCGCCCGGGCTTCCGCCGCGGCCTCCTCCGCCTCGGCCGCCGCGTCCTCCTTCGAGGCCTCCGTGTCGGCCGAGGTCGCCCGCGCGGCCAAGGACGCCCAGAACGAACTCAAGAACGTCACGGGCCAGGGCAACGCGATGTCCGAGGTCGCCATGACCGGCAAACCGCGCGCCCAGACCGGCGGGCTCCTCGCCGTCCTCGTCACCATCACCAACAAGACCGACAAGAAGGCGTCCTACGCCGTCCAGGTCGACTTCCTCGACTCCTCGGGGAAGGTGGTGGAGACGCGCTACGTCGGCGCCGAGAACCTCGCTCCCGGCGCGAAGGCCCAGCCGGTCGCCATCAGCACCAAGCCGCCGGAGCCGGTGCTGACCCCCAAGTTGGCCAAGGCGCAGCGCTATTGAGCACGTTCGTCGGCAACGGGCCCTTCAGCGCTCGGAGTTGAGTGCGTCCACCGCTCCGCCCGCGTCCCCGATCGTCGCGTAGTCGACGGCGACGAAGTTCACCGGCCGACCGCGTTCCCGCTCGCAGCGGTGGACGCGGTCGAGCACGAACCGGCGGGCGTTGACCTCACCCGCGTCCAGGCGGCTGCCGCCGTCGATGGTGATGAAGTGGTTGAGCAGGAACAGACGTTTGTCGTTGCCGCCGCGATGCGGTACGCAACTCATCGCGTCCGGCGTGCGGAACGCGAACGGGGTCTCCATGCCGTAGTCGTAGAAGTTCCGGTACCAGGGCGCCGGACCGTCGGCCTGCTCGGCGAAGACGACGAGCCGGCGCCCGCTGTCGATCAGGTCGCCCAGCGTCGGCCACTGCTTCGCGGGATCGGGGTCGGGGGTGTGCACAAGGTTGCTCAACCCGGCCTGTGCGAAGGCCCGTTGGGTGTCCTCGCCGCTGATCGCGTCCTGCACGATCAGGGTGATCACCTCGGTCGGATGGGCGCGCATCCAGTCGCCGATCTCGCGCAGCGCGGGCACCAGGGCGATGGCGCCGGCCCGGCACACCGAGTGGCACAGCCACAGCCCCTCGCGCGGCGGGTTGACCTTGTTGACGGCAGCGGCGACGAACTTCCGCTGTTCCGGGGTGAAGTCGGACTCGGCGAGCCGCGCGGTGATCTCGTCCGGGCGCTCCCACCGGTAGGTGTCGATCTGCAGGGCGCGCACCCCGTCGTCCAACTGGGCGGTGATTCCCGGGTCTTGGAGCGGGCCGATGAACCGGTCCACGGTCGTCGACATCGCGTTGTGCGAGGTGAGGTAGGCGACCTCGTCGTAGGACCGGTCGCACAGGTCGGCGCTGCCCTCGCAGGTGCGGGACGCGGTGGGCGTGACGGCGTACGGGATCAGCAGGACGCCGGCGACGGCGGCGCCGCCCGTGGCGAGGGCCAGCCAGCGGAGACGGGGGAGGGCGGGCACGTGCGGCCGGACCTGGAGGACCCAGCCCACGCCGGTCAGCAGGGCACCGGCCAGGACCGGGACCAGGGCTGTCGTCAGGGCGGTGGCCGTGAGCCGGTCCACGGCGGTGCGCTGTACGTCGTCGACCAGCCGGGCCAGGCTCGGCGGCCAGGAACCCGGCGGATCGATCACCCGCCCGCCGCTGACCAGCCGGAAGACGACGGCGACGAGTCCGGCAAGCAGCCCGCCGGCCGCGAGCGACCAGCCCACGGGGAGGAGCCGGCGGCCCGGAGACGTCGAGCCGCCGCCGATCCACAGCACCGCCAGCGCGGCGACGAGGAGCGCGGAGGCGAGGGCCTCCGTGAGGCCGAGGCCGACCGCCGTGTAGGTGCGGGCGCGGTGGAGCGGGGCCAGGTCGACGGTGTCCGTGAAGTTCCAGGTGCCGCCGCCCACGCTCGCCCGCAGCCGGTCGGCGGCCGTACGGGTGTGGTCCGACACGGCGGCGGGGGCCACGGTGGCGAGCGCGGTCGCGACATCGCCGTCCCGCAGCGCGGCCTCGACCGCCGGGCGCAGGGCGTCCCGGTCGGAGGCGGGCAGTCCGCTCACCAGCGTCCCGGCCGCCTGCTCCGCCTGTGCCTCGGTCAGCGGGAGCGCGGGCAGCCCGTTCGGGATGTGCCCCGCGGTCACGGCTCCCAGGGCGGTGGACAGGTCGGCCGAGAAGCGCTCGAAGTCGGGCTCGGACCGGTTCTGGACCGAGGCGACGAGATCGCCGAAGTAGATCTGCGCGAGGTCGTTGAGGTTGGCCAGCACCGGCCGCAGATCGACCTTGAGGACCAGGGAGTCGCGCTCGCCGCCGAGATAGCCCACCACGGCGTTGATCTGCTGTTGGGTGAGATCACGGACCGTCTCCGGCGGCAGCACCAGCTTGAGGTTGGAGGTGACCTGCGCCTCCGGCACGGGCAGCCGGGCAAGGAGCCCCCGGGTGACCGCGGCCGTCCGCGGGTCCACCAGCACCTGACTGTAGAGCCGGTCGTAGGCCTTCTCCTCGTCCAGCGCCGACCGGTGGAAGCCGGGTGAGACGACGGTGGAGCGGGCCGTGGCCGCGAGGGTGAGGACCGCCGTCGCGAGGACGGCCAGGACCAGGGCCGCGACACGCGGCAGTCTGCGGGACGCGATGCCGACCGGGTCCATGATTCCCCATCGTCGTCCTGCCCCACTCGCCCCGCAAACGGACATGGGGCGCAGAAAAATGGCATGCCCGTGGCGGGGGCGGACGTGTTGGGTGGACGGTATGAACGACACGGAACTCCTGGCGGACCGCTTCGAGGAACACCGGGGCCGGCTGCGCGCGGTGGCCTACCGCATGCTCGGCTCGCTGCCGGAGGCGGAGGACGCCGTCCAGGAGACCTGGCTGAAGCTGAGCCGCACCGACGCGGACGAGATCAGGAGTCTGGGCGGCTGGCTCACCACGGTCGTCGGCCGGGTGTGCCTCGATCTGCTGCGCGCCCGCACCGCGCGTCGCGAGGACCCGATCGACGAGACCTTCGTCCCGGACCCGCTGCTCAGACCGCTGACGGATCTGGACCCCGAGGAGGAGGTGCTCCAGGCCGACTCGGTGGGCCTCGCCCTCCTCGTCGTCCTGGAGACCCTGGAGCCCGCCGAACGGCTCGCGTTCGTCCTGCACGACCTGTTCGCGGTGCCCTTCGACGACATCGCCCCGATCGTGGAACGCAGCTCCGCCGCGACTCGCCAACTGGCGAGCAGGGCCCGCCGCCGGGTCCAGGGCGCGAGCCCGTCGACCGACCCGGACCTCGGCCGGCAGCGCGAGATCGTCGAGGCGTTCCTCGCCGCCGCGCGCGAGGGCGACTTCGACGCCCTCGTCGCACTGCTGCACCCGGACGTGGCACTGCGCGCCGACTCCGGCGCCCTGGTGCGGGGCGCGGCGGCCTCGAAGGCGCTGCGCGGAGCACGCGCGATCGCCGAACAGGCCCTGATGTTCGCCCCGTTCGCCCGCCTCGCCCAACTCGCCCTGGTCAATGGGTCGGTGGGTGTCGTGAACGCCCCCGAAGGACGGCTCCTCTCCGTCATGGGCGTCACGATCGCCGACGGCCGGATCACCGAGATGTACATCCTGTCCGACCCCGACCGGCTGGCCCGCCTCGATGTGAGCGGGTCAGTACGCTGAACGGCATGGAAGATCACATAGTGGACCGGGCCGATCTGCGCGGTGACTGCGAGCGGTGTTTCGGGCTGTGCTGTGTAGCGCTGCCCTTCGCCGCCGCGACGGACTTCGCGATCGACAAGGCGGCGGGCACACCGTGCCCGAACCTCCGAGGTGATCACCGGTGCGGCATCCACGCGAAGCTCCGGCAGACCGGCTTCACCGGCTGCACGGTCTACGACTGCTTCGGCGCCGGGCAGAAGGTCTCGCAGATCACCTTCGGCGGGCGGGACTGGCGTACGGTCCCGCAGGCGGAGTCCCGCCGGATGTTCGACGTGTTCCCCGTCGTACGGCAGCTGCAGGAACTGCTCTGGTATCTGACCGAGGCGCTCACCCTGTCGGCCGCGGCACCGGTCCACCCCGCCGTGCGCGAGGCGCTGCGCGCGACCGACGCGCTCACGCGCGGCACGTCCGAGGAACTCGGCGCGCTCGACGTGGGCGCCCACCGGCAGGAGGTCAACGCGCTGCTGCGGCGGACCAGTGAGCTGATGCGGGCCGGGGCGAAGGGGAAGAAGAAGGACCGGCGCGGTGCCGATCTCATGGGCGCCCGGCTCAAGGGCGCCGATCTGAGCCGGGCGAATCTGCGCGGCGCCTACCTCATCGCCGCCGATCTCACCGGGGCCGACCTGCGCGGCGCGGATCTGATCGGCGCCGACCTGCGGGACGCCGATCTCACGGACGCCGATCTGACCGGCGCGTTCTTCCTCACCCAGCCCCAGGTCAACGCGGCCCGGGGGAGTGAGGGCACCAGGCTGCCGGGGTCAGTCGTCCGCCCGGTGCACTGGGCAGCGGGCCTCTGAGATGCCGTCGTCCGGGACCGCGACCGGTGTGGTCACCGGCCCGGACGTTGCCGTGCGTCGGTCCAGGTGGAGCCGTAGACCCTCCGGCATCAGCGTCAGGCGTTCGGCCACGCGCAGTTGGTAGGCGGGGTCGGGGCGCAGGTCGTAGCGGCGCAGCAGCAGGCCCAGGACGAGCGTCGCCTCGTGCAGCGCGAACTGGCGGCCGATGCACGCCCGCGCTCCTGTGCCGAACGGCTTGAAGGTGTGCGGGGCGCGGGAGCGGACGGCCTTGGCGTCGAAGCGGTCCGGGTCGAACTCCTCGGCGTCGGCGCCCCAGACCTCGGGGTCGCGGTGCAGCATCGGCGTGAGGATCAGCGCCCAGGCGCCCCGCCGCACCGGGTGGTCCCCGGCGAGTTCGGTGTCGCGGGTGGCCTCGCGGGCGTAGGCGGGCGCGGTCGGCCACAGGCGCAGCGACTCGTCGAGCACCCGGCGGACGTAGCGCAGCTTGGCGATCTGCTCGTAGCCGGGCACGTCCGCGTCGCCCCAGACCTGGTCGATCTCGGCGCGGGCGCGGGCGGCGACCTCGGGGTGGCGGGCGAGGTAGTGCAGCGCGAAGGACAGGGAGCCCGAGGTGGTCTCGTGGCCGGCGACCAGGAAGGTGATGACCTGGCGGCGGACGTTCTCGGCGGAGAGCCGCTCGCCGGTCTCCGGGTGGGTCGTCTCCAGCATCCGGTCGAGCAGGTCGCCGTCACCACCGCCCGTCGTACGGCGGGTGCGCACCATGTCGTCGACCGTGCGGTTGAGGTGGGCGATGTCGGCCGCGTTGCGCCGGGTCGCGGTGCGCAGGAGGAGCGGGGCCAGCGGTGCGGGCACGGAGTTGAGGCGCTGGGCGTAGCTGAGGGTGCCCACCATCGAGGTGACGAAGGGGTGCGGGCGGTCGCGTTCGAAGGAGCCGAAGTCGTGGCCGAAGCCGGTGCGCGCGATCGTCTCCAGGGTCAGCTTGGTCATGTCGCCGGGCACGTCCACCGACCGTCCTGCGGCCAGTTCGCGGTCCCAGTGGTCCGTCAGGCGCTCGGCCACGGCCAGCATCATCGGGTGGTAGCCGGCCATCGCCTCGCGGCTGAAGCCGGGGGCCAGGACGTCGTGCGCCAGCTGCCAGTTGGGCTCGTGGTTGTACGCCGTGAACAGCCCGTCCCCGGCGACCGGCCGCAGATTGGCGATGCCGAGGCCGACGTGCTTGGCGAACCGCGTCTCGTCCGCCATGTCGGCCACCAGGTCGGCGCCCCACACGAACACGAACTCCTTGCCGAAGGCCTTCCGGCGGAAGATCGGGCCCAACTGGCGGGCGTGGCGCAGCGAGTCCTGGAGCGGGGTGCGCCGGTCGGCGCCGATGACGTCACCGAGGAACGGGAGCCGGCGCGGCGGATGCGGGATGCGGTCGAGCTGCGGCCAGCCCTGTTCGGCGCCCCGGAATCCCTTCGGCAGTGCGGTCGGCGTCACCGTCGTCGTCTCCGCCATGACGCGATCTCCCTTGATCCACTCGCGGGTTGAGCCTGTTGTACGTGGGTTCAATAGCGCGTTCCAGTGTGATCCCGCTGTTGAACCGACGTCAAGTAAAGTGCGGGAATGGCCGCCAATCGAGGAGAGAGCACACGCCGCCGGCTCAGTACCGGTGAGCGTCGGGAGCAACTCCTCACGGTGGGCGCGCGGTTGTTCTCGGAGAGCCCCTACGACGAGGTGTGGATCGAGCAGGTCGCCGAGATCGCCGGGGTCTCCCGCGGGCTGCTCTACCACTACTTCCCGACCAAGCGGGACTTCTTCGCGGCCGTCGTCGAGCGCGAGAGCGAGCGGATGCTGCGGATGACGGCGGCCGTACCGGGCGTACCGGCCCGCGAACAGCTCGCCGCCGCCCTCGACACCTATCTGGAGTACGTGCACGCCCACGCGCACGGCTATCGCGCCTTCCATCGTGCCGACGCGGCCGGGGACCAGACCGTACGACGCGTCTACCAGCGGGCGTTGGCGGCGCAGGAGCGGCAGATCCTGGCCGCGCTCGCCGCCGATCCCGAGTTCGGTCCTGCGGTGGAGGAGCGGCCCGACACGAAGCTCGCGGTGCGCGGCTGGCTGGCGTTCACGACCGCCGTCTGTCTGGAGTGGCTGCGCGGACCGGAGTTGAGCCGCGAGCAGGTGCGCGATCTGTGCGCGCGGGCCCTGTTGGGCGTCATCTCGCCCTGAAGAGCCGCCCCTGGAATTTACGTGGCGTGGTTGGCGCGCGCCCCTATCTTCGGTAAGTTAGGCAAGGCTTACCTAAGGAGGTTCAGGGATGGGTGACAGCCAGACGTGGACGGCCGTGCCTGCCGCGGCCGAGCGGGCCCGCTCGGTGCTCGCCGCCGCATGGTCCTGCGCGGTGACCGCGGAGGGCGGTCGCGAGGAGTTCGTCGGCGCGCACAGCGTGGACGACGACGGCCGGGTACTCCTTCAAGTGCCCGAGGACAGCGCCCTGTTGGCCGCCGCGATCTGCGCGCCGCGCGGCGAGCCGTCCGCGGTGCTTGAGTTCGCGGACGTCGCGCCCGTCCCCGTGCGCAACCGTATCCGGGCCCGGGTGTGGCTCGCCGGCTGGTTCGTCCCCGAGGACGACCGACTGGCGTTCAGTCCCACGCGCGTGGTGCTGCGTCCGGCGACCGGCGCGGTGGTCATCGACCTCGACGAGTTCGCCGCCGCCGAACCCGACCCGCTGGCCCTCGCCGAGGCCCAGCTGCTGACCCACCTCGCCGACTGCCACTCCGACGCGGTCGAACGGCTCACCCGCCTCGTCGAGCCCGACAGCCTGCACTGCGCCGTCCGCGTCCAGCCCCTGGCCGTCGACCGGCACGGACTGACCCTGCGCATCGAGCGCGCCCGCGCCCACGGCGACGTACGACTGCCGTTTCACGCGCCCGCCGACACCGTCGCCCACCTCACCGAACGGATGCATGTGCTGCTCACCCAGGCCAGCGCCGCGTCCTGCCCGCGTCCCCTACAGCGGCAGCGCACAGACGGCGACCGGTGACGCGAACGGCGCGCCCGCGAGCCGCAGTTGACCGGTTGCGCCGTCCACGAGGAACACACTCACCGTGCTCGACCTCTGGTTCGCCGCGAACAGCAGTGTCTCGTCCGGCGAGAAGGCGATCTGCCGGGGGAAGTCACCGCTCACCGGCACGGTGTCGAGCAGCCGGAGCCGGGCGCCGTCCGCCTCGACGGCGTACCGGGCGAGGGTGTTGTCGCCCCGGTTGGCGAGATAGGCGTACGAACCGTTAGCCGTCACCAGGATCTGCGCCGGGTAGTTGGTCGTGTCGCCCGTGCTCCCGCTGGACTGCGGGTCGCCGATCGACAGGGCGCCCGTGGCCTGGTCGTAGCCGCAGACCGCGACGGTGTCGTCGACCTCGTTGGCCAGATAGGCGTACCGGCCGCCGGGGTGGAACGTGAGGTGGCGCGGGCCCGCACCCGCGCGGGTGTGCGCCTGGGAGACCTCGGTGAGCGTGCCCTTCGTGGTGTCCAGGCGGTAGGTGTAGACCGTGTCGGTGCCCAGGTCGACGGCGAGGACATGGCCGCCGTCGGGACCGGTCACGAACTGGTGCGCGTGCGGGCCGTCCTGGCCCGGGCCCGGCTGCGGACTGGAGTGCTTGACCAGAGCGGTGCGTTCACCGAGCGCGCCCGCCGCGTCGATCGGGTGCACGGCCACGCTGCCGGACGTGTAGTTGGCGCTGAGCAGCCAGCGCCCGGTGGGATGCACCGACAGATGGCAGGGGCCCGCGCCGCCGGTGCTCCGCGAGCCGAGAACCTTGCGATCGGCCAGGCGTACGGCGGTCACCGCGCCGGCCGTCTGCTCGTCGACCGCGTACAGCGTGCGGCCGTCGGGGTGCACGGCGAGGTACGACGGGTCGGCGACCCCGGTGAGTGTTCCGGCGCCGGTGATCTTGCCGGTCGCCGGGTCGTAGGTGGCCAGGCCGATGCCCGTGCCGCCGCCGTCGACCGAGGTGTATGTGCCGAGGTGGAGCGGGCGGGGGTCGGCGGCCTTGCCGGTGCGGCGGGCGCTGGGGGCCGGTGCCGGGGTCGCCGCGGGCGTGGATCCGGGGTCGGCCGGGGTCGAGGCCGGTGCGGGGACCGCGACCACGGCCGCGGTTCCGCCCAGGGCGCCGAGGAAACGGCGCCGACTCCAGCCGCCCTGTGACGCGTCCGCACCACTGCTCATGCCCACACCCTCAGGTCGTCGCTTGCCCCGGTCGTCACAGCAACCTTGGCGTGGACGGCCCGTCGAGCGCAAGACCGGCAACAGGCGTTGCGTAGAGTGCAATGGGTGAGTGGGGCTACCAGTCGCCGTCCTTCACCGGCTTGCCCTGGGCGTCCTTGAGGGGCTGCACCTGGCCGGGCGTGGGCTGCTGCCAGGGTTCGTGGTCGTCGCCCAGCCAGTCACCCACCGGCTTCACCGCCCCCAGGGTGTCGGTGGGGGCGAGATCCTCCGCGTCCTGGTCGTAGTAGTCGAACCAGGGCAGCCCCGCCCGGGTGTACGCGGCCCGGTCCACCGGCGACGGCGGTGGCGCCTCGCCGGTGATGCGGTGCCACTCCGGGGGAGTCACGAGGTGCACGAAGACCCGCCCGGCCGGCTCCCCGGCCCAGGCCTTCAGCGGGCGGTCGTCCTCGTAGACCTCCTGGCGCATCGAACCGCCGACACCGAGACCCATCCGGGGAGCCGCCCCCGGAGCGCTGCGCATGGGGGCGGCCGGTGCGGCCATCGGCATGGGAGGCGCGCCGTAACCCCCGACCGGCATGGTGATCGCGCGCTCCCGCTCGGACCGGCGCCGCTCGTCGTCGCGCCACTTGGTCAACTCCCGCTCGGTGAGCGGGAAGGACTGCAGCTGGACGCCGCCCCACACCTCCTCGCCCGTCACCTGCCCCTCGACGGTCGCACCCAGGCCGAGCGGGACCGCCACGAACTGGCGGACCGTGCCCTTGCCGGAGTTGATGCCGTCGAGCCAGGGCTGACGCGGAAGGACGAGGTAGTTCTGCGGGTCGCGGGAGAGCCGGTCGCTCCACGGCTTCCCGGAGACCGCGCACACCTTGCCCACCCCGACCTGGAGGGCGGCGGGCTCGGCAGTGCCCGCGAAACTCAGCCACATCGCCTCGCGCAGATACACCGGCAGCATCACCCCGCCCCGCGCCCGCCACTCCCCGGGCACCGTGTCCGGGAAGTCCGCGACCCGGCGGACCGGGAACTCGCCGAGCCCCGGCGGCAGTGGATGGGTGCCCGTCTCGGGCAGGCGCAGGGTGCGGATGAACCGCACCGCCACCCCACCGGGCAGCCGCAAGGTGTTCCCGTCGATCCGTACGGTGCTGTCGGTCATGCGTCCGCCCCCATAGCCGCGCTGCCGGGGACGGCTCGCCCCCGGGTGACTCCGTCACCTAGAACGTTCGGCGCCCGTGCCCCGGTTCCTGCGCAACCGCTCCGGCACGCCCACCCGCTCCCTGAGCCAGATCAGCCACGGCAGGCGTTGGCGCTGCTCGCCGGCGCACCGGTCGAGTTCCTCCAGCAGCCGGCGCGAGCGGTGCTCGGTGTCCAGCTCGTCCAGCATGCGGTTGACCTCGGTCAGCATGGCACCCAGCAACTGCCACTGGGCCGCGTCGCGCTGGACCTCCTCCAGGAGCAGCTGCGCCAGCTTGTCGCGGGTCGCGGCGGCCGTGTGCAGCTCGGCGCTGAGCCGCGACTCCGCCGACTCGGCGCTCACGCTCACGTCGGTGGTCACCAGCACCGCGAAACTGACCACGGCGTCCCCGATCTCGGACAGCAGCTGTTCCACGGCGGCGCCCGTCGGCGGCGCGAACAGCGGCTCGGGGTCGCGCTGTTTCGCCAGGTCGGTGAAGGTACGCGCGAGGACCCGAAGCACGACCGTGCAGATCTCCAGGGTGTCCAGACCGGTCCGCAGTACGACCCGGTGCAGCAGCCCCTCCCGGACGCGCGGATTGAGCCGCAGGCTGTCCTCGGCCTGCCGCAGGGCCGCGTCGACTTCGACGATGTCGTGGTCGAGGCGGCGGGCCTCGTGCAGCCGCGCGGTGGCGTGGTCCACGGGGGTACGGCCCGCGGCCTCCTCGCCCATGCGCCGCATCAACCGCCGTAGCCGACGGGCCAGACCCTCGATGGACTCGCCGGCCTCGTCGACCCACACCGGGGGAGCCAGCAGCAGATTGCAGCCGAAGCCGACGACCGCGCCGATCAGCGTCTCCACCACCCGCGCCCAGGCCGTGTTCCCGACCGTGGTGACCCCGAGGACCAGCATCGCGCTGATCGCCACCTCGGGCACGTACTCGTCGACCTTCACCAGCCGCCCGACGACCAGCGAGGCCACGATCAGCAGCGCCAGGCTCCACCAGGTCAGCCCGACCAGCAGACTGAACGCGATGGCCACGAGCACGCCCGCGACCACGGCGTTCACCCGGCGGATGCCGTTGGTCAGGGTGGCGTAGAGCGTGACCTGGACGACGAGGAGCGCGGTCAGGGGAGCGGTCAGCGGCGCGGGCTCCGGGCTCAGGCGCAGCGCGACGACATAGGCGATCGTCGCCGCGATCGCCGACCGCAGCGTCTGGACGAGCACCGGGTCCCGGTGCCGCCCCACGAACCGCACCAGTGGCGCGGTCCACTCCCGGACATCTCGCATCCTTGGCCTATTCCCTCCTCGCGGATCCACTGAACGTACCCATTGCGGACCGAAACTGTCCGCATGGCCTCCTAGATTGTCCTCACCGGACGGGACGAAGGGGAGGCCGACAGGCATGACGAACACCCAGGGCATCGAGGTACTGACCCGCTCGCACGACTACCTGCGCGAGGTGATCGCCGCTGTGCCGGAGGGCACGTGGTCGGCACCCACGCCCTGCACCGAGTGGACGGTACGCCAGGTCCTCAACCACGCCCGCATCGACCAGCAGGCCTACGGCCTCGTCCTCACCGGCCACCGGCCCGACTCCGACCCCTTCCACCCCGCCGATGCCCTGGACGGGGACCCGGTCGCCGAACTCGACAAGGTGCTCCGCGCGGTGGCCGAGGGCTATGCCCAACTGCCCGCCGACGCCGACCAGGTGCCGACCCCGCTGGGCCCCATGCCCCTCCCGCTCGCCGCGGCGACGGCCGCCATGGACGCGGCCGTGCACGCCTGGGACATCGCGGCCGCCACCGGCCAGAACCGGCCACTCACACCGACCCTGGCGGAAGGAATCTGGCCGGCCGCGGACCGACTCGTCCCCCGACTCCGCGACGCCTACCGGGTGTTCGCCCCCGCGCGCGAGGTGACGGCCGAGTACGACGGGGCCGAGAAACTCCTCGCCTTCCTCGGCCGCGACCCGCACTGGACGCCGACGGCCTCCTGACCCGCGGTCATTCGGTCACGGCCGCCCGACTGCGCGACCGATAGCCCGCGACCTTCGCGAGGTTGCCGCAGCGGTCCATCGAGCACCAACGGCGGCGGCGGGCCTGGGAGTCGTCCAGGAACAGCAGGGAACACTCCGGGTTCTCGCACTCCTTGACCCGCTCCAGCAGCGGACCGCCCACCAGGAGGACGCCGTCCCGGGCCACCGTCGCCAGTGCCGCGCGTGCCGGGTGCGCCGACTTCCAGCGCCGCTCGCCCAGTTGGGGCGCGAGATCAGGGCGCGCGGCGGCCTCGTTGATCCGCTCGACATCGGGCGCCGCCGGCTCCCGCCCCGCCATCGCGTCCCGTACGACCCGGTAGAGCGCCTCGCGCAGGGTGCGTGCGTCGGTCAACTCCCGGGCCGTCACCCGTACCGGTTCGGTGTCCGGCGACAGCTCCGCCTCCGTGATCCAGGTGGCCAGGGCGGCCGGGTCGGGGAGCCGTTCGACGGGGGTGGCGTGCCGTTTGCCGAGCGTCGCCACGAAGTTCAGGCACGGGCGTCCGCCGATGAACGGGAAGACGGGCGGGGTGGTCATGGCATCGAGCCTACCTCGCGCACACCGGTTCATGCGGTGTGCGCGAGGAACGCAGGCATGCCTTGACACCGGTTCGTCCAGTGTCGCATGGTGACACCAGTTCAAGTGGTGTCGGCCGGGTTCGGTGGCCGCGACAGGGAGTGGGTACGGTATGCGTGCGGTACGGATCGACGAGTTCGGCGGGCCCGAGGTGCTGGTGCCGGTCGAGGTGCCCGATCCGGTCGCGGGTCCGGGGCAGGTCCTGGTGCGGGTGGCCGCGGCGGGCGTGAACCGCGCGGACGCCCTGATCAGGTCCGGCAATTACCACCGGGCCGGGCGCCCGCCGCTGATCCCGGGTGTTGAAGGTGCGGGTACCGTCGCCGCGTTGGGGGAGGGTGTCACCGGATTCTCCGTCGGCCAGCGGGTCGTGGCCCTCGACGGTGTGAACTCACCCGGTTTCTATGCCGAGTTGGCGGCCGTGCCCGCGGCTCAGGTGACCGCCCTGCCCGACGGGATCGAGCTCACGCACGCCGCCGCGCTGCCGGTCGCCTGGCTCTCGGCCTGGTACTGCCTCCGGCACCTCGCCCGGGTCACGAAGGAGGACACGGTGGTGGTGAAGGCCGCCGCGAGTGGCGTCGGCAGCGCGGCCGTGCAGATCGCGGCCGAGGCCGGCGCCCGGGTCGTCGCACTCGCCGGATCGCCCGAAAAGGCGGCCTGGGCAGGGGAGTTCGGCGCCCATGCGACCGTCGACACCTCGGCGCACCCGGACGACGCCGAGGTCGACGAGGTGCTGCGGCTCACCGACGGGCGCGGCGCGGACGTCGTCCTCGACACCGTCGGCGGCCGGGCCTTCGGGCGCAGCCTGCGCGAGATCGGACACGGCGGCCGGGTCGTCGCCCTCGCCAATGTCGCCCTGGAGGCAAGCACCGTCGACACCCGCGACTTCTACCCGAAGAACGCCTCGATCCTCGGCTTCCAGCTCACCAACCTCCAGGTCCACGGCGGCTACGACCCCCGCCCGGACCTGCGTGAACTGGCCGGGCGGGTCGCCGCCGGCACCTACCGCGTGCCGATCGAGACCGTCGTACCCCTCGCCGAGGCACGCGCCGCCCACGAGCGGCTGGAGCGGCGCGACAACCGCGGCAAGATCGTCATCGCGGTGCCGGGCGACTGACCTCAGACGTACAGCTTGTCGAGGAAGGCGATCAGATTGCCCACCGTCCGCTCGATCTGCTGCTCCACGGTGAGGCTCTCCTCGATGCGGATGCCCGACTCGGGGATCCTCCTGCCGCGCACATAGAGGGAACAGGCGAGGTCGGTGCACATGTACAGGCCGACCGAGTTGCCCTCGCGGCCCGCCGGGCCCGCCTTGCGCGCGGTCATCAGGGAGACCCCGCCGCCCGGGTGGGTCGTCACGCACAGCGAACACATGCTCCGGTGCAGAAAGCCGCGCTGCGCGGACGGGAATCGCAGGGTGACCCCGACCGGTCCGTCCGCCCGCTCGGCGACGAGGTAACTGCGGTCCGGCGCCCCCGGATCCCGCCAGCCCAGGAAGTCAAGGTCGCCCCACGGACGGCTGTCGAGGTCACGGGGGACCGCCAGCCGCTTCGCCTCGCCCTTCGAGCAGTTGACGAATGAGTCGCGGATGTCCTGCTCGCTGAGTGATCTCATGGGGGAGTCTCCTGGGGGTGGTGTCCGTTCCGAAACCTAGGGGCTCTAGGTTTCGGCCCAGGGTAGTGAGGTGAGCGGTGGGAGAGCCAATGGAATTCGCGGACGTCGGAGCCCGCCAGGTGCGGGCACTGCGCCATGTCGCGGCCCGGTCGTCGGGCCCGGCCGTCGACCGGGGACTGCGCATCACCCTCAACTTCCACCCCGACCGTACGGCGGCCGGACGGCCGATCCTCGACGCGCTGGCCCAGGACGGCACGTACCACTCGCAGTTCGTGACCGGCACCAGCAACGGCGGCCTCACCGCCCACCCCGGCGGCGACCGCTGGCGCTGGGAGAGCCGGATCTTCGCCGGGGCCTACGACGGGGCGCCCGCGGTCGAGCGACCGGTGTACGGCGCGCTGAACTTCCGGCGCCAACTGGTCGGCGCCGCCCCGCGGTTCGGCTCCTCACACCTCAGGCTGACCGGCGCGGCTCTCACCCGTGCCACCTTCTGCTACCCCGACAGCGCGGCCGAACCGACCGACTTCGGCGTCGCTGCAGGCATGTCCCTGATCGCGCTCGCCGAGGCCGACGAGCAGGACGCCCTCAACGACTACATCGAGACCCAGGTGCACGGCGGAGTCGACCTCGCCCGGGACGCCGAGGCCCTCGTCCTGGACGCGAGCTATCGCGGCACCCCGGTCGAGACCGCCGCCCGCCGCCTGCCCTGCCCGGTCGAATGGCACCCCGGATACCGGCTCACCGTGGGCGAGTTGAGGCGGCACGCCGACTATCGAGGGCAGGAGTACGCCGATCTCGGCGCCCGAATCGCGGAGAAGGGCGTGCTCGACCCGCGGATCATCGGCGACGCGGCCCGCACCGGCCGCCACGGACTCCAGGACCTGAAGATGGTCTGGCACACCCTCGCCCGCTTCGGGGCACCGGCGGGAGCGGGTACCGCCGTGGACGGCCCCGGTCGGCCGCAGGCGTGGACGCGCTGAACTGGACGCGGGTGACGGGGACTTCAGGCTTCGAACCGTGCGGTCAGGAAGCGTCCGGCCCGGTCCAGGGCGGCGCCGGCCTCGTCGAGGATCGGGCCGTAGGCCTGGAAGACGTGCGGCACTCCGGGGGTGACGTCGAGGGTGACCTCGACATCCGCGGTGGCGGCGCGCCCGGCCAGGCGTACGGCGTCGTCGAGGAGGATCTCGTGGCTGCCGACCTGGATGAGCAGGGGCGGCAGACCGGACAGGTCGGCGAAGACAGGGCTGATCAGACCGAGAGCGGGGTCCTGTCCCGCCGTGTAACCGGCGACGAGGGGTTCGAGGAGTTCCCGGGAGAACAGTGGATCGGCCGCTCGCCTGGTCTCCATGGACGCCCCGGCGAGGGTGAGGTCCACGTACGGCGACATGACGAAGGCCGCGGCCGGCAGAGGCAGCCCGTGGTCGCGGGCGTTGACCAGGGTGGCGACGGCCAGTCCACCGCCCGCGGACTCGCCCGCGAAGACGATGTCCGAGGGCCTGACACCGTCGGCCAGCAGGGCTTCGTAGACCGCCAACGCGTCGTCCACCGCCGCCGGATACGGATGCTCGGGGGCGAGCCGGTACTCGACGGAGTAGGCCTTGGCGGCGGTCCGCGAGCCGACCTGCGCGGCCAGGCCCGCGGAGCTGAGGGCGTCCCCCAGCAGGTAGACGCCACCGTGGAAGTACACGACGACGTGCTCGGGTTCGACTCCGTCGACCGTGACCTCGACGGTGGGGACACCGCCCAGCGTGACCGGCACCGTCTTCACCTCGGGAGGCAGCGGCTGCGCCGACGTCGCCGCGTGCAGCAGCCGCCGTAGCTCCTCGACATCACCGTCGAGAGGGAAAGGGGACCGACGCAGGAACGCGTCGATGGTCTGTTGCTGCTCGGTGCTCACGGAACATCTCCGTTCGACGGGGGCGGTTCGGTCGGCACACCTCGCTCGGCCGGCGCGGGCCGTACCTTGCGGACTTCGAGGAGATCGAGTCCCAGCGCCTCGATTCCGGCGAGGACACCGAAGAGCGCCGCGCTGTCCGGCAGCAGCCCGGTGAGCAGCGTCTCGGTGCCCTGCTGCTGCGGCTCGAACGCGGGGAACGCCGTCAGCAGGGTCGGGCCGAGGTGGCCGTCGACCCGGATCTGGTACAGGACGGGTTCATCACCCATGCGCCGATCGTCGTCGGTGGTCGGGTGAACCCGCGTCACCGGAATCCGGTGAATGTGCGGCGCTCACCCGCGGCCGTTCGACAGCAGCCGCAGTTCGCGGCCGCGGTGCACCGCCGAGGACCGGTCCCCGGCGCCGAGTTTGGCGTAGATCCGCCGTATGTGGGTGTTGACGGTGTTGAGCGAGACCGACAGTTCGGCGGCGATCTCGGGACGGGTGAGGTTCGTCGGCAGATAGCGCAGGACGCGCAGTTCGCTGGGGCTGAGTTCCTCGGCCGGGCCCGGAGTCGGCCGGTCCGGGGTGTGGCCGCGGACGGTGTCGAGGATGTCGGAGACCAGTGCGGCGTGCGAGGTGGTGCGCGGCAGGGCGTCGAGGAGTTCCCAGGCGCCGGTCATCACGAACGGCAGGATCGTCCGGTCCGGTTCGGCGAGGTTCAGGGCCTGTTCCACGGCCGCTCCCGCCGCGTGCTCGTCACCGAGGTCGCGGCAGGCGAGCGCGTCCAGGAGCCGGGCCTCGATCGGGGTGAGGATGGAGGTGACGGGGGCGGTGCCGTCCAGGACCGGCCGGAGTGCGTGGCGGGCGCCGGCGGGGTCCTGTTCGGCGAGGTGGAGCACAGCCGCCGCGTTGCGGATCTCGGCTACGGCGGACTGCGAGTCGTCGAGGGCGGCGAGGTCCGCCCGTGCCCGGTCGACCGTCCCGAGGCGGGCGCGGGTGGCGATCGTCCAGGCCGTCACCCAGGACGACAGTCCGTGCCGGCTCACCATGTGTGCCTGGACCTGCTCGGCGGCGGTCAACTCGGCCAGCGTCTCGGGGTGTTGGCCGCGCGCGGCGGCCAGCATCGCGGAGGTCAGACGCACCAGGAGGCGCACGCCGGGCTCGCCCTCGGACCGGGTGACGTGTCGGGCGCGGTCGAGCCACCGCTCGCCCCGGTCGAACTCGCCCGTGCAGATCAGCGCCCCGGCCAGGGAGACCTGGGCGGGCGCGATCACCGCCTGGGCGTCCCACCCGTAGCGGGCGGCCAGCGCCACGGCCTCCTCACAGCGTTGCCGGACCAGCGCGAAGGAACGGTTGCCGGAGGCGAAGCCCAGATGGGCGCGGCAGGCGACCTCCAGATAGGGGCGGCCGATGTCGTGGGCGAGCGCGGCGCCCTCCAGGAGGTGCCGCTCGCTGTCGTCGAGCCGTAGCGACCAGGCCTCGGCGACCCCCAGGTTCAGCAGTGCGAGGGCCCGGAGGTCACTGGCGAGCGCGATCTCGGTGTTGGAGCGGCCTTCGGCGGGCGAGGGCAGCGCGTCGGCCTGCTCGTACACGGCGTCGAAGTGCCCGCGCAACCGGGCCAGCAGCAGGTTCAGGGACGCGATCGCCGTCCGCAGCCGGGGCTGTCGGTCGGGCGGTGTCGTGTCGGCGTACGCCCCGGCGATCTCAAGGTGGGCCCGGGCCTCCTCCAGCCGGTGCTGGTGGAGATCGGCGTTGGCGTACACCAGGGCCAGTTCCGGGGAGTCCTCGCCGACGCAGGCCGGGAACGCGCGCAGCAGCGCCACCGCGCTCCCGGCCCGCCCGTCGAGCGTGAGGCTGACGGTGTGGTCGGTGAGCAGCCGGGCCGCCTCGGACCAGTCCCCGGCGGCCTGCAGATGTCGTACGGCATCCACGGCCTGGGAGTGTTCGGCGAACCAGCGCGCGGCCTGCCGGTGCAGTTCTGGGATGGCCGCCGGGATGGTGCGGCGCAGTTCCAGCCGGAGCAGGTCGGCGAACATGTGGTGGTAGCGGAACCAGGTGCGCTCGGGGTCGAGCGACACGACGAACGCGTTGGCGTCCTCCAGCTCCAGCAGGACGCGCTCCGAACCGGTCGCACCCGTCAGCAGATCGGCCAGCTCGCCGTTGATCCGGTCGGGCAGGGACGTGCGCAACAACAGCCGCTGTACATGGGGTGGTTGACGCTCCAGCATCTCGGCCATCAGGTATTCGGCGACCGTACGGTGACTGCCGGAGAACTCGGCGACGAACCGCTCGGGATCCGGGTGCCCGGCCAGCGAGAGCACGGCGAGCCGCAGTCCGGCGGCCCAGCCCTCGGCCCGCTGGTGCAGCAGCCTGACCACGTCGTCGGGCAGCCCGACTCCGGAAGCGGTGAGGAGGTCACGGGTCTCGGCCTCGCTGAAGCGCAGCTGCGCGGCGCGGATCTCGGCCAACTCCCCGGTCAGGCGCAGCCGGTGGAGATGCAGCGGCGGGTCGTGCCGGGTCGCGACGATCGCGTGGACGCCCCGGGGGAGCGCCGTCAGCAGGGCCGTGAGCTGTTCGGCGGCCTCCGCCGAGCCGAGTTCGTGCAGGTCGTCGATGACGAGATAGAACGTGCCGCCGGACGCGGTGATCTCGGACAGCACCTTGTCCACCATCGCGCCACCGTCGAAACCGGGTGCTGTGGGAAGCGGCTCGGTGGCGCCCGTCGCCCCGCGGACCGCCGCAAGCACGGCGAGCCAGAACAGCTGCGCGTCCTGCTGGCCCGGCCGTACCGACATGAACGCGATACGGCGGTCCCGTCCCGGCCGGTCGGCCCACGCGTGCAGCAGGGAGGTCTTTCCGCTGCCGGCGGGCGCGGAGATCATCGTCACCCGCTGCTCGGACGCGCGGTCCAGGGCCGCGATCAGGTCGCGGCGGTCGATGAGACCCGGGCGGCCCCGGCCCGGTACGCGGGCGGCGCCCGCGGTGGCCGGCAGGTCGGGCATGACGCCATGTCCTCTGGTCACGCGGTCAGCGTAGTCGATGCGAATCACCGCATCCCGGCGACGACCGGTCACCTCCACGGGGGTGATCCTGGCCGGGCGCTCGAAGGGCGAGTCACGTGTGTGAGCCGACAGGAGACGGTGTGAGAGAGCAGCTGGGCGGGATCTTCCCCCTGGGACCGAGACGGGTGCACCGGGTCGGCTACGGCGCGATGCAGCTCTCCGGCGACGGGGTCTTCGGGCCGCCGCGTAACCGCGACGAGGCGTTGCGCGTGCTGCGCGCGGTGGTCGACGCCGGGGTGGACCACATCGACACCGCGCAGTTCTACGGAGCGGGCACGGTGAACGGACTGATCCGGGAGGCGCTGCACCCCTATCCGGACGGGCTTGCGATCGTGAGCAAGGTCGGCGCCCGCAGCAGTGACCGGCCGTATCGGCTCCGGCAGGGCATCGAGGAGAACCTGACCGCGCTCGGCGTGAGCCGTCTGGCGGCGGTCAACCTGCGGATGGTGGACCCGACGGAGGCGCCGGACCGCTGGTTCGACGCCCAGCTGGCGACGCTGGTCCAGGCCCGTGAGGAAGGGCTCGTCGAGGGCGTCGGCCTCAGCAACGTCTCCCTGGGACAGTTGCGCAGAGCCGTCGCGCAGACGGAGATCGTCTGTGTGCAGAACCTCTTCAACCTGGTGGACCAGCGCTCCACGGACGTCCTGCGGGAGTGCGTGCGGCGGGGCATCGCCTTCGTTCCGTACTGTCCGCTGGGCCTGCCCGGGGAGGCGCGGCACCGGATCCTCACGCACCCCGCAGTCGTCGCACAGGCCGCCCGGCTCGGCGTCACCCCGGCCCGGATCGCCCTCGGCCGGCTCCTCGACCTCGCGCCGAACGTCCTGCTGATCCCCGGCACCCGCACCCGCGCTCATCTGGCCGAGAACCTCGCCGCCGCCGACGTCGGTCTCGACGGGACGGCCCGCGCGGAGCTGGCACGGCATTTCCCCGACACCGAACAGCACAAGCCCGAGGAGGAACCGGCATGAACAACGAAGAGATCGTCCGGAAGGCCTACCAGACAGCCGAGGTCAAGGACATCGAGGGCTGGCTCGACGCCTTCACCGAGGACGGGACGTTCACCGACGAGTCGGTCGGCGTCACCTACCGCGGCCGGGACCGTGCCTTCCCCGTGGAGAACTACGGGCGCGCCTTCCCCGACATGCACCGCGAGCTGTACCAGGTCTACGTCAGCGGTGACGTCGTGGTCGTACAGCTGGCGCTCCAGGGCACGCACGACGGCCCGCTGAGTCTGGGCGACGGGACACTCCAGCCGACCGGGAACCGGATGGACGCCCCCTGCTGCGATGTGTTCGAGCTGGTGGACGGGAAGATCAAACGCTTCGACTGCTATCCGTCGGGCACCGTGATCCTGGCCCAACTCGGCGTTCTCGGCGCACTGGACGCGGCCCTGCACGCCTGAGCCAGGGCTCGGCCCGCGCGGCCCGCCTTGTTCCGGAGGCGGGCCGCGCGGGAGCACTCACGCATGGACCTCCGAGCCCACGCCGAGGTCGAGGCGGAGGGATTCGAGGATGATGAACGTCGTGCTGGCCGTGTACACGTCGGCGGCGGCGAGGACGCCGGTGTACTTCTTGATGACCGGCGCGGAGGCGTAGGCGACCTGGGCGGCCTGGTACTCCTTGACCGCGGCCCACGAGTTGTTCCCGTACTTCACGAAGAACGGCGTGGGGTCGACCGCCGTGAGCGCCTTCTTGACGTTGGTGATGATGTCGTCCACGTACTGCTGGTACACGACCATGTCCTGCCGTGTGCCGAGCCTGCCGATGTGGCCGCCGACGAAGTGCTTCCACGGGTAACTCATGGCCTTGGCGGGGGCGGCGATGGAGCCGGGGACGTCCTCGTTCAGGTTGAAGCTGTCGAAGGGGACCCAGCCGGGCAGCAGGACGTCGACGAGCATCAGGGTCCTGTGGTCGGGCAGGTGGATGTAGACGTTGTCGGGGGTGTGGTTCGTGCCGTGCCAGGCCAGCTCGACGCGCTCGCCGCCGACCCGCAGCGTGTGACTCTTCTCGAAGGTGACGTCCGGCACCGGCCGGGCCGGGTCGTTGTCACGGGCCAGCAGTTTCCTGGTCTCGGCGTGGCCGATCCGCACCACGTTCTTGCCGAACAGCGACGAGGCGCCGAGGTGGTCGGCGTGGTGGTGGGAGTAGACCAGGTGGGTCACTCTGTTGGAGACGCCGTTGGCGGCGGCGATCTCGTCGATCGCCCGCTGGAGGTTGTGCCCGATGGTCGGCGGCGCGTCGAAGAGCACGACGCCCTCACGGGTCGTCAGGAACGCCGACTGGTAGGTGCCGTCGGTCACCCAGTACAGGTTCCTCTCGATCCGACCGACGTAGTAGCCCTGGGAGTTGACGGCGGGACCGAGCGCGGACGCCGGTACGGGCGCGTAGTCCGGCAGCGTCGCGGACGTGGCGGCCGACGCCGGGCCGGCGAGCGCGGCGACGGTGGGGACGGCTGCCAGCGCCGCACCGCCGGCGAGGAAAGAGCGGCGATTCGTGGAGGACATGGTGATCTGCTCCAGTTGGTCGATGATGTGTGCCAAGGTTCTCCGCGGGACAGGTGAGCGGTCTTCACCGGATTCCGGTGATCTCCCGGACGGCGGTGCGGAGTTGGTGCGGGCGGCCGGTTCAGTACGGTTCGCCCCCGGCGAAGAGGAGAGGTGGGCGCACGGTGACGGACTCCTGGGAGCGGGCCCGGAGGATCCTCGGCGCGGCGGGCATTCCGCCGGACCGCCTGGCCGACCTGCGCCCGATGGGCGGCGGCACCTACAACACCGTCGAGGAACTCACCCTCACCGACGGCGGCCGCTACGTCCTCAAGACCGCGCCCACCGCCCCCGGCCTCGCCCACGAGCGCCAACTCCTCGTCTCCGAGGCCGACTTCTACGGCGCCGCCGCCAAGGCCGGGGTGGCGGCACCGCGTGTCGTGGTCCTCGACGGCGACACCCTCCTGATGACCCTCTGCCCCGGCGAACCCTGGGACGACTCCGTCACGGACACCGAAGTACCCGCCCTGCGCAAGGAGTTGGGGCGACAGCTGGCCCGCCTGCACGAGATCACCGGCCCCGGCTTCGGCTACCCCTCCGGCGCCCTCGGTCCCCTCGCCCCCGACTGGCGGACCGCGTTCACCACGCTCTACGACGCCGTCCTGGACGACGCCCGCCGCTACCGCGCCTGGCTGCCACTGCCCGCCGACGACATCGCCCGCACCGCACGCTCCGCCCACGACGCCCTGGACGAGGTCACCGTCCCGCGCGCCGTCCACTTCGACCTCTGGCAGGGCAACATCCTGGTCGACCGCGACTCCGGCACACCCCGCATCGGCGGACTCATCGACGGCGAGCGCATGTTCTGGGGCGACCCCCTCGCCGACTTCGTCTCCCTGGCGCTGCTCGGCGACATCAGGAAGGACGACGCGTTCCTCGCGGGCTACCGGGAAGCGGGCGGAAGAGTCGATTTCGACCGGCCGGCCGGCCTCCGCTACGCGCTCTACCGCAGCTACCTGTACCTGATCATGCTCACCGAGGCGGTCCCCAGGGAGTTCGGCGCGGAAGAGAACCGCTGGCGGCGCGAGCGGGTCGGCCCCGAGCTGCTCGCCGCCCTCGGAGAGATCGACGGGACGGCCTCCACCACGTAGTGTGCATTCCACCGCCCCTTAGTTCAGGGCGTGAATTAAGAGGGTGCAGGGTTCGGAGGGAGCCACATGGCGGGGCGGAACGGGCGCACGGTACGCGACCTCAGGCGGGCCAACCGCACGGCCGTACTGCAACGGCTGTACTTCGACGGACCCCTCAGCCGCTTCGAACTGGGCCCGGTGACCGGACTCAGCTCCGGCTCGGTGAGCAATGTGGTCGCGGACCTCGTCGCCGACGGCCTGGTCGAGGAGGCCGGCAGCGTCGACTCCGACGGCGGCCGACCCCGCACCCTCCTCCAAGTCGCCCCGCACAGCGGCCACATGATCGGAGTCGACGTCGGCGAGACCCGGGTCCGCGTCGAGCTGTTCGACCTCACCCTCACCGAACTCGCCCGCGCCGAACGCCCGTTGGAGCAGCAGCGCTACGAGGTAGAGGTCATCGTCGGCCACATCCGCGACGGCATAGCCGAGGTCCTCGCCGCCGCCGACATCGCACCCGGACAACTCCTCGGCGTCGGCATCGGCGTCCCCGGCATAGTCGAGCACACCCCGGACCGCGGCGCCGTCGTGCACGGCCAGACCATCGGCTGGGACGCGGTCCCCCTCGAAGAGCTGCTCCGCTCCACCTCCCAACTCCCCGACGCCGTCCCGTACTTCATCGACAACGGGGCCAAGACCCTCGGTCAGGCCGAGATGTGGTTCGGCGGCGGGCGCGGCGCGCGCAACGCGATCGTCGTCCTCTTCGGCTCGGGCGTCGGCGCCTGCCTCGTCACCCCCGAGGTGGAGAACGGCCGGGCCGTCGAGTGGGGGCATCTGACGGTACGGGTCCGCGGTCGCCGCTGTCGTTGCGGGGCCCTCGGCTGCCTGGAGGCGTACGCGGGCGCCGAGTCGCTGCTCGACCGCTGGCGCGAGCAGGGCGGACGCCCGCCCGAGGGCACCGACGAGGAGACCGCGATGACCGCGCTGCTGGTCGCCGCCTACCCGGCCGAGGGCGCCGAGGCCGACCCGGTCGCGCTCGCCGTACTGGAGGAGACCGCCGAATACCTCGGCGCCGGCCTCTCCGACCTGATCAACCTCTTCCAGCCCGAGCGCATCCTCATCGGCGGCTGGGCCGGACTCCAGCTCGGCTCCCGCTTCCTGCCCGCCGTCCGCCACCACGCCACCGCGTACGCGCTGCGCCACCCCGCCGGACGCGTGACCATCGAGCTGGGCCGGCTCGGCCCCGACGCGGTCACCGTCGGCGCCGCGATCCTCCCGCTCGCCGACTTCTTCGCCCGCGGCGGCCGCCGCGCCGAGCCCGAACCGGAGGGCCCACCGCCCGCCTGGCGTACGGCCCTTGAGGAGCGCGCCCCGCACTGAGGCGACGACGGGCCGGTGGGAGATGATCACCTCATGAGTGAGATCATCCTGATGTCCGACGCCCGGGTCGCCGCCGTCCCTGTCGAGGAGTGCGGGGAACCCCTCGTCGACGTGAGCGACGGACTGCTGGTCGACGACCGCAAGAACAAGGACTCCGACAGCGGCGCCGAACTCCTCCTGCGCCGGGGCGTGTTGGACCGACTCGTGAGGGCGCAGGCCCTGCTGCCCGACGGCCTGCGCCTGCTGTTCGTCGAGGGCTACCGGCCGCCGGCCCTCCAGCGCCGCTACTTCGAGAGCTACGGCGCAGAGCTGCGCGCCGCCCACCCGGACTGGTCCGCCGACCGGATCCGGTCCGCCGCCAGCCGCTATGTGTCCCCGCCCGAGATCGCCCCGCACACCGCAGGCGCGGCCGTCGATCTGACCCTCGCCGACGCCGACGGCCGCGAACTCGACCTGGGCACCCCGATGAACGCCAACCCGGAGCAGAGCGACGGAGGCTGCTACACCGAGGCCGACAACATCACCGCAGAGGGCAAGGCCAACCGCGCCGTTCTGGGCAAGGCCCTCGGCGCGGCCGGTCTGGTCAACTACCCCACGGAGTGGTGGCATTGGTCGTACGGGGACCGGTACTGGGCGCTGGCGACCGGTGCGCCCGCCGCCCTGTACGGGCCGAAGGAGACACCTCAGGAACTGTGTGCTCTGGACTAACCCGCGAAAGCGTCCACACCAGTTAGGTTGGCGGACAGCTTCCAGAGGCGTGCCGCCTGCTCCGGGTCGATCGCCCAGGACTTGACGCCGGAGCGCTCCTCGCCGTCGGGGGCGGGCTCCGCGATGTCGCAGTCCTCCAGGTAGACGCCGCCCATGTCGGCCAGCTGGGGCGAGGTCGCCGCCCAGACCTCGGTGGCCGCGCCCTGCTGCGGGGTCTTGAAGCCCGCGGGGTTCAGCACGTTGCCCTGCTCGTCGATCCAGCCGCGCTCGACCATCTCCGCCTTGGGGATGTGGCGCTGCAACGGGGTGATGATGCCGCCGGGGTGGAGCGAGAAGGCCCGGACGCCGCGGTCGGCGGCGAGCCGGTCGAGGTGGACGGCGAAGAGGACGTTCGCGGTCTTCGCCTGGCCGTACGCCTCCCACTTGTCGTAGCCGTGGCTCCACTGGACGTCGTCCCAGCGCATCCCGGAGAAGTGGTGGGCGCGCGAGGACACCGAGACCACGCGGGCGCCGCCCGGCTCGATGGCCGGCCACAGCCGGTTGACGAGGGCGAAGTGGCCGAGGTGGTTGGTGGCGAACTGTGCCTCCCAGCCGGGCCCGACCCGGGTCTCCGGGCAGGCCATGATCCCGGCGTTGTCGATCATGTAGTCGACGGTGCGGCCGGAGGCGAGGAACCGCTCGGCGAAGCCGCGCACGCTCTCCAGGTCGGCGAGGTCCAGCTCGTCCACCTCGACGCCGGGCAGCCCGGCCACTGCCTCGCGGGCGGCGTCGGGGCGCCGGGCGGGGACGACCACCCGGGCGCCCGCTTTGGTGAGCGCGCGGGTGGCCTCCAGGCCGAGGCCCGAGTAGCCGCCGGTGAGGATCGCGAGCTTCCCGTCGAGGTCGAGGCCCGCCAGGACGTCGTCGGCGGTGCTGTGCGCGTCGAATCCGGAACCGATCTTGTGCTGTGCAGTGGTCATGCCTGGAACGCTACGAATTGAAGTGCGCTCGAAGTCAAGCGGAGAAGCCGCGGGGACCCGGACACGGGGAAGCCCCGACCGCGACGGGGGAATCACGGCCGGGGCGGCCAAGTGGTGGGCACGGAAGGCGGTCGCCTCGCGGCGAAAGGCTCCACAGGGCTTCAGCCGAACGATCTTCCCTGTGGGCGGAGGTTGAGGCCCGGGGACACTGTTCCCTCCGCACCCACAGTCTGTTCAACGGCGAACTACTGATGGGTGTTCCTGCGCGGTCCACCGTGAGCGGTGATGTGCATCACTTGCCAGTGGTCCAGTCCAGTAGCTCGTCCGCGGACCAGGTCGTCAGCACCCGTTCGGCGGGCACCCCGCACTCCTCCGCCCGCGCACAGCCGTTGATCTGCCAGTCCAGCTGACCGGGCGCGTGCGCGTCGGTGTCGACCGAGAACAGCACCCCCGCGTCCACGGCCTTCCGCAGCAGCCGCCTCGGCGGGTCGAGCCGCTCCGGACGGCTGTTGATCTCCACGGCCGTACCCGACTCGGCGCACGCGGCGAACACCTCGTCCGCGTCGAACTCCGACTCCGGCCGCGCCGCACCCCCGTCCCGCCCGATGAGCAGCCGCCCGGTGCAGTGCCCGAGGATGTCCGCGTGCGGATTCCGTACGGCGGCCACCATGCGGCGGGTCATGGCGCGGGACTCCATGCGCAGCTTGGAGTGCACGGAGACCACCACCACGTCGAGCCGCTCCAGCAGCTCCGGTTCCTGGTCCAGCGAGCCGTCGTCGAGGATGTCGCACTCGATGCCGGTGAGCAGTCGGAAGGGCGCCCAGGTCTCGTTCAGCGCGGCCACCACGTCCAGCTGTTCGCGCAGCCGCTCGGGGGCGAGTCCGCGGGCCACGGTCAGCCGGGGCGAGTGGTCGGTCAGTACCGCCCATTCGTGGCCGAGCCGGGCCGCCGTACGGCCCATCTCCTCGATCGGGCTGCCGCCGTCCGACCAGTCGGAGTGGAGGTGGCAGTCCCCGCGGAGCAGGGCCCGCAGCTCTTCGCCGCCGGGGCCGGCCGGGGCGGGGGCCTCGGCCTCCAGTTGCTCCAGATAGGCGGGGACCCGTCCGTCCAGGGCCTCGCGGGCCACCTGCGCGGTCTTCGGGCCGATGCCCTTGAGGGACTCCAGCGTCCCGGCCGCCGCGCGTTCGGCGACCTCGTTCTCGGGGAGCGCCGCCAGAATCCTGGCCGCCGTACGGAAGGCGCGTACGCGGTAGGTCGGGGCCAGGGACCGTTCCAGCAGGAAGGCGATCCGGTCCAGTGCCTGCACGGGATCCATCGAGCCTCCTCCCGCGAGCGGCCCCCGGCCGGGCACCTTGGACCACTCGCGACCGCGTGATGCGTTCTAGGCTCTATTGCATGACCGAAATCGCCAGCCCGCACATCTCGACCCCGCGGATCATGGTGCTCAAGGTGCAGCCCGGTACCCCGCCGTTCCGCATCGTGGAGATCGACGGGGAGATGGTCTGCGAGGCCCAAGGGATCACCGACGTCCTGCAGGTCGCGGCCGTGTGCGGCATCACGGTCCGCGACCTGGACGACCCGGACGTGGTCCGCTGGGTCGGCGGGGACAAATTCACCTGGCTGCCGCACTAGCCCCTACGAGATCAGCCGACCGTCCACTTCTGGTTGGCGCCGCCCGAGCAGGTCCAGATCTGCAGCGGGGTGCCGTTGGCCGAGTTGTTGCCGGTGACGTCCAGGCACTTGTTGGCCTGTGGGTTGACGATGTCGTTCGCCGAGCTGACGGCCCACTGCTGGGCGGCGCTGCCGTTGCAGTCGTAGAGCTGGACCTTGGTGCCGTCCGCGGTGCCGCCGGCGTTCACGTCCAAGCACTTGCCGAGGGCGCGGATCGTGCCGTCGGAGCCCACGGTCCACTGCTGGGCGGCCGAGCCGTTGCAGTCGTAGAGCTGTACGGCGGTCCCGTTGGCGGAGTTCGCGCCGTTGACGTCGACGCACTTGCCGGCGAGGCCCTTGATCGCCACCCCGGTGGCCGTGTCGCTCGTGGTGACCGACACCGAGTCCACCACCAGCTTGGCCGGGAAGGCCGTGGCGCTGTTCGGGTCGCCCGGCCAGTCGCCGCCGACCGCCAGGTTGAGGATCAGGAAGAACGGCTTGTTGAACGCCCAGGTGTTGCCGCCCACGTCGGCCGGTGTGCGCGTCTCGTAGACGACCCCGTCGACCGACCACTTGATCGAGTTGGGCGCCCAGTCGACGGCGAAGGTGTGGAAGGCGTCCGCGAAGGCCGCGCCGTTCGCCAGCGTGTAGGCGGCGCCTATCCCGTTGGCGCCGGAGTAGCCGGGGCCGTGGATGGTGCCGTGGACCGTGGAGGGCTCGTAGCCGACGTTCTCCATGACGTCGATCTCACCCGAGTTGGGCCAGCCGACCGAGCCGATGTCGGTGCCGAGCATCCAGAACGCGGGCCACATGCCCTGCCCGCGCGGGATCTGCATCCGCGCCTCGACGTGACCGTACTGCGCGCTGAACTTCCCGGAGGTGTTCAGCCGGGCCGAGGTGTACTGGCAAGTGCCGTACCAGCACTGGTAGTTGGCGGGGTTCTCCTTCTTGGCCGTGATCACCAGGTGGCCCTGGCCGTCCAGGGCCGCGTTGTTGGTGCCGGACGTGTAGTACTCGCGCTCGTGGTTGTTGACGTTGTCGCCGGTCTCCTGCGTCCACTTCGAGGAGTTGACGGCACTGCCGGCCGCTCCGTCGAAGGTGTCGGAGAACGTGACGGCGTCGGCCTGGGCGTCCGACGTGGAGGCCGCCTGCGCCGGACCGATCGCGGCGGACGCGACCAGTGCGGCGGACAGGGCGGCGAAGAGGCATCTGCGGAGTACGCGTGGGGAAGCCACGGCATTCCCTTCTGTGCGGCGGACGTGGGGACCGACACGCCGACTGAGGTGGGGGGTGAAAGCGTCGCCTCTTGATTTAAGAAGTGAGATAAGGAGAGCGTCAATACCTTGGTACGGACCAGTAGTTGAATGTTACGGGCCAGTAGTTGATCGTTACGAAGTGGCCTTCGGCGCTTTGGGCGCCTTCGCTGCCTTTGACGTCCTTGCCGCCTTCGCGGCGGGCTTCCGCGCGTGCACCGCCCGGCCGAGCCGGCGCCCCAGCAGGACCCAACCCACCAGTGCGCCAGTGGTGTTGAGGATGACGTCGTCGATGTCGAAGGCCCGCCCGGTGATCAGCGCGCCCTGCGCGAACTCCACCAGGAGCATCACGGTCGCCGTCAGCAGCAGCACCTTCAGGATGCCGCGCGCCCGGGGCGCGAACACCGGGACCAGCACCCCGAACGGGATGCCGAGCACGATGTTCCCGCCGATCTGCTTCACGGCGTCGCGCATGGCCGGCTGGTCGAGATAGGCCTTCAGCGAGCGGCCCGGGTGCAGATTGGTGTGCACGAGCGCCTTCGACGCGGGGGACGGCTCCAGGGTCAGCTTGGCCAGTACGACGGCGAACGCCACCATGAACACGAAGCCGAGCAGCATGGACAACAGGCGTAGGGGGAGGGGGAGTTGGTAGCGCTGGGGAGGTGCGGGCTTCGACGGGCGCGGGGCGCGGGCCGCTTTCGGCCCGGCCTCGGTCTTGGGCCCGGTCCTGGTGCGGCGCAGACGTGCGGCGGTACGGCCCATGCGTGAGGTCCTCCGGTCTTCAACTGCCCTGTGTCGTAGGCCGGTTACCCCCGATTCGGCGGAGGATGCCGTGGCGGCGCACGGAACCCGTGTGCGGCGCAGATGCCCGCACACGGGTTGCCGACGGCTGCTCAGGCCGCGTACGAGATGGTCACCGTCGTGAAGCCCAGCGAGCCGAGCAGGCCCTTGAGCATGTTGGTGGTGTTGGTCTCGGCGCGGGTGGTCAGACCGCTGGTCTTCGCCGCCGCGGCGATGTGCTTGGAGGCGAGCTTCTGCACGGCCTGCTCGCTGTTGGGGTTGTCGGAGAAGATGTCGCCCAGGCGGTCCAGCAGACCGCGCTGCTTGGAGACCGTGTACGAGTGGTCCGGGTCCAGCGCCGGCTTGCCGAGCGTCGCGTGCGGCAGCGTGATGCTGGCCGACGTGCGGTCGCCGTTGACCGTCACGTCCTGCTTGCCGAGCTTGCCCAGGTCGACATAGCCCTCCACGGTGCCCGCGCCGACGTACAGCGTCCGGGTCCCGCGGATCGCGGCGGGCAGGAACTTGGCGTCCTTCTCCAGGTCCACGACGACCTGGAAGTTGCCGGAGGCCGCGTCGTAACGGCTCATGTCCTGAATGGACTTGAGCAGCGCCGGACCCGAACGGTCATGGGTCTCGGTGCCGAAGATGTCCCGCAGTCCCGGGAGTACGGCAAGCCGCAGCCCGGCGAACAGCACGGCGATCACAACGACGACGGCGGTGAGCACCTTCGCCCAGCCCGGCATGCGCCGGGGTATACGGCTGATGGAAGTCGTCATGGGGACGGCCCTCCCTTCCTCGGTATCCGCATGCCCCCCAAATGCCCTGTCAGACCGACGCGTTGGCGGAACGGTCGCGCTGACGGGGGCGCGGAGGGCGCACAGGCGTGAAAAGTCACTGTTCGGCCCGCCAGAAGCCCTGGTCGACCGCGCAGACAGCATTTCCCGGCCGCCTCGCCCCATGCGTCCCGTGACCTTTCCGGATCACGGTCCGGTTCATGTTGTGACACTGTCCGCGGACGCCCCAACACGCCTCAGTGCGACCGCAGTTCACGGTCATCGGACGGACGCGACCACCACACCCCCTCACCGTGCGTGAGCCCGGGCAGGGCCGACTCCACGTCCCGCACCCGCCGGGCCGGCAGCTCACCGGTGATCAGCCAGGAGCCGGCGCCGCCCGTGGTACCCGTGAACTCGGCGCGACAGGACGCGAGTTGTGCGGTCACCGGCGCGAGCGCGTCCTGCGGGACCTCCGTCTCGAACGCGACGTACGGCTCGTACAGCCGCGTCCCCGCCAGCCGCAGCGCCCGGCGCAGCACGATCGGCGTGAGGCCGCGGAAGTCGCCCGCCGTGCTGAGCGGGCCGACGAATCCCGACCGGGTGAGGGTGACCCGGTAGTCCGTCACCGGTGCGCCGTGCAGTCCGCCGAGCAGGGTCGCGTGGACCGTGTCCTCGACGGCCTGGTGGAACGCGCGGGGGAGCGCGCCCAGTTGGGTCTCGTACGCGAAGATCCCGCCGGAGCCGCGCGGTCCCGGTTCGACGCGCAGCCCGATCGTCGACCAGTAGCGGGTGCCGTCGTGCCAGGGCAGTTCGTCGCAGGCCTCGCCGGTCCCGGCCGGGCGTTCCAGGAACCGCACCCGGCTCGGCTCGAAGTCCGCCTCGACGCCGAAGTCCTGGACGAGCGTCGCCGCCAGGACCTCCTTCTGGACCTCGCCGTACAGGAGCAGCACGGTCGCCCCGGCGGCGGCTGGCCGCGCGTGCAGCAGCGGGTCCTGGTCGGCCAGCGCCAGCAGCGCCGAACGCAGCGCCGCCGCCTGCTCGGGACACCGGGCCCGTACGACGGTCTCCAGGGTCGGCGGCGCGAACTGCGGTGTCCGGTGGGTGAGTTCACCGAGCCGGTCGCCGACCCGGATGTCCTTCGGGCCGGTCAGCGCGCCGATGTTCCCGGCCGTGAGCGGTCCGGGCCGGCCGATCACATCGAGCCGCGTGACCCGCCCGGAGACCTTCGAGGCCCGCCCGTCCGCCCCGTGCCGGCGGAACGTGAGCCGTTGCTGCGGGGCCACCTCACCGTCGTAGAGCCGCAGATACGCCGTCCGTTCGCGGCCGGGGCCGGGGCGTACCGCGAACACCGTGCCGCGCGGGGTGCCCGAACCGGCCGGCGAGGGCGGGATCAACCGGACGATGTTCTCGACGAGTTCGGGGATTCCCTGGCCGCCGTGGGCCGAGCCGAACAGGAGCGGGTGGATCGAGCCGTCGGCGGTGCGGGCGGCGAGGGCCTTGCCCAGGTCGTCCGGGGTGGGGTGCGGGCCGTCGACGACCGCCGCGAGGACGGACGGGTCGACGTCGGCCAGGGCTTCGGCCAGGTCCGGGTCGCCGGGCGGGCGGGGCAGCACCCGGACGCCGGGCGTGCCGAGGCCCGTCGCGTCGGTGAGCGGTGCGACGTGCGGGGTCAGCCGGCGCCGGATGTCCGCGACGAGGTCGTCGGAGCGGGCGCCCGCGCGGTCGATCTTGTTGACGAAGACGAGCGTGGGCAGCCGTAGCCGCCGCAGGGTCCGCAGCAGGACGCGGGTCTGCGCCTGGACGCCCTCCACGGCGGACAGCATCAGTACCGCGCCGTCGAGGACTTCCAGGGCGCGCTCGACCTCCGCGATGAAGTCCGCGTGGCCGGGGGTGTCGATCAGGTTGATCTGGGTGTCGCCGGACGTGAAGGCGGCGACGGCCGAGCGGATGGTGATCCCGCGCTGTCGCTCGATCGCGCCGTCGTCCGTACGGGTGTCACCGGCGTCGACGCTGCCGAGCCGCTCGGTCGCTCCGTGGTCGAAGAGCAGCCGCTCGGTGAGGCTGGTCTTACCGGCGTCGACGTGGGCCAGAATTCCGATGTTCAGGGTGTGCATGCGTGGTCGAGTCCTCAAGAACCGTCGTCCAGTGGGAAGGGCGGTGGATTCCGAGGAGTCGGCGCATGTGAGGGTTCCTGTCGGGAGAGGGCACGGACGCGGCCATCATGGCGCCCCCGGCCGGTGGGTCCGCAACCTGTTTTCGGGGTCAGTAGCATGAACCACGGCCGGGAATGATCATGCGAGGAGCAGATCGTGCGAGACATCGCCGTGTTCAGCGGGAGTGCCCATCCCGAGTTGGCCAAGGAGGTCTGCGCGCATCTCGGTGTACCGCTCAGCCCGACCCGGGTCAGCCGGTTCGCCAACGACTGTCTGGAGGTACAGCTCCAGGCCAACTGCCGGGAACGGGACGTCTTCCTGATCCAGCCGCTCGTCAAGCCGGTCCAGGAGAACCTGGTCGAGCTGCTGCTGATGAGCGACGCGGCGCGCGGCGCCTCCGCCGGACGGATCACCGTCGTCATGCCGCACTACTCCTACGCCCGCTCCGACAAGAAGGACGCCCCGCGCATCTCGCTCGGCGGACGCCTGGTCGCCGACCTGATGGTGGCGGCGGGCGCGAGCCGTGTCCTGGCGATGACCCTGCACTCGCCGCAGGTGCACGGCTTCTTCTCGGTGCCGGTCGACCATCTGCACGCGCTGCGCGAACTCGCCGCGCACTTTAGGCAGTACGACCTCTCGCGCACCACCGTCGTCTCCCCGGACCTCGGCAACGCCAAGGAGGCCGCCGCGTTCGCCCGGCTGATCGGTGCCCAGGTGGCGGCCGGCGCCAAGCAGCGTTACGCGGACGACCGGGTCGTCATCAGCTCCGTCATCGGTGACATCGCGGGCCGGGACGTCATCGTGCTGGACGACGAGATCGCCAAGGGCAGCACCGTCCTCGAACTCCTGGACCGGCTGCGGGAGTTGGGGCCGCGCTCGATCCGGGTCGCCTGTACCCACGGTCTGTTCGCGGCGGGCGCGCTCAAGCGGATCGGGGAGCAGCCCGACGTACTGGAGATCGTCTGCACCAACACCGTGCCGGTGCCCGAGGAGGAGCGCACCGAGAAGCTGCGCATCCTCTCCATCGCCCCGGCGCTCGCCGAGGCCGTACGCCGCATTCACAACGGCGAGTCCGTCAGCGCCCTGTTCGACGCGCCGCCGAACGAATAGACATGAGGGGACGGAGCAACGCTCGGCAGCACCGAGGTGATCAGGAGGACTCGCCGTGGCGAAGGCGAAGTTCGAGCGGACGAAACCCCATGTGAACGTCGGCACCATCGGTCACATCGACCACGGCAAGACCACTCTCACGGCGGCCATCACGAAAGTGCTCCACGACCGGTTCCCCGATCTCAACCCCTTCACGCCGTTCGACCAGATCGACAAGGCGCCCGAGGAACGGCAGCGCGGCATCACCATCTCGATCGCCCATGTCGAGTACCAGACCGAACGACGGCACTACGCGCACGTCGACTGCCCCGGGCACGCCGACTACATCAAGAACATGATCACCGGCGCCGCCCAGATGGACGGCGCGATCCTGGTCGTCGCGGCCACCGACGGGCCCATGCCGCAGACCAAGGAACACGTGCTGCTGGCCCGGCAGGTCGGCGTGCCGTACATCGTCGTGGCCCTCAACAAGACGGACATGGTGGACGACGAGGAGATCCTGGAACTGGTCGAGCTGGAGGTGCGGGAGCTGCTCACCGAGTACGAGTTCCCCGGCGACGACCTCCCGGTGGTCAAGGTGTCCGCGCTCAAGGCCCTCGAAGGCGACCCCGAGTGGACCGCCTCGGTGCTCGAACTCCTCGACGCCGTCGACGAGTTCGTGCCCCAGCCGGTGCGGGACGTGGACCGGCCGTTCCTGCTGCCGATCGAGGACGTCTTCACCATCACCGGCCGCGGCACGGTCGTCACCGGCCGGATCGAGCGCGGGGTGCTGAAGGTCAACAACGAGGTGGAGATCATCGGCATCCACGAGCAGAAGACGAAGACGACCGTCACCGGCATCGAGATGTTCCGCAAACTCCTCGACGAGGGCCGGGCGGGCGAGAACGTCGGACTGCTGCTGCGGGGCGTGAAGCGCGAGGACGTGGAGCGCGGCCAGGTCGTCATCAAGCCCGGATCGGTCACCCCGCACGTGGAGTTCGAGGCCCGCGCCTACATCCTCTCCAAGGACGAGGGCGGCCGGCACACGCCCTTCTTCCACAACTACCGCCCGCAGTTCTACTTCCGCACGACGGACGTGACCGGTGTGGTGACCCTGCCCAAGGGCACCGAGATGGTCATGCCGGGCGACAACACGACCATGCACGTCGAGCTGATCCAACCGATCGCGATGGAGGAGGGGTTGAAGTTCGCGATCCGTGAGGGCGGCCGGACGGTGGGCGCCGGTCAGGTCACCAGGATCCTCAGGTAGGCGTGGTCTCCGCCTGCTCCAGGGCCGCGTCCAGCGTGGGACGGGGCGGCAGCAGCTGCGCGAGTCCGGTGATCCGGAGGATGCGCAGTGTCAGCGGATGGGTGCAGACGAGGTGCAGCCTGCCGCCCTGGTCGAGCACCCGGAGCCGGGCCCGGAAGAGCAGGCGGAGACCCGAGCAGTCGAAGAACTCGACGCGCCGCAGGTCCAGCACGACGCGTGCGCCCGGCCTGCTGGTCACCCGGTCCAGATACGGGATGATCTCCACCGCCGCGGCGATGTCGATCTCGCCGCGTAACTCCAGCACCGTGAACCCCCGGTCCTGGTGGATGCGCAGATGCCGGGTGAGCGGCGCGGGCTCCTGCTGCACGACCACATCCCCTCCAACAGTCCCCGCCCTGAAAGTTACCCTCGATGGAGTGAATTTGAGCATGTTCGATTGACATATGTCTTCGAATCGAGCCAGAGCTTTCTGAGATATTCCAGGCAGCACTACGACAGCGCGTGCCAGGCCTTGGAAAGTGCCTGACGGAACTGCTCGCTCTGGTGCGCTGTGAGCTCGCGCACCATCCGCTCCTCCAGCGCCCGCACCGGCTCCGCGCAGCCCGCCAGCAGCTCGCGCCCCTCGGCGGTCAGCAGGATCAGCAGCTCGCGCCGGTTGCGCGGATTGCGCTCGCGGCGGATCAGCCCGCGGCCCTCCAGTGAGCGGACCAGATCGGCGATGGACTGCGCGGTGACGAAGGAATCGCGGGCCAGCTGCGCCGCCGACAGGCCGTCGTGTCGCTCCAGAACCGTGAGCGCGGTGTACTGGAGTGCGGTGACGCCATAGGGCCTGACCAGCTCGTCCAGGCGTGAGCGGACGACCAGCTCCACCTGCTTGACCATGTACAGCAGGGATGGGAGCGCCTTCGTCGCGTGGGCGCCAACCGGGGATCCAGCCAGGGATTCAGCCATGGATTCACCCTAGAGCATTGACAGGAAACCTGTCTGTAATGAGACTGCGGACCAGACGAGCAACCAACAGGAATCCTGTTGGTTGAAATCTTGGCAACGATGCTGAGGAGTGGCGATGACCGCCTTCGAGATCGAACCCGGCCGCCTGTTCGTCGGGGGGCAGTGGCGCGAGGCCGCCGACGGAGCGCGCACCGAGGTGGTCGACCCGTCCCGGGGCCGGGTCGTCACCACCGTCGCCGAGGCCGGCCCCGCCGACGTGGACGCGGCCGTCCGCGCCGCCCGCGAGGCCTTCGACAGTGGCCGCTGGTCCGGCCTCAGCGGTCGCGAACGCGGCCGGATCCTGCACCGCGTCGCCGAACTCATCCGCGAGAACGCCGACGAACTCGCGCGGCTGGAGAGCCTCGACGTAGGCAAGCCCATCACTCTGTGCCATGCCGTCGACGTCACCAACGCGGCCAACGACTACGAGCACTACGCCGCCCTGGCCTTCTCCCTGGACGGCTCGACCCGCGACACCCCGCTCAACGCCCTCGCCTACACCAAGCGCGAGCCGCTGGGCGTGGTCGCCGCGATCACTCCCTTCAACTTCCCCCTGATCCTTGCCGGTTCGAAGCTCGCCCCCGCCCTCGCGGCCGGCAACACCGTGGTCCACAAGCCCGCCGACGAGACCCCGCTCAGCGCCCTCTACATGGCCGGACTGCTCCAGCGCGCGGGCGTCCCGGACGGTGTCGTCAACGTGGTCACCGGCACCGGACCGGTCGCCGGGGAAGCCCTGCTGCGGCACGCGGGCGTCGACAAGATCGCCTTCACCGGCTCCACCGCCGTCGGCCGGCACGCCGCGAGCGTCGCGGGCGAGAACCTCAAGCCCGTGACCATGGAACTCGGCGGCAACGCGGCCCACATCGTCTTCGAGGACGCCGACCTGGAGAAGGCCGTCGGCGCGGTCATCAAGGGCTTCGTCTTCAACACCGGCCAGTTCTGCATGGGCGGCCCCCGCCTCCTGGTCGCCCGCCCCGTCTACAGCACCCTCCTCAACATCCTCGCCGACGCCGTCCCCGGCGTACCGCTCGGCGACCCCCGGCTGCCCGAGACCGTCGTCGGCCCGATGGCGGGGGAGAAGCACCTCAGGAAGGTCGAGGAGTACGTCGACCTCGCCCGCAAGGAGGGCGCCCGCATCGTCTGCGGCGGCGAACGCCTCGACCTCGACGGCGGCTACTACTACAAGCCCACCGTCATCGCCGACCTCGCGAACGACTCCCGGGTGATCCAGGAGGAGATCTTCGGCCCGGTCCTCACCGTGCAGCCCTTCGACACCGAGGACGAGGCCGTCGAACTCGCCAACTCCACGCCCTACGGTCTGGCTTCGGGCGTCCAGACCGGCAACCTCGCCCGCGCCCACCGCATCGCGGACCGGCTCCAGGCGGGCATCGTCTGGGTCAACGACTGGGCGATGCTCGACCCCAACGTCCCCTTCGGCGGCGTCAAGGACTCCGGCTTCGGCCGCGAGTACGGCCCCGAGGGCCTTGCCGCCTACACCCGGACCAAGTCCGTCGTCGTCTCGCTCGACTGACCACGCCCACCAAGGAGTTTCTGCGATGTCCACCACCACGCGCGCGGCCGTCGTCGAGTCGCGCGGCGCACCCTTCACGCTCACGGACGTCGAACTGGCCGAGCCCGGCCCGCACGAGGCGCTCGTCCGGGTCGTCGCAACTGGCCTGTGCCACACCGACCTCGGGGTCGCGAGCGGCGCACTGCCCTTCCCGCTCCCCGGAGTTCTCGGTCACGAGGGCGCCGGTGTCGTCGAGGAGGTCGGCTCCGCCGTCACCGGAGTAGCACCCGGCGACCATGTCGTGCTGTCCTTCACGTCCTGCGGCGACTGCCGCAACTGCCAGGGCGGACACCCCGCCTACTGCGCGACCTGGCTGCCGCTGAACCTCATCGGCGGTCGACGCTCCGACGGCAGCAGCACCATCAGGCGGGACGGGGAGCCCCTCGGCGGACACTTCTTCGGCCAATCCTCGTTCGCCGAGCGGGCGTTGGTCGACGAACGCAGCCTCGTCAAGGTCGACCCGGACGTGCCGCTGGAGTCGATCGCCCCGCTGGGCTGCGGAGTTCAGACGGGGGTCGGTGCCGTCTGGAACGTCCTCAAGCCCCGGCTCGGTGACACGGTCGTGGTGCTCGGTGCCGGAGCGGTCGGCCTGTCCGCCGTGATGGCCGCCGCACTCACGCCCGCGACCCGCATCATCGCCGTCGACAAGATCGCCGAACGCCTCCTGCTGGCAAAGGAGTTGGGCGCCACCCACACCGTCAACGCCCGGGAGGCCGACCTCGGGGAGACCCTTGCCGTACTGACGGACGGACACGGCGCCGACGGCATCGTCGAGACCACCGGCAGTGTCGCCGTCCTCCGCCAGGGCGCCGACGCGCTCGCCGCCCGGGGCACCCTGGTCGTCGTAGGAGCCCCGCCGTTCGGAAGCGAAGTCGCCCTGGACGTCAACGGGTTGATCCCCGGGAGGCGGATCGAGGGCCTCACCCTCGGCGACAGCGAGACGCAGAGCTTCATCCCCGCGCTCGTGCAGCTGGTGAAGGAGGGGCGGCTCCCGCTGCACCGCCTGATCACGACCTATCCGTTCGCGGACATCGACCAGGCGGTACGGGACATGAGCGCCGGCAAGGCGATCAAGCCCGTGCTCACGTTCTGACCTGTTCGCTCGGTCAGTCGACCGTCAGCACCAGCTTGCCCGCAGTGCGGCCGGTGGCGCCGAGCGCGTGTGCCTCGGCGGCATCGGCCAGCGGGAAGGACCCGGCGATCGTCGCGCGCAGCTTGCCCGCCTCGACGAGTTCCGCGACGGCCTCCATGTCCGCGCGATCGGCGTCGACCAGCATGCGGACCGCCCGCACGCCGAGCCGCTCGGCCTCCTCGTAGAAGTCGTCCTTGCCGATCGGAACGATCGACACCACGACCCCGCCCGGCCGCAGCACACGCAGCGACTTGAGTCCGGTCTCGCCGCCGAGCGTGTCCAGGACCACGTCGACGTCCTTCACGGCCTCGGCGAAGTCGGTCTCCCGGTAGTCGATCGCCTCGTCCACACCCAGCTCGCGCAGGAAGTCGTGCTTACCCGCGCTCGCTGTGCCGATCACGTACGCGCCGCGTGCCTTGGCGATCTGCACGGCCACATGCCCGACCCCGCCGGCCGCCGCGTGGATCAGCACTCGCTGTCCCGCCCGGACGTCCGCGTTCTCCACCAGGGCCTGCCACGCGGTCAGTGAGACGAGGGGCAGCGCGCCCGCCTGGACGTGGTCGACCGCGGCCGGCTTGTGGACGAAGGCGCGTGCCGGGGCGGCGACGTACTCGGCGTGGGAGCCGTGGCCCCACGGGTAGGACAGCATCCCGAAGACCTCGTCGCCGGCCTTGAAGCGGGCGACGCCGACACCGACGGCCTCGACGACGCCGGAGACGTCCCAGCCGAGGACGAAGGGCGGTTCGCCGAGGAATCCGCCGGTCTTCCGGTGCTTCCAGTCGGTGGGGTTGAGTCCGGCGGCCCGCACCTTGATCAGGATCTCGTTGGCGCGCGGCGCGGGCCGCTCGACCTCGACCACTTCGAGGACCTCGGGACCGCCGAGGACGTGCTGGCTGACGGCTCGCATGGTGTTCACAGTGCTCATGGTCGACCAGCCTGCCGGGAGCCGCCCGACAAGAAAATGGCACGATGGCCAACCTTCGATAGAATCGTGCCATGCGGCATGTGGAACGGGTGGTGGTCCTGGCGCTCGACGGCGTCTACCCCTTCGAGCTGGGCATCCCCAGCCGTATCTTCGGCGCCGCCGACGGCCGCTACGAGGTGCTGACCTGCACGGTCGACGGCCGTCCGGTGCGCACCAACGCCGACTTCTCGATCGCGGTGGAGCACGGTCCGGAGATCCTCGAAACGGCGGACACGGTCGTGGTCGCCTCCATGGCCACCCCGCGCATCCCCGAGGGACTGCCCGCCGAGATCGCCGCCGCCCTCGCCCGGATCCGCCCGGACGCACGCATCGTCTCGATCTGCACGGCCGCCTTCGTGCTCGCCGCCGCCGGTCTCCTCGACGGCCGCCGGGCGACCACCCACTGGCAGGTCGTGGACCTCTTCCGAGCCCGGTATCCGCAGGTCGAACTGGACCCTGACGTGCTCTTCGTCCACGACGGCCGGATCCTCACCTCGGCCGGCGCGGCCTCCGGAGTCGACATCTGCCTGCACATCGTGCGCACGGACCACGGCAGCGAACTCGCCAACACGGTCGCCCGCCGCTGTGTCGTCCCGCCCTTCCGCGACGGCGGCCAGGCCCAGTACATCCAGCAGCCGGTCCCGGACTCCGGCGCCACCAGCACGGCCGCCACCCGCGACTGGGCCCTCGGCCACCTCGACGAACCCCTCGCCCTGAACGACCTGGCCCGCCACGCCGGCATGAGCCTGCGCACCTTCGCCCGCCGCTTCAACGACGAGGTCGGCCTCAGCCCCGGCCGCTGGCTGATCCAGCAGCGGGTGGCCCGCGCCCGCGACCTGCTGGAGGCCAGCGACCTGTCGGTCGACCAGATCGCCGGCCGCGTCGGCTTCGCGACCGGCGCGTCCCTGCGTCAGCATCTGCACGCGGCGATCGGGGTCTCCCCGCAGGCCTACCGGCGGACGTTCCAGGAAGCCCGCTGAACCCGAACGTTTCGGCCCGCCCCCACGTCGTAGGAACGACACACGAGGGGGAGAGCATGCGCAGAGGGCTCACGGCGGTCGCCGTGCTGGCGGCCGTGACGGCCGTCGGGTGCGGTACCGACGGGGACGGGAAGGACGTCGTGGTCGCGGGCACCCCGCCTGCCACGCCGTACGCCGGACCGCTCTACGTACCTGCCACCGGCGCCGACAAGTCTGGTGCCGCCGGCCGGGCGCTGGAATGCGACGGAAAGATGTACGAGAGCGGAGGCGCCGAGGCCTGGAGCGAGGGCGACGGCGGCAAGACTCCCGAGGGCGGTCTGCGGGCGTACTTCAACATGGAGCAGCCGGACGTGCCGCGCACGGGCTACCGCGTCGAGCGCGAGTCGGACGGGCGCGTGCTGTTCTCCTACGACGTCGACGGCCGTACGAAGGTCGCCGTCGTCGTCGCCAAGGACCGTAAGAACAGGCCGGGTTGGGGCCCGGAGTCCAGCGCCTCCTGTGATCCGGCCGAACTCCCGGCGGGCTTCGCCGAGGCGCACGGATATGAGATCTGGACCGACCGGGACGGGCATCGTGTGGCGACCACGGTGGTGAGCAGCTCGGTCGGGGCCGCGCACTGCGACTGGCAGACGGCGCACTTCCTGCAGACCGGTCGGGGAGCGGACGGCAGGACCTATGTCCGCGATCCCGAAGGGTTGTTCTCGACGGAGACGCTCTCGGCCCCCTACGACGGCGACGTCCGTATGCCCGCAGGGGCGCGCGACACCGGATACCGGTTCCACGACTGGCAGTTGTGGTTCACCCCGGACCGGTCGACGGCGTACATCCGTACCTCCGACGGTGTAGAGGCCTGGCCCTCGGCACCGTCCGGCATCGCCTGTCAGTGAGCCGCCGTCACCGGCTCATGTGCAGGGCGACCAGCAACTGCCATACCTGGTCGGCGATTTCCTCCGCCGTGCCGTCCAGCAGCCCGTGCAGCCAGTCGGCCAGCACCCCGCCGAAGGTCCCGGCGACCGCCGAGGCGACCAGCGGGGCGTCCGCCGCGCCCGCGAGTTCGCGCTCGCGGAGGCTGTAGGCGCGCAGGTCCCGGTGCAGGACGCGGCCGAGCGGACCACCGCCGCCCGGGCTCAACAGGGCGCGGTACAGGGCCGCGTGGGGGAGCAGGCCGGCGAAGAACTCCGGCAGCGCGGGCGGCGCGTGCACCGGGTCGGGCCGTCCGCGCCAGGCGTGCAGTGCCTCCACCGCGTCCCGTACGACGTCCGCGCAGGCGTCGACCGCGAGCGCCTCCAGGCTGTCGTAGTGGACGTAGAACGTGGCCCGGCCGACCCCGGCCCTGCGCACCAGGGCGGCGACGCCGACCTCCTCCAGAGGGTGTTCGGCGCACTCGTCGAGGAGGGCCTGGCGCAGCCGTGCCCGGGTGCGGGCGGCCCGCGGGTCCTCGGGCTCGGCGCGGCTCACTGGGAGATGAGCACGGCCGCCAGGGCGAGCGCGCCGGGCAGCGCCTGCGCGAACAGGATGCGCCGGTTCGCCGTCACCGCGCCGTAGACGCCCGCGACCACGACACAGCTCAGGAAGAACACCTGGGCGCGGAAGCCGGTCGGGTCGGCGGCGATCAGGCCCCAGATCAGACCCGCGGCGAGAAAGCCGTTGTACAGCCCCTGGTTGGCGGCCATCGGCGCGGTGGCTCTGGCCATCTCGGGGTCGAAGCCGTGCAGGCCGCGCCCGGGCTTCTTCTGCCACAGGAACATCTCCAGCACCAGGATGTACAGATGCAGCGCGGCCACCAGGCCCACCAGCACGTTCGCGAGCGTTTCCACGATCAGCCGACCCCTCGTCGTCTTGGACAGATGTCCACTATAGCTGGACACCTGTCCATCAATAATCGCTTCAGGCCGCGTACACCTCCGCCCCTCCCACATAGGTGAGCGCCACCCGCGTCTCCGCGATCTCCTCCGGCGGACCGGCGAACGGATCACGGTCCAGGACCACCAGGTCCGCCAGCGCGCCCGCCGCGACCCGGCCGGTGTCGTCGAGATGGTTCGCGTACGCCGAACCCGCCGTGTACGCCGTGAGTGCTTCCGCGAGCCCGATGCGCTCGTCGGGCAGGAACACCGGCCCGGTGCTTCCGGGTTCGACCCGGTTGACCGCGACATGGATGCCGTGCAGCGGATCGGGACTGCTCACCGGCCAGTCGCTGCCCGCCGCGAGCGTGGCCCCGGAGCGCAGCAGCGCCCCGAACGGGTACTGCCACAGGGCCCGTTCGGGTCCGAGGAACGGAATCGTCAGCTCGTCCATCTGCGGTTCGTGCGCCGCCCACAGCGGCTGGATGTTCGCGACCGCGCCGAGCCGCGCGAACCGCGCCACGTCGTCCGGGTGCACCACCTGAAGGTGCGCCAGATGCGGCCGGGTGTCACTCGGCCCGTTCGCCGCCCGCGCCGCCTCGACCGCGTCCAGCGCGTTCCGTACGGCCCGGTCGCCCAGCGCGTGGAAGTGGCACTGGAACCCGAGCGCGTCCAACTCGGCGACGTAATTGGGCAGTTGGTCCGGATCGATGAAGCTGGTGCCCCGATTGCCTGTGACGCAGCCGCACTTGTCGAGATAGGGATCGAGCAGGGCGGCGGTACCGGTCTCGGCGACCCCGTCCAGCATCAGCTTCACGCTGCTCGCGCGGAACCGGCCGTGGCTCAACGCGGCCCGCCGCTCGACGAGTTCGGGGATCTGCTCGGCCCCGCGCTCCCGGTCCCACCACAGCGCGCCGACCACGCGCGCGGTGAGCGAGCCGTCGCGGGCGGCGGTCAGATACGCGTCCGACGGATCGGCCATCCCCGCGAACTTCCCGACGATCGCGTCCTGCCAGGCCGTGATGCCGAGCGCGTGCAGATGCCGCTGGGCGTGCAGCAGTGCGGCCAGCCGGTCGGCGGGTGTGGTCGGTGGGGTGAGCCTGCCGACCAGCTGCATCGCCCCCTCCTGGAGCGTCCCGGCCGGCTCGCCCGCCGCGTCCCGCTCGATCCGCCCGTCCGCCGGATCGGGCGTGTCCCGCGTGATGCCCGCCAGCTCCAGGGCCCGGCTGTTGACCCAGGCGCCGTGATGATCCCGGTTGAGCAGATACACCGGCCGGTCCGGTACGACCGAGTCCAGCAGCTCCTTCGTCGGCGTACCGCCCTCGAACGCCTCCATCGACCACCCGCCCCCGGTGATCCACTCCCGCTCGGGATACGCGTCCGCGTAGGCACGCACGGCGGCGAGCGTGTCCTGTGCCGTCTTGGTCCCCGTCAGATCGCACTGGGTCAGCTCAAGCCCCGCCGGCACCGGATGCACATGCGCGTCCTGGAACCCGGGCAGCAGCAACCGCCCCGCCAGATCGACGACTTGAGTGCCAGGACCGGCGAGGTCGTGCACCTCGGCATGTCCTACGGCCGTGATGCGGTCGCCGGTGACGGCCACGGCGGTCGCCGTGCGGCCCTCGGGGGTGAGGACGGGGCCGTTGGTGAAGAGGAGGTCTGCGTGCATGGTCCGTTTCCTTGCGGGGGTCATGAAGAGGTGGCGAGCAGTTGCGGCGCGTCGGCGTCGGTGCCCCGACCGGACTGGAAGTAGGGCGACTTGCGTACCCATTTCGCCCAGGCGGCGGCCACGAAACCCGACGCGATCATCGCGGCCGGGGTGAGCAGTAGGAACCAGCCGTTGTCCGCGCTGACTTCGAGGTGGTCGGTGGAGGTGTAGAAGGACCAGGCGAGGTAGCCGCCGAGCCCCAGCAGGCTCAGGGCGCTCAGCGTGGGCAGCACCACCGCGCGGACGCCCTGCCGCCAGTCCTCCTGGAGGAGGGAGCGGAAGCGTACGGCGGCGGCGAGGGCGGTGAGGGCGTAGGAGAGGGCGACGACGATGCCCACGGCGTTCACCGTCGCCATGATCATGTCGGCGAGGCGCGGGATCACCAGCGCCAGAGCGGCGACCGCCGTCGCCAGCGCGCCGATCAGCAGGGTGCCGAGGGCCGGAGTGCCGTAGCGCGAACTGACTTTGGACCAGACCGGCCCGAGCGTACGGTCGCGGCTCATCGCGAACATGCCCCGGGCGGTGGGGATCACACCGGCCTGGAGCGAGGCGACCGCCGAGAACATCAGGGCCACCAACGGCAGCGCGGCGAGTGGCTGGGAGGCGAGGCGGTCGCCGAAGTAGGCCAGGCCCTGGGCGCCGTGGCCCGCCAACTCGCCCTCGGACAGCACCCGTTGGAAGGCGATCGAACCGAGCAGGAACAGCCCCAGCATCGTCACGAGCGTGATGAGACCGGCGCGGGACGCGTCGCGCGGGTCGCGCACCTCCTCGTTCACGGTGAACGCGGCCTCGAATCCCCAGTAGCAGAACACCGAAAGGAGCAGGCCCTGCGCGAGCGCCGACGCCGAGGGGATCGCGAAGGGGTCGAACCAGCTCAGGCTGAAGGCGTGCGGGCCGGTGACGATGCCGTAGCCGCAGAAGCCCAGCAGGACGACGTACTCGAAGACCAGCAGTCCGGTCTGGAGGCGGGCGGCGGTGCGGACGCCGGTGACGGCGGTCAGGGTGACGGCGACCAGGACGACGATGCCGACGGCTGTCGTCTGGGCCGTCGAGCCCGGGTCGAGGGCGAGGCCGGCCACCGAGTGCACTCCGGCCTCCCCGGCGAGCTGGATCATGGCCGAGCCGGTGACCGCCGTGGTGTACGCGAGGAACGCGATCGTCGCGACGATGTTCACCCAGCCGACCAGGAAGCCGAGCCACGGGGTGAGTGAACGGCCCACCCACACATAGCCGTTGCCCGCGTTCGGCTCGACCTTGTTGAGCCGGGAGTAGGCGCCCGCGATGCCCAGGATCGGCAGGAACGCCAGCAGCATGATGGCCGGCAGATGCAGCCCGACCACCCCGGCGGTCACACCCAGACCGATGCCGATGCTGGTGGTCGCGGCGGTGCTGGACGCGGCGATGGCGACGCCGTCCAGCAGACCGAGGGACTTGCGCAGTGCGGGCCCCGACGGGGGTGGCGTGTCGATCATGGCGTGCTCTCCGCTCGCACCGGGGGGCCCGAACGGCCCCGGTGAACGCACATGAAACTGCGCGGGCCCTTAACAGGTCAACGCTGTTGTCATAAGGTGCGGGCAGCCGGAACCGAGCAGCGAGGAGGTCGTCGTATGAGCGAGCGTGTCGTCCCGGCCGCCGACCGGCGGCGCAGACGCCCCACCAAGCAGGGCGTGGTGCTGTCCGAGGAACTGATCGTCGAGACCGCGCTGAGGCTGATCGAGGAGCACGGTGCCGAGGCCCTCTCCGTGCGCCGTCTCGGGCGCGCCCTCGGCGCCGACCCCAGCTCCCTGTACCGCTACTTCCGGCACACAGACGACCTGATGCTGGCCGTCGCCGACGAGCTGATCGGCCGCACCCTGCGCACCTGGCGGCCCACCGGCGACTGGCTGGCCGACCTGCGCGACCTGGGCCTGCGCATGCACGCGGGCGCGCTCGCGCACCCGCGAGCCGCGATGCTCAGCTCCTACCGGGTGACCGGGCGGGTGTACGAGATCCAGGCCGTGGAGACGATCCTCGGGGTGCTCCGCGGGGCCGGTTTCCCCGATGCCGACGCGGTGCGGATCTATCACGCCTACGTCGACCAGGCCCTCGCCTTCGGCGCCCTCGACTCCGCGAACACGGCGCTGCCGAAGTCCGCCCGCGAGGCGGAGGCCGCCGTATGGCAGGCGATGTACGCCCGGCTGCCCGCCGACACCCACCCGCACATCGCGGCCACGGCCCGCCATCTCGTGGCCACCATGCGGCACAGCTCCTACCCGGCCGCGCAGGACCTGCTGCTGAGCGCGGCGGCGGCGCGGCTCGCCGAGATCCGGGCCGGGGAGCGGGCGCTGCCTACGAGGAGCGCGGGGCGAAGTCCGTCGTCGTGAACGCGGCCCGGTCGCCGGACGTCGTGCCGTCCGTGATCCACCAGCGGGTGGCGCGCTCGCCGTAGAAGCCGAACCTGGGGTCGGCGCCCCAGTTCAGGATCAGTTCGTCCTTGCCGTCGCCGTCGAAGTCGGCGGCCCCCACGGGCCGGGCGTGCCGCCACTTCGCGGGGATCTGCCTGCCGTCCGCCGTCGCCGGTCCGTTGCGCAGGACAGTGGTCCGCCGGGCGCCGTCGACGAGTGTGGCGCCCGTGTAGGTGGCGACGAGGATGCCGTCCCGGCCGTCGCCGTCCGGGTCGGCGGCCGCATAGTCACCTGGCCCGTAGTCGGTGCGCGCGGAGCGGGGCGCCTCGGGCAGGCGGTACGTCACCAGTGTGCCGCCGTCGCCGGGATACACGGCGAGCGAGCCGTCGACATCGGCCGGCTCGGTCTCGTAGCCGGGCTCGTCGTTGCGGCTGCCGTCGTCGCCCACGGCCACATCGCGCTGCCCGTCGCCGTCGAAGTCACCGAACGCGTGGGCGTTCCCGCTCCTCAACTGCCGTGTCGAAGCGGACAGTTGAGCACCGCGCCGGGCCGTGTAGAGCGTGTTGCCGGACTGTTCGCCGTCGCCCACCGCGTGCAGCAGCAGCGAGGTCGCGCGGGGAGTGCCGGACGGGTCGATGGTGTCGGCGATCAGTTCGCCGTCCGCCCAGGGGAGGCTCGTGTCGGTGCGGGCGGGCACGCCGGAGCGTGAGAACGGGCCGTAGAGCACCACCATCGAGGAGCGGTTGTACGCGAGGCCGGCGAGGTCGTGGTGCCCGTCCCCGTCGAAGTCCCCGCGCACCAGGGACCGTATGCCCAACGTGCTTGCGCTCCGCGGCAGTTGAACCGGTGTGGCGGAGGCCTTCGCGGTGGATCCGCCCCAGGTGACGTACGGGACGGTGCGTGGGGCGACAACGTTGCCGTCCGGGACCATCGAGCCCTGGACGGACGTGACGAAGTCCGGGAAACCGTCGCCGTCCAGATCGGCCGTCGTGACATCCGCGGCGGACACCGAGTCCTTCGGCGTCAACAGTTGCTTGCCCGGCGCGGGCAGGCCCAGGTCGCCGCGCCCGAGGACCGAACGCGTCGACGGGACGAGCCCCTTGGCCGACCCGTAGACCACACCGAGCCGTTCGTCGAGGGCGTCCTCCCCGCCACCACCGACCGCGACCGGCACCACGAGGTCGCGATGTCCGTCGCCGTTGATGTCGTCGGGATCCTTGGAACCCTTGCCCAGCGCGGGAGTTCGGCTCGCGGCGGCCGTGCCCGGACCGTCCGAGGAGGCCGACGGTCCACGGGCGGCGGTGCCGTCACCGCTCCCGCAGCCGCTCAGCGGAGCGAGTGCGGTACAGACGGCGAGGGTCACTACGGCGATACGCGGCTTCATCCGCCCCACTCTCGCATCCCCTGTCACACCCGAACCAGGGGAGTCGTGCGGTCGTTGCGCTTTCGTTGATCGCGACGGACCGTCGGCGTCATCGGCATCAACCGGCCGAACGGGGATACCCGTTGAGTGCGTGGCAACCGAAATCGACGCTTGCGCGCCTGAATTCTCGGAGGAACCATGGCACTCGTGACCGCAAGCTTCGTGGTGCTCGACGCGGGCGAGCCGGAGAAACTCGCCGTGTTCTACACGGAGTTGCTCGACGGCGAACAGACGGACATCTCGCTCGACCAGGTGGAGATCAGGGGCGCCGACGGCACCCGGCTGGCGTTCCGCCGCGACGCCGGCGCCATCCCGCCGAGCTGGCCCCGCGCCGAGAACAACCAGCAGGTCCACCTGGACTTCCTGGTGGAGGACCTGGACGAGGCGGAGCGCAGGATCATCGGCCTCGGCGGACGCGCGCTGGAGACCAAGGACATGCCGGGCCCGTACCAGGAGCGCGTGTACGCGGACCCGGCCGGCCACTCCTTCACCATCCGCCCGGTACCGTCCACGACGTCCGAGTAGGGCTGGGGCCCCTCAACTCCCTTACTCCCGGCCGCCCTTGTCCTTGGCCGGCCAGACACCGGTCGAACGCTCGATGGCCTTCGCGCCGGTACGGTCCGCCGCGCTGCGTGCCACCGCGAACAGGGCGCCCTGGAGCGCGGCGGCGAACAGGATCTCGCCCCAGCCGCGGTTGCGGTCCAGCGGGTCGGGGGCGTCCTCCTCGTGCCGTATCGCCTTCCACGTGGCCCGGAAGGCGCGGCCCGCGAGGGCGCCGCTCACCACGCCCAGGACCAGGCCGACGGGCTGGTAGACGAGGGGGAGTTTCATCTTCTTGCTCTTGGCCACGGGGGTCTCCTTCTGCGCACGCGCGGGTCGGCACCCTGACGGTGCCATTGAAACCGGGGGTTCGGAAGAGGGACCAGCGGGCAGCGGAAAGCCCCGCCGCGACGGGGCTTGGATTCAAGGGGGAGCGCGGCGGGGCCTGAACGTCGGGTGCCCGGCGGGCACCGGTTCATGCGCCTCGGAACAAGGAACTTCCCGGCGGACGCGGAACGGCTCCCGGCGTCAGCTTCCGTCGGCCGGTTCGAGGACGAAGACGGGGATCTGCCGGTCCGTCCTCGTCTGGTACTCGGCGTACGGGGGATACGCGGCGACCGCCCGCTCCCACCACTCGGCCTTCTCGTCGCCGGTGACCTCGCGGGCCGTCAGGTCCCACTTCTGCGGGCCGTCCTGAAGCTCCACCCGCGGGTCGGCCTGGATGTTGAAGTACCAGACGGGGTGCTTGGGCGCGCCGCCCTGCGAGGCGACCACGGCATACCGTCCGTCGTGCTCGACCCGCATCAGCGGGGTCTTCCGGATCTTCCCGCTCTTGGCGCCCACGGTGGTCAGCAGGATGACGGGCAGACCCGTGTCCATCAAGGTCGTGCCCTTGGTGCCGCCGGAGCTCTCGTACAGCTCGACCTGGTCGCGCACCCACTGCGTCGGGCTGGGTTCGTACTCGCCCTCAAGAGGCATGGCATCCGTCCCATCTCGCGTTCTACGGCTGTCTCGCACCGGAATTCAACACCAGCGGGCGCGCGATTCATCCACACCGCGACTCTCTTCGGCCACGGCCCCTCCATCGGGCGATGACGTCGGAGGTAATCGCGCCGATGCGGCCCCTCCGGCACAGTCGGCACCCCGCGCCACCGCCGGACGATCACTGGACGAGAGAGGGCACCCGCATGTCCGCGACCCCGAGCACACGCACCGTCGTAGAGGACCTGCTGCACCGCATCGGCCACGCCGAGCCCGAGCACATCGCGGAGCTGTACGCCGAGCACGCCGACTGGAAGCTGAACTGGCCCGAGGACGAGCACGGCCGGGCCGCCACGCCGTGGATCCGGCACCGGGCCGGCCGCGCCGACGCCGCCGCGCACTTCCGGGACATCGCCGCCCATCACCTGCCGGGACGGGCGGACACGGAGATCGAGCGTGTCCTGATCGACGGCGCGGACGCGGTCGTCCTCGGCGAGATCCGGCTGACCGTCAGGTCCACCGGACGGCCGTATCGCGCCAGGTTCGCCCTGCATCTCACCGTCCGGGACGGGCTGATCGTGCGTCACCACGTGTACGAGGACAGCCTCGCCGTGGCCCGTGCCTTCAGCGGCGGACCGGGTGGGCGGTGACCGGGGCCGGGGGAACCGGACCGTCAGGTTCAGCCAGATTGTAGGGACCACCGATCTGGCCGAACTCAAGGTGGCTCCATAGGTGCCTCGGGCATCTAATGAAGATCGGCACGACGCACTCTTCGTCTGCGAGGTCTTCCATGACGGATCTGACGGATCTGACAGCTCCGACCGACCTGACCGAACCCGTCGCCTTCCCCCAGAGCCGCACCTGCCCCTACCACCCGCCCACCGGCTACGACCCCCTGCGCGCCGACCGCCCGCTGACCCGCGTCACCCTCTACGACGGCAGCCCGGCGTGGCTGGTCACCGGCCACGCCACCGCCCGCGCGCTCCTCGCCGACCAGCGCCTGTCCTCCGACCGGAACCGCCCCGGCTTCCCCGCCACCAGCCCCCGTTTCGCGGCGTTCCGGAAGCGTACGGCCGCACTCGTCGGCGTCGACGACCCCAAGCACCGCACCCAGCGCCGCATGATGATCCCCGGCTTCACCGTCAAACGCGCCACGGCGCTGCGGCCCGACATCCAGCGCATCGTCGACGAACGGCTCGACGCGATGATCGCCGGGGGCGGGCCCGCCGACCTGGTGCCCTCGTTCGCGCTCCCCGTGCCCTCGATGGTGATCTGCGCCCTGCTCGGCGTCCCGTACGCCGACCACGAGTTCTTCGAAGCGCAGTCCCGGCGCCTGCTGCGCGGCCCCACGGCCGAGGAGAGCCAGGACGCACGCACCCAACTCGACCACTATCTCGGCGAGTTGATCGACCGCAAGCAGCGGGAGCCGGGCGAGGGACTGCTGGACGATCTCGTCCGGGAGCAGTTGAACGAAGGCGCCCTGGACCGGGACGAGTTGAGCGCCCTCGGCCTCATCCTCCTTGTCGCGGGGCACGAGACGACCGCCAACATGATCTCCCTCGGCACGTTCACGCTGCTGCGTCATCCCGAGCGGCTGGCCGAACTGCGGGCCGATCCACGGCTGTTGCCGGACGTGGTCGAGGAACTGATGCGGTCGCTGTCGATCGTGGACGGGCTGATGCGGCTGGCCGTCGAGGACATCGACGTGGACGGCGTCACGATCCGGGCCGGCGAGGGAGTGCTCTTCTCGACCTCGGTCGTCAACCGCGACGAGGCCGTCTACACCGCCCCGGACGCCCTGGACTGGCACCGGCCCGCCCGCCACCACATCGCGTTCGGCTTCGGCATCCACCAGTGCCTCGGCCAGAACCTGGCCCGCGCCGAACTGGAGATCGCCCTGCGCAGCCTCTTCGACCGGCTGCCCACGCTGCGTCTGGCCGCACCGGCGGAGAAGATCCCCTTCAAACCGGGCGACACGATCCAGGGGATGCTGGAACTCCCCGTGACCTGGTAAGAGGCTGCGCTCCATGCACACCGAAATCCACATCGACAAGGACCTCTGCATCGGGGCGGGCCAGTGCGCCCTGGCCGCCCCGGGCGTCTTCACCCAGGACGACGACGGCTACAGCACGGTGCTGCCCGGAAAGGAGGACGGCGCCGGCGACCCGATGCTCCGCGAGGCGGCCCGCGCCTGCCCGGTCACCGCGATCACGGTGACCGAACCGGCGACGGGCTGAGCGGGGGCCGCCGTAGGAGCAGGAGCAGGAGCAGGAGAAGAAGCAGGAGCAGGAGGTGGCCGGGCCGCGCGGCATCGCCGTACGACTCGGTCAGCCCGCAGCCCCCAGTACGGCCACCTCGACACCCCTCAGCCGCCCCCGGTCCGCGATCACCTCGTACGCCGCGACCCGTCCGTCCTCGACGGTCACCCGGAGAGCGAGCAGCAGCCGCCCGCCCGGAGCGACCACCAGGCCCACGTCACCGTCGACGAGGGCGAGCGCCGCGAACCGGGCGCGGTCGTGCAGCAGCACTGTCCCCTCGGCGACCGCCCGGGCCCCGCGCAGCTCGGCCGGGACGCCGGGCGGCAGCGCGGCGGGCTCCGCGTACCGGACCACGTCAGGGGCCAGGACGTCGAGCAGCGCGCCGAGGTCACCGCCCCGCGCGGCGGCGAGGAAGGCCGCGACGACCTCCCGGTGCCGGTCCAGCTCCGCGCCCGGCACCACCGGTGTGCCCCGCACCTTGTGCCGGGCCCGGCTGGCGAGTTTCTTCGCGGCGGGCAGCGAACGGTCCAGCACCGCCGCGATCCGGTCGAACGGCACCGCGAACAGATCGTGCAGCACGAACGCGACCCGCTCGGCCGGTCCCAGCGTGTCCAGCACGACCAGCAGCGCGAGCCCGACCGAGTCGGCGAGCACGGCCTCGTCCTCGGGCAGCTCACCGGCGCTGGGCTCGGGCGGTTCGTCGCCGTACGGATCCTCCCGCCGGGACGCGCGGGCGCGCAGCATGTCGAGGCAGATACGGGAGACGACCGTCGTCAGCCAGGCGGCGAGGTTGTCGATGTCGCCGCCGCCCGCGCGGCTCAGCCGCAGCCAGGCCTCCTGGACCGCGTCCTCCGCCTCGGCGAGCGAGCCCAGCATGCGGTGGGCGACGGCCCGCAGTCGTCCGCGCTCCGCCTCGAACCGCTCGGCCAGTTCGTCGTGCCCGTGCATGGGTCACCTTTCCTCGTCGTGCTCCGTCACCTCTCCGACGCACCCGAACCGACCGAGGTGACCACACCATGCTGTTGCACATCGACTCCAGCGCCGACACCACCGCCGACTCCGTGACCAGGCAACTCACCGAGACCTTCGCGCGGACCCACGGCCCGGCGGACCACCGTCACCGCGACCTGTCCGCCGAACCGGTGCCGCCGATCACCCCCGCCTACACCACCCTCGGCCGCCGCGTGGAACGCGAGGGCTTCGTCCCGCCGGCCAAGGTCCCCGCGCTGATCGAGAACGACGACGAGCGGCGCGAGTGGAACCTGACCCGCCCGTACCTCACCGAACTCCTCGCCGCCGACACGCTGTTGCTCGGCGTCCCGATGTACAACCTCTCGATCCCCGCGAGCCTGAAGGCATGGATCGACCGCGTCACCTTCCCGGGCGCGCTCACCGATCCCGACACCGGTGAGAGCCTGTTGCGCGACACCCGGGTGGTGGTGGTCATGGCCCGCGGCGGCGGTTACGGCCCCGGCACCCCGCGCGAGCACTTCGACTTCCAAACGCCTTATCTGCGGGCCTACTTCGGCAACCTGGGCGTACCGCCGGAGCACCTCCACCTCGTCGTCGCCGAGCTGACCCGGGTCGACGTCATGCCTCAGCTGGCAGGCCTGGAGGATCTGGCGGCGGCCTCCCTCGCCCGGGCCCGCGCCACGCTGACGGCACTCGCCGCCGCCTGACCTCAGCGGGCCCCCAACAGCGACCGGACCGCCTCGCGCGCCTCCGCCGCAGGCTCCGTGCTCCCGGTGATGCCCGCCGTGACCATGGCCCCCTCGGCCAGCAGGAACACCTGCCCGGTCAGTACGGCGGGCAGCCCGGCGTCCGCCACGAGAGCGGCGAGATAGTCGCGGAACGCCCGCTTGTGCGCCCGGACTTGGGCCACCACCCGCTCCGAACTCGCGCCGAGTTCGCCGTAGGAGTTGATCCACGCGCAGCCACGGAAGTCCGCCTCGCCGAACCACTCCTCAAGCCAGTCGAAGACGGCCGGAATTCGCTCCCGTGGATCATCGTGCCGCTCGACGTGCTCGGCGAGGCGTGCGCGCCAGCGCAGGTCACGCCGTTCGAGATACGCCTCCACCAACTGGTCCTTCGCCGGGAAGAGTTGGTAGAGCCGCTTGAGGGAGAGCCCGGAGGCGGTGCGGACGGCGTCCATGCCGACGGCCTGTATGCCCCGGCCGTAGAACAGCTTCTCGGCGGCGTCCAGCGCCTGCTCCCGGGCGACTGCGCTGTCCATGAAACGACCCCTCCTTGACGTGAGAACGACCGTTCTCTACGTTAGCAGTCGTCCGGAGAACGCTCGTTCTCTCCCTGTTCCCCGCTCTGGAGACGACCATGGCCGACCGCCCGCCCCTCCCGCCCTTCACGCGTGAGACCGCCGCCCAGAAGGTGCAGGCGGCCGAGGACGCCTGGAACACCCGTGACCCGCGCCGCGTCGCGCTCGCCTACTCGGAGGACTCGGTCTGGCGCAACCGCGACACCTTCGTCACCGGCCGCGCCGCGATCGTCGACTTCCTCACCGCCAAGTGGGAGCGGGAGCACGAGTACGCCCTGCGCAAGGACCTCTGGGCCTACGACGGCAACCGCATCGCGGTCCGCTTCCAGTACGAGTGCCGGGACGCCGACGGACAGTGGTGGCGGTCGTACGGCAACGAGCTGTGGGAGTTCGACGAGCACGGGCTGATGACCCGGCGCGAGGCCAGCATCAACGACACGCCTATCGAGGAGAAGGAACGGCGTGTGTTCGGTGCGCGCCCGGAAGCCGAACGCGGGCGGTCGTTCCCGCTTCAGTAGGCTCCCCGGGTGACCGAACAGGAGTCGAAGCCCTTCCTCTACGTCGTCGTCTGCGCCGCCGGTATCGCCGCGGACGTCACCGAGCTGATCGCCGCCGCACAGGCGCGGGACTGGGAGGTCGGGGTCATCGCGACGCCGGTCGCGATGGGCGGCTTCTTCGACACGGCCGCCGTCGAGGCGCAGACCGGTCGGCCGATCCGTTCGGCGTGGCGAACTCCCGGTGATCCGCGGCCCTTTCCGCCCCCGGACGCCGTGATCGTCGCGCCCGCCACCTTCAACACGATCAACAAATGGGCGGCCGGTACGGCGGACACCCTCGCCCTCGGCACCCTCTGCGAGGCGTACGGCCTCGGTGTCCCGACCGTCGTACTCCCTTGTGTGGCCGACACGTTGGCCGCCCACCCCGCCTACCGGGCGAGCCTGGCCCGGCTGCGCGAGATGGGCGTCCGCTTCGGGGAGCCGTACTCCGGCGCGGCCCAAGAGGACGGCGGGCGGCCGGAGTTCGGCTGGGCGAAGGCGCTGGACCTGCTCTAGGAACAGGTCACGGTCGGCCCGGCGAGCATGCCCCCGGTGTAGAGCGCCTGCCCCTGGGGCATCCAGTAGCCCAGTTTGGAAACCACCGTGGAACAGCGGGATGTGAGCGCGACCCGGACCACCACGGTGTCCGGGTGCCCCGGCTGGAGATCGGTGAGTGCGCAGTCCAGGGCGTGCGGGAGCCGGTCCTGTGCGGGGTGGCGGCCGATCAGCGGGTTGACGCAACGGGTGTCGGTCGTGGTCAGTTCCGCCCCCGTGCCCTCCTCCGCGATGAGCCCGAACCGCGCGCTGCCGTCGCCCTCGTCACTGTGCCGCTGAACCGTGTAGGTCAGCGTGGTCACGGAGTTCGGCGCGAGCGTGCTCCGGTCGACCTCGATGCCGTGCGTCGCCTTCGGCCTGGGCGCGGTCAGCGTGAGCGTCGCGCGGACGGTGCCCTCCACATCCACTCCCTCGGGCATCGAGCGGACGCGCACGGTGGCCGTGAAGTCGTACGTCCCGGGCCCCGGATACTGCCCCGACCCGGGCAGCGTGCCGGACGCGACCGTCTCACCGGCCCGCCGCGCGGTCCAGGTGCCCGAGGTGCGGCACGCGTAATGGACGGTCGACCGGAGCTGCCGGCAGGTCGCGGGCGCCGAGACCGCCATGGTCGGCGTGCCGCTGCCCGCGCAGAGGCTGACCATGGCATGCGCTCCGTGCGGACCGTGGAGGGTGCCCGCGGACGCGCACAGCGTCGACGGCGGCTCGGGCGGGGGCGGCGCCGGATCGGTGTCACCCCACGCGGGCGACACCAGGGCCAGCGGCAGCACGGCCGCCCCCAGCAGGATCCTCAGTCCGGTCCAACGTCTCGGCACGGTGTTCCTCCCGTACGGTCACGACCGGCCGGGCGCCGGTCGTCCGCACCGAGGATGCGCACCCGCGCGGGCCGCCCGACCGCTCCCACGCCGCGCGGCCGGGGCCGGTCACACCAACGCCGGACGCCGGTCGGCGCCCGGGGAGCGCGACGCCCGCGGCTCTCCGAGTGTCCGCACCACGAGGCCGGTGACGGAGACGCAGGCATTGTCGGGGGCCGCGCACATGCCCGACTTCGAGCACTCACGAAGTCGTACGCTCCAAAGCGGTACCGAACTCGAAGGCAGGAGCAGCAACGATGCAGTACGTGAAGCTCGGTTCGACCGGCCTGGACGTCTCGCGGATCTCTCTGGGCTGCATGACCTACGGACTTCCGGACCGCGGCACCCACGAGTGGACCCTCGACGAGGAGGCGTCGCGTCCGCTGATCCGGCAGGCGCTGGAGGCCGGGATCAACTTCTTCGACACCGCGAATGTCTACTCCGACGGCACCAGCGAGGAGATCACCGGCCGGGCACTGCGTGACTTCGCGCGCCGCGACGAGGTCGTGCTCGCCACCAAGGTGCACGGCCGGACGCACCCGGGACCCAATGGCGCCGGACTCTCCCGCAAGGCGATCATGGCGGAGATCGACCACAGCCTCGAACGCCTCGGCACCGACTACGTCGACCTCTACCAGATCCACCGCGCCGACCCGCACACCCCCGTCGAGGAGACCATGGAGGCGCTGCACGACCTGGTGAAGGCGGGCAAGGTCCGCTACATCGGGGCGAGTTCGATGTTCGCCTGGCAGTTCGCCAAGCACCAGCACATCGCGGAGCGGCACGGCTGGACCAAGTTCGTGTCCATGCAGAACCACTACAACCTCCTCTACCGCGAGGAGGAGCGCGAGATGCTGCCGCTCTGTGCGGACCAGGGCGTCGGAGTGCTGCCCTGGAGCCCGCTGGCGCGGGGCCGCCTCACCCGGGACTGGGGCACCACCACCGAACGCAGCAGCACCGACAACTTCGGCAACCGCCTCTACCAGGACGGCGACCGGACGATCGTCGAGGCGGTCACCCGGATCGCCGGCGACCGGGGTGTCCCGCGCGCCCAGGTCGCCCTCGCCTGGCTGCTGCACCAGGGCACGGTGGCCGCACCGATCATCGGCGCGGCCAAGCCGCAGCACATCGAGGACGCCGTCGCCGCCGTGGAACTGGAGCTGAGCGACAAGGAGATCGAGGAGCTGGAGCGGCCCTACATTCCGCACGCGATCAGCGGCCATTCCTGACGCGTCGTCAACATGCCTGTTGTCAGGGTGAGTTGATACGAAGGTTCAGTGCGGGCCGTGCGGTGCGAACTCCGTGCCGCACGGTCCCGCTCCGGCGCTCTCCGCGAGCGGCACCCGTTCGCCGCTCATCGTGATCGTGCGGTAGAAACTCCCGATCCGGTCGGCCGAGCGGCCCACGTAGTGCCCGATGAACGAACGGCGGAAGCGGTCCGCGCTGCGATTGGGCTGCGAGCCGTGCACCAGGCTGCCGTTGAAGAACAGGACGTCCCCGGGCGTCATGTCGACCGGCACCGCGGAGAGTCCGGGCGGCGGGGGAACGTACTCGCGGGCGAAGGACACCCCGGGATCCGCCTCCTCGGGGCAGAACACGTCCATGCGATGGGTGCCGGGCACGACCTCAAGGCCGCCGTTGTCCCGGTCGATCTCGTCGCAGGCGATCCACGCGGCCACACAGGTGCCGGGCTCGGCCCGCAGATAGAAGTTGTCCTGGTGCAGCGCCTGGCCCCGCGCCCCCGGCGGCTTGAAATAGAACATGCTCTGCGCGGCCAGCACCTCTTCGCCGAACAGGGTTTCCAGGACGTCCCGCAACCGCGCGTCCAGCAGGAAACGCAGGGCGAGGTCGTCGATCTCGTGCGGGTGCATCACCCGGGGGTATGCGAGCAGGGGATCGCCGCTCGGGCGCGGCGCGAAGTGGCCGGGCACCGGACCCGCCGCGTGCAGTGCCGTGAACCGGGCGCGGAGCCGGTCGATTTCGTCGTGGCCGAACAATCCGCGCACGACCGTGAACCCGTCCTCCTCGAACGCGTCGATGTCCGTGGCTGTCATGCGGGACCTCCTCGGTGTGGTGTCACTCCACAGTGTCAGGAGGCCGGGCGCCCGCCTATTGGTTGGCCGTGAACTCCCTCGACGGTGCGGGGGTGGCAGGTGTCAACTCCCGTGACGGCAGGGTCCGGTCGGGCAGTGGGCCCGGCGGTTCGAACATGACCTGGGAAGACGGGAGGAGCGGCGGTCGTCCCGCCCGGTGTGCCGGACACACCCGGCTGCCCCCGGCCAATGGTTTTGGGATTTCCCGTGTGGATACGGTGGCAATCTCATAACGGACCCCATTGACGAATCGTCAAATGAAGGGTGCCGGAACGCAATGCACAAAACGGTGGGAGACCTTGTTCCGTCTCGCTGACCTGTGCAAAGGTGTGCCTGTCGGCGTGCGGACATTAGATGATTCCCCTCTGCACGCACGAGGCCGCTCCCGTACGCCACCCCCTTGCTTCAAAAGAGCTGCCCCAGGCGGATGTTGGAGATGCCATCAATCGGACGGGCGGACCCTGTCGGCTCGTCGGCACAGTCGCATACCCGCCGGTATGGACTATATTCCGCGTTTCACCTGGAGGAATGCAGCCGTGACGGACCCAGGTCCCTCGAATTCCCCGACTTCCGCTCACCACTTCGAAGTGACCGACGAGCAGCTCAGCGCCGAGCTGAAGAAGTGGACGGGGACGACGCCAGCGCTGCAACCGGTCGGCGAACTGCTGGACCGGCACTGGGAAGCCGCGTTCGCCTATGCGGGGCTGTGCACCGACGGGCCGCACCACGCCGGAATGCTCACCACGGCCGCTTTCACCCGGCTCTTCGGGGAATCCCTGCGGCAGTCCGGACCGACCGCGGCCTGGCGGCCCCAGGTACTGGTCACCGTCCGCCGTATCGCCGCGGAATGGGACACCGACCGCCGCCAGGAAATGCTCCACCCCGACCTTCGCTCGGCGGCCGGCGACGGCGACCGTGTCGCGGCCCGGCTGCTCCCCGTGCCCGAACGGCGCCTGATCTCACGGGCGTTCCAGCGACTGCCCCAGACCGCCCGCACCCTGCTGTGGCACCTGGAGGTCGAGAACGAGCCGGCCGCGATAGCCGCCGGACTCGTCGGCCTCGACGAGGAGGGCGCCCGCATCGAACTCGGCCGCGCCGTCGTCCGGTTGCGCGAGGAATGCCTCCTGGTCCACCGCGAACTCGCCCACGACGACGAGTGCCAGCTCTACATCCGGCTGCTGGACGTGACCTTCCGGCGCGGCGGCGCGGAGGTCGACCCGGACCTGGGCATGCACCTCACCGTCTGCAAGCACTGCCGGCACACCGCCGACCAGCTCAACCAGTTCAACGCCGGGCTCGGCGTGGCGCTCGCCGAGGCGGTGCTCGGCTGGGGCGCGCGCGCCTACCTGGAGGTCAGGGCCGGCAGCCGCAACCTGCCCGCGCAGATGTCGTCCGCCTCGACCGAACTCGCCCTGCGCTCCGGCCCGCGCCGCGGTGAACTCAGAACGGCCCACAAGGCGGCCCGCCGCGTCCGCCGCCGCAACCTCACCGCGGCCGTACTCACCGTGAGCGGACTGGTCGTCCTCCCGCTCGTCCTGTGGTCCGCCGGCGGCTCCGGCGGTGCCAAGAGCACGACCGAGAACAAGGCCACGGGCGCCTCCGGCACCGGCAAGGAGTCCGCCGACCCCTCCTGGGTCGGCGCGAACGACACCACGCAGGGCACGCTCAGCGGCCGGCTGCACAACGTGGACTCCGGCCTGTGCATCGGCGTCGAGGGCAACAAGCCCCTCAAGGGCGCCGAGGCCGAACTGCAGACCTGCTCGTCGGCGGCCGGCCAGCAGTGGTCGTACGAGACCGACGGCCAGCTGCGCAGCACCGCCGACCCCGGCCTCTGCCTCGACTCGCACCTCGCCTACGAGGTGACGCTCGCCCCCTGCACGAGCGCGACCTCGGCGACCGCGAAGAACATCCGCTACGACTTCACGCTTCAGGGCATCCTCGTACCGCGCTGGAACCAGGACCAGGCACTGACCCCCGCCTCCACCGACGGCGGCGGCGCGCTCGTCCTGAAGACGCGCGCGGACGGTACGGCGCAGCGCTGGGTCTTCGACACCTCGAAGGCCGACCCGCAGATGCAGGTCGTCAACTGGGACACCGACAGCAGCAATGCGCCGACCGCCAAGAGGGCCACTCCGACCGCCACGCCCACTCCGACGCCGAGCGCGTCGACCCCGCAGTCCACTCCGACGACCTCCACTCCGACGACCTCCGCGCCGACCGACTACTGCGACGCCTACCCGACCTACTGCTCGGGAGGCGGGGACCAGGGCGGCTGGGGCGGCAACGGCGGCTGGGGCGGCGGCGGAGGCGGGCACGGCCACTGAGCCTCAGTGCGCAGGATGCGGCGGAGGCGGCGGCAGGGTCGACATGCCCGGCGCCGCCTCCGGCCACACCAGCAGCACCGGACAGGGCGCGTGATCGACGGCGAACCGGACGGCGGGCCCGAGACTGTGCGGGCCCAGCCGGGCCCGGTCGCCGTCGCGGGCCAGCACCAGCAGATCCGCGTCCCCGGCGGCGGCCACCACCTCCCGCTCCACCCGCCCGGCCCGCTCCACCCGTTCGCACGGCCGCCCCAGCCGCTCGGCCGCCGCCTCCAGCAGCTCCGCCGCCGACGTACTGCCCAGATCCTCCAGCCGGGTCCCCGGATCACGCGCCGGACCGCCCCGCCCGAGCAGCCCGGCGAACGCCCCGTGCGCGAGCCCGGGCACATCCGGCCCGCTGACATGCAGCAGCACCACCTCGGCATCCTCCGGCGCATGCGTCCGTACGGCGTCCACACAGGCGGGCCAGGTGCCCTCGACCAGCCAGGCGATCACACGCATTCGGCCTCCCTCGGTGTCAGAGAACCTGGAGCGACACCCACAGTGCCACCGTCGCGGGGACGAGCGCCGACGGCACGGCGAGCAGCCCCAGCTTCGTGAACTCCTTGAGATCCACGCCGTGTTCGTGCTGATGCACGATCCGCCGCCACAGCAGCGTCGCGAGCGACCCGGCGTAGGTCAGGTTCGGCCCGATGTTCACCCCGAGCAGCACGGCGAGCACGGCCCCCGGCCCGGACTGCGCGGTCAGCGGCAGCAGGACCAGCACGGCCGGCAGGTTGTTGATGAGATTCGCCAGTACGGCGGCCAGCGCGGCGATCCCGAGCAGGGCCGCGATCCCCGTCCCGCCGGGCAGCACATGCCCGAGCGCGTCGGAGAGTCCGTTGTCCACGACCGCCCGCACCACGATCCCGAGCGCCAGCACGAACGCCAGGAACGAGGGCGCGGCGGCCCGCACGACCGTCAGCGGTGTCGCCTGCCGTCGTAGGAGCGCCCGGCCGGCCATGACGAGCGCGCCCGCGCACGCGGCCCACGCCGGGTCGATGCCGATCGCCGAGGTCAGCACGAATCCGGCGAGGGTGCAGGCGACGGTCGCCAGCGCGAACACCGGCAGCTCGGGGGTGTCGCCGGAGGCCGGTGAGGGCGCGGCCGCCGCCAGGTCGCGGGCGAAGAACCTGCGGAACACCAGATACTCGGCGCCGATCGCCACCAGCCAGGGCAGCGCCATCAGCCCGGCGAACCGGGTGAAGCTCAGACCGCTCGCCGCGAACGCGAGGAGGTTCGTCAGGTTGGAGACCGGCAGCAGGAGTGAAGCGGTGTTCGACAGATGCGTACAGGCGTAGACGTGCGGCTTGGGACGCACGCCCATCCGGGACGCCGTCGCGAACACGACCGGCGTCAGCAGCACGATCGTGGCGTCGAGGCTGAGTACGGCCGTGATCGCGGAGGCCAGCGCGAACACCGCCGTCAGCAGCCGGCTCGGGCTGCCCTTCGCCCACTCGGCCATCCACGCCCCGCAGGCCCGGAACAGGCCCTCCACATCGCAGAAGTGGGCCAGCACCAGGACCGCGGCCAGGAACCCGACCACCGGTCCGAGCTGCTCGGCCTCCGACCGCGCGTGGTCGAGCGAGATCGCCCCGGTGGCCACGGCGATCCCGGCGGCCGGGACCGCCATCACCGCCTCCGGCCACCCGAAGGGACGGACGACCGCCCACACGAGGACGGCGACGAGCAGGACGACGGACAGGGTTTCGGCGAGCGGGGTGTTCAGGGGACGGTCCTCCGGGACGCGGTCAGCGGTGCCCGCCCATGTAACCAGGCCCCGGTGCCGAGCCCGCGCTCAGGCGCCCGTGCCCGCGCTGAACACCGTCAGCCGCACCGAGGACGAGTTGCCCGACACGGGCACCGCGCCGTTCGTCCACGTGACCTTCAGCGGGTCCTTCTCGTCGGGCGGGGTCACCACCAGCGTGACGGGGGTGGCCGTCTTCGCGCCGCTGATCTCGGGGTTGGAGAAGGTCAGGCCGGCCCAGGCGCTCTGGCCCGGCTTCAGCGTGACGGTGGTGGCGGTGCTGCTCGTCTCGCGCACGGGGTTCGGGCCCAGCTGGGTGCCGGACGCGCTCACGAACGCGGCGCCGGGAAAGCCGCGGACCGTGCAGGTACGGCCGGACATGTTGGTGAGGACGATCGGGAAGTTCTCCTGCCCGGCGCCCGGATCGTTGTCGCCCACGTTCGCCCGCAGCTCGGAGGTGTGGCACCGGGTGCTGCTCGCGGTGGAGGTGCCGGAACCCGTGGAGGACGTGGAGGTGGAGGAACCCGACGAGTTCGAGTCGGTTCCGGTGGCGGTGTCACTGCCGGACGATGAGGAGACCGCCGTGCCGGACCCGTCGGCCGAGGGGTCGCCGCCGGCGGGCGCGGCCGTACCCGACTGGGTCTGCGGGCTGCTCACCGTGCCGCTTCCGTCGCCGCAGGCCGTCGTCAGGCCCAGTACGGCGACCGCGCTCACGAGCAGGGCCGTCCGGCGCAGGGACTGGGACGTGTTCGCCATCTTCAACACTCCTGGTGGTTCACCCCACAGCGCCTCGCGCGCTGTCACAGGGGTCCGATGCGCGTGCGCGCCGAAAGGTTCGCGGGATCGACGACTTCTTTACCGACGACTCCTCATGACGACAGTGGATCAGGTGACGCGGAGCGAGCGCAGTATCCGCGAGGTCGCGTCGCCGCTGTGCTGCCGTATCTGGACGTACACCTGCGGCTGCGCCGCGCCGCCCACCATGCGCAGCGCGGTCTCCGAGAGGGTGCCGGTACCGCCCGAGCAGTCGCTCCAGGTGCGGGTCGTGCCGCGCCAGGTGGCGCTGGAGTAGGCGTGGCTGCCGTCGTAGTGGCAGCCGGAGTGGGCGATGGCCTCCACCTCGGTCGCCACGCTGCCGTGCTCGCTCAGACCGACGAACACGCCGTTCACGTCCGCCGAGAGGTCCGGCCACTTCGCCAGGTCGTCGGCGACGGCCAGCCCCGGTTCCTTTCCGGCCGTCAGCCCGATCGAGTGCGGATCCCAGCCCGAGTCGCGCAGCTGACGGCCCCAGGCGCTCGGCACCTCGACCACGACCCGCCCGGTGCTGTCCTTGACCGTCAGTACCGAACTCCCGGACGACGACGACAGGTTCATCACCGCCACGCCCGTCCCGGCGGCCACGACGACGAACAGCCCCGCCATCATCGCGACCCCCCGGTGCCGACCGCGCGGTCTGTGCACCGGGGCGGCCTCGGCGGCCAGCCGCTCCAGCTCCTCCGCGAACGCCCGCGCCGTCGGCCAGCGCCGCTCCCGGTCCGGCTCCAGCGCCCGCAGCAGGGCCCGCTGCGCCTCGGGGGAGAGATCGGGCCTCAGCCGGTCCGGCCGTACGACCTGACCGGGCGCCCCCGGGACCGTGCCGGTGATCATCTCGTAGCCGAGCGCGCCCAGGCTGTACACGTCGGCCCGCTCGTCGATGCCCGAGCCGGCCTGCGCCTGCTCCGGCGGCTGATAGCCGGCCGAACCCGCGGCCAGGGTGAGACCCGAGGCCTGCGCCAGGCTCTTCGCCAGGCCCAGGTCGGCGAGCAGGACCCGCGCGGTGCCGTCCGGGGCGGTGCGCAGCAGCACATTGGTCGGCTTGATGTCCCGGTGCACGATCCCCGCCTCGTGCAGCGCGGCGGCGCCCCGGGCGGCCAGCGCGGTCAGCCGCAGCGCCTCCGGCACGGGCAGCGGACCGGCGGTGAGCAGATCGGCGTAGGTGCCGGCGTCGGCGTACTCCATCACGAAGTACGGCCGTCCGTCGGGGAGTTCACCGATGTCGTAGACCTGCACCACGCGGTTCGAACCGGCCCTGCGCAGCAGCCGGGCCTCGGAGAGGAAGCGCTCGCGGATGTCCATGCGGTGCGCCCAGTTGTCGGCGAGGACCTTCACGGCGACCGGGGCTTCGAGGTCGTCGTCGTGCGCGAGCCAGACCGTGCCGAACGCGCCGCTGCCCAGGCGGCGTTCAAGGCGGTAGCGGCCGATCTGTTCGACGTAGTGCATGGGACTATCATGCCTGCTCGGAGATCGAGGCGGAGGAGTGGATCCAGTGCAGGACACGGCGCCGACCGAGGAGCTGGCCAGGCGCGCGGCAGCCGGTGACACGGCCGCTCTCGACGCGCTGCTCAGGTCGATCCAGCCCGACGTGGTGCGGCGGTGCGGGCGGTTCCTGCCGTGCCGCGAGGACGCCGAGGAGGCCGCGCAGGACGTACTGCTGCAAGTCGCCCGGAAGATCGGCACGTTCGAGGGCCGCAGCCTCTTCAGCACCTGGCTGTACACGGTCGTCGCCAACGGCGCCCGGCAGAAGTACCGCGAGCTGAAGCGGCGGGCCGCCGAGCAGCCGGCCGTGATCGATGTCACGCAGCACGTCGACCCGCGCACCACGAGTGTGATCGCCGGCTCGAAGATCGACCTCCTGGAGGCGATCGAGCGCCTTGAGCGGGAGTCCCCGCACCTGGTCGAACCGCTGGTGTACCGGGACATCTGCAAGCTGGAGTACGCCGAGATCGCCGAGCGCCTCGGCATCCCGCTCGGCACGCTCAAGTCGAGGCTGCACGAGGCCCGCCGCCAGGTCAGGCCTTGGCTGACCGACCTGTCCTGACCTCGCTCAGACCTCGTCGAACAGCGACAGCTCCGCCCAGATCGTCTTGCCGTCGGTCGTGTGCCGGCTGCCCCAGCGCTGGGTGAGCTGGGCGACCAGCAGCAGCCCGCGTCCGCCCTCGTCCCAGGTCTTGGCGCGGCGCAGATGCGGGGCCGTGTGGTTGGTGTCGGAGACCTCGCAGATCAGCGTGGCCGCGTCATGGATGAGCCGGAGCCGGATGGGGTGCGCGCCGTAGCGGATGGCGTTGGTGACCAGCTCGCTCACCACCAGCTCGGCGGTGAACCCGGCCTCGCTCATGTTCCAGGTGTCGAGCTGCTCGACGACCTGCTTGCGGATCGGGGCGACGAGCGAGGGGTCGGCCGGGATGTCCCAGGTCGCCACCTGCTCGGCGGGCAGCCCCTGGGTGCGGGCCAGCAGCAGGGCCACGTCGTCGGCGGCACCGCCCGGCGGGAGCACGGCGTGCAGGATCCGGTCGCAGGTCTCGTCCAGCGAGTCCGAGGGGGCGTACAGCGCGTCGAACAGCAGCCGGTGACTGTGGTCGAGGTCCCGATCGCGGTTCTCCATCAGACCGTCCGTGTACAGCGCGAGGACGGTGCCCTCGGGCAGCTCGAACTCGGCCGACTCGAAGGGGAGTCCGCCCAGGCCGAGCGGTGGTCCCGCGGGCAGGTCGATGTGCTCGGGCGGGCCGCCGGGCCGGATCATGATCGGCGGCGGATGCCCGGCGCGGGCCAGCGTGCAGCGCCGGGACACCGGGTCGTACACCGCGTACAGACAGGTCGCGCCGACCTCGCCGGGGCTGCCCTCGCCACCGGCCTCCGCGGACAGCCGCACTACCAGGTCGTCCAGGTGGGTCAGCAGTTCGTCCGGGGCCAGGTCGATGTCGGCGAGGGTGCGGACGGCCGTGCGCAGCCGGCCCATGGTGGCGGAGGCCTGGATGCCGTGGCCGACGACGTCCCCGACGACCATGGCGACCCGCATCCCCGACAGCGGGATCACGTCGAACCAGTCGCCGCCGACCCCGGCACGCGCCGCCGGCAGATAGCGCGAGGCGGCCTCCAGGGCGGCCGTGCGCGGCAGTTTGCGGGGGAGCAGGCTGCGCTGGAGGGCGAGCGCGGTCTCGCGTTCGCGGGAGAAGCGGCGGGCGTTGTCGATGCAGACCGCGGCACGGGCCGTGACCTCCTCGGCCAGCAGCACATCGTCCTCGGTGAACGGGTCGATGCGCCGGTACCGGGTCAGGACCGCCACGCCGAGGGTGACGCCCCGGGCCTGGATCGGTACCGCCATCGAGGAGTGGATGCCGTACTCCTGGACGCGCCTGGTGCGGGTCCTGTCCCAGGCCAGCCAGAGTTCGAGGGCCCGGTCCGAGGCCACCAGGGTGCGGGCCGCGACCAGTGCGTCGGCCTGCGGGGACTGGGCGGGGTACAGGTCCGACTGGCCCGGCTTGGCGACGGCCTCGGGGCTGCCCTGCTGCACCGAGGCGTGCGCGGCCCGGCGCAGCCGCACCGGCGCGACGATCGCCGTCGGGAGCTCACCGCCGTGCTCCTGCGGGTCCAGCAGGTCGATGCTCACGAAGTCGGCCAGGGCCGGCACGCAGACATCCGCCAGCTCCTGAGCCGTACGGGTGACGTCGAGGGTGGTGCCGATGCGGACGCTCGCCTCGTTGACGAGTTGCAGCCGCTCGCGCGCGAGGTAGTTCTCGGTGAAGTCGTGCGCGGCCAGACACACGCCGCGCACGCGTCCCTCGGTGTCGGTGATCGGCGCCATCCGGGCCAGCCAGGCGTGCGCGGCGTCCTCGCCGCCGGTGCGCATGTAGATCTGGAAGTCCTGGGCGGTGCCGGAGGTGAGCACGCGCAGCATGTACTGCTCCAGCTCCGAGCTCTGCGCCTTGCCGCCGATCTCGGTGATCCGCAGGCCCTGGATGCGCTCCTCGGGCAGCCCGATCACTTCGGCCATCGCGTCGTTGACCCGGCTCAGCCGCAGGTGCTCGTCGTAGACCGCGATGGCGCACGGCGACTGGGTCAGCGCGGCGGTCGCGAGGGGGTCCTCGTCGGCGCGGGGGCCGGCGCCCTCCAGCGGTGTCACGACGAGCCAGTCGCCCGCCCCGCCGTCCCGGGGGCGCCGATGGTGGGCGAGCAGCCACACCGGCACGGCCCGGCCGTCCCGGTGCCAGAGTGTGACGGTGCCGTCCCAGCGGGCACTGGTGGGAACCGGGAGGGCCCCGGTGCCACCGGCCAGCAACCGCACGGCCGGGCGGCCCACGACCTCGCTCGCGGTGTGGCCGAGGAGCTGCTGCGCCCCCTCGTTCCACTCCACCAGAGTTCCGGCATCGTCGATGACAACCCGCGCCGTCGCGGCATCGTCGAACGGGTAGACCGGACTCATCGTCGCCACTCCATCGCGCGCACTCACAGTGAACAACCACGCCACTTGTGTTCCAGCCTAGTGCGTCACAGTCCCGCGCGGACTAGAACCCCCAGGCCCGGGAAGTTCGGCTGACAAGGGCGAAAACCGGCCGAAGGAGTGCACGGGACGGGTGGCCGCCCCCGCACCCTTGACGGCCCGACATGGCACCCCGTCAGAATCTGTTCGGTCACGATCAGTTGTGAGTACTTCTGGGCCCTGATGAGGGAGAGCCGCCATGACGGTCACTCGCAGATCGGTTTTGATCGCTTCTACGGCCGCGCCGACGGCCGTTTCACTCCTGGCCACCCCGGCCGCCCGTGCCGCCGGCGCCACGGCGGGCGCGTCCGGCCGCCACACCGTCGCTCTGCGGGATGGCTGGCGCTTCGCGCTGGTCAACCCGGGCGGAATCACCGACCCGACCGGCGCCTACGCGGACGCCGCCGCACCGGACCACGACGACTCGGCCTGGCGCGAGGTCGCGGTCCCGCACGACTGGAGCATCGAGCAGACCCCCACCACCGCGAACGGCACCACCAGCGGCACCGGCTTCTTCCCCGGCGGCCTCGGCTGGTACCGGATCGCCTTCACCCTGCCGCCGGCCTTCGCGGGCAAACGGATCTCGGTGGAGTTCGACGGCGTCTACATGGACTCGTACGTCTACTGCAACGGCACCCAGGTCGGCCAACACCCCTACGGATACACGGGGTTCGCCTTCGACCTCACCGACCTGCTGCACACCGACGGCAGCACGGAGAACGTCGTCGCGGTCAAGGTGCAGAACCAACTGCCCAGCAGCCGCTGGTACTCGGGCAGCGGCATCTACCGCGAGGCCCGGCTCGTGATCACCGAGACGGTGCACGTCGAACGCTGGGGGACGTACGTCACGACGCCCGACATCACCGCCGAGCGGGCCGTCGTACGGGTGCGGACGTCCGTGCTCAACGAGTCGGGCACCGCGAGCGAGGTCGAGATCGGATCGCGGATCGTCGACCCCGGCGGCCGGACCGTGGCCCGCGCCACCTCCACCGCGAGCGTCGCCGACCGCGGTACCGAGACCCATGAACTCACCGTCCCCGAGCCCAAGTTGTGGGACATCGAGACCCCGGACCACCGCTACACGCTGGAGACCGAACTGCGTGTGGGCGGCAAGCGGGTCGACACCTACCGCACGACCTTCGGCATCCGCAGCTACCGCTTCGACCCCGACGAGGGCTTCTCCCTCAACGGAACCCCCGCCAAGATCAAGGGAGTCGACCTCCACCACGACCAGGGCGCCCTCGGCTCCGCGGTCAGCCTCGACGCCGTGCGCAGGCAGTTGGGCATCATGAAGTCGATGGGTGTCAACGCCTTCCGCACCTCCCACAACCCGCCCTCGCCGCAGATCATCCAGGCCTGCGAGGAGTTGGGCATCGTGATGATGGTCGAGGCCTTCGACTGCTGGCACACCGGCAAGACGACCTACGACTACCACCGCTTCTTCGACACCTGGTGCGAGTCGGACGCCACCGAGATGGTCCGCGCCGCCCGCAACTCGCCCGCCGTGGTGCTCTGGTCCATCGGCAACGAGATCCCCGACTCGACCTCCACCGCCGGGCTCGCCATGGCCGACCGCATCATCACCGCAGTCAAGGCGGCCGACGACAGCAGACCCGTGGTCATCGGCTCCGACAAGTACCACTCCGTACCGGCCAAGGGCTCCGCGGCCGACCTCATGCTCGCCAAGCTCGACGGACTGGGCCTCAACTACAACACCGCCAAGTCCGTCGACGCCCTGCACGCCGCCTATCCGCACCTGTTCCTCTTCGAGTCGGAGTCCTCCTCCGAGACCTCGACCCGGTCCACCTACCAGGAGCCGGAACACCTCAACACCGGCGAGAACCACACACCCGGCAGACGCGCGACCTCCTCCTACGACAACAACCTCTCCTCCTGGACGATGAGCGGCGAGTACGGCCACAAGAAGGACCGCGACCGGAAGTGGTTCGCGGGCCAGTTCCTGTGGTCCGGCATCGACTACATCGGGGAGCCCACGCCGTACAACGTGTTCCCGGTCAAGGCGTCCTTCTTCGGCGCGGTCGACACGGCGGGCTTCCCGAAGGACATGTACCACCTCTTCCGCAGCCAGTGGACCGACGAGCCCATGGTCCATCTGGTGCCGATGACCTGGAACCACGAGCCGGGCGACACGGTCGAGGTCTGGGCCTACGCCAACGTCGACACCGTCGAGCTGTTCCTCAACGGAAAGTCCCTCGGGACCCGGACGTTCGACACCAAGAAGACCCTCGACGGCCGCACCTACCTGGAGACCACCGAGGCCACCGGCGACGACAAGACCTTCACCACCGGCCCCTACCCGGGCAGTTACACCAGCCCGAACGGCAGCGCGGGCAAGCTCCACCTCGGCTGGAAAGTGCCGTACGAGCCGGGCGAGTTGAAGGCGGTGGCGAGCAGCGGTGGCAGGCAGGTGGCGACGGATGTGGTGCGCACGGCGGGCGCCGCGCATGCCGTGCGCCTCACGGCCGACCGCAAGTCCCTTGCCGCCGACGGCCGTTCACTGGTCTTCGTGACCGCGGAGGTCGTCGACGCCCATGGCGTCGTGGTGCCGGACGCCGAGGACCTGATCGTCTTCGAGGTGCGGGGCGGTTCCCTGGCCGGGCTGGACAACGGGCGGGAGGAGAGCGCCGAGCGCTATCAGGCGAGCACCCGAACCGCCTTCCACGGCAAGGCACTTGCGATCGTGCGGTCAGGGACGAGGGCGGGCGCGCTGAAGGTGACGGCGCGGGCGGAGGGGCTGCGGGGCGGCACGGCGACGGTCCGTACGACACCCGGCGGGGACGTGGCCGCGACACCGCCGCAGCACTTCGCGGCCGACCATCCTGCGCCCCCGAACTACCCTGCGGCGGACGCCAGTTACTCGGGCCACCCCGACACCCTCCCCGCCGCCGTGCTCGACGGCGACCCGGCCACCGGCTGGTCCAACGCCTTCGCCAAGTCGGCCACGGCCCTGCTGCCCGCCTTCAGCGGTGCGCGTGAGAAGGACTGGGTGTCGGTGGACTGGGGGAGGGCACGGTCCTTCGACCGGGTGGAGGTGTCGTTCACCGTGGACGCGACGCACAGTCTGCCCGCGGCGGTCGCGGTCGCGGTGTGGGACGGCGGTGGGTGGGTGCCGGTCGAGGGGGCGGCCGTCGACTGGGCCACTGCCTCGGACAGTCCGACCGTCGTCACCTTCGACGCCGTGCGCGGCTCCCGGCTGCGGCTGACCGTGACGAGCAGCCGTCCAGGGGTGGCCCAAGGGGCCGTGCGGATCAGCAAGTTGGAGGCGCCCGCCGGTTAGCGGGCGGGCGCTCGCTCGCGGTCCGGATGGCAATCTGGCCTGTCCGGACCGTTGACGGGATGTCATGTCTCGAACAGCATGACCAGGGTCCCGCGCATTTGGGAGCGCTCCCATCGCGCGACCGGAGCGTGTCCCCCGCCTCTCTGACGAGGAGCCCAGACGTGAAACGACGCAGAACGACCCTGCTCGCCGCCACGGCCCTCCTCGCGGCCGCCCTCACCGCCCTGCCGGCAAGCTCGGCCGGAGCCGACGAGATCGAACAGGTCAGGAACGGCACCTTCGACACCACCACCGCACCCTGGTGGACGACGAGCAACGTCACCGCGGGCCTGTCCGGCGGGCAGCTCTGCGCGGACGTCCCCGGCGGCACGACCAACCGCTGGGACGCCGCCGTCGGCCAGAACGACATCGCGCTGGTCAAGGGCGAGTCGTACAAGTTCGCCTTCACGGCGTCGGGTTCGCCCGCTGGGCACGTGGTGCGGGCGATCGTCGGGCTGTCGGTGTCGCCGTACGACACCTACTACGAGATCAGTCCCGAGCTGAGCGGGACGGGCAACTCCCTTGCCTACACGTTCACTTCGCCCGTCGACACCACGCAGGGGCAGGTCGCCTTCCAGCTCGGCGGAAGTGCGGACGCCTGGCACTTCTGCATGGACGACGTGTCCTTGCTGGGCGGGGTGCCGCCGGAGGTGTACGAGCCCGACACCGGGCCGCGCGTGCGGGTCAACCAGGTCGCCTATCTGCCGGGCGGGCCGAAGAACGCGACACTGGTGACCGCGTCGACGGCCGTGCTGCCCTGGGAGTTGAAGAGCGCGGCGGGTGCGGTGGTCGCGCATGGGCGGACCGTGCCGCGTGGCACCGACGTGGCGTCCGGGCAGAACGTGCAGTCCATCGACTTCGGTGCGTACCGGGGGCACGGCGAGGGTTTCACGCTGGTGGCGGACGGGGATACCAGCCGGCCCTTCGACATCGGGACCGCCGCCTACGAGCGGTTGCGGCTCGACTCGTTGAAGTACTACTACACGCAGCGCAGCGGCATCGCGATCCGCGACGACCTGCGCCCCGGCTACGCCCGCCCGGCCGGTCACCTGAACGTCGCCCCCAACCAGGGCGACGCGAACGTGCCCTGCCAACCCGGCCTGTGCGACTACACACTTGACGTCACGGGCGGCTGGTACGACGCGGGGGACCACGGCAAGTACGTCGTCAACGGCGGTATCTCCACCTGGGAGTTGCTGAGCACGTACGAACGCTCACTGCTGGCCCGCACCGGACAGCCGGCGAAGCTGCGCGACGGAACCCTCGCCATCCCGGAGAGCGGCAACAAGGTGCCGGACGTGCTCGACGAGGCGCGCTGGGAGCTGGAGTTCCTGCTGAAGATGCAGGTGCCGGACGGACAGCCGCTGGCGGGCATGGCCCACGACAAGGTCCACGACGAACAGTGGACCGGACTCCCGCTGCTCCCGAGCCAGGACCCGCAGAAGCGCGAACTGCACGCGCCGACCACCCAGGCGACGCTGAACCTGGCGGCGACGGCGGCGCAGGAGGCCCGCCTGTACCGGCCCTACGACCGGGAGTTCGCGGCGAAGGCGCTCAAGGCGGCGCGGAAGGCCTGGGCGGCGGCGCTCGCCCACCCCACGGTCTACCCGGACCCGAACGACGGCACAGGCGGCGGTGCCTACCCCGACGACAACGCCACCGACGAGTTCTACTGGGCGGCGGCGGAGCTGTATCTCACCACGGGGGAACGGCAGTTCGCCGATCACGTCACCAACTCCCCCCTCAATACGGCAGACATCTTCGGCAGCCTCGGCTTCGACTGGGCACGGACGGCCGCCCTCGGCCGACTCGACCTCGCCACCGTCCCCAGCCGACTGCCCGGCCGAGACAAGCTCCGCCGCTCGGTGATCGAGGGCGCGGACACCTACCTCGCCACACTGCGGAGCGAGCCCTACGGCATGCCGTACGCACCGCCCGGCAACCTCTACGACTGGGGTTCCAACAGCCAGATCCTCAACAACGCGCATGTCATCGCCACCGCGTACGACCTCACCGGCGCCGCGAAATACCGTGACGGCGCGCTCCAGAGCATGGACTACGTCCTCGGCCGCAACGCCCTCAACATGTCGTACGTCACCGGCTACGGCGAGGCCAACTCCCACAACGAGCACAGCCGTTGGTACGCCCACGAACTCGACCCCAACCTGCCGAACCCACCTAGCGGAACCCTGGCGGGTGGCCCCAACTCGTCCATCCAGGACCCCTACGCACAGAGCAAACTCACCGGCTGCGTCGGCCAGTTCTGCTACATCGACGACATCCAGTCCTGGTCGACGAACGAGACGGCGGTGAACTGGAACGCGGCGCTGGCCTGGATGGCCTCGTTCGCGGCGGATCAGGGATGATCTCCGGATGAGCAGATTCGCCGAGGTTGTCGTGCTGGCCCTGCACGCGCACGAAGTGATGGAACCGCTGACCCGGGACGATCCGGAGCGCACCTGGCGTGGCCGGTTCGTCCCGATCGAGAGCCAGTGGGGGACGTCGTTCGGCGCGGGCTGGGCCACCGAGTTCGAGCGCATGCGCCCACGGGAGGGGCTCCTGAAGCATCTGGAGTCGCTCCCATGGCCCATCCCGGAGAGCGTCCAGGTGCTGATCCACGACCAGGACGACGAGTGCTTCGGCCTGTGGATGATCCACGACGGAAAGCTCGTGGAAGTAACCCTCCCGCGCACCCGCCGGTTCCACCAACCGGCCCCGCCCACAGAGGAGTTCCCGCCCGATCCGGGCTACCTGATGCGGACGGACCAGGACCGCGAGCTGCCCGAGCAGACCCCGGAGCACCTCCGGGATCCGCGGCCGGCCTGGTAGTGGGCGTCAGGGCTCGCGTTCCACCAGTTCCCTCGGGCGTTTGTGCGCGGTGAGTGTGTGCAGTTCCGCCGGGTCCAGTGGCCGGTGGACCTCCACGTACTCACCGTGCGGCAGCCGCTTGATCACGCCCGTCTCGCGGCCGTGCAACACCAGTTCCGCGTCCCGGAGTTGGAGGCCCAGGCAGATGCGGCGGGTGATGACGAACGCGAGGACCGGGACGGCGAACACGGCCACCCGCACCATCCACGTCACCGTGTTGATCGACAGATGGAGACGGGTCGCCACGATGTCGTTGCCGCCGCCCGCCAGGAGGATCAGATAGAGGCTGATCCAGGCGACGCCGAGGCCCGTCCGGTGGGGGCGGTTGCGGGGGCGGTCCAGGAGATGGTGTTCGTGTTTGTCGCCCGTCCGCCAGGACTCCAGGAACGGGTACGCGCCGATGAGGACGAGGAGGAGCGGGAAGACCACGATCGGGATCAGTACGCCGAGCACCGACGTGTGCCCCCACAACGTGACTTCCCAGCCCGGCATCACACGGACCAGGCCCTCCGCGAAGCCCAGGTACCAGTCGGGCTGGGCGCCCGTGGAGACCTGGTCGGCGCGGTAGGGGCCGTAGGACCAGACGGGGTTGATGGAGGCCACCGCCGCGAGGACGGTGAGCGCGCCGAAGACCAGGAAGAAGAAGCCGCCCGCCTTCGCCAGGTACACCGGCATGAACGGGGAGCCCACCACGTTGCGTTCGGTGCGGCCCGGGCCCGCGAACTGCGTGTGCTTGTGGTAGACGACCAGGATGAGGTGGACGACCACGAGGGCCGCCATGACGCCCGGGATCAGCAGCACGTGCAGTGAGTAGAAGCGGGACACGATGTCGTGGCCGGGATACTCGCCGCCGAACAGGAACATCGACAGATACGTGCCGACGACCGGGACCGAGAGCAGCGCGCCGTCCACGAAGCGCATGCCCGTGCCCGAGAGCAGGTCGTCCGGGAGCGAGTAGCCGAAGAGGCCCTCGAACAGGCCGAGGAACAACAGGGTCCAGCCGAACAGCCAGTTGAGCTCGCGAGGCTTGCGGAACGACCCCGTGAAGAAGTGCCGCATCATGTGCGTCAGCATCGCGGCGATGAACACCAGCGCCGCCCAGTGGTGCAACTGCCGTACCAGCAGCCCGCCGCGCACGTCGAAGCTGATGTGCAGCGTCGAGGCGTAGGCGTCGGACATCCGGATGCCGTTCAGGGGGACGTAACTCCCGTGGTACGTCACCTCGTTCATGGACGGGTGGAAGAACAGGGTGAGGTACACGCCGGTGAGGATCAGCACCACGAAGCTGTAGAGGCAGATCTCGCCGAGCAGGAACGACCAGTGGTCCGGGAACACCTTGCGCAGATACTGCTTGCCCAGTGCGTAGATGCCGAGCCGGCCGTCGAACCAGTCGGCGACGCGCTCGCCCCGCGAGGAGTCGGAAGGGCCGGAAGGACCGGAAGGGGTGGTCACTGGTCCTCCTCCTCGTCGTCCTTGTGGACGTGCGTGAGCTTCTCCGGGTTGGTCACGATGTAGACCCCGGACACCTGGTCGCCCTCGGGCGTGAGGTCCATGACCATCACCGCGTACGGCTCGTCGCCCTCGAACAGCACGGCCGCGTCGTCGCCGTTGACCCGTCGGAAGCGCAGCTCCAGATTTTGCGGACGGCGCCTGCCCGCGAAGGAGTTGATGAGGCGGACGGCCTTGTCCCGACCGTGCACCGGGCGCAGTCCCGCCGGCTTCCGGTTGCCCCCGCTGTCCGTCCAGACCGTGACGTCCGGCGCGAGGATCTCCATCAGCGAGGCGATGTCTCCGCCGACCGCGGCCCGCACGAACCGTTCCGTCGCCTCCCGGCGCACCCGGGGATGCGCCTCGTACAAGGGCCGCCGCGCGTGCACATGGGCCCGCGCCCGGTGCGCGAGCTGCCGTACGGCGGCCGGGGTGCGTTCGATGATGTCCGCGATCTCGGTGTGGGCGTACCCGAACACCTCGTTGAGGACGAAGACCGCCCGCTCCAGCGGGCTCAGCGACTCCAGGACGACCAGCATGGCCAGCGAGACCGACTCGGCGCGCAGTGCCGGGTCGACGGGGTCGTCGGCCGGGCCGAGCAGCGGTTCCGGCAGCCACGGACCGACGTATGTCTCGCGGCGGCGGCTGATCGTGGCGCGGCGCTGCAGCGCGTGGTTGACGGCGATCCGGACGAGATAGGCGCGCCGGTTGGTGATGGTGTCGAGCGGGGAACGGCGGGCGCGCGCCGTCCAGGACAGCCAGGTCTCCTGAAGGACGTCGTCGGTGTCGGCGACGCTCCCCAGCATGTTGTAGACGAGGCTGAACAACAGCTCCCGATGGTCCATGAAGTCATCGGTCGCCTCTTCGGTGACAGCGATCTCGGACATACCCGCGCCTCCCCAGTGCGTGCTCACTACTGCGAGGGGTGCCGGGGGCCGGAATGTGACAGCCGAGGGCGTGAATGTGACGTACGTCTCTGCGCATCGGCGCCGTGTCACACCCGCGGGCCGCCCCGGCCTCTTGACCGCGAGTCGCGCCGGCCGTCCTGCTGACCGGCGCGCTCGCCTGTCTCGCCGTACGACGGCACCAGGGGCCGTCCGCCGACCCGCAAGCCCTGCCCGTGTCCGGGCCCGAGCTGGAGGAAGCCGCACGATGACCATCGACTTCACGCCCATGTACGCCTCCCACGACGCCTTCCGACGCGACCTTGAGCGGCTCGCCGAGGCGGTCGCGGACGGCAGGGCGCACACCGCCCCTGTCCTCGCCGGGTGGGAGAACTTCGAGCACCAACTCCACGTCCACCACACCGCCGAGGACAGCGACCTGTGGCCGCGGGTCCGGGCGCGGATCGAGGGCCGTCAGCGGGACCTCGGGATGCTCGACGAGATGGAGGCCGAACACGCCCGTATCGACCCGCTGTTGACCGCGGTGGACGCCGCGCTGGCCGACCGGGCCTTTGAACTCCCCGATCTGGTACGGGCGTTGCGGGCCACCCTCGACGATCATCTCAAGCACGAGGAGGACAGCGCGCTGCCGTTGATGGGGGAGGTGCTGACCGACGCGGATTGGGCCGCCTTCACCGGGCGGCTGCGAGAGACACAGGGGCTGCGCGGGGCCGCTGTGTTCGTGCCGTGGCTCGTGGACGGGGTGTCGGCGGGGGATCGGGAACGGTTCCTGGGGGCGTTTCCACCACCGGTGCGGGTGCTGAACCGGGTCTTCTGGGAGGGGAGCTATCGGCGCAGGGGACTGTGGTCGACGCGCTAGGCCGTGTTGCCCGGTACCGCTTGGCATGCCTCTTGACCTGGCGGTATTTACGGGTAAGTACCCGAGCGGTACCGTGAGGTCATGCCAGCTCTCAACGTGGAGTTCAGCGATCGCGAGCTAGAGGACCTGCGGCAGATCGCCAAGGAGCGCGGTACGTCGATGAAGGCCCTCGTCCGGGAGGCCGCCGCCGCCGACATCGCCCGGCACCGGGCGCTGCAGGAGGGGGCCGAGGCCTTCCGCCGTTTCTTCGCGACGCACGCCGACGAGTTCGCCGCGGCCTTCCCCGAGGACGAACCGGCGGCCAAGGGCGAGGGACGGGTCGCCTGACGCATGCCCGCCATCCATATCGACGTGCCGTGGCTCCTCCAGCGCCATGAGGAAGTCCTGCCGGACCAGCCCACCATCAACGACTTCTCGGCGTTGGTGGCGGCCGTCGCCCGGCACCGCGTCGACCCGCCCCGCCTCGGTGTCGACTCCGACCCGGCCTGGCGGGCCACCGCCCTGCTGCACACCCTCGCCCTGCTCAAGCCCCTGCCGTCCGCCAACGCCCGCTTCGCCTGCGCCACGGCGGTCGCCTACATGTTCGTCAGCGGCGTCGGCATCGATCCGCCGTACGGCGCGCTCGTCGACCTGACCCGCGATCTGATCTCCGGGAAGACGGACGTGTACGGCGCGGCGGAACGGCTGCGTTCCTGGCAGATCTGAGCGTCACCGGTCCTCGTGCGCCGGTGACGTCTCCCCGGGTACGCCGTCGCCGGACACGGCGAGGCTGCCCAGCAGGCCCAGCAGTTCCGCGCTGCGGCTGCCCGGTTCGGCGTGGAAGACGACCATGCTCAGGGCGTCCGTGCCCGGGATCTCGAACTTGTTCGACCGCAACTCGAAGTCCCCGACCAGTGGATGGCCGAGGAGACTGATCCGCCCGACCATCGGCCGTACCTCGTGCCGGCTCCACAGCAGCCGGAAGCGCTCGCTGCGCACGGACAGCTCGCCCACCAGCTCCACCAGTCGCGGATCGTCGACATCGGGACCGATGTGGCCGCGCAGCGTCGCCACGCCCTCGGCGGTCAACTCCTCCCAGTCGCGCCGCAGTTCACGTTCGGCGGGGTCGAGGAACACCGCTCGCAGCAGGTTCACCCCCGGCACGTAGTTCGGGGACAGTGCCCGGCACAACGCGTTGGCCGCGAGGCAGTCCGTGAACCGGTTCTGGACGTAGGCCGGATGCGCCGACCAGGTGTCCAGCAGTTCGCGGACGCTCACCGGAACCGCCTCCGGCTTTCTGGCCCGTCTGCGCGAGGCGGCCGGCCGCTCCGGATGCGCCAGGCTCAGCAGATGGGCGCTCGCGGCGGCGTCGAGGCGCAGCACGCGGGCCAGCGCCTCCAGCACCTGGGCCGACGGGTTGCGGTCCCGGCCCTGCTCAAGCCGCAGGTAGTAGTCCGAGCTGATACCGGCCAGGAGGGCGACCTCCTCCCGGCGCAGCCCCGGTACCCGGCGGAGCCCGCCGCCGCTCAGGCCCACGTCCTCGGGCCGGACCCGCTCCCGGCGGGCCCGCAGAAACTCACCGAGCGCGTTCTTGGCGTCCACACCCACCACCGTAGATCCGAATCCCCGCAGGTGGGTGTCCCCGTCACTACCAGGAACATCCGGGTACTGCCTGCCCGGCCGCCACGGGCGCAGAGTCGGTCACAGGACCCACCATCTACCGAAAGGCGCGCCACCATGGCCGACACCGTCTCCGGCGGCACCCTCACACCTGCCGAGGGCCTCACCCTCACCCGCATGGGATACGGCGCCATGCAACTGGCCGGCCCCCACGTCTTCGGCCCGCCGAAGGACCGCACCGAAGCGGTGGCCGTCCTCCGCGAGGCCGTCGAGCGGGGCATCACCCACATCGACACCAGCGACTTCTACGGCCCGGTCGTCGTCAACGAGATCATCAAGGAGGCCCTCCACCCCTACCCCGACGACCTGCACATCGTGACCAAGGTCGGCGCCCGGCGCGGCCCCGACGGCAGCTGGATCATGTCCCGCCACCCCGAGGACCTCAAGGCACAGGTCCACGACAACCTCCGCAACCTCGGGCTCGACGCGCTGGACGTGGTCAACCTTCGGGTCGGCGCCCAGGACACCGCCGACGAGGAGTCGATCGGCGAGAAGTTCGGCGCCCTGGCCGAGCTGCGGAAGGCGGGGCTGATCCGGCACCTCGGGCTGAGTACGGTCTCCGCCGCCCAGCTGGCCGAGGCGCAGGCCATCGCGCCGGTCGTCACCGTGCAGAACCTCTACAACCTGGCCAACCGGCAGGACGACGACCTCGTCGAGCGGTGTGCCGCGGAGAACATCGCGTTCGCCGCGTACTTCCCGCTCGGCGGGTTCACCCCGCTGCAGTCGAAGACCCTCGCCGAGGTCGCCGCCCGGCTGGACGCCTCGCCCCAACAGGTCGCCCTGGCCTGGCTGTTGCAGCGCTCGGCCACCACCGTCCTGATCCCGGGCACCTCGTCCCGCGCCCATCTGCGCGAGAACATCGCCGCCGCGGACCTGGTGCTGCCCGCCGACGCGATCGCCGAACTCGACACCATCGGCGGCTAGGGCCTGTCCGGCGGATCAGGTCGGAGGAAAGCAGCGGCGCCTCATAAGCACGGGTGAGCGGGGTCCGGCGCGTGCAGCTGCAAGGCGGAGGAGGGGGGCGACGCGGAGCGTCGGCGACCGACGACAACGCCGCAGATGTGCGTGCCAGACCCCGCGTCTCCGGCATGATCCGCCGGACAGGCCCTAGGGCCGAGGCCGTGTGAAGGGAGGGCGGGGGTGGGCCGCCCCCGCCCTCGGGGCCGCCGACCGAGGGCGGGAGGAGCAGGGTCGGCGGCCGTTTGGCGCGGGAGAGCCGCCGTCCAGCGCGTGGCCTCCGAGAAGGGCCGATTCCAGTGGACCGCTCCGTGCCGTGCGCCGGGAGCGTGCGCGACGCACCGGAGTGTGCGCGTGGTTCACACGGGGCGCATGGAAAGTCGAAAGCCGGTGCGAGGGAAGCGGAGTTGCCGGTGCCTCTGACTTTCTTTCAAAGGTATGGATGTTGCCCAAGTGCCTTGTTGGGTTCAGTGGGTTGTGCAAGGGTGAAACGCCCGCGCGAGGGTAATGCCCGGGGCTCGTTCACCTGTTGATGAACCGAATCCGAGGAATCCACTCCGTGTCCCTCCCTCCCCCTCCTCGTCCTCCTTACCCCCCGCCGGACAGCGGGGCTCCCGAGGAATCCGACGAGACGCTGGCCGCCCGGCTGCGGGGCCGCCCGGAGGGTGAGGCCGCGCATTCCGTCGCGCTGTTGATGGCGCGGCACTGGCAGCCGGTCCAGGATTACGCGGAGGTCTGTCTCGCCGCCACGGGCAGTGTCCCCGCCATGGCCGCCGCTGCCGCCTTCCATCGGGTGTTCGACCGGCTGACGTTCGGCGAACCGGGCGTGGCACTGCGCCCCCGGCTGCTGCTGACCGTGCGTGACACGATCCGGGAGTGGGCGGCGGAGGAGCGAATATCCGGTGTTCTGCCGGACCTGGAGAAACCCTCCGGGGGCCGCGCGATGCGTTCTGCCAAGTCCATGACATCCGAAAATCGCAAGCTCGCCGAGCGGTCTTTCCAGACCCTTCAGCCGTTCGCCCAGTGTCTGCTGTGGCACACCGAGGTCGAGGCCGAGACGATAACCGTGCCGGCGGCACTGCTCGGGATGGATACCGACACCGCGTCGGCCGCTCTCCAGCAGGCGCACGAAAAATTCCGCGAGGGCTGTGTACGCGCCCACCGGGAACTCGCGCCGACCAAGGATTGCAGCTTCTACAACCGTCTCCTCGACGTCCCCATTCGACGCGGCGGCACACTGCTGCCCGATGTCCAGCAGCATCTCGCCCAGTGCCGCTACTGCCGATTCGCCGCCGAACAACTGAGTTATTTCGAAGGCGGGTTGGGAGTCCTGCTCGCGGAGGCGGTGCTCGGCTGGGGAGCCCGCGACTACCTCGCGTCGCGCCCCGGCCGCGCCCGGCCCGCCACCCGGACACGGACCGCCGGCCGGCACGGCGGGCACGGTGGGCACAGTGGCGGCACGGGACGGCACCGGATGCTCTCCCGGCTCCCCGCGCCCGGCCGCCGCATCGTGGACGCTGCCAGGTCGGCCGGGTCCGGCCGGTCGTCCCGCTCGTTCTTCGTCGGTGCCGGACTGATCGGCGCCGGGGTCGTCGCGAGCGTCGTCGCCGTCAGCCTGTGGCCGGACAACGGCGGCACCGCCGACCCGGTCGCCTCCACCAACGGAAGCGGACACGTGTCATCGTCGGCGCCCGGCACCGCCCGGCTCCCCTCCGTACCCGGGCAGACGAGGCTGCGCAACGCCGCCGCCGACCTGTGCCTGGACATCCGGGGCACCGTGAAGGCAGGCGCCGACACCGTGCTCGCGACCTGCTCCTCCGCCGAGACCCAGGAGTGGTCGTACGGGACCGACGGGCTGTTGCGCAGTGCGGCGGACTCCGGGCTGTGCCTGGACTCGCACGCGGACGCCGGTGTCGTCGTGCTCGGCACCTGCGCGGACGCGAAGGCCAAGCGCGGCAACGATGTCCGCTACGACCTCACCGTGCGGGGCGAGTTGCTGCCCCGCTGGGACTCCGGGCTCGCGCTCACCACGACCACCAAGGACCCCGGCGCCGACATCGTCCTCAAGGTCCGCGACGGCTCCACCGCGCAACGGTGGCTGACCGACTCGGTGTCGGCCAGCCCCGGTTCGCTCTCGATCGCCGGCACGGGAGTCCCGTCCCCGCGCCCCGCGCACAACGCGGACCGGCTCAGCTGACGACATCACCCGGCCGCTCACCCGTCAGGAAACCGGCCGCGTTCCGCACGGCGGCCGGCGCGATCCGGACGACGGTCTCCCTGGTCACACCGCCGACATGCGGCGAGGGCACCACGTTCGGCGCTTGAGCAACCGCAGTGCGGGGGTGGGCGGTTCGGGGTCGAAGACATCGAGTCCCGCACCGGCCAGGGCGCCCGCTTCGAGGGCGTCCTGGCCGATCAACGCGCCCCGCGCGGTGTTGATCACGAACGCGGTCGGTCTGAGCAGCGCCGGCCGCTCGGCGGTCAGGAGATGCCGGGTCTCGTCGGTGAGCGGGGCGTGCTGGGTGACGTAGTCGGACAGGCGCAGCAGTTCGTCGAGCGGGACATGACGGGCGCCGCCGAGCCGCGCCGTCGTCTCCTCGGGCACGGGACGCCGGCCGGCGTGGACGACGGTCATGTCGAACGCGGCTGCCCTGCGGGCGACTTGCTGTCCGATGGCACCCAGGGCCTGTCCGGCGGATCAGGTCGCAGGAAAGTGACGGTGCCTGATCGGCGCCGGTGAGCGGGGTCTGGTGCGTCCCACTGCAAGGCGGAGGAGGGAGTCGACGCGGAGCGATGGGGCCCCTCCCGGTCGAGCGAAGCCGAGACTGGGGGAGAGTGACGACAACGCCGCAGGTGGGCGTGCCGGCCCCGCGTCTGCGACATGATCCGCCGGACAGGCCCAAGTCCCATGATGCGGAGGGTCTTGCCGGACAGCTCGGTCAGCGAGCTCTGCACCTGGGGCAGCGCCCAGTCCCCGTCTGCGAGCGCGGTGTGTGCGGGGACGATCCGCTTGGCCAGCGCCAGCGCCAGCGCCGGCATCAGGGCGAAGGTCTGCTCGGCCACGTTCTGTTCCTCGGCGCCGCTGGAGCCGAAGTTGCAGACGAGGACGTCTTGGGCACGCGCGGCGTCCAGGTCGACGTGGCCGAAGCCGTGGCTCGCGCACTGCACCAGCTCCAACTGCGGTGCGGCGGCGAGGTGTTCGGCGGTCACGGGGGAGAGCGCGGTGACGACGACACGCGCCGCGCGCAGGGCCGGGGGGTCCTCGTCGACCGCCTCCACGACGGTGGCGTGCACGCCGTCCGGCAGCAGTGCCGCCAGTCCGGCTGCCGCCGCGCGACCGCCGATGCGGGGCGGGACGACGGCCAGGACGTTCTTCTAGGTCGTGGAGGGCATGCGGAATCCTCGTCGCGGTGAGGGGCTTCAGGAGCGGGTGGCCGACTCGCCCAGGACGCGGGCCAGTTCGCGGGGCCGGGAGAACATCGGCCAGTGGCCCGTCTCCATGCGGACCAGCTCCCAGCGCCCGCTCGCGACCAGCTCGTCCGCCGGGGCCGGCAACTCGTCGCCGTCGAGCAGGCACTTGACGTAGGTGGCCGGGAGGTCGGCCAACGGGCGGGCGAGGACCGCCGGTTCGGTGAGGGTGGCACCCGGGTGCGGGGTTCCGTCGGTGACTATGCGGGCGATCTGCTTGTCCGTGAGGTCCTGGCCCGCGTAGTCGGCCCGGTCCAGGGGCGGCCAGACTCCGCCGCTCTCGTCGAGCGACTTCCTGATGTGGTCGCTCGGGAAGCTGTCCAGGAACGACTTCCCGTCCACCGGCACGTTCGAGTCGACGAACACCACCCGGGCCAGCCGGTCGCCGATCCGCTCCGCCGCCTGGCCCACAGGCACACCGGCGTAGCTGTGCCCGACCAGGACGACGTCCCGCAGATCGAGGCGCTCGACCTCGTCGACGATGTCCTGGACATGGGTCTGCTGCCCGGCCGGAACGCCCTGCTTCTCCGCCAGCCCGGACAGGGTCAGCGCATGCACCTCGTGCCCGGCCGCGCGCAGCTCAGGCAGCACCTCGTCCCACGCCCACGCACCGAGCCACGCGCCTGCCACCAAGATGAATCGAGTCATGGGGCAAACGTAGACGGTGGGTCTGACAACGGCTCTCCGGGACGGATCAGAGGGCCCGCGCGACAGCCCGTACCGGCGCGCCGTCCGCCCCCGGCAGCCGTAGCGGAAACAGGAACAACTCCAGGTCCGGGAGGTCCACCACCCGTTCAAGCCCCGTGAGGTTCTCGGCGATCACTCCGCCCGCGCCGCACAGCACCCGATGAGCGGGCAGGCCGAAGTCGGCCGTCGTATCGCCCGGTTCGGGCGTCGGATCGACACTGAGCGCGTCGACCGCGACCGTACGGACGCCCGCCTCGACGAGGGCTTCGGCGGCCTCGGGGGTGAGCCACGGGTGGGCGAGGTAGTCGTCGGTGCCCCAGTGCGCCGACCAGCCCGTGGCGAGCAACAGCAGCGAACCCGGGCGCAGTTGGCTCAGCGCAGGCAGCAGCAGTCCGGGCGCGATCGGTGCCCTGGCCGGCAGCCCCCGTACGTCGGCCACGACCGCGCGCCCGGCGAAGCGTTCCAGGGGAAGTGCGTCGAGGCGGGGCCAGCTGTCGTCCACGTGGTAGGGGGCGTCGACATGCGTGCCGGACTGCGAACCCATGCGCAGATGAAGGACGTTGACGCCGTCGCGGGGGACGGTCAGGGCGGGGGAGACCTCGACCGCCGGGTCACCGGGATACACGGGCATCCCGGTGACGACGGGCACGGAGAGGTCGATCCAGCCGGGCATCAGCTGCCCTCGGTGACCAGGGCGGGTGCCGCCACCGCTCCGGGGCCGGTGATCGGCGGCACCGGGACCTCGACGGTGCGGGCCAGCCGCGCCCCCTCCGGACCGTACACCGCGCGGGGTTCGGGGAACAGCCTGAGCAGCGACAGGAACAGTACGGCGGCCACGGCGAGCGAGAGCGGCAGGCTGATGTCGACGCCGTTGGCCAGGTCGCCGAGCGGGCCGACGAACTGCCCCGGGATGTTGGTGAACAGCACGCCCACCACGGCGGCCACCCACCAGGCGGTCATGCCACGCCAGTTCCAGCCGTGCGCGAACCAGTAACGCCCGCCGCGCTGACGGCGGTTGAAGACCTGGAGGGCGTCCGGGTCGTACCAGCCGCGCCGGGTGTAGAAGCCCAGCATCATCACGACCATCCACGGTGTCGTACAGGTGATGATCATCGTGGCGAACGTGGAGATCGACTGCACGAGGTCGAGGCCGAAGCGTCCGATGAAGATGAACGCGATGGACAGCACGCCGACCAGCAGCGTCGCCTGGACCCGTGACAGCCGGGGGAACACCGACGAGAAGTCGAGCCCGGTGCCGTAGAGCGAGGTCGTGCCCGTCGACATGCCGCCGATCAGGGCCAGCAGACAGACCGGCAGGAAGAACCAGCTCGGCGAGATCGCGAGGAGGCCGCCCACGAAGTCGGGGGCGGACGGGTCGACGTACTTGGGGGCCTTCGTGGCGATGATGCTCGCGGTCGCCAGGCCGAAGACGAACGGCAGCAGCGTCGCGATCTGGGACAGGAACGCGGCCCCGATCACCTTGCGGCGCGGGGTGTTCGCCGGGATGTAGCGCGACCAGTCGCCGAGGAACGCGCCGAAGGAGACCGGGTTGGAGAGCACGATCAGCGCCGCGCCGATGAACGACGGCCAGAACAGCGACTGCGTGGCCGCGTCCGCCGAGGACGTGAAGACTCCGGCGTACGACGGGTCGAAGTCACCGGCGAACGCGATCGCGCCGAGCAGGAACAGGACCGTCGCGGACGTAACAGCGATCTTGTTGACGAACAGCATGAACCGGAAGCCGTAGACGCAGACCGCGAGGACGAGTCCGGCGAACAGCGCGTACGCGACGACGTACGACAGCGTGCTCTGCTCCAGGCCGAAGAGCCGGTGCGCGCCGCCGACCAGGGCGTCGCCCGAACTCCACACCGAGATGGAGAAGAAGGCGACTGCGGTGAGGAGGGACAGGAACGAGCCGACGACCCGGCCGTGCACGCCCAGGTGCGCGGAGGAGGCGACCGCGTTGTTCGTGCCGTTGACCGGGCCGAACACCGCCATCGGACACAGGATCAGCGCGCCGACGACGACCCCGAGGAGCGTGGCCGCGAGGCCCTGCCAGAAGGAGAGGCCGAAGAGGATGGGGAAGGCGCCGAGGACACAGGTGGAGAAGGTGTTGGCGCCGCCGAACGCGACCCGGAACAGGTCGAGCGGGGTGGCGGTGCGGTCCGCGTCGGGGATGCGCTCGACGCCGTAGGTCTCGACCTCGGTCAGGGACTGGCTCGGCGTGGCGGGGGAGGGGGCGGGCTGCGAGGACAAGGGGGCTCCAGCGGGGGACGGCGGTGGAGCGCGGGGTGGCGCGGTGGCGGTGTGGACGGCTGGTCACGCGCGCGGGGTGGGCGGGGTGAGCGGATGCCGTCCTCAGGGTGTCCGCCGACGTTACGGTCGGCCGTGATACCCGCACCAGAGGACGGTTCATCCATCTTCCGTGCCGTGGGTGGAGGAATTGTCCACCCTGATGCCCTGGTGTCACTAGCTCTCGGTCGGGGTGTCCTCCGGTTCGGCGTCGGGGCCCTGGGCGCGGACCCGCTGGACGTGTTCGAGGGAGTCGCGCAGTTCGGCGAGCCAGTCGTCGGTGTGCCGCTGGACGAGGCGCACGCACCAGGCGAGGGCGTCGCTGCGGCTGCGGGCCACGCCGGCGGCGATGAGGGTGTCGAGGACCTGGCGCTCTGGCTGGCGCAGCCGGGTCATGACGGGGGCGGAGATGTGGGTGAACAGGGAGCGTTCCCCGGCGCACTCGGCACCCCACGAGACCTTCCTGCGGAACCGGTGCTCGGCCTCGCGGGCGACCGCGATCCGGGTCTCCCGGGTGCGCTCGCGGAACTCCTGGACGCGGCCCTGGATCGCCGCCTCCTTCTCGGCGTCCGAGACGTCCTCGGCCAGCTTGGGCGCGGGGATGCGGCCGATGACGGTGACCTCCTCGCGGTCGACCGTGACCTCGACCAGCTCCTCGAAGAGGTCGTCGGGCAGACGGCCGGTGAACCAGCCGCGAAGCTTCTCCTGCTGCTCTGTCGTAATCATGTAATGACGATTACTCGCGAGCGGTGCAGATGCAAGGGGCTGCGGCGGAGTGCGCCGAGAGCTGAAGCGGAATGTTTCGGGACTGTTTCAAGACGATTGGCGAGGGCGGGTAAACCGGCCAACCGGCCCGATTCGGAGATCGGGAAGCCCGTGGTTCCGGGGTTCGCGCGTTCGAATTCTGTGACTTCACGCCACTGATTCAACACGCAAGGTTACTGAAAGCTGTGGGTGGGATGTGTGTTCCGGCGGTGGACTCGGCAGAGTGGCGCCCGCCGGTTCGGCACCGACCGAGCGGGACCGGCATCTCTTCGGACCGATCCGTTCGTGATCGGTTCGTATCGAGCGGAAGGATGCACACAATGCGGAACACCGCGCGCTGGGCAGTGACTCTGGGCCTGACGGCCACCGCCGTCTGCGGGCCCCTCACCGGGACCGCCCTCGCGGCCCACGGCACCGGCCCGTCCGCGCTCTACGCCCCGTCGGCCCTGGTGCTGACCATGGGCCACGGGGACGACGCCGCCCTCGCGACACCGGAACGCGCAGTGACCCTCACCTGCGCGCCCACCTCCTCCGGCACCCACCCGTCGGCCGCCCAGGCGTGCGCCGAACTGCGCGGGATCGGCGGGGACTTCGACGCCCTGGCGGCCCGGAGCGATGTGCTCTGCAACAAGCTCTACCGTCCCGTCGTCGTCACCGTCGAGGGTGTCTGGCAGGGCAAGCGCGTCTCCTACGAGCGCGTCTTCTCCAACGAGTGCGTGAAGGACTCCTACGGGTACGGAGGTGTCTTCACGTTCTGAGAGACCGGGGTCGCACGGTCTCCGTGAGCATCAGGGAGGGTCCGTAGCTGGGGAGTGCGCACCCCTGTCGCGGAGTACCGCGATCCCGCACCAGGGGTCGGCCGGGCGGTGTGGGGTCGCCCGAGCCGGCCCCTGTTCTCATTGCGGCTTCTCCTCCTGGGAGGGCATCGCGCGCAGTGGCGGAAAGCGGCCGAACAGACCCGAGGCGCGCAACAGTCGGTCGATGCGCGGCCCGTCGGAGACGATCCGCAGCCGCCCGCCGCGTTCCCTCGCCCGCCGCTCGGCCCGGCACAGAACGCGCAGCCCCGAACAGTCGAGGAACTCCACGGGCCGCAGATCCACCAGTACATCGGGCTCCGCGACCGCCGTCGCGGCGTCCAGGTGCTCGACGACCAGGTCGGCGGTCGCCATGTCGATCTCGCCGGAGACCTCGACCACCGTGAAGGGGCCGTACGACCGCGTCAGGGCGCAGGAGTTGGCCGCGGGACTGTCGCGTTCGTCCGCTTCCGCTGTCATGGCCGCTCCACCTCGGCACGGGGCGCATTCGGTCTCGGTAGTTACCCCGGAGAAGCCCTGAACATCCATGACACGCCGCCCGCAAGATCTGGTTCACTCGACATGGTGAACTTCGGTCAGAAAGGTTGACTTTCTGTCAGTAGGACAGTGGAGAGGGGCCGCCGTCTCCCTGTGGACGGCGACCCCTCGGTCTCTGCGGCTCACCTCTCGGCGGAGTGGATCACATGTGGACGACCGGTGCGGCGTCCGCGTCCTGCTGCGGAACTCCGCGACGGTAGAGCCCGAGCGCGATCAGTGTGCCCGCGGCGAAGAAGCCCGCCGACCACCAGAACGCGGTGGTGTAGCTCTCGATCGTGGCCTGCGCCTGGACCAGCTTGTTGGTCGCGTCCTTCCCAGCCAGGTAGTCCGTCGCGGCGCTCGCGGCCAGGGTGTTCAGCAGCGCCGTACCGATCGAACCGCCCACCTGCTGCATGGCGTTGACCGTCGCGGAGGCGACACCCGCGTCCTCGGCGGCCACCCCGCCCGTGGCGAGCTGCATCGCCGGAGGCATCACCATGCCGAGGCCCGCGCCGATCACGATCAGCTGCGGCAGGACGTGGCTCGCGTAGGAGGAGCCGACCCCGATGCCGGTCAGCCAGGCCATGCCGACCATGGCGATCGCGAAGCCCAGCGGAATGACGACCTTCGGGCCGAGGCGTGGCACCAGGACCGTGGTGCCCACCTGCGCCATGACCATCAGCGCGCCGATCATCGGCAGGAACGCGACACCGGTCTTGGTCGGGCTGAAGCCCAGGTTCAGCTGGAGGTAGTAGGTGAGGAAGAGGAAGACACCGAACATGCCCGCACCGGTGATCAGTACGGCGAGGAACGAGGCGCCCCGGTTGCGGTCGAGCAGGATGCGCAGCGGCAGCAGCGGGTGCTCGGCGCGGTTCTGCCACCAGACGAAGGCCGCCAGCAGGACGACGCCCACGATCAGGAAGCCCCAGGTCTGCGGCGAACTCCAGTCGTGTGTCTCGGCGTTGGAGAAACCGTAGACGAGGGAGAACAGACCGCCGGCGACGAGGACCGTGCCCGGCACGTCCAGCTTGGAGCCCGCCGCGTCACGGTGGTTGGAGAGCAGGACCCAGCCGCCGGCGAAGGCGACGAAGGCGATGGCGACGTTGACGTAGAGCGTCCAGCGCCAGTCGAAGGCGTCGGTCAGCACACCGCCGAGCAGCAGGCCCACCGCACCGCCGGCGCCCGCGATGGCGCCGTACACGCTGAAGGCCCGGGCGCGCTCGCGGGCGTCCGTGAACGTCGTGTTGAGCAGGGAGAGCGCGGCCGGCGCGAGCAGTGCGCCCGCGACACCCTGGAGGGCGCGTGCGGTGACCAGCATGCCGAAGCTGTTGGCGGCACCGCCGAGGGCGGAGGCGCCGGCGAATCCGACGACACCGACGAGGAAGGCGGTCTTGCGGCCGAAGAGGTCGGCGATCCGGCCGCCGAGCAGCAGCAGGGAGGCGAACGCCAGGGCGTACGCGGTGACGATCCACTGCCGGTTGCCGTCGGAGAAGCCGAGGTCCTTCTGGGCCGACGGCAGGGCGATGTTCACGATGGTGGCGTCGAGGACGACCATCAGCTGAGCCACGGCGACGATCGCGAGGATCCACCACCGCTTCGAGGAGGACGCGGGCTGCGCCTCCGCGACACCCGACTGGGTGCCTTCGGTCAGTGTCTTCTGGGACATCGGGAACCACTCCAGGGAAGTCGTTCGGGGTTTACCAAAACGTAAACGAAACGGTTTCGTACACATCGACAGTAGAGCACTTTCAGCGAAACGGCAACGTTTCGCTGGGGACGGGGATCAAGGCATGCGCAAGGGCAGGTTCGAGGCCGACGGGGCCGGGCTGTACTACGAGATGCGCGGCAGCGGCCCGGCGCTGTTGATGATCAGCGGGGCCGGCGGAGACGCCGGCTACTACGACGGCGTCGCGGAGATCCTTTCCGACGCTTTCACGGTGATCTCCTACGACCGGCGCGGCAACTCGCGCAGCACCGGCCGGACCGCGACACCGATGGACCTCGCCGTGCAGGCCGCCGACGCCCGCGCGCTCATCGACGGCCTGGCCGGCGGGCGGGCGCTGGTGTTCGGCAACAGCGGCGGCGCGATCATCGGACTCACGCTGGCCGCACTCCACCCGCAGGTGATGACGGGCCTGATCGCCCATGAACCGCCCGCCGTGAACGTCCTGCCCGACGGCGACCCCGGGCGCGGCTTCTTCGCCGAACTCGCCGCGCTGTACGCGCAGGGCGGGGCGCTGGCGGCGGGCCGACGGTTCGCCGAGACCACCCGGGGCGAGGGCACGTACCGCTGGCCCGGTGACCTCTGGAAGCGGTTCCTGGGAAACCAGGACCACCTCTTCGGCACGGAGTGGTCGGGCTTCGCCGGCTTCCGACCTGACGAGGCCGCGCTCAAGTCGGCGCCGTTTCCCGTCGTGTTGGGCGCGGGAGCGGAGGACCGGGGCACCTACTACGCCCGCCCGTCGATCGAGATCGCCCGCCGGATCGGGGCGCCGTGGGCCGAATTCCCCGGCATCCACATGGAGTTCCTGCGCGACCCGGACCGATTCGCGGCGGCGCTACGGGTGTTGGCGACACAGTTGCACAGCCGCGACGGCGACGTCCACGAGCGGTGGCAGGGTGTCGCTCAGTGAGAGTCGAGCAGCTCCGCGACCAACACCCGCCGCAGCCAGGCCCGGTAGGCCTCCAGCGTCCAGCCCCGGTGTCTGCGCAGGAGTTGATGCATGTGCGGTGACGTGAGCGCGTAGAGCGTGTCGGCGGCGGTGCGCGCGTCGAGGCCCGCACGCAGGGCCTCACGCTCCTCAAGTGCCGTGGTCAGGGCCAGATGCACGCCGTACGTCGCCTCGGCACCGGCGTCCGCGGACGCCCGCATGTCCGGGTCGGCGCCCGCCGCCTCGACGGTCACCATGATCAAGTCACCGGCGCGCTCCAGCAGTTCGGTGATCTGGTCGACGCTGCGGCCGATCGCGCGCCCGGGGTCGGGCTCGTCCCGGATCTCGAGGGTCTCGGGGCGGTCCGGGACGGCGACCGGCTCCTCGTCGCCGGCGATCGCGACACCCAGGGTGTGCCCGAACAGGGCGGCCTTGGTGGGGAACGCGTCGTACAGCGTGCGCTCGCCGACACCGGCCAGTGCCGCCACCTCCTTCATGCGCGTGCCGGTGAACCCCTTCTCCGTGAACAGCCGGGAGGCCGCCTCCCGGATGCGGGCGCGGGTCGCCGCGGCCGTCTCGGCGCGCTTGGCCGAGCGGTAGGGCCGCTTCTGGTTGACGGGGTCGGGCATGGGGAGGAGTCTAGATGGAAATCGTCGCAGTCGTACTGCGGTGAAATGGGACCAGTGCGATGAGGAGTGTGGGTGCCATGCCGGAGCTCGCCGGAATCCACCACGTGAAGATGCCCGTCACCGACCTCGACCGCTCGCGGGAGTGGTACGGCCGCGTCCTCGGTTTCAAGGTCACGCACGAGTTCCCGGACGCGGACGGTGTCGTGCGAGGGGTGGCGGGTGAGGTGCCGGGACTCGGCGACTCGATGCTCTGTCTGCGGGTCAACTCCCAGGCGGCACAAGGCTGTCAGGGCTTCGACCCGGTCAGCTTCGCGGTCCGGGACCGCGCCGATGTGGAGGCCTGGGCCGCTCACCTGGACGCGCTCGGCATCCCGCACTCGCCGGTGATCGAGGCGTCGATCGGCTGGCTGCTGGTGCTCAACGACCCCGATGGCCTCGATCTGCATCTGTACAGCTGGGCGGCGCACGGGGTGGATCACGGGGGTGTGGCGGGGTACGGCCGCCCGGTTTCCTGAGGACCATGCATGCCTTGACCGGCATATAACCATCGAGGCATATTGGAGTCATGTCCGACGCCTCGCTCTGGACCGCCCTCGCCGATCCCCACCGGCGGGCCATCGTCGCCCTGCTTCTGGAGCGGCCCCGGCCCGTCGGCGAGATAGGGGAGGCCTGCGGTCTGAGCCAGCCCAGCACGTCCAAGCATCTGCGGGTGCTGCGGGACGCGGGCCTGGTCCGGGTACGGCAGGACGCGCAGCGCCGCGTCTACGCCCTCGACCCCGCCCCGATCGCCGCCCTCGACGCCTGGCTCGCGCCCTACCGCGACCTGTGGAACCGCAGCCTCGACAGGCTGGGCCGGCGCCTCGACGAGACGTCGGACGACGATGCCCGGAAACCCGTCCCGAAGGACTGATCCGCCATGTCCGTCGATCTCACCGGCACCTATCTCACCCTCGACGACGGCCGCCCCGCCGTCCGTTTCAGCCGCGTCTACGACCAACCCCTGGACCGCGTCTGGCAGTTCGTGACCGACCCCGACCAACTCGCCCAGTGGTTCCCCTCGCGCGCCGAGTTCGAGATGCGCCCCGGCGGCACGGTCACGTTCAGCGGCGACCCGAACATGCCGGAGTCGACAGGCAAGGTCATCGCCGTCGACCCGCCCCGCCACCTCTCCTTCGAATGGGGCGGCGACGAGCTGCACTTCGACCTGGAGGAGGTCGAGGAGAAGCGCACCCGCTTCACCCTCACCAACGTCCTGAGCGCCGCGGACACCGCGTCCCGCAACGGGGCCGGGTGGGAGGTGTGCCTCGCCGCACTGGACGCGAAGGCGCGTGGCGAGCGCGTTGCGGGACCGCATGCCGGTGCCGGCGCGCCCTGGAAGGCGTTCTACGACGGGTACTCGGCGGCCGGGATCCCCTCCGGCGCGCCCGTGCCCGGCCTGGACTGACAGCTCACGCCATCTGCCGCCGCACCAGCTCGTGCAGCCGACCGCCCGTGTCCGCCAACAGCTGTGCGGGCGGGCCCTGTTGGGCGACCTTGCCGTCCTCCATGACGACCACGCGGTCGGCGTCCAGGACGGTCGACAGGCGGTGCGCGATGACGATCCGGGTCGCGTTGAGGGCCTTGGTGCTCTCGATCACCGTCCGCTGGGTCTCGTTGTCGAGGGCGCTGGTCGCCTCGTCGAAGAAGAGGATGCGCGGCCGGCGGATCAACGCCTGGGCGATCATGAGGCGTTGACGCTGGCCGCCCGACACCGCGCCGCTGCCCGCGACGATGGTGTGCAGGCCCATCGGCATCCGCTTGATGTCCTCGGCGAGCCCCGCCATCTCGGCCGCCGCCATCGCCTCCTCCGGCGTGAACGGCTCGGTGCCGCAGATGACGTCCAGGATGGAACCGGTGAAAGGCTGCGCGTGCTGGAGCACCACCCCGCACTGCCGCCGTACGGCCGACTGGTCGAGGGCGCCCAGGTCCTGGCCGTCGTAGAGGACGCTGCCCGAGACCGGTTTGTCGAAGCCGATGAGGAGGCGCAGCAGGGTGGACTTGCCGCAGCCGCTGGGGCCGACGATCGCCACGAACTCGCCCGCGCGCACCTGGAACGACACGTCGTCGAGGACGAGGGGGCCGTCGTCGGCGTACCGGAAGGACAGGCGGCGGGCCTCGATCGCGCCGGAGAGGCGGCCGGGGCGGGTGCTCGCGGTGCGGACCTCCGGGGCCGCGTCCAGGACCGGCCTGATCTCCTCGAACAGCGGCAGTGCGGACACCACCGAGACGAAGGCACCGGTCAGGCTGGTGACGGAGGTCAGGACCATCGTCACCGAGGTGTTGAAGGTGAGGAAGGCGGCGGCCGACATCGAGCCGCGTGCCGGGCCCGCGAGGAGCATGAACATCAGCAGGGTGCAGACGGGCAGATACACCGCGCCCAGCACCGTGGTGAGGTTCTTGATCCGGCCGACCTTCTGCTGGAGTTCACGGCTGCGCGCGAACTCGGAGGCCCAGGCGGCGTAGGCGTAGTTCTCGGCCGCCGCCACTCGCAACTTCGGTAGTCCGCGCAGGGTTTGGAACGCCTGGTTGTTCAGCTTGTTGCTGAGCACGACCAGTCGGCGCTGCCAGCGCACCTGCCACAGACCGAGGCCCAGGAACACGGCCGCGATCACCACGAGCATGCCGATCGCGGCGAGCGCCATCGAGGGGCTGTACCAGAACAGCAGGCCCAGGTTCATCGCGCCGACCGTCAGCGACTGGGCGACCACGGGCCCGATTCCCGCCAGCAGACGGCGAATCGAGCTGATGCCCATCGCCGCGCTCGCCAGCTCTCCTGTCGAGCGTTCGGTGAAGAACTTCGTCGGCAGTCTCAACAGGCGGTCCCAGACGGCCGGTTGGAGCGTGGCCTCGATCCGGCCCTCCAGACGGAGGATGGTGAGGTTCTCCAGCAGCATGAAGGCCGCCGCCACCACGCTCGTCACCATCACGGCCAGACAGACCTGGACGATCAGGTTCGTCTGGGCCTTCGGCACGAACTCGCCGAGCACCTTGCCCGTCGCGATCGGCACCAGCGCCCCGATCGCCACCGTCACCAGCCCGCTGATCAGGAGGTTCGAGATGTCGCCGCCGGTGCCCTGCATGCTGAAGCGCAGGAGCCTCAGCGGACTGAGTCGGCGCTCGGGCAGCGGGCGGTAGAACATCACCGCGCGCGGCTCGAACTCCTCCGCGTTCGCCTTCTCGATCGGCGTCTCGCGGCCCGTCGCCGGATGGACGGCCACGTATCCGCCGCGCCGCCACAGCAGCGCGACCGGCGCCCCGGACAGCGCCCGATGGCCCACAAGGGGACCGACGTTGTCCCGCCACCAGCGTCCGTCGAGCCGTACGGCCCGCACCCGGACGCGTGAGGCGAGGGCGATCCGCTCGACCGGGTCCAGCCGGTCGCTCTCGCTGCCGCTCTGCGCGGGTTCGGCGAGCGTGATGCCGGCCGCCTCGGCGACCAACTTGCAGGCCGCGTACGACGCGTCGGCGTCGGCGGCCGTCGTGCGCCGGGCCGACGACTTGCCGATCGACGCCAGAAGTGTCCGGTCGGCCTGGGCGCGGACCGCCTCACCGGCCTTGATACCGGCGGCGGTTCGCGTCTCGTGGGTGCGCTCCAGCTGCTCGATCCACTTGTCCAGCGTGGAAAGGAGGCGGTACTGCTGGTCGACCATGCCCTGCCAGACGCCCGGGTCCATCAGCAGATCGGCCGCCGCCTCCGCGCCGTACAGCGACCCGTACTGCACGCTGCCGGGCGGCACTTGCATCCAGAACACGTCGTCGTCGGTGAGCGCGGCGGCCCGTTCGGTCGCCATCGGGGCCTGGAAGAGGATGGAGAGACCGCGACCCACGCCGAGGGCGAGGGCGTATTCGAGCGGGCTCGAAGTCGGGGGCACGTACTGGGGGTTGCCGTACTCGTCGTATGACCAGGTCTGGGTGTTCGCGGGCTGGTACAGCTCGCGCAGGTTGATGCGGTGCACCACGCAGTCCCGCAACGGGCGTGCGACCAGGGTGTGTTGGGGGCCGGTGACCGGGCCGAGCAGCAGCGAGCCCGCCTCCAGCCGGCCGAGGTGGTGCCAGTGGCCCTGCTGTACGGCGTCCACCGCGAAGAGGTCGATGGCGCCCGACGCGACCAGCCACAGCACCTGCGGGCCTTCGAGGTCGAGGCGGTTGAACCCGGTGCAGTCGATCGGCGTGCCCAGGGATCCCAGCGCGCCGAGGACCAGGTCGCCTTCCTGAACGGACGTCATCTCAGCGCTCCTTGACCAGCGTGGCGTACGCGCCGCCGGCCGCCACCAGGGTCTCGTGCCGCCCGCGTTCCACGATCGTGCCGTGTGCGAGGACGACGATCTCGTCGCTGTCGCGCACGGTGCTCAGCCGGTGTGCGATCACCACGCAGGCGCAGCCGCGCTTGCGCAGGTTGTCCATCACGACCAGCTCGGTCTCCGCGTCCAGGGCGCTCGTCACCTCGTCGAGGACGAGGATGCTGGGCCTGCGCACCAACGCCCGCGCTATCTCCAGGCGTTGGCGCTGACCGCCGGAGAAGTTGCGCCCGTCCTGCTCGACCCGGCTGTGGATGCCGCCGGGCCGCCGCATCACCACGTCGTACAGGGCCGCGTCCCGCAGCGCGTCCGTCACCGCGTCGTCCGGGATCGACGGGTCCCACAGCGCCACGTTGTCGCGGACCGAGCCCTCGAAGAGGAACACGTCCTGGTCGACGAAGGAGACGGAGGCGGCGAGCGCGCCGCGCGGGATGTCCTCAAGGCGGTGGTCGTCGATGCGGATCACGCCCTCCCACGGTGTGTAGAGACCCGAAATCAGCCTCGACACCGTGGACTTGCCGCTGCCGGAGCCGCCGACCAGCGCCACCTGCTGGCCCGGGCCGACCGTGAGCGAGAAGCCGGTGAGGAGGGGCTTGTCGAGAGGGCTGTAGCCGAAGGTGATGTTCTCCAGCTCGACGTGCCCCTGCAGTCGGCGGGTCGAATCGGCGCCGCCCGCACGGGAGTAGAGGGGATCGGCCTGGAAGTTCTCGACATCCTTGAGGCGGGCCACGTCTGCGGCGAAGTCCTGGATGCGGCCCGCGACGCCGTTGAGCCGGGTGATCGGCGCGGTGAAGCGGGTGACGAGTGCCTGGAAGGCGACCAGCAGACCGACCGAGATGCCCCCCTCCACGGCCCGCATGCCGCCGATCCACAGGATCAGCGCGCTGTTGAGGGAGGCGAGCGTCGGTGCGACCACGCCCAGCCAGGCGCTCGGCACCCCGAGCCGCTGCTGCTCCTCCAGGGTGGTGGCGTGCTGCCCGGCCCACTTGCGGAAGTAGCCGTCCTCGCCGCCGGTCGCCTTCATCGTCTCGATCAACTGGAGCCCGGTGTAAGCGGTGTTGGTCAACCGGGCGCTGTCGGCGCGCAGTTTCGCCGTGCGGGTCGCGCGCAGCCGGATGACGACGCGCATCGCCACCACGTTCAGCAGGGCAACACCTATGCCCACATAGGTGAGTTGGGGGTCGTAGGTGTAGAGGAGCACCGCGTAGAGCACGACGACCACCGCGTCCACGCCCGCCGCCGACAGGTCGCGGGCCAGGGTCTCCGCGACGGAGTCGTTCGACTGGAGGCGCTGCACCAGGTCGGCCGGGCTGCGCTGGGAGAAGAACGTCACCGGCAGCCGCAGCAGATGGCGCAGGAAGCGGGCGCTGGAGAGCGTGGAGGAGATGATGCGGCCGTGCAGCAGGTTCGCCTGTTGCAGCCAGGTCAGCACCAGCGTGAGCAGGACGCAGGTCCCCATGGACGCGAACAGCACGCCCAGCAGGGAGGTTTGACCACCTATCAGGAACATGTCGATGTAGGTCCGGCTGAGCGCGGGCATCGCCGCGCCGACCAGGACCAGCAGCAGGCTGGAGAGGACGGCGGCGGGCATCGTGCCCGCGGTGCCGCGCAGCCGGGCGGGCATCGCGCCCAGGACGCCGGGCTTGCGCCCGCCCTTCTCGAAACCGTCGCCCGGTTCCATGACGAGGACGACTCCGGTGAAGCTGGAGTCGAAGTCCTCCATGGGCACGAACCGGCGGCCCTTGCCGGGGTCGTTGATGTACACCCCGCGGCGGCCGAGGCGGCGGCCCATGCCGTCGTAGACGACGTAGTGGTTGAACTCCCAGAACAGGACGGCGGGGGATCGCACTTCGGCGAGGGCGGCGGTGTCCATCTGCATGCCCTTGGCCGTGAGGCCGTAACTGCGGGCAGCCTTCAGCAAGTTGCTGGCGCGCGAGCCGTCGCGGGAGACACCGCAGGCGATGCGCAGTTCCTCCAGCGGGATGTGGCGGCCGTAGAAGCCGAGGACCATCGCGAGGGAGGCGGCGCCGCACTCGACGGCCTCCATCTGGAGCACGGTGGGCGAACGGACCGTCTTCGCACGGCCTTTGGGCACCGGGCGTTTCGGTGGGGCGGAACGGCGCCGGGAACGGGTGTCCTGTGCGGGGCTCACGGCAGCAGCCAATCGAGGGGACGCTGATCGGCCAGCCGGATCGAGGCCGAGGCCATGGTCATGGAGGTGAGGGCGAAGGGGGGTCCGTCGGCGGACGACCACTTGTAACCGCTCTTCGTGCGGGCCGACTTGTCGAGCTTCACCAGCACGGCCACCGGTCTGCCCTTCTTCGTGAACTGCTCGCCCAGTTGGCTGTCCCCGAGGAACGCGGCGATCTGCTGCGCGGACTCCGCGGACCGGTCCACCGCCTTCACATGGCCGCGCAGCACTCCGTACGTCTGTGTCGGCACGGACGAGACGGTCAGGTCGACGGCGGCGTTCGCGGGGATGGCGGCGGCGTTCTCGGCGGGGACGTACACCGTCGCGTAGAGAGGGTCGGAGGCATGCGCGACCTTCTCCACGGCGGCGACGTTCGCGCCGGTCTGGATGATCTGGCCGATGGTGGCGGCGAGCGCGGTGATCCGGCCCGCGGCGACCGTGCGTACGACGGAGTCGCCGTCGGCCGTACGGACCTGCAGGACAGGGGAGTTGGCCGGCAGCCGCTCGCCCTCCTGGGCGACGACGGCGGTGACCTGGCCTGCGACCGGGCTCTGCAGGACGTAACTGCCCTCGCCGTGCGTGAGAACGGCGGACGCCCCGACCGTGGAGGCCACGGTACCGGTCACCGCCCACACGGAGGCGGCGGCCACGACGACCACCGTCACACAGAGCACGAGCCAGCCCTGCGGGCGCGCGAAGCGCACCGGAAGATCGAGCTCCTCGGGCGACTGCAGCTTGGCGAGGGCCTGTTGGCGGAACTGCACGGGACTTCCCTCACCTGGGGGAGAGATCTTCTACGGCACCCACGTACGGCACCTGATGACGACACCGGAAAGTCCCGGAGCCGGGAAACGGCTCCGGGACTCGGTGGAACAAGGGGCGATCAGAGACCGGCGACCAGGTTCGTGACCGGGGCCACGTTCACGCCGGTGGTGCCCTCGACCGTGCCGATGACCGAGTCGACCAGGCCGGAGACCGGGACAACCCCGTCGACCAGGCCGGTGACGGTGCCGAGGGCGTTCAGGGAGAGACCACCGGAGACGTTGTCGAGCTCGGCGTCGGAGATCTCGACGGTCTGGACCTGGGGGGTGGAGTTCATGGGGGAACTTCCCTTCATATGGATATTCACAAGGGGGGAGCGGCCCCCTCTGGGGACAGACGACGGCCGCGACCGCAGGCGCCGGGCGCCGTTTCCGGAGCCCTTGCGGCTCCTGCGGTGCGATGGATCAAAGCACGCCGCTGACCGGCGCAGCCAATCAAACTCCCGTCCCACCAGGGCACTTGAGCCCCAGGAGGCGCGAACCGTGCAGGCGTGGGCACGAGGTGTCGGCGAGTTCTTCACACGCTGCACGGCATCGCTCCGCAGGAGGGCTTGCGGAGCCGAAGCGGAATCGGGCACTCCCCACCAAAGGCGTTTCCGGGGGCGTGTGCATGTGCAGATCCGTCGGGTCCGGTGACTTGGTTGGGTACGCGCTGTGCAGATTCCCTGAAGCCAGGATTCCGTCGACCGTTCTCGACGGACCGTTACTGATCGATCGCTTTCCGTTCCGGTCGAGGAGTCGGTCAACTGAGCGCGCACGCGTGGTGGTTCCGGTGGCCACCGATTCGATCAAGACATCCGGCCGCTCGGCGGACATCGGACGCACAGGGCCCGCCGTGCCGTGGGCACAGGCCCGCAGCCACCTCGTACCCCTGCCGGGTCAGCGCTTGGACATGGCCGATTCGCGTTTTCGCAAAGGAAGTTGAGAAACGGAATTGAACACCTCACGTGACACGTGCGTATCAACGGGCATCCAGGCGCCCCCATAAGCCGCCACCCCCGGCGGCACAGACCCCGGTCCCCAGGAGGTCGAGAAGTTTGAGTCACAAGCGAATTCCGAAGCGCAAGGCCGCGATAGCTGTCGGCGGTGTCGCTGCACTCGGAGCGGCGGCGATCCTGCTGCCGAACGCCAACGCGTCGCAGGACAACTCGGCAGGCGCCGCCACCCCCAAGACCCTCAAGGCGACGGGCGCCTCGGACCTCTCCTCGCAGATCGCGGGACTGCTCGGTGACGCCTTCGCCGGGTCCTACTACGACAGCGCCACCCAGCAGCTCGTCGTCAACGTGATCTCCGGCGACAACAACAACGTCGTCGTACAGGCGGAGAAGGCCGGCGCCAAGGTGCGCGAGGTGCAGAACAGCACCGCCGAACTCACCGCCGCCGCCCAGGTGTTGAAGACCAAGGCCACCGTCCCCGGTACCGCCTGGTCCGTCGACCCGAAGACCAACAAGATCCAGGTCCTCGCCGACAGCACCGTCACGGGCAGCAAGTGGGACACCGTGCTCTCGACGGTCAAGAGCCTCGGCACGAACATGGCCACGGTCAAGAAGACCGCCGGCTCCTTCAAGACCCTGGTGTCGGGCGGCGACGCCATCTTCGCCCAGACCGACCAGGGCGGTGTCCGCTGCTCCCTCGGCTTCAACGTCACCGCGAGCGACGGCACCCCCGCCTTCCTGACCGCCGGACACTGCGGCGTCGCGGCGAAGCAGTGGTCGGACACGCAGGACGGCCAGCCGATCGCCACGGTCGACCAGGCCGTCTTCCCCGGCAACGACTTCTCCCTGGTGAAGTACGACGACCCGGCCACCCAGACCACGAGCGACGTCAACGTGGGCAACGGCCAGACCGTCGCGATCAACCAGGCCGAGGACGCCACGGTCGGTACCCAGGTCTTCCGGATGGGCTCCACCACCGGTCTGCACGACGGCACGGTCACCGGCCTCGACGCGACCGTCAACTTCCAGAGCGAGACCGACCCCAACGGTGTCGACACCGTCAACGGCCTCATCCAGACGGACGTCTGCGCCGAGGCGGGTGACAGCGGCGGCTCGCTCTTCACCCAGGACGGCGGCGCGGTCGGCCTCACCTCCGGCGGCAGCGGCGACTGCACCAGCGGCGGCGAGACCTTCTTCCAGCCGGTCACCGCCGCGCTGACGGCGACGGGGGCCACCCTCGGCGACGCCGGTGCGGGTGCCGGTGCGGGCGACGACACCGCCACGGCGGACCCGTCGGCGACCGCGGCCGACCCGTCGGCCACCGACGGCACCGGCGACCAGTCCGGAGCCGTGGACCCGTCCGCGACCGACGGCACGGGCGACCAGTCCGGCACCGGCGACGCGACGGGTGACGGAACCGGCGAGGCCACCGGCGACGGGACCGGAGCCGACGACGGCTCCTCGCTGACCTCAAGCCACTGATCCGACCCCTTCCAGCGTTTCAGGTCGGCGGTGGATCGGTCCGGCCCTCCGGCGGGAGGGCCGGACCGCCCTGCGTGTACGTCAATTGAGGCCCGGCTCCCGGGCCCGCAGCAGAAGCAGCGCCACGTCGTCGATCCGCTTGCGCGCCGCGGCGCTGTGCCGCACGAGTTCGTCGGCGATCTCCTCCAACGGCAGGTCCCCGGCCTCGGCGAGCCGTTGCCCCAGTTCGGCGAGGGCGTCCTCGATGTCGACACCGGGCGACTCGATCAACCCGTCGGTGTACAGCGCGAGCACCGAACCGGGCGCGAGATTCACCTCCGTCGTCGGATAGGTCGCGTCCGCGTCGATGCCCAGCAACGGACCACCGGCCAGATCCAGCACCCGTACCCGCCCGTCCGGCCGCCGCAGCAACGGCGGCGGATGACCGGCACGCGCCATCACGGCCGTACCGCGCGCGGGATCCAGCCGTAGATACAGACAGCTCGCGAACAGCTCCACCCCCAGGTCGATCAGCAGCCGGTTGGAGCTTCGCATGACCTCCTCCGGGGCCTGGCCGACCGTCGTGTACGCGCGGACGGCCGTCCGGATCTGGCCCATCAGCCCGGCCGCGGTCACGTTGTGCCCCTGGACGTCGCCGATCACCGCAGCCGGACCCGAGGTGGTCACCAGGTCGTAGAAGTCGCCGCCGATCTCCATGCCCTGAGTGGCCGGCAGATAGCGGGCGGCGGCCTCGATGCCCGGCAGCGGCGGCAGCGAGTGCGGCAGCAGCGCGGCCTGCAGCCCGTGCGCCAGCTGGTGCTTCGCGTCGTAGAGAAGCGCACGCTCCAGCGCCTGCGCGATCAGCCCGCCCAGACTCATCAGCACCGCGCGCTCGTCCGCGGGGAAGACACGCTGCTCGGCGTACGCCAGCACACAGGTGCCGACCGGCCGCCCCGACGCCACCAGCGGCAGAAACGCCCAGGCCGCGAACCCGTCGGGGGTGGCGTGCCGGCTCGGATACAGCCGCTCCAGGTCCTGCCGCGAGTCGAAGAACGCGGGCACACCGCTGGCCAGCGCGGCCGTCCCGGGCGTCGACTCGGTCAGCGCCATCCCGTCGAAACGCTCCACCACATGCGGATCGGGATAACCGCGGTGCCCCAGCACATGCAGCCGCCCGCCCCGCGAACCGAGCACCACCAGCGCCTGACTCCCCACCGCCGGCGCGACCTCGTCCGCGATCAGCTGCACCACGTCCTCCACCCCGACCGCCTCCGTCAGCGCCCCCGCCAGACTCAGCACCTGGGAGATCGACACCAGTCGCGACGGCCCTTCCCCCGCCCGCGGCACCGTCCGGCCCAGCTCCGTCACCGCCCGCGCCCGGCTGATCCGGACACTCAGCCCGGTCGTGTTCGGATACATCCGGAACGACAGCCACTCGCCCGGCGGACGCAACGCCACGAACGACGTCACCTGCTGGCTGAGCAGCGCGGCCCGGTAACGGTCCTCGTACACCGGGTCGTTGAGCCAGGGCACCGCCGCCCACAACTGAGTGCCCAGCAGACTGCTCACCGACATCCCGAGCAGCTCCCCGGCCGCCGCGTTCGCGAAGCCCACCCGCCCGTGCAGATCCAGCGAACACAGCCCGTACGGCAGCCGGGCCACCATCCGGGCAGCCTCGACCGTGCCCAGCGTCCCGGCCACACTCGTCGCGGGCCCCGTCGCCAGCAGATCGGGCTCCGCCCGCGCCGGGCGGCGCTCCTCCACGGCCCGCTCCAGCCGCACCGCGAGCCGGTCGCAGGCACTGGTCAGCTGCTCGCGGTCCCGGTCGGACAGCACCGGCGGATGCGAACCGGGCCAGGTCACGAAGACCGAGCCGTAGACCGTGGACCCGGTGGCCACCGGAACCGCCGCCAGCGCGAAGGGATACGGCAGCACGACCGCGATCCGCGGATAGCGGCGGGCCATGTCCTCCTCGCCGCCGACCCAGATCAGCCGCCGTTCCCGCACCGCCTCGGCGACCGGGATCGGCGCGCTCAGCCCGACCCGCTCCCACGGCGCGGCGAACGCCCGGGGCAGGCCCGCCATCACCGCCATCTCCAGCACAGGTTCGTCGGGCGTCAGCAGATACACCGCGCCCGAATGCGCGTGGACGGCGTCCATCATCGCGGCCAGCGCGAGCGACAGCATCGGCCGGCCGACCGGTGCCCGCGCCTGCCGGGACAACTGCCTGTCTGACACGCCGACCACCTCCTCGCCCGGCCGTGCCGTTTCGGGGCCCAGGCCCAGGCTCCACCCTGAAGGCCCGACGCGCACGGCGAGCGGGGCGGCCGTACGGCAGGCACTGAGGGCCATCCGGCCCCTCATCTCCACGGAACGGTCACAGGGGCTGCGCGGCAGCCGCATAAGCGCTGTAATTGCGGACGTGGTCAGTGAGGGCGCTGAGGGACGCAGAGCGAGAACGCTGCGGGCCGAACTTGCCCTCAAAACGCTCACCACCGATCTCGACTCCCGCGAACGGCTGCGCCGGATCCTCGAACAGGCCCTCGTCTTCGCCGGTGCCACCTTCGCCGGGGTGTACACGTCCGGCCAGGCCGACCTGCTGTGCCTGGTCGAGTCGGTCGGTGTGCCCCGGACCCTGTACGGACTGCGGGACGGCTATCCGGCGTCCGGGGGAGCACCGGTCGCCGAGGCCCGGCGGGGCGGGGACCCGGTCTGGCTCGGCCCCGAGGACCTGGCCGCCGGCTGCGACTCGCGCCGGCTGCCGACCGGGGAGTTCCATCTGGCGGCCCTGCCCGTGCGCGGTGACGGGGACGGCGGCTGTCTGCTCGCGGTCAGCGAGCACCCGGCCGGGTTCGACACCGAGGACCGCGCCTGCCTCACGCTGATCGCCGAGGCGGTCGCGATCCCGGTCCCGGACGAGGCCGTGGCGGGCGAGGACCTGCCCGCGGGCTCCTTCGACCTGGCCATGGACACCGGACGGGTCGAGGTCGGCGGCGACATCCTGACCCTGTTCGGCCTGGGTCCGGACGACTTCGACGGCAAGGTCGAGACCCTCCTGGGACTGACCGTGCCGGAGGACCTGCCCTCGCTGATGTCCGTCGTGGAAGCCGACCACATGGCCATCGGCGACCGCGAGCTGGAGTTCCGGGTCCTGCAGCCCTCGGGACCGCCGAAGTGGCTGCGGCTGCGCGGCCGGCTCCTGCCCGGCGGCGACGGCCGCCCGGCCCGCCTCGTCGGCACCGTCGGCGACGCCTCCCAGCTGCGCTCCGGCGTCAACGACGTGGCCCGCGTCCAGCGCCTCGCCGCCGCGCTCGCCATGGCCGGCACGGTCCGTGACGTCAGCCAGGCCGTGGTCGCCGCCCTGCGCAAACCGCTGCGCGCCGACCGCATCGCGCTCGCCGAACTGGAGGGCGACCGCCTCGTCGTCACCGTCCTGGACCCGCCCGAGCCGGAGTCCTGGCCCGAGCTGTGGCGTCAGGAGTGGCGCAGCGAATGGCCCGACGCGCCCGTCCGTGCGATGCCCACCCTCGCCGCCGCCCTGCGCGAGGGCCGTGCCGCGATCTGGCCCGCCGGCACCGATCTGGAACCCGCCCTCGCCGAGGTCGGACCGGGCGGCCTCGCCGTGCTGCCGTTGTCCGCCGGCGGCCGGGTGTCCGGGGCCTGTCTGATCGGCTGGGACGACCCGCACGTCTTCGGCCCCGACGAACGCGCCCTGCTCACCGCCTCCGCCGGCCTCGCCGGACAGGCCCTGATGCGCGCCCACGCCTTCGACGCCGAACACGAACTCGTCGGCATGCTCCAACGCCAGCTGCTGCCGCGCCGGCTGCCGAAACTGCCCGGCGGGGTCGCCGTCGCCCGCTATCTGCCGACCACCGCGGGCCTTGAGGTCGGCGGCGACTGGTACGACGTGATCCCGTTGCCCGACAATCACGTGGCCCTCGTCATCGGCGACGTCCAGGGCCACAACGCGGGCGCCGCCACCCTCATGGGCCAGATGCGCACCGCGCTGCGCGCGTACGCCGTCGAGGGACACCCGCCCGACGTGGTCGTCTCGCACGCCAACCGGCTCCTCATCGACCTGGAGACCGACCTCTTCGCCACCTGCTGCTATGTCGACGTCGACATGGAGGAGGGCTCCGCCTGGTACGTGCGGGCCGGTCATCTGCCGCCCGTCCTGCGTCACCCGGACGGCGGCACCGAGATCCCCGAACTGGACGGCGGCCCACCGCTCGGCGTGGTCACCCAGGCCGACTTCCCGATGAGCCCGCTGCGGCTCCAGCCCGGCACGGTCATCGCGCTGACCACCGACGGCCTCGTGGAGTCCAAGGAGGCCGACATCGACGAGGGCCTCGACCGGCTCGCCCACGGCCTCGCCGTCTCCGACCCCGCCCACCTCGGCCTCGTCGCCGACGCCCTGCTCGGCAACGCCCGCCGCGACGACGACGTGGCCCTGCTCCTCATGCGCTACGACGGCCTCGCCACCCGCCCCCGGCGCGAGAACTGGACGGTGTGGCGCGTCCCCGAGGCGGCCCGGCACGCCCGCCGCTTCACCAAGCGCACCCTGCGCGTCTGGGGCGTCACCGACGAGGTCGACACCATCCTCCTGGTCGTCTCGGAGCTGGTCACCAACGCCCTCGTGCACACCGACGGCCCGGTCCGCCTCGACCTCACCCTCGTCAACCACCGGTTCCGCGTCGCCGTGGCGGATTCCTCGCCGCGCACCCCGGTCAAGCCGACCAGCATCGGCTGGGAGGCCACCGGAGGCCGCGGGATCCTCCTCGTCGAGGCCATGTCGGCGGCCTGGGGCACGGTGCCGGTGAGCGGCGGCAAACAGGTGTGGGCCGAGATCGCGCTCGACCGGTAGACGGCCGCACGGGTGCCGGTCGGGGCACGTGGCGGCAGGTCGGAGCGGCTGCGGACGTTCCCCGTGATGGGGTGCCTGCTTGTGGCACACACCTTCGAAGAGCTGGTCGAGAAGCAGCGCGCGGCCGACCAGGCGCGCGCCAGGGTCAAGGAGATGCGTGACGCCCTGGGAGCCCCCGCCCACGAGCCCTGGACCGAGGCCCAGACCGAGACCTACGAGACCGCCTGGCGGGCCTGGCGCGATCTGAGCCGTGACGCGCAGACCGCGGTGGGCGAGTATGCCAAGGACGAGGGGCTGGACCGGGCCGGGGTCGTCGCGGACGTGGAGCGGGCGGCGGCCGATTTGTCCGATCCACCTGCCGATTAGACACCTCCCGTCCCACCTATCGTTGGATGGTCGTAATAAACGAACATAGGGAGGAACGATGCACGTCGGAAGATGACGCTAAGGTGAAGCGATGAAGGCTCTCGTTCTCTCCGGCGGCACTGGATCCCGCCTGAGGCCGATCACACACACATCGGCAAAACAGCTCGTCCCGGTGGCCAACAAGGCCGTCCTTTTCTACGGGCTCGAATCCCTCGCCGACGCGGGCATCACCGAGGTCGGCATCATCGTCGGCGACACCGCGGCGGAGATCGAGGAGGCGGTGGGCGACGGGTCGAAGTTCGGCCTGCAGATCACCTACATCCCGCAGGACCGCCCCCTCGGACTGGCCCACGCCGTCCTGATCGCGCGCGAGTACCTCGGCGACGACGACTTCGTGATGTATCTCGGCGACAACTTCATCGTCGGCGGTATCACGGGCCTCGTCGAAGGCTTCCAGGCCAACAAGCCCGACGCGCAGATCCTGCTCACCCACGTGCCCGACCCCCGCTCCTTCGGCGTCGCCGAACTCAGCGAATCCGGCCAGGTCATCGGCCTGGAGGAGAAGCCGGAGCACCCCAAGAGCGACCTCGCCCTGGTCGGTGTCTACCTCTTCACGCCCGCCATCCACGACGCCGTGCGCGCCATCAAGCCGTCCTGGCGCGGCGAGCTGGAGATCACCCACGCCATCCAGCAGCTGATCGACGACGGCGCCGACGTGCGCTCCTCGGTCATCCACGGCTACTGGAAGGACACGGGCAACGTCGTCGACATGCTCGAAGTCAACCGGACCGTCCTGGAGAGCATGGACCGCCGTATCGACGGCGAGGTCGACGACATCTCCGAGACCATCGGCCGCGTGGTGATCGAGGAGGGCGCGCGCATCGAGCGCTCGCGCATCGTCGGACCCGTCGTCATCGGTTCCGGAACCGTCGTGAGCGACTCCTACATCGGACCGTTCACCTCGGTCGCGGAGAACTGCAGGATCACGGACAGTGAGCTGGAGTTCTCCATAGTGCTGCAGGACTCGTCCATCGCCGGGGTGGGCCGGATCGAGTCCTCGCTCATCGGCAAGCACGTCGAAGTGACCCCCGCTCCGGGGGTACCCAGCGCCCACCGCCTCGTTCTCGGAGACCACAGCAAGGTGCAGATCCGTTCATGAATCTCCTCGTCACCGGCGCCGCCGGCTTCATCGGTTCCACGTACGTCCGCACGCTCCTCGCCTCGGACGCGGCCGACGCGCCCCGCATCACGGTGCTGGACAAGCTCACGTACGCCGGCACGCTCGACAACCTTGAAATAGGCCACCCGCGCCTGGAGTTCGTCCAGGGCGACATCTGCGACGCCGGACTGGTCGACAAGCTGATGGCCGAGGCGGACCAGGTGGTCCACTTCGCCGCCGAGTCCCACGTGGACCGCTCGATCAACGGCGCCGCCGACTTCGTCCGCACCAACGTGGTGGGCACCCAGGTCCTGCTGGACGCCGCCCTGCGCTACCGCGTCCCGTTCGTGCACATCTCCACCGACGAGGTCTACGGCTCCATCGAGTCCGGCTCGTGGCCCGAGACCCACCCGCTGGCGCCGAACTCGCCGTACTCCGCGTCGAAGGCCTCCTCCGACCTGCTCGCCCTGGCCTACCACCGCACCCACGGCCTGGACGTGCGCGTCACCCGCTGCTCGAACAACTACGGGCCGCACCAGTTCCCCGAGAAGGTCATCCCGCTGTTCGTCAGCAACCTCCTCGACGGCAAGAAGGTCCCCCTCTACGGCGAGGGCCTCAACGTCCGCGACTGGCTGCACGTCGAGGACCACTGCCAGGGCATCGAGCTGGTGCGCACCAAGGGCCGGGCCGGCGAGGTCTACAACATCGGCGGCGGCACCGAGCTGAGCAACAAGGAGCTCACCGGCCTGCTGCTCGAAGCCTGCGGCGCGGACTGGGACCGGGTCGAGCGCGTCGAGGACCGCAAGGGCCACGACCTGCGCTACTCCGTCGACTGGTCCAAGATCCACGACGAGCTGGGCTACACCCCGAAGCACGACTTCGCCACCGGCCTCGCGGACACCGTCGCCTGGTACCGCGACAACCGCGACTGGTGGGAGCCGCTCAAGGCAAGGGTGGAGCGCGGCTGATGAAGTGGCTGGTCACCGGTGCCGGCGGGATGCTCGGCCACGACGTCCTGGACGAACTCGCCCGGCGCGGTGAGCAGTTCGTCGGTCTCGACCGCGCCGCCCTGGACATCACCGACCCCGCGTCGGTGGACCGGGCGTTCGCGGAACACCACCCCGACGTGGTGGTGAACTGCGCGGCGTACACCGCCGTCGACGACGCCGAGACCGACGAGGAGCGGGCCCTTCGCATCAACGGCGAGGGGCCCCGGCTCCTCGCCCGCGCCTGCGCCGCCTCCGGCGCGCGACTGGTGCACGTCTCCACGGACTACGTCTTCGACGGCGAGGCCCGCAGCACGCCGTACCCGGAGAATCACGCCACCGCTCCGCGCACCGCGTACGGGCGAACCAAACTGGCGGGCGAGCAGGCCGTGTTGGCCGAACTGCCCGGTAACAGCGCGGTTGTCCGAACGGCTTGGCTGTACGGAGCCTGTGGGGGTAACTTCGTCCGCACGATGATCGAGCTGGAAGCACGTCGCGACACTCTCGACGTCGTCGACGACCAGCACGGACAGCCGACCTGGAGCGCCGACGTCGCCGTACGGATCGCCGATCTCGGCGCCCGTATCGGTCAGGTCGAGGGCGCGCACGGGGTGTTCCACGCGACCAGTTCCGGCGAGACCAGCTGGCACGGTCTCGCGCAGGAGGTGTTCCGGCTCATCGACGCCGACCCGGAGCGTGTCCGCCCCACCACGAGCGCCGCCTTCGTCCGTCCTGCGCCCCGCCCCGCCTACAGCGCCCTCGGGCACGAGCGGTGGCGGGAAGTCGGTCTGGAACCGCCAAGGGACTGGCGGTCCGCCCTGCACGAAGCACTTCCTCACATCCGCAAGGAGATTTCTTCGTGAAACGCCATGAGTTCCTGCGGGGACTCCACAAGTCAACCGCGAACCGCAACTACCTGGAGATCGGCGTCAACGACGGCCGCAGCCTGACGCTCTCCCGGGTGCCCAGCGTCGCGATCGATCCCGCGTTCAAGGTGGTCACGGAGATCCGCTGTGACGTCCACCTGGCCAAGGCGACGAGTGACGACTTCTTCGCCCGGGACAACCCGTTGGTGCACCTGCGCGGCGGCCGTCACCCGCTGCGTCAACTGGCCCGCAACCGGAGCCCGTTGGGCTGGTGGAAGACCACCACGCTGGATCTGTCGTTCATCGACGGCATGCACCTCTTCGAGTACGCGCTGCGCGACTTCATCAACGTGGAGAAGCACTCGGACTGGGCCAGCGTCATCGTCTTCGACGACATGCTGCCGCGCAGCATCGACGAGGCGGCCCGGGACCGGCACACCGACGCCTGGACCGGCGACGTGTACAAGCTGGTCGAGATCCTCGCCCGCTACCGTCCGGACCTGGTGACGGTCCTGGTCGACACCCAGCCCACGGGTCAGCTCGTGGTCTTCGGCGCCGACCCGAACAGCACCGTCCTCAAGGACAAGTACGACGAGATCATCGCGGAGTTCGAGGTCCCGGACCCGCAGAAGGTGCCCGAGGCGATCCTGGAGCGCACCACCGCGGTGCAGCCCGAGGCGCTGCTGAACGCCGGCTTCTGGGGCCCCCTCGCCAAAGCTCGCGACCGCGGGACCAAGCGGTCCCGCGGCTGGGAGCCCCTGCGCCGCTCGGTGGAGCAGCTCAGCGTCAGTCGCTGACCTGGCCACCACGCAGTCGCTCGTAGTAGGCGGAGCAGTCCGCGTAGGACGGAAGAAGTCCTGACTGCTCCGCCTCTGCCAGTGTGGGCGCCTCTGCGTCCTTCTCCGACAGCACCGGCTCGAAGCCCTCGGGCCACTCGATGCCCAGCGCCGGGTCGAGCGGGTTGATCCCGTGCTCACGCCCGGGCGCGTAGCCCGTCGAGCACAGGTACACGACCGTCGCGTCGTCGGTGAGGGCCATGAACGCGTGTCCCAGCCCCTCCGCGAGGAACACGGCGTGCTTGCTGTCGTCGTCCAGCCGGACGGCCTCCCACTGACCGAACGTGGGAGAGCCGACGCGGATGTCCACGATCACGTCGAGGACGGCGCCCCGCACGCACTTGACGTACTTGGCCTGGCTCGGCGGCACGTCGGAGAAGTGCACTCCGCGCACCACACCGCGCCGTGAGACCGAGCAGTTGGCCTGGGACAGGGCCAGGTCGTACCCGGTGGCCTCGCGGAACTCCTCGCCGCGGTACCACTCGTGGAAACTGCCCCGGTCGTCGGGGAAGACCTTGGGTTCCAGGACCCAGGCGCCTTCGATTCCCAGTGCTCGCACGTTCTTCCGTCCTCCATGACTTGCTCGGGTGATGCGTCCCGCTCGGGTACCGCTACTTGTTCAGGGCGCGCTTCAGCTTGCGTGCCACCCGGCGGGCCAGCCCGGGCTTGGGCTTGGCGGCCACCGGCTTCGGCGCGGGCTTGGGCTCGGCGGGCTTGGTCTTCGGCGCCGCCTCCACCCGGATACCGCCGGCGTCACCGGTCAGCCGCACCGGCAGGGCCAGGAAGCGCTGCCCGGTGGCGGCCGGGGTCAGGCACACCGACGCGTTCCACGCCAGGTCCTTCAGCTCGGCGGCGGGCACCTCGGCCGCGAGCCGCGCACCGGAGGACTCGGGGGAGACCACACCGGGCACGTCCAGGGTCGTACCGGACGACTTGTGGGTCAGGCGCAGCAGTACGTCGGTGGTGGCGGGGACGTAGAAGGGGAGCAGGACGCCGACGCGGGCGCCGGTGACCGTGAAGTCGTCGGGCTTGAGGTCGGCGAGGCCGAGGCGCTTGCTCGCCTTGTCGACGTCCAGGGAGAAGTTGCCGTGCGGCTCGGTGTAGTACGGCAGCAGCACCTGACCGGCGACGACACCGGCGTGCCCGGCGTTCTCACCGTGCTGCGGGACCGGGCCGAGGCGGCACTCCTTGTTCCAGGAGCCGATGCCGACACGCACGTAGGTGTCCCACAGGCCGCTGTCCAGCGGCGTGCCGCCGGCCGCGCTGGCCGGGTCGATCGTGGCCGTGGCGTGCAGCACCAGGCGGACGCCGGCGCCGTCGGCGACCGTCTCGTGCGAGATCTGCACGGGCTGGAAGTGCGAGGCGGCGCTGGCGCGTTCGCGGACGACGAGGTCGGCCGTCGCCTTCTTGAAGTTGAGGGTGGCGTCGGCCGTCAGCATGGCGGTCGCCTCGGCGAGCGTCTTGGGCTCCGGGTGCTTGGGCGCCGCGGCGCCCTTGGCCTCGAAGACCGCCGGCTTGCCGTCGATGACGAACTCGGCCTGGTAGTGGACCAGCAGCTTGCCGTCCCGCCACTCGATCTCGCCCGGCACCGCGGTCGGCTTGAGGGAGGCCTCCCACTTGGCCAGCTCGACGAGGTCGTCGTAGCGGTCGGCGGCGGCGAGGGCCGCGACGACCCGCAGCCGCGGGCCGAGGCCGGCCGCGACACCGGGGCCGAAGCGCTCGGTCATGACACCGCGGATCTCCTTGAGGAGCTCGCGGCGGTAGTCGTCGGGGGCCTTGAGCAGCCGGCCGCCGCCGAGGCGCTCCATCATCTCCACGCGCAGCCAGCGGCGGAAGATCTTGTCGCGGGCCGGACCCGGCTCGGTGTACTTCTCGACGACGTCGAGGGCCTCGCGCAGGTTCTTGAAGTAGCCGACCGGGTCGAAGCGCTGGAAGCCGGCGTTCGAGGCGTCCTCGCGCTTGATGTGGTAGTAGCAGACGTAGTCACTGACCACGGAGACGTTGTCCGCGGCCAGGTACGCCTCCGTGATGAAGACGTGGTCCTCCAGGCGACGACGCCCCTCGGGGAACCGCAGGTTGATGCGGTCGAGGAACGCGCGGCGGAGCATCTTGTGCGGGGTGAGGCTGTCCATCAGCGGCGCGGTCTCGACCGACGCGTGCGGGTAGTTCTTGCGGAACAGCTCCACCGGCACCCCGCGGCCCTTGCCGGCCATCTTGCCGACGATGACATCGGCGCCATTGGCCACGCCGTAGTCGTACATCCGCTCCAGGGCCTCGTCGCCGAGGTAGTCGTCGTTGTCGACGAACATGACGAATTCGCCCTTGGAGGCGGCGATGCCGACGTTGCGGGGCTTGCCCGACCAGCCGGAGGCCTCCTGGTGGATGACGTGGATGTGGGGGTGCTCGGCGGCGACCTCGTCGAGCCGCGCGGGCGTGCCGTCCGTCGAGCCGTCGTCGACGAAGATCGCCTCGTACTCGTCGTTAGGCAGCGACTGCCTGAGGAGAGAGGAGATGCAATCCTCGATATAAGGCCCTGGGTTGTACACAGGGACGACGACACTGACCTTGACCGACATCCGGCTTCTAGCCCCCTTGTTTGCGCTGACCGTCCCCCGTTGTGGAACGGCGCGAGTGGGGTGATGCTAACCCGGTCTGTCTCGATGCCACCCATTGGGCTGTTGTTGGGCAGCGGTTAACCCGCCGTGGTCCACGTCGGTGTACCCCGCAATTTCCGGGCCTGCTTCGCCGTCACTGCTCCGACAGTCGTCCCAGCAAGGTCAGCGCGTCGATGATCGTCCGTCGTTCCCGCTCGGTGTAGCGGTCCTCGAAGGCGCGCGCGAGCCATTCCTCACGGACCTGCCGGTTGTCCTTGACGCGTGCGCGTCCCGCTTCGGTGAGGGTGACCAGTTGTCTGCGGCCGTCCTCGGGGTCGGGGCCGCGCCGGATCAGCCCGTGCCGGTCGAGGGCGGCGAGGGTGGCGGCCATCGACTGCGGTCTGACCCCCTCGGCGGACGCCAGCGCGCTGGCCGTGGCCGCGCCGTGCTTGCCGACCAGGGTGAGCGCCGACTCCTGCGAGGGAGTCAGGTCCTCGTCCGTCGCGACCTCGCGGATCCGGCGCCGCAGCCGGCTGAACACCACCCGGAGATCCCGTGCGGAGCGGGCGGCGGAGTCCGAGATGCCGGCCGGTGTCCGGGGGTGCTGCTGGTCCATGGGCGTCACCGTAGAACCGGCAGTGGAGACTGTCCAGTCACAACTGAACAGTCCGGCCTGGAGATCCCTCCGAGTGCACTACCCCGCGGTGCCGATGTCGAGGAACTGGCAGAAGCCCGCCCTGCCGCTCACCTCACGGACGGCGCGGCCGAGGAAGGCCCGGTCGGCGCGGACCGCGGGGACGATCTCCGGGTTGGCCGCGGCGGCCGGTTCGGCGGCCTCCTTGCCGCCGAGCCAGGCGTTGTGGACCCGGGCCGGATGTGCCACGGACGAGTCGATCGGCGCCGTTCCGCCTGCTGAGTGCTCGTTCATCGCGATCCGCTCCCGTTCGCCCTCGGTACCTCTGCCGGAGCGGTCCCGGCCCACGCGACTGCCCTGCTCGTCGGCAGCCGGGAAGGCGCGACGGACTACCTGGAGTCGGACCTGCGCGATGTGGACCGCATCCTCGCCGCCGCGGCCGGGACCCTCGACCTCTCCCGGCCGGTGGGTCTGATGCTGGTGGCGATCCTCCAGTACGTCCCCGACCGCGACGACCCCTACGCCATCACCCGCCGCCTCCTGGACGCGCTCGCCCCCGGCAGCCACCTCGTCCTCTCCCACCCGGCGGCCGACATCGGCGCCGAGGAGGTCGCCGAGTCGATGCGCGTCTACAACGAACGCGCCGACGAACACGCGGGCGCCACCCGCGCACCCACGCCCACGTCATCCGCTTCTTCGACGGCACGCAGATCCTCGACCCCGGCGTCGTCCGACTGCCGGTCTGGCGCCCCGACCCCGAGGACACCCTGGCGACCGGTCCCCTCCCGATGTGGTGCGGAGTGGGCGCCAAGCCCTGACGGCAGCGCGCCCCTAGGCTGGGCCCGTGCGTCTGCTGCTGATGTCCGACACCCATCTCCCCAAGCGCGCCAAGGAACTCCCCGCGCAGCTCCTCGCCGAACTCCCGCGCGCCGACGTCGTGTTCCACGCCGGCGACTGGGTCGACACCGCCACCCTCGACCTGCTGGAGAGCCGCAGCCGACGGCTCGTGGGCGTGTACGGCAACAACGACGGCCCCGAGCTGCGTGCCCGGCTCCCCGAGGTGGCGTACGCCGAACTCGGCGGGCTGCGCTTCGGCGCCGTCCACGAGACGGGCCCCGCCCAGGGCCGCGAGGCGCGCTGCGCGGCCCGCTTCCCGGACCTGGACGTGCTGGTCTTCGGACACAGCCACATCCCCTGGGACACCACGGCCCCGACCGGTCTACGGCTCCTCAACCCGGGCTCCCCGACCGACCGCCGACGCCAGCCGCACTGCACCTACCTCACGGCGACGGTCACCGACGGCACCCTGACGGATCTCGTACTGCACCGGCTGCCGCCGAGGTGACCCACCGTTCACCCGGCCGGCGCCCGGTGGATCGCCCCGGCCACGCCCGTCAGCGGCATCCCCGTGCCGCTCCACCGCAGCGCGACGATCTCGGCGGCCACGGAGACGGCCACCTCCTCGGGCGTACGGGCGCCCAGGTCCAGGCCGATCGGTGAGCGCAGGCGGGCCAACTCGCCCTCGCCGAGGTCGGATTCGAGCAGCCGCTTCATACGGTCGTCGTGCGTACGGCGGCTGCCCATCGCCCCGATGTACGCGGCCGGCCGGCGCAGCGCCTCCTCCAGCAGCGGTACGTCGAACTTCGGGTCGTGGGTCAGGACGCAGATCACCGTCCGCTCGTCGGTGTCCGTGCCGGCCAGATACCGGTGCGGCCAGTCCACGACCACCTCGACGCCGGCCGGGAAGCGCTTCGGTGTCGCGAACACCGGGCGGGCGTCGCACACCGTGACCCGGTAGCCGAGGAAGTCACCGATCCGGGCGACCGCGGCCGCGTAGTCGATGGCGCCGAAGACCAGCATCCGGGGCGGCGGCGCGAAGGAGTGCAGAAACACGGTGACGGAGTCCTCGCGTCGCTCACCGCGCGGCCCGTAGTGCCGCAACCCCGTTGCCCCGAGGGCGAGTTCACCGCGGGCGTCGGCGGTGACGGCCACATCGAGACCGGTGGTGCCGAGGGTGCCGCCCACCGTGTCCGGCCAGACGGCCAGGGTGGCTCCTCGCGGCGCGGGTCCGTCGATCACGGTCGCCACGGTCACCGGTTCGCGGGCGGCGACCGACCGCGCCACCGCCCCGAACGTGGGATCGGTCTCCGGCGTGACGGGCCGTACCAGCACGGTGATCTCGCCGCCGCAGGTCAGCCCGACCGCGAAGGCGTCCTCGTCGCTGTACCCGAAGGTCTCCAGCCGTGCCTCGCCGCTCGCCACCACCTCCCGCGCCAGCTCGAAGACCGCCCCCTCCACACAGCCCCCGGACACACTGCCCACGACCTCGTCGTCCGGGCCCACGGCCATGGCCGCCCCGGGTTCGCGCGGTGTGCTGCGGCTGACCGCGACGACGGTGGCCAGGCCGAACGGTTCCCGCGCCGCGTACCAGCGACCGAGCTCCGGGAGGATCTCCCGCACGCCGTGCTCCTCTCACCGCCGTAGTCCCCTGTACGGACGTTAATCCGTTGCCGCCGCCCTCGCCGCTCTGCTGCACTGATCGGCAGAAGTCACCGACGACCGAGGAGCACCGAGATGCGCACACCGTTCATGTCCATCCAGGAAGGAAGGCCACCCTCATCAAAGGACATGACACCAGGTGCACTTGCTCAACCTCGGCATCCTCGCGCACGTAGACGCAGGTAAGACCAGTCTGACCGAACGGCTGCTGCACTCGGCCGGTGTGATCGACGAGATCGGCAGCGTCGACGAGGGCAGCACCCGCACCGACACGCTCGCACTGGAGCGGCAGCGCGGTATCACCATCAAGTCCGCCGTCGTCTCCTTCCCGGTCGACGACGTGACCGTCAACCTCATCGACACCCCGGGCCACCCGGACTTCATCGCCGAGGTGGAGCGCGTGCTCGGCGTGCTGGACGGCGTCGTCCTGGTCGTCTCGGCGGTCGAGGGCGTCCAGCCGCAGACCCGCGTCCTGATGCGCACGCTCCAGCGACTGCGCATCCCCACGCTCCTCTTCGTGAACAAGATCGACCGCCGCGGAGCCCGCCACGACGAGCTGCTGCGGGAGATCTCCGACCGGCTCAGGGCAGCGGTTGTACCGATGGGCACGGTCGAGGACATCGGCACCCCGGCGGCCTGCTTCCGGCCGGGCCTCGACCCGGGCGCGGTGGCCGTCCTCGCCGACCACGACGACGAACTGCTCGCCGCCTACGTCGAGAACACCGTGTCGTACGACCTGCTGCGCACCGCCCTCGCCGTCCAGACCCGCCAGGCCCTCGTGCACCCGGTCTACTTCGGATCCGCCATCACGGGCGCCGGCGTGGACGCCCTGATCACCGGCATCAAGGAACTGCTCCCCGCCGCCGATGGCGACCCCCAAGGCCCGCTCTCCGGCACGGTGTTCAAGGTCGAGCGCGGTCCGGCGGGGGAGAAGGTCGCCTACGCGCGGATGTTCTCCGGCACCCTCCGCACCCGCGACCGGATCACCTTCGGCGAGGCCGGCGAGGAGGGCAAGGTCGCCGCGATCAGCGTCTTCGACCACGGCACGGACATCGGCACCGACTCCGTCCCGGCGGGCCGGATCGGCCGGCTGTGGGGCCTCGGCGAGATCAGGATCGGCGACGCGATCGGCACACCGAGGAAGGCGTACGAGCACTTCTTCGCGCCGCCGACCCTCGAAACCGTCGTCGTCCCGGGCTCGGACGCCGACCGGCGCGCCCTGCATCTCGCGCTCACCCGCCTCGCCGAACAGGACCCGCTGATCGGCCTGCGCCACGACGAAGTGCGTCAGGAGACCGCCGTCTCCCTCTACGGCGAGGTCCAGAAGGAGGTCGTCCAGGCCACGCTGGCCGACGAGTTCGGGGTGCATGTCACCTTCCGCGAGACGACACCCCTGTGCATCGAACGGCCGGTCGGCACGGGCACGGCGGCCGAGTTCAACAAGAAGGACGAGAACCCGTTCCTCGCCACGGTCGGCCTGCGTATCGACCCGGCCCCGGTCGGCTCGGGTGTGCGGTTCGCTCTCGAAGTCGAGCTGGGCGCGATGCCGTACGCCTTCTTCAAGGCCGTCGAGGACACCGTGCGCGAGACGCTCGGGCAGGGGCTGCACGGCTGGCGGGTCACCGACTGCGTGGTGACCATGACGCACTCCGGGTACTCGCCCCGGCAGAGCCACGCCCACCAGGGCTTCGACAAGAGCATGTCGAGCACCGGCGCGGACTTCCGCGCGCTGACCCCGCTGGTCCTCGTCGAGGCGCTGCGGCGGGCGGGGAGCCAGGTGTACGAGCCGATGCACCGGTTCCGCGTCGAGGCCCCGGCCGACGCCCTGGGCGCCCTGCTGCCGGTCCTCGCCGCGGTGCGGGCCGTACCGCAGGCCACCGAGACGCAGGGGTCGCTCTGTGTGCTGGAGGGAGTGGTCCCGGCGGCCCAAGTGCACGGTCTTGAGCGGCAGTTGCCGGGGCTGACGCGCGGAGAGGGGGAGTGGGAGAGCGCCTTCGACCACTACGCGCCCGTCGCGCGCGGGACCGTTCCGGAGCGGGCGCGGACCGACCACAACCCGCTGAACCGGAAGGAGTACCTGCTGAACGTGACGCGCCGGGTCGGCTGAGAATGTTTCAACAGGGCTTGCAGCGTGGGAACTTACTCGTGAGTCAGAAGTGTTGACAGTGTCCGGAAACCACCGGACTGTAGTGGACATGACGAATGTCCGGGCGCGTTTGATCGTTGTCCTGGTTGTCCTCTGCGGATTCCTGTCGGTGCTGGGTGCCGGGCCCGCCACCGCCGCCACCCCAACCGACTCCCTCTGGTTCGACGGCTCTGCGCTGACCGTCCAGAACGGCAGCTTCGTCGACAGCTACGGCCGCCAGGTCGTGCTGCGCGGCTACAACGTCTCCGGCGAGACCAAGCTCGCGGAGAACAGCGGTCTTCCCTTCGCGTCGGTAGCCGACGCGAAGAAGTCCGCGACCGCGCTGCGCGCTCTCGGCGGCGGCAACTCGGTCCGCTTCCTGCTCTCCTGGGCCTACGCCGAACCCGTCCGGGGCCAGGTCGACACCACGTACCTGGCCGCCGCCACCGCCCAGATGCAGGCGTTCCTCGACGCCGGCATCCGCGTCTACCCCGACTTCCACCAGGACCTCTACTCCAAGTACCTGTTCAACAGCGGTAGTTGGTACACCGGCGACGGCGCGCCCAAGTGGGCCGTCGCGCTGGGGAGTTACCCCCAGGAGTCCTGCGGGATCTGCCTCTTCTGGGGCCAGAACATCACCCAGAACTCGGCCGTCACCAAGGCCCAGTACGACTTCTGGCACAACAACTACGGCCTCCAGGACTCCTTCCTCGCCACCGCCCAGTCGACCATGACGTACATCCAACAGCACCTGACCACCGAAGAGTTCGCCGGTGTCGTCGGCTTCGACCCGTACAACGAGCCCTTCGCGGGGACCTACGACTCGGGCCAGACCAGCCGCACTTGGGAGCAGAACCTGCTCTGGCCCTTCTACGTGAAGTTCCGCGCGCGGATGGACGCGGCCGGCTGGAGCGCCAAGCCCGCCCTCGTCGAGCCCAACCTCTTCTGGAACTCCAACATCTCCAGCCAGGTGCAGGAGGGCGGACTCCTCGACGCGGGCACGCTCGGCTCGCGCTATGTCTTCAACACCCACTTCTACGACCAGAAGGCGATCTCCGGCATCCTGATGTGGGGGAACGCGGCCGACGGCCAGTACTCGACCGACTTCGGCACGGTCCGTGACCGGGCCACCGCCGCCGGCACCGCCGCCATCGTCAGCGAGTTCGGGCATCCGCTGTCCGGCACGGTCGCGGGCAAGGCGCCGACCGTCCTCAAGGCGATGTACCAGGCCCTCGACTCCCGTCTGCCGGGGGCGAGTTGGTGGTCCAACCCGAGCGGCTCCGGCCCGGTCCTGTCCGGTACGCAGTGGCAGTGGGACATCTACAACGGCCGCCACCACGAGCTGATGAACGACAACCCCGACAAGGTGCTCACCACCGGCGACGCCTGGAACGACGAGGACCTCTCCGCCGTCAACATGACCGACTCCGGCACGGTGACACTCCGTCAGGACGCCCGGCTGCTCGACCGGATCTACCCGAGCGCGACCGCAGGCACCACGGTCGCCTTCACCTACGAGGACCGCTCCCGCGACGGCTCCACCACCCTCACCTGGAACCCGGTGCCCAGCACCCTCCCGAACGTGTCCTCGCTGGTCGGCTCCGGCCAGTACGGCCTGCTGATGTGGCGCTCCAACAGCTCCACCGCGCCGACCGAACTCCACCTCCCGGCATCCTTCCCGGCCGCGTCCACCACCGTGGTCTCGGACCTGGGAGCCGTCTCGGGCGTCCCGGCGTACACGTCGTCGACCCCGATCGGCTTCGCCAACGAACCGGGCGGTACCGGCAGTCACCGCCTCCTGCTCTCGGCCTCCGGCTCGGGAACCCTGCACTACGCCCTGATCACCAACGGCGCGTCGAGCCCCTCCTCGACACTGCTGAGCGCGGCCAAGTCCGAACTGGCCGCATGGGCGGCGGCGCACAGCTGACACACGCAACGGCACCGATCCCCTCGGGGACCGGTGCCGTTGACGGTCGGTCAACTCGCGGACGGGCTCGTCCAGTCGGCCTGCACATGACCCAGCCGTACGCGCTGCGGATGGTCGCCCACCGGGACGGAGAGCACCTTCTGGCCGGTGGCGAAGTCGATGGCCGTCACCTGGTCGGCGCCGGCCTCCGAGATGACGCAGTCCTTGCCGTCACCGCTCACGGTCGCCCAGTACGGCGTGGACGCCGTGACGAGCGGACCCTCCTGCAGGGTGGCCCGGTCCACGACCGTCGCGTAGTTGTCCATCGTCCCGGCGACGCACAGCTTGGTGCCCTCCGGGTTCATCGAGATGCCGTGATGGCGCGAGTCGAGCAGCCAGGTGGTGCGGTCCGTGCTGGTCGCGGGGTTCGCCGGGAGCGTCTTCACGCGGGTGATCTTGTCGGTGGCGACGTCGTACTCCAGGAAGCCGTTGAAGAACGACACCTGGAAGTACAGCTTGGACCAGTCCGGTGTGAAGGCGGCCGGGCGGACCGCGTCGGAGAAGTTCGTGAGGCCGATCGCGTCCAGCCGGTCCCGCATATCGATGATCTTGACCTGCTTGAACGTGGTGGCGTCGACGACGGTGATGTGCCGGTCGCCCTTGGTCCAGTCCCAGGCCGGGTCGTCGAGGGCGGTGGTGACCTCGCCGATCGCCATGTTCCAGATGTACTTGCCGCCGTTGGTGAAGAAGTTCTCGTGCGGCTTGTCGCCGGTGGCGAACTCACCCAGTTCGGCACCGGTGTTGATGTCCAGCACCTGCACCTTGTTCGCGGTCGAGGCCGAGACCGCGACGCGTGTGCCGTCGGGGGAGACCGCCATGTGGTCGGCGCGGTAACCGGCCACCGGGAAACGCCAGTTGATGGTGTCGGTGGCGAGGTTGATGGACACGACGTCGGCGAAGCTGGGGCGGGAGACGACGAGGGACTTGCCGTCCGGCGTGGAGTACATGTCGTCCACGTACTGGTCGTGTCCCTGTCCGACCTCGTTGTGGATGGACGTGTAGTAGATCCACTTGATCGGGTCGGCGTTGATCTCCGCCAGCCGTGCCGCCTTGTCGGGGACGATGTTGATCTCCCCGATCTTCGCGAAGTCGCCGGTGGACTTGATGACGTCCGCGGTGCCGTCCCAGTTGTTGCCGACGAAGAGCACCTCGCGCAGGGCGGCGGAGGAGTCGGCTGTGGCGGCCGTCGCGGGAGCGGCTACGGTCAGGACGAGGGCGGCGGCCATGGAGCAAAGGTGCCTGGGTCTGAAGGCAGGCATGACTGCTCTCTTCTGTGAGGTGAGAGGGTGCCGGAGGATGTGAAGAAATCTGAACACGCGCGAATTCAGAATGAACTTACTGAAAAGTAAGGACGGGCCCTCTTCTCCGCAAGACTGCGGACACGACAAGATTGGGCGATGGTCGACAAGATAGAGGTGTGACAGTGGCGGGCAGGCTCAAGGCGCCGACCGGTCGTTACGGCGGCAAGTCCGCCGAGCAGCGACAGGCCGAGCGACGCGGACGCTTCCTGGACGCCGCGCTCCAGCTCTTCGGCGACACCCCCGGCTACCGCGGCACGACCGTCGCCGCGCTCAGCGAGGCCGCGGGGCTGTCCACCCGGCAGTTCTACGAGGAGTTCCGCAGCCTGGAGGACGTGCTGGCCGCGCTCCACCTCCAGGTCAACGACTGGGCCGAGAAAGCCGTACTGATCGCGCTCGACGCCGCCGAAGGCCTGCCGCTCGTCGAGCGGGCGACCGCGATCTTCCACGCCTACGCCGCGAACGTCACCGGTGACCCGCGCCGCATCCGCATCACCTTCGTCGAGATCGTCGGCGTCAGCCCGCGCCTTGAGGAACAGCGGCTGGCCCGCCGCGCCCGCTGGATCAACCTCATCCGCGGCGAGGCGAGAGCCGCGGCCGAGCGCGGGGAGGCGGCGCGGCGCGACTACCGCATCGCCGCGACGGCGTTCATCGGCAGCGTCAACGGCCTCCTCCACGACTGGAGCGCGGGCTGGGTGGACGCCACGCTGGACGAGATCGTCGACGAACTGGTCCGACAGCTCGTGGGCATCATGCAGCCACCGGGCTGGAGCCGCCAGGACACGGACTAGGGCGACTCGTCGGTCGCGTACTCGTCCAGGCGGCGGGCCAGCGCGCGCACGAGGTCGCGCAGGGCGGCGGGGCGCTCGACGACGAACGGGCGGTCGAGGGCCGCGAGGACGGGCGGGATCCAGTCCAGCCGCTCGGCCCGGATCCGGACACGGACCCAGTCGGTGTCCTCGTCGACCGTGGTCAGGGTGGCGATCCCGGCCGGGAGACGCCCGCGAACATGTTCCGCACTGCCCCGGATCCGCAGGGACACGTCGTGCCTCCACGGCGTGCGCGCGAGGCTGTCCAGCACGGTGGCCGCCGGATCGAACTCCGCAGGCACCTCGAACGAGCCGGAGCGCACGCGCAGCACGGTGACGCGGTCCAGGCGAAAGGTGCGGACCTCGCCGTCGCCAGGGTCGGCGCCGGTCAGATACCAGCGCCCGGCATGCGCGACCAGCCCGTACGGGAGGACCGTGCGGTCACTGGTACGGCCCTTCCGGTCGGTGTAGCCGAGTGCCACCGGCCGCCGATGGAGCGCGGCCTCGGCGAGTTCGAGCAGCACCTCCGTCTCCGGGGCGGTGGCGGCACGCGGTCGCGCGGTGAAGTCGGCGGTGTCGAGCAGCGCGTCGAGCCGTCGGCGCAGGGCGGCGGGCAGCACCCGCAGCAGCTTCGCCGTGGCGCTCTCGCCCGCCGCGGCCGACGCGGTGACGAGCCCCGCCCGCCGGCCGGCCAGAAGTCCGAGCACCACGGCGAGGGCCTCCTCGTCCGTGAGCATCAGCGGCGGCATCCGATACCCGGGAGCGAGCCGATAACCGCCGTGGCGACCGCGTACCGAATCGACCGGCACGCCCAGTTCCAGCAGATGGCCGACGTAGCGGCGGACCGTGCGTTCGTCGACGCCGAGCCGCGCGGCCAGGTCGGGGACGGTACGGAGGCCGCCGCCCTGGAGGATTTCCAGCAGGGCCAGTACGCGGGCGGTCGATGTGGTCACCCGGAAAGTCTGCCTCGGATACCGGGCGGAAGCTGTCCGGTATCGGTCCTAGCGTGGGAGGCGCCGCTTCATCCGGCACCGCACACGACCCCCGACAGGAAACCGCCATGAACTTCGTCTCGATCCGTGTCATCACCGACGACGTCGCCCGTCTCGTCGGGTTCTACGAACAGGTCACCGGTGTCACGGCCACCTGGTCGACCCCCGACTTCGCCGAACTCGTCACCCCCGCCTGCACGTTGGCGGTCGCGAGCACCCGCACTGTGGCTCTCTTCGGCACCGGCTCCGCACAACCCGCCGCCAACCGCACGGTGATCATCGAGTTCCGCGTGCCGGACGTCGACGCCGAGTTCGACCGCCTGGCACCCCTCGACTGCGAGATCGTCCAGAAGCCGACGACGATGCCGTGGGGCAACCGCTCCCTCCTCTTCCGCGACCCCGACGGCAACCTGATCAACTTCTTCACGCCGGTCACCCCCGAGGCCGTGGCACGACAGCAGCGCTAGGTCAGTGTGTCGAGGGCGGCGAGCACGGGAGCCGTCCCGTCCTCGGCGCGCACCCGGGCACCGAGAGCCCGCGCCCGCTCTGCGTAGCCGGGGTCGCGGGTGGCCCGTACGAGTGCGGCGGACAGGGTGCCGGCGGTGAGCCGGCGCAGCGGCACCGCGCGGGGCGCCACGCCCAGGGCGACCAGACGGGCGGCCCAGAAGCCCTCGTCGAACTGGATCGGCACCGGTACGGCCGGCACCCCGGCGCGCAGCCCGGCCGCGGTCGTGCCCGCGCCGCAGTGATGGACCACGGCCGCCATCCGCGGGAACAGCGCCGCATGCGGCACCTCGCCCACGGTCAGGACATCGTCTCCGGTCGCTTCGAGGCCGCCCCAGCCGCGCTGGATCACCCCGCGCAGCCCGGCCCGCCGCAGCGCGCGCACGATCTCTGCACTCAGCCGCTCGGGATCGGGCACGGTGGCACTGCCGAGCCCCACGAACACCGGAGCGGGCCCGGAGTCGAGGAAGTCCCGTAGTTCGGAAGGGAGTTGGGCGTCTGTGTCGTACGGCCACCAGTAGCCTGCCACCGTGAGCCCGGGGCGCCAGTCGGCCGGGCGGGGCACGATCAGCGGGCTGAAGCCGTGCTGGACGGGCCAGTTGTGCGCGTCCCGGGACCGGAGCGCGGTGCCGGGACGGGTGCGGGCCAGGCCCAGGCGGGAGCGCACCTCCGGTACGGCGGTGGCGAAGACGTGCTCAACCGCCCGGTTCACCCCGTGCCCGGCGACCCGGTTGCCGATCGTGCCCCAGGAGCCGCCGCCGAGTACCGGCGGGGCGAACTCCCGTGTGGGCGAGAGGGGTTGGAGGTAGACGCCCATGCTCGGCAACGACAGTCCCTCGGCGATGGCATGCCCAAGGGGCCCCAGCGAGCTGGACAGCAACAGCACGTCGTTCGCCCGCGCGGCCGTCAGCAGATCGTCGGTCATCCGGCCGACCAGCGCCCGCGCCATCGCGACCACCCGCAGCAACTTGCCCCCGCCCGAGGCGCTGCGATGCAGCCCGCGCCCCCGCGAGGACTCCAACTCGGCCCGGGGATCGACCGGAAGCGGATGGAAGCCGACGCCCGACCCCGCCACCAGGGGCGCGAAACCTCCGTGGGTGACGAGGGTGACCTCGTGCCCCGCCCGGGCCAGGGCATGGCCGAGTCCGGTGTACGGGGCCACGTCGCCCCGGGATCCCGCCGTCATGATCGCTACGCGCACGCCGGTCAGTATCGCGCCCGTCGGCCGACGAGTGGGGGATTCTCGCGGGGATTCCAACTGCCCCTTGTGTCACAGCCGTTGACTTCGTCCTCCGGTGGCTCTACTTTCAGCGCGCCGTTTCGTTCGGCGACCCGATCCTTGTTCGGTATATCGGCAAAGGAGCCGCATGTTCCGCGCCCCCCTCCTGCGCGCCCTCGCGATGGCCGCAGCCGCAGTCACCCTGCTTCTCTTCACGAGACCAGCGCCCGCGGACCCCCTCCCGACCGCCCCGGTCGCCTCGACGACCCGCCAGATCGCCGTGCCCACCGCCCCGATGGGCTGGGCCTCCTGGAACAGCTTCGCCGCGAAGATCGACTACAGCGTCATCAAGGCGCAGGTCGACGCGTTCGTCGCGTCCGGTCTCCCGGCGGCCGGATACAACTACATCAACATCGACGAGGGCTGGTGGCAGGGCACCCGCGACAGCGCGGGCAACATCACCGTCGACACCAGCGAGTGGCCCGGCGGGATGAGCGCCATCGCCGACTACATCCACAGCAAGGGCCTCAAGGCCGGCATCTACACGGACGCCGGCGCGAACGGCTGCGGCTACTACTACCCGACGGGCCGCCCCGCCGCCGCCAACACCGGCAGCGAAGGGCACTACGCCCAGGACATGCTCCAGTTCTCCCAGTGGGGCTTCGACTTCGTGAAGGTCGACTGGTGCGGCGGCGACGCCGAGGGCCTCGACGCGGCCACCACGTACAAGTCGATCAGCACGGCCGTCGCCACGGCCGCGGCCACCACCGGCCGCCCGCTGACCCTCTCCATCTGCAACTGGGGCTACCAGAACACCTGGAACTGGGCCACCGGCCTCGCCCCCATGTGGCGGACCAGCACGGACATCTACTACTACGGCGGCACAGCCTCCCAGGCGAGCGTCCTCTCCAACTTCGACCAGACCCTGCACCCGGCCGCCCAGCACACCGGCTACTACAACGACCCCGACATGCTCACCGTCGGAATGACGGGCCTCACAGCGGCCCAGAACCGCACCCACATGGCCCTGTGGGCGATCTCCGGCGCCCCGCTGCTCGCCGGCAACGACCTCACCACGATGACCAGCGAGACCGCCACGATCCTCAAGAACTCCGACGTCATCGCCGTCGACCAGGACGCGCGCGGCCTCCAGGGCGTCAAGGTCGCCGAGGACACCACCGGCCTCCAGGTCTACGGCAGGGTCCTCTCCGGCACCGGCAACCGCGCGGTCGTGCTGCTCAACCGCACCTCGTCCGCCGCCAACATCACCGTCCGCTGGTCCGACCTCGGCCTGACCAGCGCCTCCGCGACGGTCCGTGACCTCTGGGCACAGTCGAACCTCGGCTCGTACGCCACGAGTTACACCGCCAGTGTCCCGGCGGGCGGCTCGGTGATGCTGAAGGTGAGCGGCGGCACCGAGGCGGCGAGCACCAACTACACGGCCACCTCCACCGGCAAGTACACCGGCGTGAGCGCGGCGAGCACCGGCCTGGACGTCGTCGACATCCCCTACACCAACACCGGCTCCACCGCCGTCACCGGCACCCTCCAGGTCAACAGCCAGACCGCGACGACGGTCTCCTTCCCGCCGACCGGCTCCAGCCAGGGCACGGTCTCGGTCCAGGTCAACCTGTCGAAGGGCTCCGCCAACTCCCTCACCTTCACCGGCAGTTCACTGCCGACCCTGGGAGCGGTCAACGTCCAGCCCATCCCCGGCACAAACGGAAACCTGGTCGTCGGCACCGGGTCCGGCCGCTGCGCCGACATCTACAACAACACCATCACCAACGGCACCCAGGCCGAGATCTGGGACTGCAACGGCGGCCAGAACCAGGCCTGGACGTACACCTCCCGCAAGGAACTCGTGGTGTACGGCAACAAGTGCCTGGACGCCTACAACAGCGGCACCACCAACGGCACGAAGGTCGTCATCTGGGACTGCAACGGCCAGAACAACCAGAAGTGGACCGCCAACTCCGACGGCACCCTCACCAACGTCAACGCGGGCCTGTGCCTGGACGCGTCCGGCGCCGCCACGGCCAACGGGACGCTGCTGATCCTGTACACCTGCGGCACGGCGAACAACCAGAAGTGGACGCTGACTTAGTCGTGGCACGTCGTCCCGCCGGTCGTCAGGGCCGGCGGGACGCGTGTGCCTAGGCGAGTGCGGTGACGATCAGTGCCGTAGCCACGAGCAGCGCACACCCCAACAGGCAGGCGGCGAACAGGCGTTGGCGCAGGCGCCGGTACGTCTCCTCGTACTCGTCCCGCAACTGCCTGCCCCGCTCGGCCGTACGCTCCCAGGACGCGCGGGAGAGTTCGAGATACTCCGCCTCGAAGTGCCGCTCCACTTCGGCCCGTTGGCCGTCGGTGAGCCAGTCGAGCCGGGCGGTGAAACGCTCGGCGGCGGCGCGCCCCTCCGTGCGGGCGGCAGCGATCAGCAGATGCCCCTCGATGTCGTTGAGGAACGTCCTCGGGTCCAGGGGGAGTTCGTCCATGGTGGTCACCGTGACGTCAACTCCCCTTCCAGGGCCGGGACATCGGGATGATGGAGGTCGAACGCCGGGGATTCGCTGCGGATCCGGGGCAGGGTGAGGAAGTTGTGCCGCGGCGGCGGGCAGGACGTCGCCCACTCCAGGGAGCGGCCGTAGCCCCACGGGTCGTCGACCTCGACCTTCTTGCCGTACTGCGCGGTCTTCCAGACGTTGTAGAGGAACGGCAGGATCGACAGGCCGAGGACGAACGAGAAGATCGTCGACACCGTGTTGAGTGTCGTCAGGCCCTCCACCGCGAGGTAGTCGGGAATCCGGCGCTGCATCCCGTTCACGCCCAGCCAGTGCTGGACGAGGAAGGTGCCGTGGAAGCCGATGAACAGCGTCCAGAAGGTGATCTTGCCGAGGCGCTCGTCGAGCATCTTGCCGGTCATCTTCGGCCACCAGAAGTGGAAGCCGGAGAACATCGCGAAGACCACGGTGCCGAAGACCACGTAGTGGAAGTGCGCGACGACGAAGTATGAGTCCGAGGTCGAGAAGTCGAGGGGCGGGGACGCGAGCATCACGCCCGTCAGGCCGCCGAACACGAAGGTGATGAGGAAGCCGGTGGCCCAGAGCATCGGGGTCTCGAAGGACAGGGACCCCTTCCACATCGTTCCGATCCAGTTGAAGAACTTCACGCCCGTTGGCACGGCGATGAGGAACGTCATGAAGGAGAAGAACGGGAGGAGGACTCCGCCGGTGACGTACATGTGGTGGGCCCACACGGTCACGGAGAGGCCGGCGATGGAGATCGTGGCCGCGACCAGGCCCATGTAGCCGAACATCGGCTTGCGGGAGAAGACCGGGATGACCTCGGAGATGATGCCGAAGAACGGCAGGGCGATGATGTACACCTCTGGATGGCCGAAGAACCAGAAGAGGTGCTGCCACAGCAACGCACCGCCGTTTGCGGCGTCGAAGACATGTGCCCCGAATTTTCGGTCCGCCTCCAGCGCGAAGAGCGCGGCGGCGAGAACCGGGAAGGCCAGCAGGACCAGGACGGCGGTCAGCAGCACGTTCCACACGAAGATCGGCATGCGGAACATCGTCATGCCCGGTGCGCGCATGCAGATGATGGTGGTGATGAAGTTGACCGCGCCGAGGATCGTGCCGAAGCCGGAGAACGCCAGACCCATGATCCACATGTCGGCGCCGATGCCCGGCGAACGGACCGCGTCCGACAGCGGGGAGTAGGCGAACCAGCCGAAGTCGGCCGCACCCTGCGGGGTGAGGAAGCCGCCCACCGCGATGGTCGAGCCGAACAGGTAGAGCCAGTAGGCGAACATGTTGAGGCGGGGGAAGGCGACATCCGGGGCGCCGATCTGCAGCGGCATGATCCAGTTCGTGAAGCCCGCGAACAGCGGCGTCGCGAACATCAGCAGCATGATCGTGCCGTGCATCGTGAACGCCTGGTTGAACTGCTCGCTGGACATGATCTGTAGCCCGGGTCTGGCGAGTTCGGCGCGCATCAGCAGCGCCATGACGCCGCCGATCAGGAAGAACGCGAACGACGTGACCAGATACAGCGTGCCGATCGTCTTGTGGTCCGTGGTCGTCAGCCACTTGATGCTCTTGAGGTCTCTCACGCCCCGCCTGTGTCCGCGCCCCGCCCGCACGTCACACTCGGCGGGCGCGACGAGAATCACGAAAACGGGTGTGACGATCGCCCGGGTGCCGGACACGAACGGAACATGAGCAACGACGAGATCTTCGCCGCTGCCTATCGCGAGCACTACTGGGCGGTCAGCCGCTACGTTGCCCGGCGACTGGACGGGCGGAACGGTGAGGTGGAGGAAGTGGTGGCGGAGGTCTTCACCGTCGCCTGGCGCCGCCGTGCGGATCTGCCTCCGGCTCCGCTGCCGTGGTTGTACGGCGTTGCCCGCAACTGCCTGGCCAACGCGGTACGGGGGTATGGGCGCCGTCGCAGGCTCGTCGACCGGCTGGGCAATGACGAGAGCGCGCACGGGCGGCAGGTCGCGGCGGGGCCCGATGCGGAGGCGCCCGGTGGGTGGGTGCACGAGGCGCTCGCGCGGTTGTCGGCCGCCGACCAGGAGGTATTGCGGTTGACGGCGTGGGAGGAGCTGGGTGTGGAGGAGGTCGCCGTTGTCCTGGGGTGCGGTGTGCGGGCTGCGGCCATGCGATTGCATCGGGCTCGGCGACGGTTGAGAGCGGAGATTGATCGGCTCGTGGTGCTGGGAGGGACGGGACGATGATCAAATTCCCTGCGGCGCCGTCGTGGCTGGTCGCGCAGTTCCCCGCGCCCCTTTGGGGCGATACAGCTGGACCGGAGGATCGACGCCATGGTCGATGAACTTGAACTACTGCGCAGCGCCAACCCGTTCACGGCCGAAGGCTCCCTCTACGGCGACGGACCGCTCGACCACCACGCCTCGCGTCGGCTCAACCGGCTGCTGCATGAACGCCGTCGTCGGCTGCTCTGGAGTCTCGTGGCCGGAGTCGCCGTAGTGGCATCCGTGTTCACGCTGTCGCTGGGCGGGCCGAGCAGTACTCCCGCCGTGGCGGCGCCCCGTCCCCTGGTCGTGCAGGCGCACTCCACGCCCGTGTCCCTGAAACAGCTCGCCGCTCTCGCCGCGGCGGTCGCGGTCGACGGAACTCCCGTTCTGCGCAAGGGAACTCACGTGCAGTCGTGGAGCCTCGGTATGTCCGACGACAGACCGCCGGTCACCATCCCCGAGGAACGCATCGTGCGCTGGAACGCGGACGACAGTCACACCGAACGTCTCGTCGAGGGCGGGCATGTCCTCAAGGAGACGACGTATCCGCCGAGTTGGAGCGATGTCCCGCCCGAGGCCCGGCCCCCGCACGACGTGGCGGGACTGCGGGCGTACCTCCAGGAGACGGCGTACAGCAAGACGCCGTTGACCACTCCCGAACTCCTTTCCGCCGTGGGGGAGTTGCTGGACCACTGGACGCTCGGGGCTCGTGAGTCGGCCGTGTTGGCGCGGCTGCTCGCGGGGGCGGAGGGGCTGCGGCCGGTGGGGGAGGTGACCGACCGGCTCGGGCGGCGCGGGGAGGCCTATGTGTATCGGCGGTCGGGCAGCCGTCTGATGCTGATCATGGATCCGGCCACCGGCGCCGTCCTCGGGATGGAGAGCACCTTCACGAAGGACCAGCCCGAGTACGGCGTCAAGGCCGGGGACGTCATGGAGTACAGCGCGTGGACGCGCTGATCACACGCCGAGCTGCCGGGCCGCGGCCGTCACGGTCTGTTCCAGGAGCGTGGCGATGGTCATCGGGCCGACGCCGCCCGGCACCGGCGTGATCAGCGAGGCGCGCTCGGCGGCGGAGTCGAAGTCGACGTCACCGACGTTGCCCGCGTTGTAGCCCGCGTCCAGCACGACCGCGCCCGGCTTGATGTCCTCGCCGCGGATCAGCCGGGGGCGGCCCACGGCGGCGACCACGATGTCGGCCTCGCGGACCGCCGCCGACAGGTCGCGGGTGCGGGAGTGGCAGTAGGTGACCGTCGCGTCGCGGGCCAGGAGCAGCATGCCGGCCGGCTTGCCGAGGATCGCGCTGCGGCCCACGACGACGGCGCGCTTGCCGGACGGGTCGACGTCGTACTCGTCGAGCAGCCGCATGATGCCGCCGGGCGTGCAGGACACGAAGCCCGGCAGCCCGAAGCTCATCGCCGCGAAGGACGCGAAGGTCACGCCGTCGACGTCCTTCTCCGGCGCGATCGCCTCGAACGCGGCCCGCTCGTCGATGTGTTCGCCCATCGGGTGCTGGAGCAGGATGCCGTGCACGGTCGGGTCGGCGGAGAGCGCGGTGAGGGTGGCGACCAGTTCGGCGGTGGTCGTGGTGGCGGGGAGTTCGACGTGCCGGGACTCGATGCCGGCCTTGCGGCTGCGGTTCTGCTTCATCCGCACGTAGGTGACGGAGGCCGGGTCCGCGCCCACAAGCACCGTCGCCAGACAGGGCGCCGTACCGGTGCGTTCCGTGAGGTCGGCGGCCTGCTTCGCGGTGTCCTCGACGATGCGCCGGGCGAGCGCCGTGCCGTCCATGAGCCGTGCCTGGGACATGATCCACTCCTGAGCTGGTTGACCGATCGCCCAGGCGCACGGCATTCACTCCGCGTGGGCCGCTCCACGGTGGTGCTCCACCTCAGCGCCAGTCACGACCCACGAACAGCCTAACCGCTCTTGCGGTGAGAGGACCGGGCCGCCCGCAGCACCGAACCCAGCAGCGCGGCGGACGCGCGCATTCCGGCCGCGGAAACCGGTGCGCGCCGTCGCCTCGCAGCGGAGCGGACGGGCACTGTACTCGCCGAGAAGGTCCAGGTCAGCCGGGTGGTGACCCGGACCTTCGGCACCATCCTCGCTAGCCGTCCCATGCCTGGATCATGGTCTGCCGGGCGATCTTGCCGTCGTTCAGCACGAGCATCGACTCGGCCAGGACCCGGGTTCCGTCGGCGTACTGACAGGACTCGCTGTAGGCGACTCGGTCGCCCTGTACGACGCACTCCTCCAGTTTGTGCGTCATGTCGCGGCTGTAGACGTCGGCGAGCATGGCGCCGATCTCGTCCCGGCCGTGCAGGACCTTGGGGTTGCTGGGTTGGGTCTGGTGGTCGACGACGTGGATCTCCGCGTCGTCGGCGTAGAGCGACAGAAGTGTCGCCGCTGTGTGATCTTCGATGCCCCGGCGCAGGGCTTCGGTGTCGAAGCCGGGGCGTGCCGCGGTGCCCATGATGACCTCCTCGGAGGGCCGCGGCCCGAACAGGAGCGAGCCGAGCGGGCCTCTCCTACGAGACTCCTCCGCCACGCCGGGGTCGGCAAACGCAGAGGCGCACTCCTCCTGACGGGTGAGCGGCGTCCGGCGCCCGTGACCGTGCGGCTGCCGTCCGCGTTGCTGCAAGCATGATCTCAACACGACGTATTGCCGCCGCCGTTGGTCTCGCCGTCGGGGTCACCGGCCTCGTCGCGCCGATGGCGAACGCCGCCGAAGCGCCCGCCTTCAAGGACGGCAAGGTCAGCCCGGTCGCCCTGCTGGACTCGCTCGCGGTGAGCGAGATCCCCGCCGAGCACCAGGCGCAGATCCCGAAGGTCGCCGACCAGATGAAGGCGCTGAACCACCTCAACGACCTCCAGCAGCTGCACCAGGTCACCGACATGGCCGCGCCGGTCACGGGCCTCCTCCCCGCCGTCGAGTAGCCGGACCGCGCAGTACCCAGACCCTGAGGGCCGTCCGGGAACGGGCGGCCCTCAGTCGTGCCGCGGGTCAGCCCGTCGTGGCCAGGAACTGCGTCGCCGCCAGCTCCGCGTACAGCGGATCGGCGCTCACCAGGTCCCGGTGCGTACCCACCGCGCGGACCCGGCCCGCGTCCATGACGACGATCCGGTCCGCCATCGTCACCGTGGACAGCCGGTGCGCGACGACCAGGACCGTCGTCGTACGGGCCACATCGGCGACGGTGTCGCGCAGGGCCGCCTCGTTGACCGCGTCGAGCTGCGAGGTCGCCTCGTCCAGGAGCAGCAGGCGCGGGTGGCGCAGTAGGGCGCGGGCGATCGCGACACGCTGGCGTTCGCCGCCGGAGAGGCGGGTGCCGCGGTGGCCGACCAGGGTGTCGACGCCCTTCGGGAGCCGGGCGACCAGGCCGTCGAGGCGGGTCGTCTTCAGCACGCGGGTGACGGCGTCCTCGTCCGCGTCCGGGTTGCCGAGCAGCAGGTTGTCGCGCAGGGAGCCCGACAGGACCGGCGCGTCCTGCTCCACATAGCCGATGGCGGAGCGGAGCCCCGACAGCTCCCAGTCCGCGAGGTCCCGGCCGTCGAGGGTGATGGCGCCGGACTCGGGATCGTAGAAGCGCTCGATGAGGGAGAACACGGTGGTCTTGCCGGCGCCGGACGGGCCGACGAACGCCGTCATGCCCTGGGCCGGTATCTCGAACGTCACGCCGTGGTGGACGTAGGGCAGGTCGTCGGCGTAGCGGAAGCGGACGTCGTCGAAGGCGAGGGCCGCGGGTTCGGCGCCGGGGGAGGGCAACTCGGCGGGCGGGGACGGGGGTTCGGCGGGGAGCTGGAGTGCTTCCTGGATGCGGGAGAGGGCCGCGGCGCCCGTCTGGTACTGCATGATCGCGCTGACGACCTGCTGGATCGGCTGCATCAGATAGAAGATGTAGAGGAGGAACGCGACCAGGGTGCCGATGTCGATCGCGCCCGTCGCCACCCGTGCCCCGCCCACCGCGAGGACGGTGATGAACGCGATCTGCATCGACAGACCGGCCGTGTTGCCCGCCGCCGCCGTCCACTTGGCGGCGCGCACGCTCTGCCGCCACGACTCCTCGGCCGCCGCGTGCAGGGTGCGCTCCTCGCGATACTCCGCGCCGGACGCCTTCACGGTGCGCAGCGCGCCGAGGATCCGCTCCAGCGACGCGCCCATCACACCGACTGCGTTCTGCGCCTGCCGGCTGGCCCGCCTGACGCGCGGCACGATCACACTGAGGACAGTGCCCGCGCCCACGATCACGGCGAGGGTGACGCCCAGCAGGACAGAGTCAACCAGGCCCATCATCACGACAGTTGCGACCAGGGTGAGGCCGCCGGTGCCGAGGCCGACCAGCGAGTCGGTGGTGACCTCGCGCAGCAGGGTGGTGTCCGAGGTGATGCGGGCCATCAGATCGCCGGGCTCACTGCGGTCCACCGCGCTGATCCGCAGCCGCAGCAGATACGACGACAGGGAGCGCCGCGCGCCGAGCACCACCGACTCGGCGGTGCGCCGCAGAACATACGAACCCAGCGCGCCCAGCGCCGCGTTGGCGACCACCAGCGCCGACATCGCGAGCAACGCCCCGGTGATCGTCCGGTGGTGCGAGAGGTCGTCGATGAGGCCTCGCGCCACCAGCGGCAGCAGCAGCCCGGTCCCCCCGGTGACCAGCGAGAGCAGCGCGCCCGCTAACAGGGCCCAGCGATGCGGCCGTACGTAGTCGAGGAGAAGCCGCCAGGCCGGGGGTCTGCTCTCAGTCCCTGCAATGCTCACGTTGCTCCTTGGGATGCGTTGGGAGCGTTCAGGCTACGTCGGCCGCCGCCGACGGTGTCGAGCCTCCGTCGTGCCCTTACCGATCAGTCACGCGTAGGGTCTCAGGCAGGGACAACGATCGACGAAAGGGTTCAGGACCATGGCGCAGGAAGTGCGCGGCGTGATCGCGCCGGGAAAGAACGAACCGGTCCGGGTCGAGACGATCGTCGTACCCGACCCCGGACCCGGTGAGGCCGTGGTGAAGGTACAGGCCTGCGGGGTCTGTCACACCGACCTGCACTACAAGCAGGGCGGCATCAGCGACGACTTCCCCTTCCTGCTGGGGCACGAGGCAGCGGGGATCGTGGAGTCGGTCGGCGAGGGCGTCACCGATGTCGCCCCGGGTGACTTCGTGATCCTCAACTGGCGTGCGGTGTGCGGGAATTGCCGGGCCTGTCTGCGCGGCCGGCCGCAGTACTGCTTCAACACCCACAACGCCAAGCAGAAGATGACCCTCGCCTCGACAGGCCAGGAACTCTCCCCGGCCCTCGGCATCGGCGCCTTCGCCGACAAGACGCTGGTCGCGGCGGGCCAGTGCACCAAGGTCGACCCGACCGTCTCCCCGGCCGTCGCCGGTCTCCTCGGCTGCGGGGTCATGGCCGGCATCGGCGCGGCGATCAACACCGGGAACGTCGGGCGCGGTGACACCGTCGCCGTCATCGGCTGCGGCGGGGTCGGCGACGCGGCGATCGCCGGGGCCCGGCTCGCGGGCGCGGCACGGATCATCGCCGTCGACATCGACGACCGCAAGCTGGAGAAGGCCCTCACGATGGGCGCCACCCACACGGTCAACTCCAAGACGTCCGACGCCGTCGAGGCGATCCGCGAACTGACCGGCGGCTTCGGCGCCGACGTCGTCATCGAGGCGGTCGGCCGCCCCGAGACGTACAAGCAGGCGTTCTACGGCCGTGATCTCGCCGGCACGGTCGTCCTCGTCGGCGTCCCCACGCCCGAGATGAAGCTCGAACTCCCGCTCCTGGACGTCTTCGGGCGCGGCGGTTCCCTCAAGTCGTCCTGGTACGGCGACTGTCTGCCCTCCCGCGACTTCCCGATGCTGGTCGACCTGCACCAGCAAGGCCGCCTGGATCTCGGCGCGTTCGTCACCGAGACGGTCCAACTCGACGAGGTGGAGAAGGCGTTCGAGCGGATGCACGGCGGCGACGTGCTGCGCTCGGTGGTGGTGCTCTGATGACCGCGCGCATCGAACACCTCGTCACCTCCGGGCAGTTCACGCTCGACGGCGGCACCTGGGACGTCGACAACAACGTCTGGATCGTCGGCGACGACCACGAGGTCGTCGTCATCGACGCCGCCCATGACGCCGACGCCATCCTCGCGGCGATCGGCGACCGCAGACTGACCGCCATCATCTGCACCCACGCCCACAACGACCACATCGACGCCGCCCCCGCCCTCGCGGACCGCACCGGCGCCACGATCTGGCTACACCCCGACGACCTGCCCCTGTGGAAGCAGACCCACCCCGACCGCGACCCCGACGCCCACCTCGCCGACGGCCAGGTGATCGAGGCCGCGGGCGCCGACCTGAAGGTCCTGCACACGCCCGGTCACGCGCCCGGCGCGGTCTGCCTCTACGACGCCGGACTCGGCACCGTCTTCACCGGAGACACCCTCTTCCACGGCGGCCCGGGCGCCACGGGGCGGTCGTACTCCCACTTCCCGACCATCATCGACTCCATCCGCGACCGCCTCCTGACCCTCCCGCCGGAGACGAAGGTGCTCACGGGACACGGCGACTCGACGACCGTAGGGGCCGAGGCCACTCACCTGGAGGAGTGGATCGCGCGGGGCCACTGACGCCCCGGACACAATCCCGACAGAAGATGTCCGGCTTCCCGTGCACGATCGACAGGAGACATGTCGAACGAGCACGGGAGGTCGCACATGCCGGGCCCACTGGAAGGCAAGGTCGCGCTGGTCGCGGGGGCGACACGCGGGGCGGGACGCGGGATCGCCGTGGAGCTGGGCGCCGCCGGCGCCACCGTCTACGTGACCGGCCGCACCACCCGCGCCCGCCGCTCCGAGTACGACCGGCCCGAGACGATCGAGTACACCGCCGACCTCGTCACCGCCGCCGGCGGCCGGGGCGTCGCCGTACCCACAGACCACCTCGAACCCACGGCCGTACGGGCCCTCGTCGACCGTATCGACGACGAACAGGGCCGCCTCGACCTCCTCGTCAACGACATCTGGGGCGGCGAGCACCTCTTCGCCTGGGACACCCCCGTCTGGGAACACGACCTCGACAAAGGGCTCCGGCTCCTCAGGCTGGCGGTCGAGACACACGCGATCACCAGCCACCACGCCCTGCCCCTGCTGCTGCGCCGCCCCGGCGGCCTGGTCGTCGAAGTCACGGACGGCACCGCCGAGTACAACCGCGACACCTACCGCGTCTCCTTCTTCTACGACCTCGCCAAGTCGTCCGTCCTGCGCATGGCCTTCGCCCTCGGCCACGAACTCGGCCCGCGCGGTGCCACCGCCGTGGCGCTCACCCCGGGCTGGCTGCGCTCGGAGATCATGCTCGACCAGTTCGGCGTCCGCGAGGAGAACTGGCGCGACGCCCTCGACCGCGTCCCCCACTTCGCCATCTCGGAAACCCCGCGCTACGTCGGCCGCGCCGTCACCGCCCTCGCGACCGATCCCCAAGTCGCCCGCTGGAACGGGCAGTCACTGTCCAGCGGCGGGCTCGCCCCGGTGTACGGCTTCACGGACCTCGACGGGAGTCGGCCGGACGCGTGGCGGTATCTGGTGGAGGTGCAGGACTTGGGGAAGCCGGCTGATGTGACCGGGTATCGGTGAGTCACGCCCGGGTCACCGGCCAGTGCGCCGAGTGGCCCGGCGGTAGCGCCAGGTCGTCCCGTACGGCCGCGTTGTAGCCCTCACGACCGGCCCGCTGCCGGGCCAACAGGCCCTGCCAGGCGACCGGATCGTGCGTCTCTTCGCGCAGGAACCGCTCCATCTCCATCACCGCCACGACCCATACCCGAGCCCGCTCCACCACCAGCGGGCTCCCCAGCAGGATCAGCGCTTCCCCGGACGGGTCCCTGGCCACGGCGGCCTCCGCCATGAGTGGTGTCGCCTCCTCGGGAGCCAGCGGATGCGGGTGCGGGTCGTTGCCGAAGTGGGACGCGACACGGTAGTTCAGGGTCACGGATGCCTTCAGTGTCCGGGCGTACTCGGTGTACACGGCGAGCCGCCGCTCCTCCCAACGCGCCGCCTGCTCGTGCCGGAACCGGACCCGGTCGCCCCGCACCACCGCCAGATACGAACCGAGCGCCCCGATCACCACACCGATCAGCGCGGGCAGTTGCTGTATGAACGCGTTCATGTCCGCACGGTATCTGCCGAGTTGATCGTCACGGCAGTACGTTCGGGACCATGACTGACTCAAGACGCTTCGAGGGGTACGGAGTTCTGGTCACCGGTGCGGCCCGCGGCATCGGCGCGGCCGTCGCGCGGCGGCTCGCCGAGGAGGGGGCGCGGGTGCTGGTGACCGACGGCGATCCGGCCGAGGCGGAGAAGACGGCGGCGGGACTGCGTGAACTCGGGCTCGGGGCCGAGGCGTTCGGCTGCGACGTGGGGGACCGGGAGGCGGTGGAGCGCGCTGTCGCCCATGCGGTGGCGACGTTCGGGGCGCTCGACGTCCTGGTCAACTGCGCGGCCCACTGCACCCCCGACCACCCGCTCTTCGAGGACGAACCGGACGACGAGTGGGCCCGCGACATCGACATCACGCTCACCGGGCCGTACCGCTGCTGCCGTGCCGCACTCCCGCACCTGGCCGCCTCCGGACGCGGAGCCGTCGTCAACATCGGTTCCGTGAACGGGATTCAGGACTTCGGCAACCACGCCTACAGCGCCGCCAAGGCCGGACTCGCCTCCCTGACCCGCACCCTCGCCGGACACGCGGCCGAGCGGGGCGTGCGGGTCAACCTGGTGGTGCCGGGCACCGTGCGCACCTCCGCGTGGGAGGGGCGGGAGGAGGATCTGGACGCGGTACGCGGGCTGTATCCGCTCGGCCGGGTCGGCGAGCCGGAGGACATCGCGGCGGCCGTCGCGTTCCTCGCCTCGCGCGACGCCTCCTGGATCACCGGCACGGCACTGCATGTCGACGGCGGTCTCACCGCGGTCAACACCGGCTTCCGGAAGGCCATTTCAGCTCGGCAGTGAGGCAAGCGCCGCCAGCACCCGGTCCGTATCTGCCTCGGACGTACGCCAGTTGCTGAACGCGGCGCGCAGCGCGGGCGTCCCGTCGTACACCGTCGGGGTCAGGAACGCCTCGCCGGTCGCGGCGACGGCCTCCGCGAGCGCGGCCACCCGCTCCTGTGTCGGGTTGTCGGCGAGGGTGAAACAGACGACGTTCAGCCGGACCGGTGCCGACAGCCGTAGGCCCGGGAGCGCGGCGATGCCCTCGCCTAGGCGGTGGGCGAGGGCGACGTTGCGTTCGACGATCTCGCGGTGCCCGGCGCGGCCGTAGGCCAGGAGGGAGAACCAGGCCGGGAGGGCGCGCAGCCGGCGGGAGTTCTCGGGGGTGAGGTGGAGGAAGTCCGGGTCGCCGGTCGGCGGGCCGAGGTACGGGGAGGCGTTGTGGAACACGCGGGTCTGCAGGTCGCGGCGGCGGGTGAACTGGACGGCCGCGTCGTAGGGCACGTTGAGCCACTTGTGCAGGTCCACGCAGACCGAGTCCGCCGCGTCGAGTCCGTCGACGAGGTGGGCGTGGGCGGGGGAGAGCGCGGCGAAACCGCCGAACGCGGCGTCCACGTGGAGCCAGAAGTCGTGCCGTTCCTTGAGGGCCGCGATGGCGCGCAGGTCGTCGAAGTCGACGGTGTTCACGGTGCCGGCGTTGGCCACGACGATCGCCGGACGGCCTTCCAACTCGGCCAGCGCGGCGTCGAGTTGGGCCACGTCCACGGCCTCACGGTTTCCGGCGAGCACGGGCACCTGCCGCAGCCGGTCCCGGCCGATGCCCAGCACGGACAGCGCCTTGCCGACGCTGGAGTGCGGGCTGCCGGAGAGCACGTCCACCGGGCCGAGCGCGGAGACGCCGTCCCGGGACACATTCACGCCCTTCCTCTCACCCAGCCACTCGCGGGCGACGGCCAGCCCCACCGTGTTGGACACGGTCGCGCCGGTCACGAAGGCCCCGGAGTGTGCCTCGCCCAGTCCGAACAGCTCGCGCAGCCAGCCGACCGTCTCGCGTTCAAGCGCCGCCGCCCAGGAGCCGGCCGCGCCGGACACGTTCTGGTCGTACGCGCTGGTCAGCCAGTCCCCGGCGACCGACGCGGGCGTCGCACCGCCCGTCACGAACCCGAGGTAGCGCGGCCCCGCCGACCCCGAGAAACCGGGCGCCCACCGCTCGGCGAACCGCGCGAGCGCACCCTCGGCACCGGTCCCGTCGACCGGCAGCGGGTCCCGATCGGGCGCCTTCCCGGGGTGCACGACCGGCCGCTCGGCCACACCGGCCAGCTCACGGGCGGCGAAGTCACGGGCGGACTGGAGGAGTTCGGGGAGCCGGGCAAGGTCGTCGGCGAGGGTGCTGTGCATGGGCGGCAGCGTAGGGCGAGGGGGCGGGCCGGGTATCGGTCCACTTCGGGGAAACTGGACCGATAGTCCGTACTACTCCCCTCCGGGCAACCTCTCCCGCAAGGCGGCGAGAAACGCCCGCGCGGCGGGGCCTGTCGGGCCGTCCGTACGCCAGACCACCGCGACCCGACCCCGTGCCCGGGCATCGTCGATCCGGAGCATCCGCAGCGCCCGCGATGCCGTCGTCCCGGAGGCGCTCTGCGGGTAGGGGACCACGGCCACCCCGAGCCCCCGTTCCGCGAGCCGCATCAGCGCGTCCGGCGCCGCCGCCTCGCAGGTCACACGGGGCCGGAAACCCGCCTCCGCGCACAGCCGGTCCAGCACCCCGCGCACCCCCGTCCCCCGGGGCAGACTGATCAACCGGTGCCCGCGCAGCGCGGTCGGCGGGACGGACGTACGGCCGCGGTGTTCGTCGAGCAGCGGATGACCCGGCGCGACCGCCGCGACCAGGGGTTCGTCGATGACGATCCGGTGCGCGAGGCCGGGCACCGGCTCGGGGTCCGGCAGGCCCGCGACGGCGATGTCCAGCTCCCCGTGGCGCAGCGCGGTGAGCATCCGGTCCGAGGTGTCCTCGGTGAGGGTGATCTCCACCTGGGGATGCGCGTCGTGGAAGTCGGCGAGCAGCGCGGGCACGTCCATGCGATGGCCGAGGGCTCCAGGAACCAGCCCGATCGCCACCCGCCCGCGCAACAGCCCGACGAACTCCGCCGCCGTCTGCCGCACCCCCTCGACGGCCGCGAGAGCGGCCCGCGCGTACGGCAGTACGGCCGCGCCGACCTCCGTCGGCCGCACCGTCCGCCCCGACCGGTCCAGCAGGGGCTGGCCCAACTCCCTTTCCAGCTGCCGGATCTGCGCGCTCACCCCGGGCTGCGAGAGATGCAGCCGCTCGGCGGCCCGGGTGAAGTTGGCCTCCTCGACGACCGTCACGAAGTACCGCAGCTGCCTCAACTCCATAACCGGCAATGCTAGTTGCGAGACGGACCCGCTCTTGGACTTATGGATCGGGTGCCGGGAGCCTGGACACATGGGGACCACGACGAACGACATCACCACGGCCATCGCGGCCGAACGCCGGGAACTGGCCGACCTGTTGGAAACCCTGACGCCCGCGCAGTGGGAGGCGCCGAGTCTGTGCGCGGGATGGCGGGTGCGGGAGGTCGTGGCGCATCTGTCGATGGGGTTCCGGTATCCGACCGGCAGAGTGCTGTGGGAGCTGGCCAAGGCGGGCGGCAGTCTGCACCGCACGACCGACCGGCTGGCCCGCCGGGACGCGGCCGGTCACTCCGACCGGGAACTCGCCGGTTTCCTCCGCGAGCACGCCCACCACCCCTGGAAACCGCCCGTCGGCGGCATCGCGGCGGCTCTCGGCCACGACGTCGTCCACGGCCTGGACATCACGGTCGCGCTCGGCCTGGACCGCAGTGTCCCCGAGGACCGCCTGCGTATCGTCCTGAACGCGGTCGACCCCAGGGCGTTCCGCCTCTTCGGCACCGATATCGACGGCGTACGACTCTGCGCCGACGACCTCGACTGGTCCTTCGGCACCGGGACGCCCCTGCGCGGCCGGGCACAGGACCTGCTCCTGGTCGCGTACGGCCGCAGGCTGCCGCCGGGGCATCTGGATGGCGAGGAATGTCACCGTTTCGTCGCAGCGTGACCCGCGCTACAACCCCTACCCTTGCGCACCTGTCTAGTTGGCTGAGATCGCAGTACCGGGGCAAGGGAAAGGGCAAGTCATGGGGGACATACGCAGACGAGGCGCCATAGTGCTCGGGATCACCGGGCTGGTGGCGCCGCTCACGCTCGCTTTGGGCAGCGGCCCGGCGCAGGCGGCGGCGAGCTGTACGACGCAGGCGGGGCCGTACCAGAAGCAGGTGGAGAAGTTCCTCGGCCGGCCGGTCGACGGCAAGCAGTCCGCCGCCGACTGCAAGGCCATCCGGGCCTTTCAGACCAAGCACGGCATCACGCCGAACATCGGCTACGCGGGCTCCGTCACCTGGGGTGTGATGGACCTGATGAACAAGCAGAAGGCCGTGGGCAACAAGCCCAACGCGGCCGGCAAGTGCCCGACCAACAAGGGCCGTATCGCCTGCGTCAACCTCACGCTCCAGATCAGCTGGATCCAGGACGGCAGCAGGCTCGTCTACGGCCCGGTCCCGGTGCGCACCGGCCGCAACGGCTACGAGACCCGCACCGGTCTGAAGAAGATCTACTGGCGGGACATCGACCATGTCTCGAACATCTACAACGTCCCCATGCCCTACAGCCAGTTCTTCGACGGTGGCCAGGCCTTCCACTCGGTCAGCCTCAGCATGTGGAACCCGCCGGGCTCGCACGGCTGCGTCAACATGACTCCGACCACCGCCAAGAAGTACTGGTCGCTCCTGAAGAACGGCGACGACGTCTTCGTCTACGGCCGCAAGCCGGGTACCTGACGGTCAGTCACCCGGCCTGCGTACCAACGCCGTTACTCGGGTGCGTCCCCGAAGTCCGGGATCTCCAGCCTCGCTCCGCCCTGCCGTGCCGAGTCGTGCGCGACGATGCCCGGCAGGGTGTAGCGGGCCGCGACCCACGCGTTCACGGACGGCAGGGTGCGGGAGTTGACCGCGGTCACGAAGTCGTCCGCCAGGAAGTGGTGGCTGCCCTCATGGCCGTTGTGCAGGTTGTCGAACTCCCGCGGCAGCCGCGACCGGTCGTGCACGGGCGCCGAGCCGGAGGTGAAGGCGGCCCGGAGGTCCGGCGCGATGTGCTGGAGTGACGGATCGTCAGGAGACATGGTGGGCTTGGGTTCCAGCAGCTCACTGATGTCCTTCACCCCCTTCTTGTCCTGCCAGAAGGCCACGGTGGCGAGCTGCTCCATGCTCGCGTCCGTGCCGAAGAACCGGAAACGCGACTCCCGGATCTGCGAGGGATACCCCACGCGCCGGAACTCGTTCGTGCGGAACGAACCGCCGCCCGCCACCTCGAACAGCGCGGTCGCGTTGGAGAAGTCGTTGCCGAACTGGCTGACCTCCCGGTCGAAGACCCCGTCCCCGCGCTCGTCCACCACCCCGATCGCGGACACGCTCACCGCGTGCGTCTGCCAGGCGCCGAGCACCCCGCCCACCGAGTGCGTCGGGTAGAGCAGCGGCGGATAGCTGGCGGTGGCCTTCCAGTTGTCGCCGCCGCTGTACTGGTACGCCTCGTAGAACCCCAGATCCATGTCGTGGACGTAGTCGCCCTCGGCGTAGAAGATCCGCCCGAAGGCGCCTTCCGCGATCTGGTTGCGGGCGTGCACGGTCGCCGGGTTGTACTGGCTCGTCTCACCCATCATGTACGTCAGTCCGGTCGCTTTGACCGCGTCGATGATCGCCGCGATCTCCTCGGCACTGATCGCCATCGGGACCGCCGAGTACACGTGCTTGCCCGCGCCGAGTCCCTGGAGGACCAGCGGGCCGTGCGTCCAGCGCTGGGTGAAGATCGCGACGGCGTCCACGGCCGTCGACTCCAGCATCGCGTCGTACGAGGGAAAGGTGCCCGCCAGCCCTTCGGAGGCGGCCAGTCGCTCCGCCCGCTCCGGCAGGAGGTCGGTCACGTAGACCTCGCTCACGCCCGGGTGGGCCTGGAACAGCCTGGCGAACTGACCGGAGAACTGGCCTGCTCCGACGATGCCGAGGGAGAACGTCATAGGTGCGTGTCCTTCTCTGCCGGGATATGTCACTTACGAGAGAACACGATTCCGCGGCCGTCCGCACCGGTGCTGCGCCTGGTGTGGCCAGGGTGTGAAATGCGTTACGGGGCTTGACAGATGGACGTGATCAGTAACACGGTCCGATATGTCCGATTGGCTCGTGATTACTCACATCGCCTTCACCTGCGGCGACGTATGCTTCACACCATGTCCACCCGTGTTGAATCAGCCACCGAGCGATCGGCAGCCGAGGTCAACGAGGAGATCAGAGCCCTGTGGCTCCGGTCGGGCGGGACACTGAGCGTCGAACAGCGCGAGGAGTACCGGCGGCTGGTGATGGAGTGGGCCACCGCGGCTCCCCAGCCGGCCACGGCGGCCTGAGAGCAGCCGCCCGGCCGACGCGCAGCTGTCGTTCGGATCCCGTCGCCCGGCCTTCCTCGTGACCCTCGGTCCAGCCGGTCGAGCCCCCGTCGACCCGACCCGACAACCCACGATCACCCGCGACGAACTCCCCGCGCGATCCCGCGTGATCAGCCCCACATCGCCGAATAGTGCCGCTGGAAGGCCTTGCGGTCCTGCTCCGCGCGGATCCAGCGTGTCGCCACCAGCGCGATCAGACTTCCCGCGATCACCAGCAGACCCGGCCCCACGTTCTTGGGATCGGTGAGCCGGGACGCCAGGGTCGTCGTGCCCGACGTGGTGTTCGTCGCCGGTGCCGACGTCCCGGGCGTGACCGAGCCGGTGCCCGCCGCGCTCCCTGCCGCCGAGGCGGACGGCGCGGGCGAGGCGGCCGTCTTCGGCGCCACCAGCAGCTTGACGTTGAGCGCGGCCAGCGCCTTGGTCAGCGGCTGGAAGAACGTCGTACCGCCCGCCTTGCAGTCACCGCTGCCGCCCGAGGTCACCCCGAGCGCGATGCCGTTGGAGAACAACGGGCCGCCGCTGTCGCCCGGTTCGGCGCACACCGTGGTCTGGATGAGACCGGTCACCGTGCCCTCGGGATAGTTCACCGTCGCGTCGAGCGCGGTCACCTCACCGTCGTGCAGCCCGCTGGTGCTGCCGCTGCGGAACACCTTCTCGCCCACGGCCGCGTCGGCCAGGCCGGTGATCGTCACCCCGCTGCCGTTGCCGATCGCGACGACGTCCGCACCCTCGCCCGCCGAACCGCTCGCGTACTGCACCAGCGAGAAGTCGCTGCCGGGGAAGTTGTCGGAGACCGTCTTGCCCAGCTGCTGGTCGCCCTGGTTGTCCGCGAACCAGATGGAGCCGACCGGGCCGCAGTGCCCGGCCGTCAGGATGAAATCGGTCTGGCCGTTGGTCACGTTGTAGCCCGCCGAGCAACGGCCGCCGGTCGACAGGATGGGCTGCGCCCCGTTGATCCGGGTGGTGAACTTGCCCTGCGTGCGCTGCATCTCCACCGAGGCGCCGATGCTCTTCGCGAGCTTCGTCATCGCGGCCCAGCTGGTGGCGGAGACACTGCCGTCGCCCTCCACGAGCACCTTGTTGTTCCGGTAGTCCATCGCCCACGCGGTGCCCGCGATCTTGGGCGCCGAACTCAGCGTGGTGGCGGCCGACTTCAGCTGGTTCATGCTGTACGGCACGACCTTCGCCTCGGCGCCCGCCTTCGTCACCTCGGCCGCCGTCGCCTTGTCGGTCACCGCGACGACCGTACGGCCGCCGGAGTCGACCCAACTGCCCGCCGTACGGGCCGAACCGAGCTTCGCCACCAGGGCGGAACCCTTGTCCGCGGGCGTCTGTGGCGCACTGAGCGTGGCGGCGTCCCTGGCCGGGGTGTCACTCGCCATGGCCGCCTGGGTGACCATGGCACCTCCCAGCAGGAGTCCGCCGACGGCCGTCAACCGTGTCACTCGCCGGACGACCCGTCGTCGTGCGTGCCTCATGCCTGGCTCCCGAACCCCGAATGTGCGGTGCCGAACACCGCGAGGCCCTCTGGTCGTTGAGGTGCCCTTCCTCCATACGTGGCCCGGCACCCTCCCGTTCACCGTCTGGAAGATCGGCTTCAGCCGACGGCCGCAACAGGCTCTCCGAACCGCCGAGTTGGCCGCGGCGGCGCCCGGCGCGGCCCGTCGCCCATGAGCCGTCGTCCCCCTATCTTGAGCCTCATGACCAGCAACCCGCAGGCCGCGGCCGGTGAACCGAATCCCCTGCGCGCGCTCACCCTCGACCGCCTTCGCCGCCGTACCAGCATGAAGTGGCGCACCTATCCCGAGGACGTGCTGCCGGTGTGGGTGGCCGAGATGGACGTGCCGCTCGCCGACGCCGTGGTCCGCGCGGTCACGGACGCGCTCGCCCTCGGGGACACCGGCTATCCCGCCGGAACTGCCTACGCGGAGGCGCTCGCCGCGTTCGCCGAGAAACGGTGGGGCTGGGACGGGCTCGCCGTGGAACGGACCCGGATCGTGCCGGACGTCATGCTCGGCGTGGTCGAGATGCTCCGGCTGGTCACCGGGCCGGGCGAGCCGGTGGTGCTGAACCCGCCCGTGTATCCGCCGTTCTTCCAGTTCGTGACCCACATGGACCGCCAGGTCGTGGAAGCGCCGCTGGACGCGGACCTGCGCCTCGACCTCGGGGCCCTGGAGGACGCGTTCCGGCGTGCGGTCGAGGGCGGGCGGCGGGCCGCGTATCTGCTGTGCAGCCCGCACAACCCGACCGGTACCGTGCACACCGCCGCCGAACTGGCCGCCGTCGCCGCCCTCGCCGAGCGGTACGGCGTGCGGGTCGTGGCCGACGAGATCCACGCACCGGTCGTCGCCGCGGGCGCCGCCTTCGTGCCCTACCTGGCCGTGCCGGGCGCGGAAGGCGGGCTGTCGCTCATGTCGGCGTCGAAGGCCTTCAACCTCGCCGGACTCAAGGCCGCCCTGGCCGTCGCGGGCCCCGCGTCCGCCGCCGACCTGGCCCGGCTGCCCGAGGAGGTGGGGCACGGCCCGAGCCACGTCGGCGTCATCGCCCACACCGCCGCCCTGCGCGACGGCACCGCCTGGCTGGACGCCCTGCTGACCGGCCTCGACGACAACCGCCGACTGGTCGCCGACCTCCTGGCCGAGCATCTGCCCGCCGTCGCGTACCGGCCCGCCGAGGCCACCTACCTCGCCTGGCTCGACTGCCGCGAACTCGGGCTGGGCGACGATCCGGCGGACGTCTTCCTGCGCCGGGGCCGGGTCGCCCTGAGCCCCGGCCCCGACTTCGGCACCGGCGGCACGGGACACGCACGGCTCAATCTGGCGACGTCCCCGGAGGTGCTCACGGAGGCCGTACGGCGGATGGCGTCGGCGCTGGGGTGAGCGGACGGCCACGACGCCGAGGCGAGCCGGGCCGGGGAGCGTGGGAGAGCGGCTGGGCCGTGTGGGATGGAGCCTCCGGGTTGTGCGGGGTGGAGGCTCCGGCTGCGTGAGGCGGAGTCGCCGGGGCGTGCAGGACGAAGTCGCCGGGCGTGTCGGACGGAACGGCCGAGCTGTCCGGGGGCGCTGTCGCCGGGAGGCGCGGGGCGGAACCGCCGGGCCATGCGGGACAGGGGCGCCGGGATGTCCTGAGGACTCGACTCCGCTGCCATGATGAGCCCATGCGCGTGCTGATGCCGGTCCCCGACCGCGACTTCGACGTCACCGAGGTCGCCGTGCCCTGGCGGCTGCTCACCGACGCCGGGCACGAGGTCGTCCTCGCCACCGAGCGGGCCGGCACCCGGCCTGCCGCCGACCCCCGGCTGCTGACCGGCGTCCTCTTCGGACAGCTCGGCGCCGAGGACGAACCCAAGCGGTTCTACCAACAGCTCACCGAGGCACCGGAGTTCGGCGCCACGGTCGCCTGGGCGGACGTGGACGTGACCGGCTTCGACGGCCTGCTGCTGCCCGGCGGCCACGCACCCGGTATGCGCCAGTACCTCGGGTCGGCCCAACTGCGGGCGAAAGTGGGGGAGTTCTGGGCCCTCGGCCGCCCGGTCGGCGCGATCTGCCACGGTGTCCTCGTCCTGGCCCGCACCCAGGACCCGGCCACCGGTCGCGGCGTCCTCGCCGGACGACGTACGACCTGTCTGCCCAAATACATGGAACGCACCGCCTACTTGACCACCGCCTGGCGTCTCGGCCGCTACTACCGCACCTACCCGGCCTATGTGGAGGACGAGGTGCGGGCCGCTCTCGACGACCCGGGCACCCAGTTCGAACGCGGCCCCAGGGAACTCACCCGGCGCGGCACCGCGAGCGACGACACCCATGCGTTCGTCGTGGAGGACGGCGGCTACTTGTCGGCGCGCTGGCCCGGAGACGCGTACCTTTTCGCCCGCCGGTATCTCGATCTCCTGCGGGCACCCTCGGGTGCTTAGACTGCCGACCATGGACGAGACCCCGCTGGACCGGCTCGGCGCAGGCCAGTACCTGCTGATCACCAGTTACCGCAAGAACGGCTCCCCGGTCCCCACCCCGGTGTGGGTGGTGCGCGACGGCGACACCCTCGGGGTGTGGACGGTCGCCGACTCCTGGAAGGTGAAGCGCATCCGGGCCCGCGGCGATGTCCTCGTGGGCCCCTGCGACCTGCGCGGCAACCCGACCGGCGACCAGGTCCCCGGCACCGCCGAACTCACCGACGCCGAGACCACGGCCCACTACCGCGCCCTGATCAAGCGCAAGTACGGCCTCACCGGCCGTCTCACGCTGCTCGGCAGCCGGCTGCGCCGCGGGCTCGACGGCACCGTCGGCATCCGCGTCACCCTCAAAGCCTGAGGGCGGACCCCGTGCACACCGAACCCAGGGAGCGCCCGTGGACCCCGCGCTGAACCCGGCCGACCTGCGGCTGCGGCAGGAGCGGATCGTCTTCGCCCGGATGCGCAGCACCCAGGACCGGGTCGCCGACGCCATCACGGCCTTCGCCGGCACCATGCTCTTCGTCTATCTGCACGCCCTGTGGTTCGCCGTCTGGATCACCCTCAACGAAGGACTCCTCGGGCAGGCCGGGATCTTCGACCCGTACCCGTACGGACTGCTCACGATGATCGTCAGCCTGGAGGCCATCTTCCTGTCGACCTTCGTCATGGTCAGCCAGAACCGGCAGGCGGCCCGCGAGAACGTCCGCGCCGACCTCGACTTCGAGACCAACCTCCGCTCCGAGGTGTGGTCGGCCCACATCGGAGCAGCCCTGGGCCTGGACCCGCGCGAGATCGAAGAACGCGTCCAGGAACTCCTCACCGAGAACCGCGCCAAGATGAACGGCGGGACCAAACAGCCGAGTTGACCCACCGCACGGCGAAGGGGCCGCAGCCTTCGGGCTGCGGCCCCTTCACCTCGTACGGCGTCTCGCTACGACGCGTCGAGCACCGTGCCCGTCAGCACCGGCCTGTTGCTCAGCGGGTCGCCGTTGTCGTCCATGCCCAGGAAGAGCACGGACTCGGGCTGCTCCGTCACCTGGTCGGTGATGGTGGGCAGGCTGAGTTCCGCACTGGTCCGCCCGGCCGGAACGGTCGTCCAGACGGCCAGGCTCGGCACCTTGGACAGGGGCCGCTCCGGGGCGGGCTCCTCTCCGGAGTTCTCGCGGAACCACTGCGGGTCGACGTCGAGGGTGGACAACTCCGGCCCCGTGGTGACCGGTTGGACCGCGAACACCGGGTTGATGTCCACGTCCGCGGGCGCCGACAGCGTCACCTTCCACTTGAGGGGCTGTCCCTCGGTGACCCGGTCCGCGATCGGGGTGACGGTGTACGTGGGTATCGGGTCGTCGTTCTCGGTGGTCACGCCCCCGTGATGGGCGCCGACCACCGCGCCGTGCACCGCCTTGACGAACAAGTCGTGCTGGACGTCGTAGGCGTAGCGCGTGTTGCCCTCCACCTTGACCGGTATGTCGAGGTCGTGGCCACCGGGGTGCACCGTCACCAGGCGTGAGGTCTCCCGGCCGGTGGCCGGGTCGGTGACGTAGATCCGGACCTGGCCGCTGCCCCGGCCGGAGACCTGGACGGGCACCCGGTACGTCTTGACGCCCGAGTCACCTTCCTTGACGGTGAGCCGGCCGATGTCGACGCGCGGGAGCGGGGCCGCGACGGCCGCCGGAGTGCCGGGGCGCCAGCCCCAGGCGTCCATCAGCCATGCCTGGCCGGAGCGCGAACGCGGGGTCAGGGCAAGGGACTTGACGTGACGCAGGTCGAGTCCGGCGCGGGTGGCCGCGGTCAGCGGTACCCGGGCCTCGCGCGCCCAGTAGGAGGCGGTGCGCCCGGTGCCGGGCAGACCGTCGACGCGGACCCGGCCGAGGGTCGCGCGGTGACCGGACGCGTCGGTGAGGGACACGTCGAACTGGGTGCCTGTGGTGTTGGGCGGCACGATCACCCGCAGGGCGAGGGACTTGGCACCGCTCAGGGAGACCGGCTTGTGCGGACTCACCGTCGTCGGCGAACCGGCCGCGGACCAGCGCAGCGCGACCGCGCGACGGCCGATCTCCTTGTTGGTGTCCCACTGCGCGAAGTGCGGCGAGATGCCCCGGCTGTTGTCGCTCAGGCAGGCGGCGGCCGGGTCGGGATCCACCGCGGAGCACAACGTGCCGCCGGACACGGTGACTTGACCGTCCGGCAGGAAGCCGGCGCCGCGGTTCGCGCCCACCGCGTGGGTGAGGACCCGCGCGGGGTCCGCCGAGGGCGCCCGGCGGCCCGAGCCGTCGAGCAGCTCGCGCGCGCGGTCGTCACCGGCGACGAACAGCCGGGCCGCGGTGGCGATGTAGGTGGAGCCGGCCTTGTGCTGCTGGTCGGCGGTCAGCCGGGTCGCGGTGCCCGGCGAGCACACCGCGTCCCGCTGGTCGGGGTCGTTGTAGAAGTCGTCTTCGGCGGGCGCCTGCGCCTGACCCGGCGTCCACTCGGTGTTGAAGAAGTTGTGGTCGGCGCCCTCGATGTACACCGCGCTGTGCAGTGCGGTGCCCCGGCTGACGCCGCGGGTCCCGTCGACGTACACCTCGCCCTGGAGATCGGAGACGTCACCGTCGCAGCCGGGCAGCAGCGTCACCGACGGCACGTCGGCGACCGGGTTCTGGCCGAAGATCGTCGGGCCGATGAGGACGGTGCCGCGGATCTTCCAGCGCACCGGGCCGTGGTAGCCGTCCTGCGCGGCCGGCGGCGGGTAGAGGCTGTCCATCGCCGCCCGGTTGACGCCCTCGCCGCCTCGCGAGTGACCGATCAGCAGGACGCGGGAGAGGTCGGCCGGCGGCGCGTTGCGGACGACAGCGGGAGCGGTCCGAGGGTGGGCGGACCAGTCGGCCCAGTGGGCCAGGTGGAGCCGGACCAGCGACGAACGGGCCTGCGCGCCCGCGTCCTCGGCCCCGGCGTCCTGGGCGTTGATGCCGTTCGCGGAGATCGACACCGTCACATAGCCCTGGGAGGCGAGGAGTTGCTGGTCGCGCAGATAACCCCGGTAGCTGGGGACGGATTTGGTGCCGGTCGGGCAGGGCCACTCCCCGGTGATGTCCTCGGTGCCCGGCTTGTAGCAGGTGTAGTGCCGGCCGTGCAGGAACAGCGCGAGCGGCCGCTTGCCGGTGGCATCCTTCGGGGCGACCACGACGGCCTTCATCTCGATCGGCGCGGAATACCCGGGCAGCCGGACCGAGTCGAGCGTGTACTCACCGGTCGTCGTACGGTACGCACCCGGCTTGCCGGGATCGACCGAACCGGCCGGGAGCTGAGCGGCGGGCCGGGCGACGGCTCCTGAACTGCCCTTGCCGGAGCCGCTGTTGTCACCGGCCACGTCCAACCGCCGCCCGCCGGCCACCACTTGAAGGTCCGTCAGTTTCCCGGGGGAGGCGGCGTCGAGGCCGAGCCGGAAGGTCCGTCCGTCCTTCGCCGGACTCGGTACGCCGAGGAGCCTGCCACCGGCGTGGAACTCGACCCGGGCGTTCCCCATGGGCACCTGCCTGCCCGAGCGCCACACCAGCTGCTGGGCGGATCCCTCGCCGGTGATCCGCCAACCCGGTGGCAGAGTGCCGTCGTCGGCCGTCGCCGTGGTCGTGAACGGTCCGGTGTCCGGGGGCGGTACCGCTTGTGCGGACCCGGACACCCCACCCGCCACCGCGAGCACCGCCGCGGCCGTGACCCATATTCGCCGGGCACGGAACAATGTGTTCTCCTCCTCGAACCCCAGACGCGGGCGTCCCGTCGGTCCCGGGAGCCCCTCGCGCCCCGGAGGACGGGAAGCGACGGCTGTGGGTTGCCTGTGGAGGAGGATTCGGTCGATCTTCGGCGGCCGGGCTCGAACTCGACCGTGCGGTACGGCCGTTCGGGATCCGGTTGCCGATGGGCGCCGGCCGGTCGGAGGTCAGTGCCAGGCGCGGTACGGCTCGTCGAGGAGCTGGAAGACCGGTTCGCCGCGCACCGGGTCCTTGGCCGTGGACAGCCGGACACGGTCGCCGCTGTGGATGCCCATGGGGTGGCCGATGACCCGGCCGCGCACCACGAAGCCCTCGGCCATCTCTATCAGCGACACATTGCGGGCCGCGGGGGTGTTGCGGTGCACGACCGTCGAGTGGCGCACCGTGCCGGTGCCCTCGCTGCGCTCCGTGCGCAGGTCACCGCCCTGGCAGACCGGGCACAGGAGCCGGTGGTACATCGCGGTGCCGCACCAGGTGCAGCGCTGGAAGTGGATGGTGTCCCCGTCCGGGGCGTGCGGTTCGAGTACGCCCGCCGGGGAGCCGACTGCTGGACGGGTCGCGAATCCTGAGTGGTGGTACACGCTGTCAACTCCCTGCGCTCGGCCGGAATCCCGCGTGCGCGGCCGAGCCGGGCACGCATGTGCGCGGTTCGCCGTGCCACCGTGCACGACCACAGCGTATGGCACTCAGTGCCAGTCGTAAAGATACTGCGTACCCTCGTATTTTTCCGGTTCAGTCGCGGCCGAGCGCGGACTCTATCTCCTGGACCACGCGCCACAGCGGTGCGTCACGCCGGGAGACGACCACCACGACGTCCTCGGGCTGTTGTCGCACCTGCACGGCGACGGGTGCCGGTGGATTCCCGAAGGCGGACTGCACATACCCCAGCGCGTGGTCCACCTCGGTGGCCGCGTCGCGCTGCCCGTCCGAACGCAGCCAGGAGCGCAGCGCGTTGTTGTGCGCCGCGACCACGGCGGCGGCGATCACATCGGCCTGGAGGGTGCCGTCGGGCCGCCCGGCGAAGCGTCCGCGCAGATAGTCGGCGAGGGCCCGCTCATAGCGCCACACCACCGAGAGTTCGTACGCGCGCAGTCCCGGCACCTTCTTGGTGAGGCGGTAGCGCTGGACCGAGAACGTCGGGTTCTCGTTGTACATCCGCAGCACGAGCCGGGCCGCGTCGCAGACCCGCCGCACGGGTTCGTGCTCGTCGCCGCCGGACGCGAGGAACGCCGTCATGTCGGCGAGGCAGCGCTCGTGGTCGGGGAAGACCACGTCCTCCTTCGACGGGAAGTAGCGGAAGAACGAACGCCGTCCGACCCCGGCCAGTGCCACGATGTCGTCGATGGTGGTCTGTTCGTAGCCCCGCTCCAGGAACAGCTGGAAGGCGGCCGCGACCAGGGCGTCCCGCATGGGCGGCTTGGAGCTCATGGACGGGAACGTAGCACCAGGCCGACGCGGATGACACTCAGTGCGCTGCCAAAAGGGAACTGAGTCCCCTGAGGCATGTCACTGAGGCCCATGACGGAGCGCGCCGACCGATGCAGCCGATGCGGTCGAGACGATCGAGACGGTCGATAGGGTCGATACGGTCCGCGGCATAGAGTGACGGCGACCAGCAGTGCCTTCAGGGGGACCCATGCGACTTCACGTCGACCAGCGCCATGAGCGGGTGCTCGAACTCGTCAAGGAGCGCGGCAGCCTGCGGGTCGCCGAACTCGCCGCCGAACTCGGCGTCTCCGCCGTCACCCTGCGACGCGACGTGGAGGCGCTGGCCACGCAGGGCCGGGTGCGGCGACTGCACGGCGCGGTGGTGTGGCCGGGCGGGGCCGTCGTGCAGCCGCCGGTGCCGCGGGACCCCGCCGAGGGCCCGGTGATCGGAATGATCGTGCCGACCACCGCCTCGATCTTCGCCGACATCGTGCGCGGCGCCCGCGAGGCCGTACGGGCCCAGGGCGGCCGGCTGGTGCTCGGCGTGTCCGGATACGTCGACACGGAGGACGCCGTACAGGCCGGGCATCTGCTCGCGGGCGGTGCGGAGGGGCTGCTCGTCGCGCCCAGTTGGTCCGGTGGTGTGCCCGTCGACGGACAGGAACGGTGGCTCGTGGACCGGGGCGTGCCCACTGTCCTGGTCGAACGCTCCGCCCCGCCCGGCAACCCGGCCGCCGCCCTCGACCGGGTGCGCACCGACCGGGCCCACGGAGCCGCGGTCGCCGTCGGCCGCTTCGCCGCCCTCGGCCACCGCAGGATCACCGCGGTGCTCCAGGACGGCCCGCACGCCGCCCGGATCATCGAGGGCTACGGCTCGGCCGTACGCTCCCTCGGTCTCGAAGCCGTCCCGGGCGCCCCCTCGGTCCGCGAACACGGCGACTACGAGGCGAGCGTGGACTTCCTGGCCGACGCGGTACGTAAACGCGGGGTCACCGCCGCCCTCGTGCACAGCGACGAGGACGCGATCGTCCTCGTGCCCCGGCTCCAGGCCCGCGGCATCCGGGTCCCCGACGACCTGGCGCTCATCGCCTACGACGACGAGGTCGCCCCGCTCGCCGACGTCCCGCTCACCGCCGTCGCCCCGCCGAAACGGTCGGTGGGGGAGCTGGCCGCGAAGCTGCTGCTCGGCCGGCTCGCCGAGCGCGGCAACGGAGCGCGCCCGGCCCCTCGTCAACACGTGGAACTCCTCCCCGAGTTGAGGATCCGCGCCTCCTGCGGAGACGGTCCGCCCACCTGGTGAACACGGCCCGACCGTTTTGATCATTACGCGCGAACGCTCTTCCCACCCTCAGCCAAGGAGAACCGGCATGCCCTCCCCGCCTCCGGCCCGCCCCCGCATCCTGTACGTCACCGACCTGGCCTACCAGGCGCGCGGGCGCCGCTACTGCGACGAGGACATCGACCTGACCTCCCGGCTGCGCGGGGACTTCGACCTGGCGCTGTGTCATCCGCTGGACGCGGCCGGGCTGATGGACGGATTCGACGCGGTCGTGGTCCGCAACAGCGGTCCCGTCCTCGCGTACCAGACGGAGTACGACGCGTTCCGCGAGCGCGCGACCGACGCCGGGACCCGCGTCTACAACCAACTCTCGGGCCGGGCGGACATGGCGGGCAAGCAGTACCTCCTCGATCTGAGTGCCGCCGGATTCCCGGTCATCCCGACCGTCGACCGGATCGAGGACCTGGACCGGCTGCCGCGCACGGACAAGTACGTGATCAAGCCCAAGCTCGGCGCCGACTCGATCGGCCTGCAGATCGTCCCGCCGGACCGCCTCCCGGCCCTCGCCGACGGGACCGTCCTGGTCCAGCCGTGCGTCGACTTCACTTATGAGGTGTCCTTCTACTTCGTCGACCACGACTTCCAGTACGCCCTGTACGCCCCGGACACCGAGCAGCGCTGGCGGCTCGAAACCTACGAACCCACCCCCGCCGACCTGGAGTTCGCGCAGCGGTTCGTCGACTGGAACTCCATCGACCACGGCATCCAGCGCGTCGACGCCTGCCGCGCCCCGGACGGCGGTCTGCTGCTGGTCGAACTGGAGGACCTGAACCCCTACTTGTCCCTGGAGGCGCTCGACGACAAGCGCCGGGACGCGTTCGTCGCCGCGCTGAAGGCATCCCTGCACCGGTTCGTCGGAGCGTGACCTGAACTCCTGAGGCCGTGCGCGCGTATCTCTCCAGGGGAATGGCGGAGATCCGTGCGCGCGGAACGGAAGGAGAGCAGTGTGTCTACACCGCCCGAACCGGGAGCCTCGTCCGGCGGCCCGGTCCTGGAACCCGCCCGTGTACTGCGCCGCCGCCGCTCCGACAATCTCGCGGAGCTGATGCGGGAGCCCCGCCGGGACTCCTCCGTCTTCGAGTCGGTCCCGCTGCCCCGGCCGTTCTTCGGCTCCGACGACGAGACGCAGGAACTGCCGCCCGTACGCGGCGACTTCCGCCCGGTCCCGAGCGACAGCCCCTTCGGTCCCGGACTCCGCCGGGCCGCCATCACCATCGGGGTCAGCGCCGCCGCCCTGGTCGGTTTCGCCTGCGCCCTGTTGCTGCCCGGCAGGGGCGAGGCCAGCACCGGGCAACCGGTCACCACACCCACCCCGGTGACCTCCGCCACGAGCACCGCCGCCTCCGACCCCGACGGTGCCGGCACCCTCCGCGAGGGAGACAGCGGCGCCGAGGTGACGGAACTCGAACAACGCCTGCTGCGCATCCCCAACGTCTACGAGAACGGCTCCACCAGCGGCCGGTACGACGCGACCCTCAAGGAGGCGGTCGCCCGCTTCCAGCTCTGGTACGGCATCCGCGGCGACGAGAACGGCGTCTACGGCGACGACACCCGCAGGGACCTGGAGTCACGCACGACACTCGACGACGGCCAGTAGGGCTTGCGCCCGGTCAGTCGTCGTCGCGGTGTCGCCAGTACCAGAACACGCCCACGACGAGGGCCAGCAGAAACACTCCGGGCAGTACGAGGCCCGGAATACGGGAGCCGCTCATCGGCATGGCCTTCGGTTCGCAGGGGCGCGACGCCGTCGTCCCACGACGCCGCGCCGTCCATGATGAACGCCCGCGCGTTCGAGGCGCCGGTCAGCGTCCCGTGCTGTGCCCGACCAGTGCCTCGGTCACCGCGCGGACGCTGCGCGCGATGTGCTGCAACTGGAGGAGCTCGGCGGCGTACAGCTTGATGGTGTGCTCGATGACCGACTCCGGCAGGCCGATGCCGGGCAGGTCCGCGCGTGCGGTCTGCAGGGCGGTGCGGGCCACGCGGATCTCGTGCTGGACCTGGATCTGCGCATGGCGGGCGAGCAGCACGGGGTGGCGGATGAACGCGGGGTAGCTGGCGTAGCGGGCCGGCACCAGCTCGCGCAGCCACTTGGCGGCCGAGCGCTCCCAGTCGTAGCTGCCGGGTGTCTTGACCTGACAGGGCCAGTCCTGGCTGATGCGGGTGGTGGTGAGTTGCATGTCATCGCTTCCCGGTGTGCGGCGCGGGGGGTGGTCCGACGGTGTGAGGCGGCCCCGGTCTAGGGGATGACCGGGGCCGCCCTGGGCGCTCGCGCAGGCGATGCCCGACCGAACACCCCTGGCGCCGACGCGGGTAGGAGACGGCGGCTGAGGGTGTCCGTGCAGGAGCCCCGGAGGACGGGTGTCGCCGGCGCGGCAGGTGGAGCGGCGTGCGCATGGGCGGACCGGTGCTTTCTCGGGGCGGGTGCGAGCGCTGGGCTCACGGGTGCGGAACGGGTCCGGAGTGGGCCGGACGCGATCCGTGAGCAGTATTTATATATGCCGTCTTCTTTGCAAGGCGTATGAAAACATTCATGCGCGAAATGGGCGGAATCGTCCCGTTCTGAAGTGATTCAAGAGGGGAGGGGCGGGTCAGTCCCGCATGAAGAACTGGTGCTGCTCGGCGATCTGCTCGTAGTCCTCAAGGCGGGCCTGGGTGCGCTCGGGATCGGCGTCCGTCATGGCCTGGAGCAGGGCGGCGGCCATCACGCCCGGCGCCGCGTAGGAGTCGAAGACCAGGCGGGAGCCGGTGCCGATGGCGAAGGTGATGTCGGCCTCGTCGGCCAGCGCGCCGAGCGCGAGATCGGTCACGAGGGCCACCTTGAGCCCTGCGCTGCGGGCCACCCGGAGCGCGGTCAGCGTCTCGTGGGCGTGCCGGGGCATGTCGAAGGCCAGCAGCCAGGTGCCGCCCGCCTCGCGGGACTGCAGGATCGCGTCGTAGGCGACGCTGCCGCCCCTGGTCACCAGCCGTACGTCGGGGTGGATACGGCGTGCGGCGTACGCGAAGTACTCGGCCAGTGAGACGGAGATGCGCAGGCCGAGGACGGTCAGCGGGGTGGACGCCGACAGTTCGCGGCCGAGGTCGATCAGCCGGTCGGGGTCGGCGAAGTCCCGGCGCAGGTTCTCCAGGTTCTCGATCTCGGCGTCGACGGCGGCCTGGAGTTCGTTGCTGCGGTTGACCTCGGCCGCCGCCGGGCCGCCCGCGAGGGTGCTCAGGGCGATCGCCTGCAGCCGCTCCCGTAGCGCCGGGTAACCGCTGAAGCCGACCGCCGCGGCGAACCGGGTCACCGAGGGCTGGCTGACGCCGACGCGTTCCGCGAGGTCGGTGATGGAGAGGAACGCGGCCTCGGTGATGTGCTCGATCAGGTACTGGGCGATGCGCCGCTGACCCGGCGACAGCCGTGGACCGTCGAAGAGTTCACGGAGTTGGGAAGTCGGCGCCGCCCCGACTTCCGGGTCGGTCTTTCCCGAGGTGATCGCGGATGCCTGGGCTCGTGCCTGCTGCGGCGATGGCACGGATCCGCCTCCTTTGTCTCCCACGGTCACTCAACATAGCTCACAGAGCGTTGTGACCAGCGGGCGATCAGCGCCGGTAAATGGTGATCGAATGACCGACTTGATCGACCGGACGACTGCTGTCGATCAACTCGGCCAGTTTCCCCCGTGCTTTGTCGATCGCGGTGTCCGAGACGACCAGCAGACCGTGCACCTCGCGCACCCCTACCTTGCGTGGATCGGACGATTCGATGCCGTAGTACGACGGCACACCGCTGCCCTTGTAGACCAGCCAGATCCGCTCGCCCGCGTACCGCTCACGGAGCCGGTCGGCGAGCCGGCCGAGGTCCTGGCCCCAGTCCACGTTGGAGTCGTGCAGCCGCAGATAGGTCTTCGCCGGACCGCCGAACGCCTCGTTGGAGTACGGCAGATAGTAGGGAAACGTCCGCAGCGAACTCACTGCCACGAAGGCCACCAACACCCCCGTGGACAGCGCGGCCCACCGCCATCGCAGCACCGGCACACAGGCCGCCGCGACCGCCAGGAACATCGGTACGAAGATCGCGTACCGCGTGCCGAAGTCCCGCGAGCCGTCCATCGCCGCGGCGAGCAGCACCGCGGTGGGCCCGAGCAGATAGGGCGCCGCCGGCCGCAGCCGCCGTACCGCCACGACCGTCACGGCACCCGCCGCCCACAGGGCGAGCATGCCGAGCGGGGTCTTCACCACCAGGGCCACCGGCAGGTAGTACCAGTGGGACCCGGTGTAGAGGTGCCCGAACAGGAAGCCCTGCCACGGGTAGTCCTCCAGACCGAACTGGATGCGCATCCCGTCGAGGAACGCCCGCGGGAACGGCAGCAGTTCGACCACCCGCCCCCGCAGCCCGTGGATGGCGGGCACGGGTTCCGTGGACGTGAACCGCAGCCGCGGGTCCACCACGAGATACGACGCCCAGACGACGACGACCGCCACCAGCGCGACGACCACCGCGCTCGCCGCTCCGAGGAACAGCGCCCGCCGCCGGGTCTCACGGTCGGCCGGGCGGCGGGCGGACCACACCGACGCCACCGCCAGGAGCATCAGCACGGGTACGGCGGGCAGGGCGCTCATCTTCGTCGCCACGGCGGCGCCGAGCGCGGCGCCCGCGAGCGGGACGTACAGCCGGGGCCGCCGCCGGGCCCGCCACAGCAGCCACACCGACGTCAGCAGGAAGCCCGCTTCCGGCACGTCCAGGGTGGCCAGTGAGCCGTGGGCGATCACGTCGGGGGAGAACGCGTAGAGGGCGAGTGCCACCAACCCCCGTGCCGCGCCCACGAGTTCACGGGCGAAGGCGAACACGACCAACCCGAACAGCAGCGTCAGTACGATCACCGGCAGCCGGGCCCAGAACATCAGCTGCCAGGGATCGTTGCCCGACTCGTACAGCAGATGGCGGCCCAACTCGCCCTGGTCGCCCTTGTAGTCGGCGTCGAAGTGCGGGTCGGTGAGGGCGATCCCGGCGGCGATCACCAGCTTCCCGAGGGGCGGGTGCTCGGGGTTGTAGTCGAGGCTGTGCTCGCGCAGATAGACGGTGGCGGTGGCCACGTACACCGGCTCGTCGATGGTCGGTGTCTGCTGGACGGCGGTCGTGACCATCACGGCGGCCATCTGCGCGAGAAGCAGCGCCACCAGGAGCGGCAGCAGCCACCGCCGGTGGCGCCGCAGCCCGGCGCGGAGACGGGCCGGCCGGCTCTCCGCCGCGCGCGGCAGAGAAGCCCCGCCGTCGTCGAGCGTGCCGGGGTCGAGGACCGAGTGCTGTTCGCGCGCCATCATCCGCCCTGCGGTGAGGCCGGCCGCTCGGTGGCGGGAACGATCCGGAGCCGGGTCATGGCCCCACTGTCGCATCGCTCCCGCCACCAGGGGCGTCACCGCTTCAGGAGTCGTACCGACAGACCTTCCGCCGTATACACGGGTACGGCCCGCAGCTTGTCCGAGTTCAGCGTGATGCTGTCGAACTGGCCGCGCAGCGCCGAGGCGCCCAGGACACGCACCGTGGAGCCCGCGGCCGGCGGGTGCTCGGCGTCGAGCCGCAGGGACAGCGCGCTGCCCTTGCCGAGGGTCGCGCGCCGGGTGACCTCGACGGCGGGCTGGTGGCCCGAGCGCAGGGTGACCTCCAGCGTGCCGGACTGCTGGGTGTAGGTGCCGTGGATCTGTACGGACTCGGAGACCCGCAGCGAACCGCCGAGCACGCTCACGTCGCCGTGGCCGAGCGCGTGCGCCGAACCGGCCACCAGCGCACCGGACTTGAGGAGGGTCCCGCCGGTGTACGCGTTGTGCCCGGTCAGTGTGAGCGTCCCGGTGCCCTGCTTGGTCAGGCCGCCGCAGCCGTCGATGTCGTTGCGCCAGGCGTCGGTCGCGCCGAAGCCCCCGGCCGCCGCGTCGAGGGCGACGACCACGTCGGAGTCGAAGGAGCCGTAACCGTCCGCCGCCGCGAAGAGGTTGAGGCGCCCCCACTGCTCGAAGCCGTCGAGCAGGACGTAGCCGGAGGGCAGCGCGGTCGTGCGCAGCACCTCGCGCCGCTGGGCCGCGTCGAGGTACGGCAGCCGGGTCTCCAGCAGGACTTCCGCGCCCTTGGGCACGGTCAGTGCCGTGTCACGGCCGCCGCGGGTCAGGACGTAGGTGAACTTGGGCTCCACCAGGCGGGAGTTGGCGGTCCGGTCCGCGTACGGGTCGGTCGCGGTGGTCGCCGAGTGCGCGTAGGCGTACAGGGTGTCCGCCGTCGTGCCGGTCTGCGCCTCGAAGTAGGCGAGGGCCTGGGCGCGGGCGGCGGCCTTGAGTTCGGCGTTGGCCGGGTCGGCGAGGGTGGCGGCGGCCAGCGCGGTGGCCATGATGCGACCGCCCATGACGTCGACCGTGGAGTGCATGCCGGCCATGATCCGGGTGTGGCTCAACTCCAGGGTGCGGGTGACCAGTTCCTGGAAGCGCTCCGGTACGGCGTACGCGTAGGCGAGGCCCGCCAGGTGGAAGGCGTTGGTGTGGCCGCTGGGGAAGCCGCCGTCGTCGACGGGCGAAGTGCTGCGCTGGCGCAGGAGTTGCGGGGCGACGACCACCTCGGAGTCGTAGACCGGGTAACCGAGCGAGTCGACCGCGCCGGTGTCGACGACCTCGCTCTTCTCGTTCATGCGCCACGGACGCGGGTACTGGTAGGCGTACTTGCTCGGGTTGCCCGACGCGTAGTTGCCGCGCAGGGTGTCGACGAGTTCGGCCACCTTGCCGAGTGCGGAGTCGTGCGAGCCGGCGCCGAGCGCGGCACCGGCGGGGGCATCGGCCGGGACGGCGTCGCTGATCGTGGTCGCCGGGGTGCCGTCCGGGGCGCTGGTGATCGAAGTGACCGCCAGGGCACCGGACTTGTACAGGTCGGCCAGCGGGCCCAGGCCCGCGATCATGGCGTAGCTCTGGTGCTGCCGGTCGTAGAGGAACGCCTCCTTGGCCTGTGCCTCGGTGCGGCGGGCCGTGAGGTCGATGCAGTACCGCATGTTGGCGCGCAGGATCTCGGGGCGCAGCGGGGTGCCGGTGTTCCAGGCGGCACCCGTCTTCCATATCCGGGCCATGCCGCCGAGGACCCGGACCACGGCGTTGGTCTCGGGGGTGAGGTTCGCGATGACGTTCGTCTTGTAGTCGTCCACGAACGCGAGCGGAGCCGTGGCGGCCTTGGCGTCCGCCGCTGCCAGCCAGCCGACCAGCGTCGGCGCGGCGACCACGCCGGCCGAGGCGCCGAGCGAGGTCTTGAGGAATCCACGTCTGTTCACGGCGAGTCGACCGGCGTCCGTGCGGTGCCCGGCGGGTGACGGCATGGGTGTGCCTCTCTTGAGTTCTACGGCCGTGGAGGCCGGTGAGGTCGTGGGACCAGGGAGGGGTGGTGCGATCGGCTGTGGTTCGGGGTGCACCGTACGACGTGAGAAAGCGCATTCGTCAACTGGTGCGTACGTGCGAAGGTTTACGGCGAGCCGTGTCCCCGCGGAGGGGGTTCGGCGTCCGTCACATGACCCCCGGGTGAACGGGAGTCGTGCGGTTCACAGGATCGATCGGGCCAGCGCCACCGCGCCCTCGACGGGCGGTACCCGGATGGGCTGCGGCCGTGCCCCCGGCACCCGCTCGGCGAGCGCCGTGGTGAAGGCCTCGTACAGGCGGGGCTGGGCGAGGACGGTGCCGCCCGCGACCACCACGTCGTCGACGGGGACGCCGCGTTCGGCGAGCCGTACGACGAGTGCGGTGAGGGACCGACCGGCCTCCGCTATCACCTCGCGCGCGAGGAGCGAGCCGGCGTCGGCGGCCGTGAAGACGACGCGGGCGTGGCGGCCCCAGTCGGCGGAGACGTCGGAAGCGCTTTCCAACGCGGCGCCCAGTGCGGGCACTTCGGCCACGGCGAACGCCTCGACGAGTCCCAGGGCGAGCGGGTCCGGAGCCTCGCCGCGATCGTGCGCGGCCCACGCGGCGCGGGCCGCCTCGCGGACGAGACCGGCGGCGCCGCCCTCGTCGCCGAGTACGGCACCCCAGCCGCCCACTTGGAGCCGGCTGCCGTCGGCGAGCAGGCCCACCGCGACGGAACCGGTGCCGGCCACCAGGCCGACCCCCTTGTCCAACCCGGCCGCGGGGACGAGCAGTTCGGCGTCCCCCACGACAAGCGCCGGAATCCCGAGACGCTTCTCCAGCGCGGCCCGGATCTCGGCGCACTGGCGGGGTGTCTCACAGGCGTGCCCGCCCACGGCGACCGCGGAGGGGCGCACGTGTGCGGGCAGGGAGTCATGGACCAGTGCGGTCAGCCAGTCGGCGGCGGTCGCGATGTCGTGCGGCCGCCAGCCGCTGCTTGCACGGATGTGGTCGGCGACGACATCCGGGCCCGCGCAGGCGCGCAGATGTGTCTTGGTGCCACCCACGTCGATGCCGACCACGAGGGGCGTGGAGTCCTGCACGGAACCTCTTTCGTCGTTGCGCTGTGCTGCGACGGTGGGCGAACCGTGTCCGGGGGGACGGAAGTTGAAGCACTAGGGAAGCCCCGGGACGGGCTTCTGTCGGACCACGGCAGGCGAGTACCGTGACGTTCGTTAGGAAGTTAACTAACGAAGTACAGTGCGTCAAGAGGCATCGCGTATCAGGCAACGGGGAGTACCGTCCGGGCCCGCGTGACGCCAGGACATCCCATCGCCGCAGCCCATGGACACCCTCCGGGCGCGCGGCCTGTGAACTGGGGGAAGTGTGGAACACGTCGTGGCGCGGGCGTCTCGGCTGACCGAGAGCGCGAGCGCGGTGTTCGAGGTGCTGGCCAGAGCCGGCAGTGCGACCCGCCCGCAGCTCGCGAGCCTGGCCGGCCTGTCCAAGCCGACGGTGTCCTCCGCCGTCGTGGAACTGGAGAGCGTCAACCTCGCCGCCCACTCCGGCACCGCCTCGGGCGGCACGGGCCGCAACGCCGCCGTCTACCGGCTGGGCCCGGCCGCCGGTGCCGTACTCGCCGTCGACCTGGGCCCCGCCCTCACCCGGGTGCGCGGCTGCGCCCTCGACGGCACGCTGCTGGCCGAGGCCACCGAGTCCCGTGAGGACGCGGCCGACGCCGTGCGCGAGGCCCTCGACGCGCTGCCCGCAGGCACCCCGCTGCGCACGGTCGTCGTCGCCGTCGGTGATGTCGCCGCGCGGAACCGGGCGGGCGCCGGAATGCGCCCCGCGACCGCGAAGGCCGGCCCGGTGTTCGACGCCATGACGGTCGCCCTGCCGCCCGGTGTGCCCGTCCACCTGGAGAACAACGTCAACTGCGCGGCCCTCGCCGAACTGCACGAGGGCGCCGCGCGGGGCCGCGACACCTTCGGCTATCTGCGGATCGGCGTCGGTATCGGTCTCGGCATCGTCGTCGGCGGCCATGTGCTGCGCGGCGCGAACGGCGCGGCCGGTGAGCTGGCCCGGCTGCCCTACCCCTGGGACGACGCCGTGGAGCCCCGCAGAGAGGCCCTGGAGGAGTACGTCGGGGCGCGCTCGCTGCTGCGCCGGGCCGCCGCTGCTTGGCGGGCCGACAAGAACGCGGACGGGCCCTGCCCCGACACCGCCGACCAGCTGTTCGCCCTGGCCGCGCGGGGGCAGCCCACGGCGTCCGCCCTGGTCGGCCGGCACGCCGCCGACGTGGGCAGACTCGCCGCCGCCGTGGCGGCCGTACTGGACCCGGGACTGATCGTCCTGGGCGGCAGCACGGGCACGGACCCGCAGCTGCTGCCCGGGGTGCGCACCGAGCTGGGGCGACTGAGCTGGCCCACCGAGGTGGTGAGCAGCACGGTCGGCGATCTCGGCACCGTGGTGGGCGCCGCGCGGCTCGCGGTCGCCAGAGGAGTCCAAACCGTGACCGATGCCGCGGGGGTGAAGGATTGACGGCCTCGGACTCGGTCTGCCAATGTCCGGACAAGCGCTTTCTAAGTCGGCCGGGACGTCGACTCGGAGTGAGCCTCCCGCCCGTACGAGAAGTACGGCAACCGCACCAGGGTGTGCTTGTGCGGCAGCGGCCGAGAGGGCCGGGGATGCCACCCATCAGAACGGCGAGGCCGGGCGAGGCCAAACCCCCTGAAAGCGAACCTTTCTGCAGAATGCACCTGTGCCGCCTCGGATGGCGCCGTGCTTCCTCCGCTACGAAGAAAAGGGATCGAAAGATGACCAGAGTGAGTGTGCGGAGCTCCCGCCGACCCGTCCGCGGTGGCATGCGCCGGATGGTTCCTCTCGCTGCCGCGGCCTCGGCCGGAGCCCTGCTCCTGACCGCCTGCGGGTCGGGCTCCAGCTCCGGAGGCACCTCCAAGTCGCTGACCTTCTGGATCTCCACGGTCCCGGGCCAGGACGCGGGCTGGAAGAAGCTGGTGGCGCAGTACAAGAAGGAAGAGGGCGTCAGCGTCAAGCTCGTCAACATCCCCTACGACGGGTACCCGACGAAGCTGCACAACGCCGCCCAGGCGAACTCGCTGCCGGATGTCGCCGACGTCCCCGCCCTCGACCCCATCTGGTCGAGCAAGCTGATCGACCTCAGCTCCATCACCGGCAACAAGGCCAACAACATCAACTCCAACTTCCTCGCCAAGGACTCGTCCGGCAAGGTGCTGGCCATCCCCTCGGACGTCACCGCGTCCGGCCTGTTCATCAACAAGTCGCTCTTCGAGAAGGCCGGCGTCGCCGTCCCGTCCTCGCCCTCGAACACCTGGACCTGGACCGAGTTCATCGCGGCGGCCAACAAGGTCCGCGAGAAGACCGGCGCCAAGTACTCCCTGACCTTCGACCAGTCGCCGTCCCGGCTGCGCGCCATGGTGTACGAGATGGGCGGCCAGTACGTCCACGCGGACTCCTCCGGCAAGTTCTCGGTGGACGACGCGACCAAGAAGGCCGTGAAGTACTTCGTCGGACTGAACGACGACAAGACCATGCCGAAGTCGGTGTGGACGAGCGGCGCCGACCCGTCCGCCATGTTCCAGAGCGGTGACGTCGTCGCCTACTGGTCCGGTGTCTGGCAGGTTGCCTCCTTCGCGGACAGCATCAAGAAGTTCGACTGGGCGAGCGTCCCGACCCCGGCCCAGCCGGTGCAGGCCAGTGACGTCAACAGCGGCGGCATGATGGTGGGCTTCAACAACAACAGCGCGGCGTCCGCCGCCGCGAAGAAGTTCCTGTCCTGGGTGTACGAGCCCAAGCAGTACACCGAGCTGGTCGAGACCTCCGGCTTCCTCCCGGTCGAGAGCGGTCTGAACCCGAAGTACCCCTTCAAGTCGGCTGCGGCGCAGGCGGCGTTCAAGCTCTACAACGAGGAGATCCCGCTGTACGCGCCGATCTCGGGTTACTTCAACAACGCGCAGACGAACTGGGTGCTGAAGGGCAAGAGCCTCGCCACCGACCCGACCAAGACGGAGCTCGGCAAGGCGATCAACGGCCAGCAGTCGGTCGACAAGGCCCTGCAGAACATCGTGGACGGCTACAACACGGCGGTCGGCGGCTGATCGTAGGGCCAAGGGCCCGGGCGGCGGGATCGAACACCGCCGCCCGGCCCTGGCCGCCACGTGATGCCGGGCTCACGGCGTGGGCCCACAGCAATCCATCCACCAGCACGGAAGTCAGGAAGATGACAAAAAGCGCCGCGGACGTGTCCGTGAGGCCGCCCAGGAAACGACGCAGCACCTACACCCTCGCGCCGCTCGTCCTCATCGCGGCCAACGTCGTGCTCTTCGCGCTGTTCTTCGTGTGGCCGGCGGTGATCGGGCTCGTCTACTCCTTCACGAACTACACCGGTGTGGGGGCGTTCCAGTTCATCGGACTGGACAACTACCACAACCTGTTCGGGGACTCCACCTTCTACGACGCGCTGACCCGGACGCTGCTGTACGCCGTGCTCTTCGTGCCGCTGAACTTCGCGCTCTCGCTGCTCGCCGCCAACCTGGTGGTCAACAAGCACGCCAAGGGCGCGTCCGTCGCCCGGGTCATCTTCTTCATCCCGTGGCTGCTGTCGCCCATCGTCGTGGGTGTCCTGTGGCGGTGGCTGTTCGGCGAGAACTTCGGACTGGTCAACTACATCATCGAGAAGTTCGGCGGCTCCGCCGTTCCGTGGCAGTCGAACGCGGACCTCTCGCTGATCGTGGTGGTGTTCGCGGCGTCCTGGGCCTGGACGGGCTTCTCGATGCTCCTGTTCATCGCCGCGATCAAGAACGTACCGGTGTCGTACTACGAGGCCGCCTCGCTCGACGGCGCCGGTCCCTGGCGCCAGTTCATCAGCATCACGCTGCCGAGCATCGCGCCCACCTCGTTCATCGTGATCCTGCTCAACACGATCAACGCGATGAAGGAGTACCCGGTCTTCGTCTCCCTCAACAACGGCGGACCCGGAACCTCGAACAACCTGCTGGTCCAGTACATCTATCAAACCGGCTTCCAACGGGGCCAGATCGGCTACGCGAGCGCCGCGTCGTTCGTGCTCATGCTCATCCTGATGGCCGTCGCGATCATCCAGCTGATCGTCAACCGGCGGGTGGAGAACCGATGACAACCACAGACATGCCGCGCAAGGTCGACGCCGGTTCCGGACGAGCCGTTTCCAAGAAGCGACCCCGCAACTCGCGCGACGGCGGTCTCCGGCGTGCGGTGCCCGCGACGACATTGCTGTGGGCCCTGGCGGGCCTCTACGGGCTGCCGGTGCTGTGGTTCATCCTCAGCTCCCTCAAGCCGGCCAGCGACCTGTTCTCCTATCCGCTGACCTTCATTCCGCACAACCCCACCTTCTCGGGTTACTCCGCGGCGTGGCGCAGCGCCAACTTCTCGCAGTACTTCATCAACACGACCATCGTGTGTGTCATCACGACGATCCTCACGGTGGGCGTCAGCTGCTGCACCGGATACGCGCTGGCCAAGTACGACAACAAATGGCTCAAGGCGTTCTTCATCTGCATCCTGGCCACCACGATGCTGCCCGGCGAGGTCATGCTCGCCCCCGAGTTCCTCGTGGTCCGCAACCTCGGCCTCTACAACTCGTTCGCCGGCATCATCCTCCCGGCCGTGCTCACCGCGACCGGCTGCTTCATGTTCCGCCAGTTCTTCATCACCGTCCCCGACGAACTCGTGGAGGCCGCCCGAATCGACGGCGCCCGCGAACTGTCGATCTTCCTGCGGATCATGGTGCCGCTCTCCCGGCCCATCATGCTGACCCTCGCCATCCTGTCCTTCCAGTGGCGGTGGAACGACTACATCTGGCCGCTGCTGATGCTGAACGACCCGAACAAGTTCACCGTGCAGATCGGCATCCAGAGCATCGTCGGCGCGCAGAACATCAACTGGTCGGTCCTGCTGGGCGCTTCGGTCATCTCGATGATCCCGCTGATCGTCATCTTCCTGGTCTTCCAGCGCTACGTCATGGGCGCCGACATCAACGCCGGCCTGAAGGACTGACCGTGTCCACCCCGCTCGACCACGAGTTCGTCCGCGCGGCGGCCGGCGCCGCCGACCGGTCGGCCGCCCCGCTGGCGGCCGACCCCGACGGGCAACTCGCCGGTGTGACCCACCGCGTTCTGGCCCGCCGGGTGAAAACCCTGGTCGCGGCATACCGTTCCCCGGACTCGGAACTGCACGACAGCCGCCGGGCCGTCGCCGCCGCGCTGGCCCACCTCGGCGCCCTGCGCGTCGCGCAGACCGGCACCGGCCTCTTCGCCGGCGGCGACAACGTGCAGTCACCGCCGGACTCAGCGTTCACCGTCAACGACGTGTGCGACGCGCACGTCCTCGCCGCGGGCGCGGGTCCGGAACTGCGCGACGTCACCGCCGCGCTCGCCGAGATCGCCGGCGCGGCGTCCGAAAGCCTTCTGGTGGGCGGGGTGCACACCCCGAACCACCGCTGGGAGTTGAGCGCGGCGCTCGCCCGTCTGCACCGCTCCTTCCCGGACGACCGGCTGCTCGACCGCGTCGGGCAGTGGCTCGCCGAGGGCGTCGACATCGACGCGGAGGGGCTGTACTCGGAGCGCAGCGCCGTCTACGCGTCCATCGTGACCAACCCGGCGCTGCTGTTGCTGGCCGAGGTGCTCGGGCGTACCGACCTGCTGGACGCCGTCGAACGCAACCTCGCCGCGACCCTGGACCTGATCAGGCCGGACGGCACGGTGGAGACCGTCCACTCGCGCCGCCAGGACCAGAAGCTCTCGTTCGCGCTGTGGCCCTACCTGCCGCACTACCGGCTGCTCGCGATCCGCACCGGCCGGGGCGACTTCGCCCGCGCGGCCCGCCTGGCTGCCGCCGACGGCATCAACGACCCCGACCTGCTCGCCCAGACCCTCCTCACCCCGGATCTGTGCCGCGCCCTGCCGGCCCCGGACGCGGAGAAGCTCCCGCGCAGCCGGTACCTCCCCACCGCACGCCTCGCCGCACACGTCTCGGCCAACGCGCACACCGTGGTGTACGGCGGCTCCGACGTGCCCGAGCACCGGCGCATCCGCTCGGGTCTCGCCTGCAACCCCACTTTCCTGCGCCTGTTCGCCGGTGCCGCCGTCCTCGACGCGGTCCGCCTCTCGCGGGTGTTCTTCGACCTGGGCCCGTTCCGTGCCGCCGACATGGAACAGCTCGCCGACAACCGGTACCGGCTCACCCAAACACTCACAACCGCCTACTACCGGCCGCTCCCGAAGGACCGGAGGCGCGCCGACGGCGCCTACCGCCTGGTGGACGAGGGCCGCTTCTCCGCGGCGATGGCCTTCCCCGACCGCCCTCAGGACGAGGTCTCCCACACGACCCGGGTCGAGGTCGACCTGCGGGAGGACGGGGCGGACCTGCGCATCGACATCAGCGGACCACGCGTGCCCTGGTCCCTCGAACTGACCTTCCGGCCAGGGGGAGTTGTAGCGGGCGCCGCACCGATCGGCGACGGTCGCTGGTGCCTGACGACCGGGCCGATGACCTACCGGGTCGGCGACGACGAGATCCGCGTCGAGGTCGACGTCGAGGCGGGCGAACCCCTCGCCGGACCGGACCGCGGCGACGTACTACGGTACGACCCGGGCCAGGACTACACGGTGGTGGGCGGCACCGACGCGACGACCGGGAACCGTGTCTACCTCGGTGGAAACGGCCCCCAGACGCTGAGCGTCGCACTGCGCACCAGCCGCCCCGCACCCGCCGTCTGACCCCGACGACCCACGCCACGGCCACCTCCGGCATGAAGGGCTGATCCACCCGTGCACCTCCTCCACCAGCGCGGCCCGCTGCACAACCTCCCCGACACCCCGGAGGCCTACGACGCGGTCCTCGCCGACGTAGTCGAGCAGGCCCTGCGGCGCATCACCCCGGAGGGCAACCTCGAACACCCCGACTGCTACGACGACATCGGGGACACCTCACTCGGGATCACGTCCCTGCTGGCCCTCGCCTGGCAGCGCGGCAAGGACCCACGGCTGCCGGAAGCGGTACGGCACAGCCTCGCCTTCCATCTCCGCGAGCGCGTCTACACCGAGGACAACCCCGGCTACCCGAACCTGAGGGTACGCAACTCCGGCCTCCCGTACGCCCGTTACGTCCTGGAGGCGGGCGCGCACCCCATCGGAGACTGGCCGAGCACCGCGTGGGCGCTGCTCCAGGCGGTCAACATCCTGGACGCGACGGACGGACTCGTCGACGACGAACAGCGCACAGCTCTCGTCGAGTTGGCGCACGGCTACTGGCGCTGGCTCACCGAGGCGACCTTCTTCAACCCGCAGGAGGCCGGCAACCAGGCGATCGGATGTGTCGTCGGCGGACTGATGCTGGCCAGTCATCTCCCTTCGCAGGAAGGGAAGTCGGTGCGTGAACGCGCGCTCGCCGTGTACGCGGACGAGATCCGCGCCCACCGCGTGAGCGACCGCGGCGCCCTCCTCCCGCCCGAGCACGGCGGCGCGTACGACAACAACTACGGCCCGATCTCACTCTCCTTCCTCGCGCAGGCCCACATCGTCAGCGGCGAGGACGTCTTCGCCGAGGACGGGGAGGCGCTGGCCCGCTACATCGACGCCCGCCTCACAGGCGGCGGCTTCGACAACGGCGGTCCGCGCTACAGCGAGCAGCACTCCGCCTTCGAGTCGGTCCTCGGGCTGCGCTACTTCGGCGCCCGTATCGGCGCGGACATCGGCCGTTACCGGGGCGACAGCCGCTGGGCCCGGCACGCGGTCAAGCCCGACGGGGGAGTGGACGGCCACTTCGCGTGGATGCTGGTCTGGCAGATCCAGGACACCACGCTCTGGCATCGAACCCCGTCCACGGCGGCGGTCCGCCATCAACTCCGCGCCGGTACCGTGTCGGTGGCCTTCGACAACAAGATGACCCCGTCGGTGGTCGAGGCCGACGGCACGTACTACCTGCCCGCGGCCGTCAACCGCCAGCACGGCTTCGGCCCGGTGCTCGACGGCTTCCTGCTGTGCCGTCCGATGGGCGAGGTACGGGTCCGTGACCTTCGCGCCGACGGTCTCACCGCCAAGCTGGTCACCAAGCCGGTCGTCGGCCGCGACCACGTCCTGCGGCACATCCGGTCCCTGTACGTCACCGACGGCACGCGTCTGTGGACGGCGGTCGCCGTCGAACGGCTCGACGGAGCACCGTACTTGCTCGCCGGACTGCCCTACGCGGCGGACGACGGGGACCGGGTGCGCCGGACGGCCGAGGGCGACGTCACCTCCGCGGGCGCCCTGCGCCTCACCCACCCGACCGGCGAGGGCGCGGACCACTTCGACGCCCGCTCTGAACTCTCCCAGCAGGAGGCGGCGTTCGCCCTCGCCGCCGACCCGCGCGGCTACGGCAACCCCGACGAGGGCTGGAGCCACCTGGTCACCTCCACGGCCCTGGAGGCCGACCCGGCACCCGGCGCACCGGAGGACCTGAACGTGTTCGTCGTCCGCTACGGCCCCGGAACCGAACCACTCACCGCCGAGTTCACGAGCGGCGAGAACGGTCAACTGACCGTCCGCACCGAGGCGTTCACCGCGGTGATCGGCGACGCGGCGGGCGACGCCCACGGAGAGCCGGAGCTGACGCTCCACGCGTGAGCCTCAGAGACGGGGCACGCCGTAGGGCGAGGGCGGCGCGGCCGGAGGGATCACCAGATCCGCCCGGCCGCGCGTCGTGGCGACCAGGTCGGCGTTGCGCTGGTCCGTGCCCAACACCCAGGCCACGGCGGTCTCGTGGTCCTTGCCGAACTCCTCGTGCCGGGCGACGAGTCGGCGGACGCGTTCGTCCTCGTCGGCCTCGCAGAACCACACCTCGTCCAGACACGGCCGTACCCGCGCCCATGAACCCCCGTCCAGCAGCAGGTAGTTGCCCTCCGTCACCACCAGCCGGGCCGTGGGAAGCACGGGGATCGCACCGGCGATGGGCTGCTCCAACACCCGCTCGAAACCAGGCGCGTACACGATCTCGTGGGTCTCCTCCCGCACCCTCCGCAGCAGCGCCGCGTATCCGGCCGCGTCGAAGGTGTCGGGCGCGCCCTTGCGACCGCGGCGGCCGAGCCGGTCCAGTTCGAGGTCGGCGAGGTGGAAGCCGTCCATGGGGACGTGCGCGACCCATGGCTCGCCGGTGCCGTTGAGCTCCCGCACCAGATGCTCGGCGAGGGTCGTCTTGCCCGCGCCCGGGCTGCCGGCGATGCCGAGCACGGCACGTCTGCCGGGGCGGGCGAGCGCGGTGGCACGGGTGAGGAGGTCGTCGAAGGTCAGCGGCACAGAGAGAGTGTGCCATCCGTCTCGGTCGCCCGGCCGGGGCGGTGACGCGCCGAAGATCGGGAATTCGGTCGGCAGAGAGACCATGGAGTGGGGGACAGGAACAGGAGCCGCCCATGCCCGACGACGCGACACAGATCCGCGCCCTCATCACCGACTGGGCCGCGGCCGTCCACCGCGGCGACCTCGACGGCGTACTGGCGGACCACACGGACGACCTCGTCATGTACGACGTCCCGGCGCCCCACGCCGGCATCCACGGTCTCGCCGCCTACAGCGCCAGCTGGCCGCCGTTCTTCGAGTGGCAGGGACAGGGTGCCCGCTTCGACATCGACACCCTCGACGTCACGGCCGGTACGGACGTCGCCTACGCCCACGCCCTGCTCCGCTGCGGCACCCCGGAGGAGCTCGCCGAAGACCCCACCCTGCGCCTGCGGCTCACCTTCGGTCTGCGCAAGGAGCACGGCCGTTGGCGGGTCGCGCACGAACACCACTCGTTCCCGCACGACTGACCGGCTCAGGACGCCTGGAGATCTACCGGCCGCCACCCGGGACCGACACGATCGCCCCCCATGACGATCACCGTCCGCCCAGGGCCGCCGCGGCCGGCCTCGCAGGGCCACGGGCCAGACGCTCACCGTCGTCGTACAGGAACGCCTGTTGCCGGTGGTGTTCGCCACCACCGGGACGGAGGCCCCAGGGTTCGATCCTGAGAGCCGGCAGCTCACGGCCGACCGCCTCGCCATCCGCGTTGGCGCGACCGGCACCGACGGTACGGCAGGCATGGCTTGGTCGTCCGGCCCCGGCTCTGGCATGATGAGCAAACGGAACCTCGTTCCGGAACGATACGGAACGTTGTTCCGGTTGGCAAGGCTTGAGGGTGAAGGAAGTGCGCGGTGAGTGAGAACGGCACGGATACCGGGAGCGCGGGCCGGTCCAAGCGGGCCGACGCCCGGCGCAACAAGGAGACCCTGCTCGACGCCGCCGCCAAGGTCTTCGTCGCGTCGGGCGTGGACGCTCCGGTGCGCGACATCGCGCGCGAGGCCGGCGTCGGACTCGGCACGATCTACCGACACTTCCCCACGCGGGCGGATCTCGTCATCGCCGTCTACCGGCACCAGGTCGAGGCCTGCGCCCAGGCGGGTCCGACACTGCTGGCGAGCAGCGCCACCCCGTACGCCGCGCTACGGGAGTGGATCGGCCTCTTCGTCGACTTCCTGGTCACCAAGCACGGACTCGCCGCGGTGCTGAGGTCCGACAGCGCAGGTTTCGAGTCGCTGCACTCCTACTTCCTCGACCGCCTCCTGCCCGTGTGCGCCGAGCTGTTCGACGCCGCGGCCGCGGCCGGCGAGGTCCGGTCCGACCTCACCGCCTACGAACTCATGCGCGGCGTCGGCAACTTGTGCGCCGGCGCGGAGGGCGACGACCGTTACGACGCGCTCCGGCTGGTCGACGTCCTCGTCACGGGCCTGCGCCTGCCGCGCTGACGTCGGTCCGGTTCCCGCGCGGGTGGCTGCGAGGCGGCGTTCCGCCGCCGGTCAGCCGTATCGCCGCAACAGGCCGTCCACGTACGCCTCCAGCCGTGCCGCGAGCACCCCGGACGTCAGATCGTCCCGCCCCAGGTCGCGCCAGGGCCCGGCGAGCTTCGCCCCGTCGGGGCAGTAGTGCAGGGCGTCGAGCAGTCGCCAGTACAGGTGGTCGGGGCCGTCGGCGAGGGCACGACCGCCGTGTGCCTCGTACCGCTCACGGAAGCCCAGCCCGTACGCCGGCCCGTGCAACAGTGCGAGCGCGGTCGAGCAGTGCGCCACATCCAGGTCGGCGGGCCCCCACGAGGTCTCGACCCAGTCGACGACCCCGCTGATCCGCAGCCCCGGCCCGGCTCCGGTGAAGAGCACGTTCCCGGGGTGGAAGTCCCGGTGCAGGAAGCGGCCTTCGTACGGCGGCGGATCGCGGCGGATCACCTCCACGGCGCGCTCCCACAGCGGGCCGTCCGGGGTGCGGACACGCTCCGGGGACGTCCATGGCTGGTACGTGCGTGGTCTTTCGGCCGGTACGACGTCGTGGACACGGACGAGTTGGGCCGCGAGCAGATCCAGGCGCCGGTCGAGGTCGTCCCCGTCCACGCGGACGCGGCCGGGCAGCGCGGACATCAACAGGGTCGGGTGGTCGCAGTGTTCGGCCGTGGCGTCCACCGCGACGAACCCGGGAGCCGGAATGCCCTCCTGCCCGGCGAGCAGCGCCAGGACGGACGCCTCGCGGCCCAGCAGCCCGGGCGCGTGGTACCGGAAGAACGCCTTCACGAAGGTCCGTTGCACCAGCTCCGTGCCGTCGTCGAGCGTGAGCCGACGCATCTGGGAACTCCAACCACCGGCCAGCAGACGCGCGTCGGCGACCGAGCGGCCGTCGCCCAGCTGCTTGTCCACCCACGCACGCGTGGCCGTCCAGCCACGGCCGTCGACGCCGGTCAGCACCGCCGCCACGAACTCCCGCCGGTCCGCACCCTGTTCGCGGAACCACATGCCCAACTGGTGCTGCGCGTCCGGAAGTTCGAACCGCGTGTACTGGGCGCGCGCGGCCAGCGCATCCTGTACGGCCTCGGTCACGGCCGACGGAATCACCGCGTCCGTGCCCGGCACGGCGAGCACCGCCCGGCCCTCGTAGGCCCGCAGCACCTCAAGCGCGGGCGCCTGCCGCCAGCTGTCCGGTTGCCGGATGATCTCGCTGAACCGGCCGTTCCCGTCCCCGAAGGGCACGTCCCACGCCTCGGCCGTGTACACGGCGGGCGCGCACAGCCCCAGCGCCGCCACCCGGTCCCCATAGTGCCGGACGAGATCCGCCACTGTCTGCCCACTCATGCTGAAGCCCACCAGGACCAACGGCCCGTCCGCCCCCGCGTACGCGTCGATCACCGCGACGGCCTGCTCGAACCGTCGCCGCAGGCTCAACTCGCCCAGCTCGCCGGTGCTTTGACCGTGCCCGGAGAAATCCAGGGCGACCGCTCGACAACCCTGGGCCACGAACTCCCGTACCAGCGGAAGCAATCGCTCCGTGCTGCTGGTGCCCGCGCCGTGCAGCACTACGGCGGTGACCCCGGACGGATCACCGCCGTACACACCGCTGAGCCGTTCACCGTCGTGGTCGTGCGTGAAGTCGGAGAGCATGCCCTCCATTCACTCACGCCGCGGCCGTCAGCCGTTGTCGGCGTTCTTCTTGTTCTTGATCCGCTCGGCTTCCTTGCGGACCTCGGCCTGAGTGGCGCGCTCCTTCTCCAACCACTCGGGGCCGTCCTTCTTCAGCGCCTCGATCTGCTCGGTGGTGAGGGGCTCGGTGACCCCGCCGCGGGCGAGACCGGCGATGGAGACCCCGAGCTTGGCCGCGACGACCGGACGCGGGTGCGGGCCGTTGGCGCGCAGCTCGCGCAGCCACTCGGGCGGACTGGCCTGCAACTCGTTCAGCTCGGCGCGGGAGACATCACCCTCCTGGAACTCGGCGGGCGTGGCCTCTAGGTACACACCCAGCTTCTTCGCCGCCGTGGCGGGCTTCATCGTCTGGGTGGTCTGGTGCGAACTCATACCGTCAAGAGTATCGACCGTGTAAGAGGCCTCCGACCACGGCGGGTAACCTTGCGGGGTGACAGGCTCGGAAGCATCCCCCACGTTCCGGCTCGCGTACGTCCCCGGGGTGACGCCCGCCAAGTGGGTGCGGATCTGGAACGAGCGCCGGCCCGACGTCCCCCTGACCCTCGTACCGGTCCCCGCCGCCGAGGCGTCCGATGTGCTCCGGCGCGGCGAGGCCGACGCCGGACTCGTACGGCTGCCGGTCGACCGTACGGTCCTCAGCGCGATCCCCCTCTACACCGAGGCGACCGTGGTCGTGGCCCCCAAGGACCACGTCGTGACGGCGGCCGAAGAGGTGTCCCTCGACGAACTCGCCGACGAGGTGGTCCTGCACCCCCTCGACGACGTCCTCGGCTGGGAACAGCCACCCGGGGAGCCCGCGTTCGAGCGTCCCGCGACCACCGAGGACGCCGTCGAACACGTGGCGTCGGGCATCGGCATCCTCTACGTCCCCCAGTCCCTGGCCCGGCTGCACCACCGCAAGGACCTCACCTACCGGACCGTCGTGGACGCCCCCCAGTCGGACGTCGCCCTCTCCTGGCCCGAGGACGCGACCACCGAGCTCGTCGAGGACTTCATCGGCATCGTCCGGGGCCGCACGGTCAACAGCACCCGGGGCCGTACCCCGCCACCGGCCCAGCCGAAGACGAAGGGGAAGCGCGCCGAGGCCCTGGCGCGCCGCAAGCCCGCCGCCGGAAAGTCGACCGGCAAGACCGGCACGACGGGCAAGAACCCGCGCGGCTCCTCCGGCGGCGCCAAGGGCACGAAGCGCGGCAAGCCCCGAGGTCGCTGACGCCGACGACCTCCTGGTTCGGACCGAGGCACCTCGTTCGGAGCGTCACCGACGAGCGTCGCCGTCAGCAGGAACAGGGGCCAGCAGGTGGCCGCCGCGGTGATCACGGCGGAGGCCGTCAGCACCCGTGCGGCCGGCGCCGGAGCCACCCGGCTGCCGATCGCGGGAGCGATCACGGCGAGCAGCACCGACAGCGGCAACGGCGTGCAGACGCCGAACCTCATCCCGCGGCCCCGGCCAGCAGGTCTCGCAGTGCCTGCTCCTCCTCCGGCCGCAGACCGCTCACGAACTGCTGGAGCGCGGCGATCGGATCCGGGCCCCGGTCCAGCGCCTCGCGCATCGCCTCGGCGGTCAACTCGGCCGCGTTCTTCGCCGGTCGGTACGCCCCACGCCGCCCGTCCGCGTCCCGCAGGACGAGCCCCTTGTCGTAGAGCCGCTTCAGGATGGTGTGCACGGTGTTGTAGGCGAGCGGGCCGTCGATCTCGGCCTGGATCTCGGCCGGTGTGAGGGGTCGGTCGGTCGCCCAGAGCGCGGCAAGGACCTCGCTCTCCAGCTCACCGGCGCTGCGCCGTTCCGCCCGAGCCCGCGGGTCTGTGCCAGCCATGGGCGTCACCTTACAGCGTGTAGGGCGTGACTTGCCTACCGGTGGCGCTCTGACCTGGCTCTTTGCCTGGCCGGGGTTGATCAGAGCGTCTGGGGGCTTCCTGCTTCTACCTGGGAGTTCCTGGGAGTTCCCGCGCAAGTGTGCACGGGTTGTGCACTCGATCCGGGGGCTGGGCGGTGGGCTTGATGAGCGGCGCCGAAGAGCAGTGGGCAAGCACCGGCACCAGGCTCGCGGACGAGACCGTCGAGCTCGCCGACTGGTATCTCGCGGCCAAGCCCGGCACTCCCGGCTGAACCCAGGGTCGAAGGTATACCCCCACGGGTACCCCTCCCGGGACCAACGGCCCATGACGATGCCTCACCCCGCCGCCGAGAGTGGGGGCATGGACAAGAGCATCGTGATTCTCGGAAGCGGCACCGCCGGCACGCTGACGGCCAACCGGCTGCGGCGGACGTACGACGAACGCGAGTGCCGGGTCACCGTGGTCGACCAGAACGATGACCACGTCTACCAGCCCGGACTGCTGTTCGTCCCCTTCGGCCTGGCCGAACCCCACGCCTTGGTCCGCCCGCGCCCGCGGCAGCTCCTTGACGGGATCGCCTACCGGAGCGCCGAGATCGACCGGGTGGATCTGACCGCCGAGCAGGTGCACTTCACCGACGGCACCTCGCTCGGTTACGACGTGCTTGTGGTGGCCACCGGCGCGAGCCTGCTGCCGGAGGAGACCGAGGGTCTGACCGGACCGGGTTGGGGCCAGAAGGTCCACACCTTCTACGACCTGCCCGGCGCCGTCGCCCTCCACCAGGCGCTGGAGCGCTTTGAGGGCGGCCGGGTGGCCATCGACGTGGTGGACCTGCCGATCAAGTGCCCGGTCGCACCCTTGGAGTTCGCCTTCCTCGCGGACTGGTACTTCCAGCGCCGGGGTATCCGCGACCGCGTCGAGCTGACCTACGTCACCCCGTTGGACGGCGCCTTCACCAAGCCGGTCGCCGCGAAGGCGCTGGGCGGCCTGCTGAAGGCGAAGGGCATCGAGCTGGTCACCGAGTTCGCGCTCGGTGAGGTCGACACCGCCGGTGGCAGGCTGGTGTCGTACGACGAGCGTGAGGTGCCGTTCGACCTGGCCGTGGTCGTTCCGCTGCACGGTGGCGCCGAGTACGTCGAGCGCTCGCCGGGCCTGGGCGACGAGCTCGGGTTCGTCCCTGTGGACCGGCGCACACTGCAACACCCGGACCAGCCCCAGGTGTTCGCCATCGGTGACGCGGCGGGCCTGCCGGCGTCCAAGGCCGGCTCGGTGGCCCACTTCGAGGGCGAGGTGCTGACGCACAACATCGGCCGCTTCCTGGCCGGGAAGCCGCTGGACGCCTCCTTCGACGGGCACACCAACTGCTTCATCGAGACCGGCTTCCACAAGGCGCTGCTCATCGACTTCAACTACGACACCGAGCCGCTGCCCGGTCACTTCCCGGGCGCGCTGGGGCTGCCGCTGCTGAAGGAGTCGCGCGCCAACCACCTCGGCAAGCTCGCCTTCGAGTGGCTGTACTGGCACAGCCTGCTGCCCGGCCGGGAACTGCCCGGCATCGGCTCGGCGATGCCTGAGCACGGCAAGACCCGCACCCCCGCCTGACGAGACCCACACCCCCGCCCGAACGGAGACGGACCGCCATGACCACCGCCACCTACGCCGACACGTCCGTGACCGTCGACGACGAAGGCTTCTTCACCGACCCCGGCCAGTGGACCGAACCCATGGCCGAGCAGATCGCCCGCGGACAGGGCATCGCGACGCTGACCGACCGGCACTGGACGGTCATCCACTTCATGCGCGCCGAATACGCCGCCAAGGGCACCGGCCCCACCGTGCGGATCCTCGGCAAGACCTCCGGCGTGAGCGTCAAGGAGCTCTACCAGCTCTTCCCGAAGGGCCCGGCGAAGACCGCCGCCAAGATCGCCGGAATCCCCAAGCCCCGCGGCTGCATCTGACCCCACCCGCCGACCGCTACCCGAAGGAGCGTCCGACATGACCGCCAGCGCCACCATCGAAAAGGTCTCGATCATCGTCTCCAAGGGATCCCTGGAAGGGATCTACCCGGCCCTGATCATGGCCAACGGCGCCCGCGCCGAAGGCATCGAGGCCGACTTGTTCTTCACCTTCTTCGGCCTCGACGCCATCACGAAGAAGCAGTACGACCACATCAAACTCGCCACCGTCGGCAACCCCGGCCTGCACCTGCCGACCCTCCTGGGCGGACTGCCCGGCGTCCCTGACCTGGTCACCCGGTACATGGAACGCAAGATGGAGAAGCTCGACATCCCACCGATCCCCGAGTTCATCGAGATGATCTCCGACACCGGCGCGGGCATCTACGCCTGCAAGGCGTCCGTGGACCTCTTCGAACTCGACAAGGACGACCTCATCGAACAGGTCCAGGGCATCATCACGGTCGGCGAGTTCTACGAGCACGCGGCCGGCGGCCAGATCATCTACACATGACCGGCCCTGGGGCCGGCGGCGCGGGACTGCCGGACGACCTGCGTCGCGTGCCGGCGGTGGTCGCCCATCCCGACGACGAGTCGTTCGGCCTGGGCGGCCTCCTCGCGCTGCTGTCCGCTCGCGGCGTGCCCACCACGGTGCTCTGCTTCACCCACGGGGAGGCGTCCACGCTGCACGCGGGCCCCGGGGACCTGCGCATGCTACGGCGGACGAACTGGCCTGCGCCGCACGGGAACTGGGCGTGGAACGACGCGTGGAGCCGGCCGCGTATCCGGACGGCGAACTCGCCTCCGTCCCGCTGAGCCGGCTCGCTGCGCGGGTCGGCCGGCTCGTCACCGAACGGCGCCCCAGCCATCTGCTGGTGTTCGACACCACTGGAGTCACCGGGCACCGTGATCACCGTCGGGCCCCGAGGCGGCCCTTGCCGCCGCCCGTGGAAGGGCAATCCAGGTCCTCGGCCGGACCCTGCCGAGGGCGGTCGCGGAGACCATGAACAGGGAGTTCGGAGCTTCGTTCGCCGGACGTGAACCGGGTGAGTGCCATGAGATCAAGCCGGTCCCGCGTGCCCGGCAGCACCGCGCCATCGCCTTCCCCCAGTCTCGGCTTCGCTCGACCGGGAGGGACCCCCATCGCAAGCCGGTCGAGGGACAACCCGGTGCTGTGGCGTCGCCTCGAAACTCCTGGGGGAGAGCGAGTATCTGCGTCGCTTGCTGTGACCTTGAGGAACGGCTCGTCGTCAGGCGGAGGGAGCCCGAGGCGGTGTGGACGCAGGCGCAGCGACCCGTGCCGACTCGGCGGTTTCGGCGACGCAGACTTGCGCCATGAGCCGACGTGCCAGGTCGAGTGCCTCGCTCATGGTCAGCGAGGCCCAGGTTCCCGGTTCGCCGCTCCGGGCGGGGCCCACATCGAGCGCGACCCGGCTGATCGGCCGGTCCGCGGGGGCGGCCAGTCGCAGGAGTTTCACGTCGATCCGCCGGCCGCAGGAGGTCACCAGCGGCGCCTCGCCGGCCGGACCAAGCCGTATGTGCTCTGACTCCGCCATCCTGCCCACGCCCTTTCCCTGGATACCCTGTGGGGTATTAGGGGCAGCGTCGCGCAGGCTCGGAATGTTCCCGGAAACGCGAGCGCCCGCCGCCCCGGGTTTCCGGTGGGCGGCGGGCACTCCATGCCGTTGACTCGGTCTCAGGCCAGCGCCAGGAACAGCTTTTCCAGTTCGGCTTCGGTCATCGGCGGGGCCTCGCCGTCCTGCTGCTCGGCCAGGCACTGTCGCATACCGCTGGCCACGATCTTGAACCCGGCCCGGTCCAGGGCGCGGGAGACCGCCGCGAGCTGGGTGACCACATCCTTGCAGTCGCGGCCTGCCTCGATCATGGCGATGACCCCGGCCAGCTGCCCCTGCGCGCGGCGCAGCCGGTTGAGCACCGCGCCCATCGCTTCCTCTTCCACCTTCACCGGGAGCCTCCTCGTGGCCGGTCGATCGCTTCCCATAGTACCCGTGGGGGTATACAGGGCGGGATGGTCGCTCGTCAGAGGCATTCGGCGCGCACCAACGAGTCGATGGCGGTGCGCGGACCTTGCGGACCGTCGACCGGCCGTGTGACCGTCTCGGCGCGCAGGATCCGGGCGTAGGGCCTGCCGTTCGGCGGTGACCTGTTCCGCGGTGTACGGGACGCGGGGTCCTGTGGACCGTCGAAGCCGTGCTCGCGGTTCGAGGTGTCATGGCCGGCCGGCAGCAGGGTCCCGCCGCTGCGCACGGCGGTCGCGGCCAGCCCCAGTACCTGCGGCCACGGCAACTGCAGATGGGTGATCAGCGCCAGGTCGTACGCCGCTTCCGGGGCGCCCCGGGCCGTCAGGCCGGTGCACTGCGTCCGCAGTTGTACGCCGCGCTCGGCCGCCAGGGTCTCCGCTTCGGCCGGAGCGACGGCGGAGAAGTCCACGGCGTCCACGTCCCGGCCCCTTTCCGCGAGCCAGACCGCGTTGCGTTCCTCGCCGGCCGCCAGGTCGCCCGCCCGGCGGGCAGCCCGGCCGGTTCGCCTTCGACGAACCGGTCGGGGGCCGCCGCCCAGACCAACTCGGTGCCGCGGTGCCGCTCGTACCGGCCTGCCGCGTCCATTGCCCGCTCCGCCGGTGTCCTCCGTTCGGAAAATCGTGGCTCAGTCGCGCCGTGTAGGTCCTCGTGGTCGTGTCGTTCCGCAGCGAGCGTCGGCCGGGGACCCCGTCCGAAGTTATACCCGGGTGGGTATCTGTTGTACGCTGCGATGGATACCCCATGGGGTATTTTGACGGCAGGGGTGAGGTCGGGAAACCGCACCGCCGGGTGCGCCCGCCTCCTGGTCACCGGTCCGTGGCGGCCGACGGGGAGTGACCGCCTTGCACCTTCCGAGGGCCAGTGCCTCGTCTGCGATCAAGTACCTGAAGGAGAGGACCGTCATGCTGTTCTTCCGCCGTCGGACGGGGCGAATAACCCCGGGCGAGGCCCGCAACCGCGTTCAGGCCGGGGCCGCAGTGCTGGTGGACGTGCGCGAGCGGGTGGAATGGAACGCGGGGCACGCACCGGAGGCGGTCCATCTGCCGCTGTCACGGCTGATGGCCGGCGCACAGCTTCCGGGCTCCGCGGCCGGGCGGCCCGTGGTGACGGTGTGCCGGTCGGGGCATCGGTCCCTGCAGGCGGCCCGGCTGCCCTCGGCCGGTGTACTGGACTGGGCGCTCGTCGGCCCCTTCCTCGGAGCGGCGATCCTCGGAGCCTGGGACGGCAAGCGCATCGCCGCCAAGATCCCCGCCCGGCGCCTGCAACGCATCTTCGCCGTACTGCTGCTGACCGTCGCGGTCTTCATGCTCGCCGACGCGCTCCGGTGAGCCACTGAGCGTTCAGCCCGTATCCGTGGCCGCCCACTGTGCGCAGGCGGATTGACGGTGGCCGGCACGCACTCGAACAGGGCTGACACCTGGAATACTTCGAATGCCGTACCTGGTACGGCGGGTGGCATCCACGGCTACCGGACACCGGCTCTCCGACGACGAGACCGGACCACCGAGGTCTGGCACTCCGGGTGTGTTCCGCATACCGACGATGTGGTCATCCACCGGCTCGGACGCTCTCGTCGGCCGTGGCCGGTCCGGGCAGCGGTGTTCTCCACTGAGTCGGCACTACTGCCCGGCGCCAGTCGGCTTTGTCAGACGCCTCTTCGGCCGCGCCCTTCTCGATAAACCTGGGGCAGGCTGCGGACGGTTCGAGGAGGGCCGACCTGCCGCTGTGGCGGCTCACGCAGATGCTGCTCCGCCAAGTTAGGGCTGAGATCGGACGACCTTCTTCCGCGTCCGCGAAGGTCTCCGGCGCGCAACAGCCCTGGCGTCCGCCGGTGGGCATGTGCTTCAGTCGCATGGCGCGGCCCGAACGACGGGAGTCAGACATGAAGCCGAATCGCTCCATTCCGGCGTCGACGGTCATCCCCGTCCTGGTCTATCCCGATGTGCGCGAGGCGGTCGCCTGGCTCTGTGCGGCCTTCGGGTTCGTCGAGCGGGTGCGGATCGGCGAGGACCATCGCGCGCAACTCCGTTTCGGCGATGGTGCCGTGATCGTCGGAGACGTACGACATGACCGCCGCCCGCCACGCCCCGGCGAGGTCACCCACTCGGTGACGGTCCGGGTGGAAGACGTTGGCGCCCACTACGAGCGGTCCCGGGGCCATGGTGCACGCATCATCATGGAGCCGACCGACTTCGAGTACGGCGAACGGCAGTACACGGCCGAGGACCTTGCGGGCCACCAGTGGACGTTCTCGGAGACGCTCGCCGATGTCGCCCCGGAGGAATGGGGCGGAACGTCCGTCGCGACCGACTGACGCATCCTCGGCGTCGCTTCGTGGTGCTCTTCGGAGTCGCCCTTGTCGAACTCCCGTGGGCGGCTGGGGATCATGGCGATCACCGTTGCGACCCTCATCCGGCCGAAGGCGATCAGCAGGACCCTGACCAGGATGAACTCCGCGAGCCGCCCTCCGCCGTACCCTCCGGCCATGCCGGACAGCAGCCCGGTGCGCCACCGGACGCGTCCGGCGCGGGCGTGCGACACGACGCCGGTGGTGCCGACGAGGAAGACGGGAGGATGCGATCAGAGGGATGCGGCGACGGCGATCATGAGTGGGCCCTCAGGGCGCCGATGACGGACTGCAGGTCGGTGCGCGCGCCGCGGTTGTAGGAGAGCTTGGACAGCAGCATGCCCATGGCGCAGGTGTTGGTGAGCGCTGCGACGGCCAGACCCGCGCCGACGGCGGTGCCGATGAGGTAGAGGTCGGGCACGAAGAGGGCCGCCAGGCCGGACAGCAGGACGATGCTTCCCGCGACGAGCCGTACTTGGCGTTCCAGGTCCCAGCGGGCCGGGCCGCGGTTGAGCGGACCACCGGCCGCCTCCCAGGCGAGGACGCCGCCTTCGAGGATGCGCAGGTTGGGCAGACCGGCCTCGGCCAGGGACTGTTCGGCCTGTGCGGCGCGTCCGCCGGAGCGGCAGATCAGGACGACGTCCTCGTCCAGGTGACGCAGGAGTTCGGCGCGGTGTTCCCGCAGGGTGTCGAGTGGGACGTTGTAGGAGCCGGGTATGTGGGCGGTGCGGAACTCGCCGGGGGTACGTACGTCAAGGAGCCGGGGGCCCGCGCCGCTTTCGGTGATCTCGTGAAGGGCGGCCGGGTCGAGCCGCGGGGCAGGGCTGGGGCTGGTGGCGTCGGCGGTCACGGGATCTCCTTCACGGGGCGGACGAAGCTGCCGGAACAGGGAAGTTGAGGAATGAGGGGTGTGCGGCGCCGGGCGGTCGTGGCCGCGAAGGCGGTCACCGCCGCCCGGCGCGCGGGAGGTTTCAGGCGTCGGCCGATGGGGGTCCCCCGCGCGAGCGAAGCCGAGCGCGGGGGAGGGCTCGGTCAGCCAGGCGCCGTAACCGCCCAGGAGGTCGGAGACGTCGTCGAGGCCGTTGTGGCGGAGCAGGCTGGCGGCGATGGAGGAGCGGTGGCCGCCGGCGCAGTGCACGACCAGGGGCCGGCGGGCGGGGATCTCGTCGAGACGGCGGGGGAGCTCGGCGAGCGGGATGTGCGCGGATCCTTCGATGAAGCCCTCCTCGCGTTCGCTGGTGTTGCGGACGTCGAGGACGAGCGGGGGTTGCTCGCCGTCGAGCGCCTGGCGGAGCTGATGGGCGGTCAGGCGGCTTGCCTGGCGCATCTCGTCGGCCATGGCCGGGGAGGCGCCCTCGGGTTCGCGCAGGTAGCCGCCGACGCGGTCGAAGCCGATCCGGGCGAGCCGGGTGACGATCTCCTCCTCGCGGTCCTGCGGTGCGATGACGACGACCTCCTGGTCGGGGGCGACGACTGTTCCGGCCTGCTCGGCGAACCGCCCGTCGGCGGGCACGTTCACGGAGCCGCGCAGATGGCCGGCGGCGAACTCCTGCGGGTCGCGGGCGTCCAGGACCAGTGCGCCGGCGGCCCGTCGGTCGAGGAACTCGGCGGCGGACAAAGGTTGTTGGGCGACTGCCGCATCGAACAGGCCGTGGTCCTTGCGGTTGAGGATGGCGTCGTAGACGAAGTAGCCGGGCGCGGAGGGCTGTCCGGCGGTGACGAGGGTGACGAACTCCTGCTCGCTCATGGGCGCGCAGGCGTAGTTGGTGGCGCGCTGCTGTCCGATGGTCGACTGACGTTCGGTGGAGAGGTTCTTGCCGCAGGCGGAGCCGGCGCCGTGGGCGGGGAAGACGCGGACCGGGTCGGGCAGGGCCATGAGCTTGTGCTGGATGCTGTCGTAGAGCATGTGGCCGAGTTCGGCGGCGGTGACGCCGAGGGAGGCCAGCAGGTCGGGGCGGCCGACGTCGCCGATGAACAGCGCGTCGCCGGTCAGCACGCCGTACGGAACCGCGTCGGCCGCGTGCTCGTAGACCAGGACGCTGATGGACTCCGGGGTGTGGCCGGGGGTTTCCAGGATCTCCAGGGTGACGTCGCCGAGGCTGATGCGCTCGCCGTCGGTGAGCTTACGGATCGGGTACTCCGGCTCGGCGCGGTGTCCGTAGCCGATCCACGCGCCGGTGCGCGCGGCGAGTTCGAGGTGGCCGGCGAGGAAGTCGGCGTGGAAGTGGGTGTTGATGACGGCCTCGATGGTGAAGCCGTGGGCCTCGGCGTCGGCGAGGTACTCCGAGACGTCTCGGCGCGGGTCGACGACGACGGCCTTGCCGGTGGACTCGTCGGCGATCAGGTAGGACGCCTGGGAGAGGCAGTCGAGGTAGTGCTGGGCGAAGAACACGGATGACCTCCGTAGTGGATCGATGAGATGCAATACCCTGGGGGGTATCCAAGTGGTCAGGGTTGGACCTTGTGCGGATGGTGAAGTGACCGGCCCGGGTCGGGGGAGGCCCGGGCCGGTCGGTCAGAGGCGGCCGGTGAGCATGCCGTGCCAGTAGAGCGGCGGCAGGCCGTACCGCTTGAACAGCCACATGTCGCGGCGTTCCTTGAAGGTGTCGATCAGCGGGAAGCTCGGGGTGGGCCGCAGGTCGTAGTCGAACTCGGCGAGCAGCACCGGGGCCTGCTTGCGGACGGCCGCGCCGGTCTTGGACGTGGGCCGGTTCGCCACGTCGCCGAGCGCGAAGACCTCGGGGTGGCGGGGGTGTCGGAGGGTGTGCTTGTCGGCCGCGATGAATCCCCGCGGGCCGGCGGGGGCGGCGAGCGGGCCGGCCTTGACCCAGTCCGGGGCGCTCTGCGGCGGGACGGCGTGCAGGAGGCCGTAGGCGAGGGTTTCCTTGGTCCCGGTGGTGTGATCGGTGACGGTCGGTTCGCGGGCGTCGCCGTCGATGGCGGTCATCTCCGAGTGCGGCCGCACCTCTGTGCCGTACCGGGCGGCGACCTTCTCCAGGACCTCGGACCGGGCCGGCACCTTGGACAGGGCCGGGTCGGGGATCGCGAGGACGATCCGGATGCGGTCCAGGACCTTCTGCTTGCGCCAGTGGTCGGCGGCCAGGTAGGCGATCGTCTGCGGTGCGCCGCCGCATTTGAGCGGGGTGGCCGGGTGGGTGAAGACGGCCGTGCCCGAGCGCATGCCGCGGATCGGGTCCCAGGTGCGTGGGGCGTACTCGGGTGTGTAGTTGCTGGTGGCGCGGTCATGGCCGATGGCCTCGGCGAGGCCGGGTACGCCGTTCCAGCCGAGTTGCAGGCCGGGCGCCATGACCAGGAGGTCGTAGCCGAGCCTGCGCCCGTCGGCGAGGGTGATGGTCCTCAGGTCCGGGTCGACTGCCCGGGCGGCTTGCCGGATCCAGTGCACTCCGTCGGGGACGATGGACGCCTCGGGGCGACGGGTGGCGCGCCGCAGAGCCTGGCCACCGCCGACCAGGGTCCACAGCGGCTGGTACCAGTGGGTGTCGGACGGTTCGATCAGGGCGATGCCGGTGACACCGACGCGGCGCAGCCGGGCCGCGACACTGATCCCGGCGCCGCCGCCGACGACGTGATGGCGGGTGGGGGGTGAGGGTATGGGGGCCAAGGGAGGACTCCCATCGGATGGGGGTGCGGATGCGGTGCCCGAGGAACCGGGCCGGGGTCAGGGGCGGCCAAAAAGGGCGGGCTCGGTCAGGCCGCGGTGGCGTGGTGTCCGGTCACCAGCGGGCGGCCGGTTCGGGCCCAGCCGCTGGTGCCGCCCGCCACGGAGTACGCGTCGATGCCGGCCCTGCTCGTCCGGTCGGCGGCGGTCAGGCTGCGGTTGCCGCTGGCGCAGACCACGTACACCGGCCGCCCGGCGGGCAGTTCGCCGATCCGGCCCGCCAGCACGCTGAGCGGCATCAGCTGCGCGCCCGGTACGTGGCCGGCCAGGTATTCGCCCGGCTCCCGGACGTCCACGACGACACTGCTGGCTGCCAGAGCCGCGGCGAACGCCTCCAGATCCACTTCACGAGCCATGTTCGGAACCTCCTCAAATACCCTAGGGGGTATCAATGGCAGCGAGGGTAAAGCGCCCGCTGAAGCGCTGTCAAATACCCCCATGGGTATTTGCCTCCCAGGTAAGGGGACCTGTCGGCAGGGATCACCGGACCAGCCACGAGTCGAAGGCGGCCTGGTGCATCCGGGAGGCGGCGAGCAGGTTGGTGTACACCTGCTCGACGTCCGGGGCGTCGAGCCCGGACCGCGCCTTCGTGAGGGCGGCGATGTCGTCGGTCTCGAACGTGAGGCCGGCCTTCAGCGCGCCGTCCACGCTTGCCGTGCCCTGCTTCAGCAGGCGGTCGTACGTGGCCTGGACGGTGGCGTCGGTGAAGTCGCCCGCCGCCTCGCCCGCGGTGGGGTCGCTCACGTCGTAGCGGTCCAGGAGCGTGCGGACCGCAGCGAGGTGATGGGTCTCGGCGATGGCGATCCGGTCGAAGACGTGGGCGTCGTACCGGGCGGCGAACACGGTGCAGAGGTCGTGGGCGAGCTTCTCCTCCTGGGCCATGCGGGCGAGCGTGGTCTTCTGGGCCGCGCTCAGGGTGCCGCTGGGGGCAGTGGTGGCCGAACCGGTGAGCGAGCAGGGGCCGTTGCCGTCCCCGGCTCCCGTTCCGTCGCCGTGGCGGTGGGTGTGCTGCTGACCGTTCATCATCGAGCTTTGCGTGGTGAACCGTACGGACGGCGTCTGCTCTCCGGCCGCGCCGGCGGTGGCCGGACCGACGATGAGGATGCCGCCGGTCACGACGGCCGCTGCCGCGGTGATCGCGGTGGCGAGCTTGGTGTTGCGCTTCATGACGCACCTTCTCCGGATCTGCTGTCCCTTGGTGTGCTCTTCGTTGATGCGCTTTCACCGTCCCGCCGGGCATCGGAGACGGCATGGCAGTGATGTGGAGGCGGTATGGAGCCCACCGGACGTGCCCGCGGGGGCTGTTCGGCCCTGGCGGGGGCGGCCCGCGCCCCGTACACCTGGGTGCATGGCCACCACCGTGCTCGTCGTCGAGGACGAGAAGGAGATCCGCGAACTGCTGCGCCGCTACATGGAGCGGGCGGGGTACGCGGTGGTGACGACCGGCTCCGGTGCCGAGGCCATCAGACTCCTCGGAGACGGACTGGTGGACCTGGCGGTCCTGGACCTGGGTCTGCCGGACGTCGACGGCGACGATGTGCTGCGCGAGGCGCATGCCCGCGGCGGGATCCCGGTCGTGGTGCTCACGGCGCGCAGTGCGGTCGAGGACCGGATCCACGGGCTGCGGCTGGGCGCCGACGACTACGTGACCAAACCCTTCAGCCCCACCGAAGTGGTGCTGCGCGTTCAGGCGGTGCTGCACCGGGCCGGGGCGGCGTCCGGAACCCCGGGAGAGCCCGCGGTCTCCTACGGCGGAGGCCGGCTGCGGATCGACGAGGTACGGCATGAGGCGGCATGGGACGGCTCGGTGGTGGAGCTGACGCCCACCGAATGGGGTCTGCTCACCGCGCTCGCCTCGGTGGCGGGACGGGTGTACTCGCGCTACGAACTGGTCAACCGGGTCCAGGGTTATGAGTTCACCGGCTACGAGCGCACCATCGACTCGCACGTGAAGAACCTGCGGCACAAGCTGGGGTCCGACGGCTTGAGCGTCGTCGAAACGGTGCTCGGTGTCGGCTACCGGCTGGGGCTGACCCGTGACCGGTGAATCAGGACGTCGCCTGGAACTCGGGCCGCTGGGCAGGCGCCTGTTCGCGGCGTTCGCCGTGGTCGCCCTGTCCTCGGTGGCCCTTCTGACGGCGGCAGCCCTGGTCGGCACCGACCGGGGCATCAGCACGGCGCAACAGGCCGACCGCCAGCGCATCGCCGATCGCACGGCCGCCGCGGCCGGGGCCGCCTACCGCAGGGCGGGCGGTTGGAGCGCAGCAGATCTCGGTCCCACCCGTACGCTCGCGGACGGGGCCGGCGCGGTGCTCACCCTGTGGGACGCCGACGGTGAGGTGATCCTGTCCACCGCCGCATCGTCGGACGGCGCGGGGCACGACGCGGACATGCCCGGTTCGGGGCACGGCATGGGACACGGCGGTGCCGCCGCCTCCGGCGGCAGCGCAAGTGCCGACGTAGTGTCCGACGGCAGCACCGTGGGCTCCGTCCGACTGCGCTTCCCCTACGGATCCGGAACGGCCGGCCGGAACATCGCCTGGGGCTGGGTCGGCGGCGCGGCGCTGGCCGCCCTGGCACTGGCCCTGGCAGTGAGCTGGTACGTGACCCGTCGTCTCACCGCCCCCGTCGTACGGATCGCCCGCACCGCCCACGCACTCGCCGCCGGTGACCACACCGCCCGAGCCCGGGTGGACGCGCCCGGTGAACTGGGCGACCTCTCCCGCGCCTTCGACAGCATGGCCGACGACGTCACCCACGCCGAGCAGGCCCGCCGCAGCCTGGCCGCCGACGTCGCCCACGAACTGCGCACCCCACTGGCCGCGTTGCAGGCAGGTCTCGAAGAACTGCGCGACGGCTACGCCGACCCCGCCCCGGCCCGCCTGGCCGCACTCCACGACCAGAGCCTGCGCCTCGGCCGCGTCGTCGGCGACCTGGCCGAACTGTCGGACGCCGAGTCCGCACGACTCTCCCTGAACACGACCGGCCTCGAACTCGCCGACCTCGTACGCCGTGCCGTGACCGACCGGGAGGCCGAACTGCGTGCCGCCGGACTCACCGTGCGCACCCGCATCGGAACCGAACCGCTGCCCGTCCTGGCCGACGCCGACCGCATCCACCAGGCCCTGGGTAACCTGCTGAGCAACTCCGCCCGCTACTGCCGCCCCGGCGACACCGTCACCGTCACCGCATCCGCCGAGGACGACGCGATATGCGTCGAGGTCGCCGACGACGGCCCCGGTATCCCCGCCGACGAACTCCCGCGGGTCTTCGACCGGCTCTGGCGTGGCAGCGCCGCCCGGGACCGCAGCGTCGGCAGCGGTATCGGCCTCGCCGTGGTGAAAGAACTGATCACCGCTCACGGCGGCAACGTCACGGCCTTCTCGCAACCCGCTGGAGGGACACGGATCGTCATCCGGCTGCCGCGCGACCACGCCGCCCGTTCGTCCGGTGACCGACTGGCGCCCCGTTGACCCGGACATCGGCATTCACCCTTCGGGCAGTCCGTCCGGCCCTGCGGTGGTTCGGCCGAAACACCTGCCCGCGGGCGATCCGGCCGGGTGACCGGTGACCATGTCCTGAGGGTTCGGTGCCTCCGCCGAGACGGTCTGTCCGGTGGCGTGCGCGTCTGCGGGGACCGATTCCGTGTCCTCGGCGAGCCGCAGGCCGGTGATGGCGGAGAAGCAGTGCACGGCGTTGTCGCGCACTGTGACGCGGAGTGGGGCTCCCTTGCCCTGGGTGGGGCGTTCGGGGAGCCGGACGACGACGGGGACGAGGTCCTGGCCGAGCTTCGCGGTCGCGTGGAGGTAGGCGACGGCTCCGGTGTCCTCGACCGTGTCGATCACCAGGTCCAGCGCGGGGGTGTCCAGGTCGTCGGGGGAGAGCACCTGGAGGTGTTCGGGCCGGATGCCGAGTGTGATCTCGGTGCCGCCGTCGGTGGATGCGGTGTTTCGTGTGGCGCGGGTCAAGGGCACGGCCAGGCCGCCGAGTTGGGCCCCGTGCGAGGTGAGCGGCAGCCGGAAGAGGTTCATGGCGGGAGAGCCGATGAAGCCGGCGACGAAGGTGTTGGCGGGGCGGGTGAAGACCTCCTTGGGGGTGCCCACCTGTTGCAGTACGCCGTCTTTCATGACGGCGAGGCGGTCGCCCATGGTCATGGCCTCGACCTGGTCGTGGGTGACGTAGACGGTGGTGGTGCCCAGGCGGCGCTGCAGTACGGCGATCTGGGTGCGGGTCTGGACGCGCAGCTTGGCGTCCAGGTTGGACAGTGGTCGGTGGCCCGCTGGATGCCGGAGTAGGCAGATCAGTCGGCGGACCCAGAGCAGATCGAGGCACGCTGACGGCCCACCACTGCGAGGGGCGGACCGAGGATGCCGCGCAGGGTGGCGTCGGGCGATGCCCCGTGTCAGGTCTCGGCGGGACCGGCCAGTGCCACGAAGTCGTCGGAGTAGACGTCGTGGAGCCGAACGGCGAGGTCCTCCAGGGCACGGCTGGCGGCGAGTTCGTCACCGATCTCCGGAACGGAACGGTCGATCGGGTTGCGGCGGGCCACACCCCGGCCGGTGATCGTCGAGGTGTCCCGGGTGCGCAGGACGGCCCGTGCGTGAGTGTCGTCGCCGTCCTCGGTGATGTAGATCTGTACGGTCCACTGCTTGGCTTCCATGGTGATCACTCCCGAGTGGAGGGTGGGAGGGCCGAGCGGGCCGCTCCGCAGGGACCCGGAGCGGGACTGCGGGGGAGCGCGACGGCTCCTGTCTCCACTTCTCAGCCTCCGCCTGTCCGCAGGGCCGGTCCAGGGCCGAACGGCCCACCCGGCAGGTTGTGTCGTCCATTTCGTCGGTGGTCGCGACCACACGTGGTGGTCGGCCGGCCCATGCAGTCCTGATGACGGATGGTCAGCAGGCCGCCGATCATGGCGATGCCGTGCGCATCGCCCGGCGGACTCCGGATCCCGCGGGCGGCGGAGCCCACTCCGATCGCCCACCGGCTCCGCACTCCGTCATCCCGCGGTGCGACGGCTCCGGAATCGGCAGCTCTGCGGGGTCCGATGCCCAGATACCGTCGCGCCGGCTCAGGAGGGGCCCACGCAGATGGCTCGCGGCCACGCCGGCGCCCTGGCGGGGGAAGTTCCCCCCCGACACCTCCGTCGTCGAGCAGGTCTCGACCGGTCCAGCAGCGGCGGTGCTGTTGTCCGCCGCGGCGCACAGCGGACTCTCCGCCGTGGGCCGTCGGCGGCATCCGTCGCATCTGACCTGGGAACTCGGACCGGTCGAGCACGTGGCGCCGCACCACGCGCCGTGCCCGGCCGTCGTCCCGCACGACTGATACGCCCGGCGCATCGCCACCCGCCTCACGCACACCACCCCCGACAAGAGCCCGGAGCCGGCACGGCTCGACGATCTCCGCGCCTGCCCGCACAGGCTGCACACCGTGCTGCGCCCGCACTTCACCGAGAAGGAGGAGAACCGCTTCTCACACGCCCCGTGAGCCGCCGTACAGACCGAGGCCGGACGACGGACCGGGCCGGATGGGCACCCCGGAAAGGCGGCTCGACCGCGATCCTGCGCGACTTCGCCATCCTCGCCCACTTCAGGACGGCCCTCATCGGTCGGCGGCCCTGACCCCACACCGGCGGTGCCGCAGGCCCGAACGGCCCGTGGAATCAAGCTGACCGGCCTCGTGCCCGGTGCCGATCGGCCCTGGAAACCGGCATTCGGCGCGACTTGGATGGAAGTGTCTCAGGAGGCTGCCATGAACAGCGATGTCGCACGCGCCCGCACCTGCCGACGCCACCGCACAGCACTCACCGCGGTGTTGACGCTCCCCTTGCTCACGGTCACCGCCTGCGGCACGAGCGGCGGCTCGGGCACGCCGGGCGGCATCGACCAACCCTCGCAGACCTCGGCCGGCACGGCCACCACGGGCGGTAGCACCGGAATGCCCGCACCCTCCGCGCCGTCGGCATCCACCGCCCCGGGCACGGCCCCCGCGCCCTCGACGAGTGGCGGCACCGGCACCGCGGCCAAGCAGATCCGCGCAGCGGTCTACTTCCTGCACGGCGAACAGGTCTCGCCCGCCCCGCGCACCGTGACCGCTCCGGCCACCGCCACCGGAGCCGTCCGCGCCCTGCTGGCGGGCCCCAGCCGCTACGAAAGCACGCACAGCCGGACCACTGCGATCCCGTCCGGCACCACGCTGCACTCCGTAGTGGTCCGCGACCACGTGGCGACCGTGGATCTCTCCGGCCGGTACGACGACGGCGGCGGCAGCCTGTCCATGCGGGCCCGCCTCGCCCAGGTCGTGTTCACCATGACCCGCTTCCCCTCCATCCACTCGGTCAGGTTCGAACTGGACGGCAAGCCGGTGAAGTACTTCGGCGGAGAAGGCATCGTCCTCAACGGCCCCGTGGGGCGAGCCGACTTCGAGGACGTGGCCCCGGCCGTCCTGGTGGAATCCCCCCTGCTCGGCGACACGACACGCACACCCCTGCGGGTCTGGGGCAGCGCCAACACGTTCGAGGCCGTGTTCCGTCTGAAGGTCACCGACACCACCGGACACACCGCCGCCGACGTGCGCGTCAAGGCGACCTCCGGCACCGGCACCCGCGGCACCTTCGACGTCACCTTCCCCTACAAGGCCGCCCGCAGCGGACCGGGCCTGCTGACCGCGTACTACCTGTCGCCCAAGGACGGCAAGCCCGTCACCGTGGACACCGTGCCACTGACCGTGAACCGCTGACGCCGACCGTACGGACCGACACGAGGAGACCGCACACAGGGCCGTCGTGGGCCGGATGGACAACTGCCCGAGCCGCTGGCCCCTGGAGTTCCGGGCACCCGAGCGAGACGCCGGACCCGGAGGCCATCCATGGAGGTTGCCATGACCGGACTCGCCGTCGGGAACGGCATCGTGGTGGGCATCGACGGGTCGGAGGCGTGCAGGGAGGCACTGCGCTGGGCGACCCGGCAGGCTCACGCCCTGCGTACGGATGTCGTCGCCGTGCACGCCTGGGAGCCGGTCGGCCCGCGGTTCGCCCCCTACACCCCGCCTCGGCGCGTCCGACGGTCGCCGAGCAACAGGAGAGGGCCGCACATCTGCTCGCCTGGACGCTCCGCGACGTCTTCGGGGCGCAGGTGGACAGTGCCGTGCACGCCCTCCTGGTGGAGAGGCCGCCGGCGCGGGTCCTGCTGCAGCAGGCGCGTGGCGCCCTGCTGCTCGCGCTCGGGCGCTCGCCCCATGACCACTACGGCCAGCCCGCGACAGGGCCAGCAGCCTGCGCTTGCCTGCGACAGGCGACGGTCCCCGTGGTCGCGGTTCCCGGCCTGCAGCGGCCCGCGTCGCCGCCCGTCACCACCGGGGCGCCCTTCACGGCCGGAAGCCGCGCGGCGCAACAGCCGGCAGGTGCCGGGGAACTCCATACCAACGGTGCGGGCACAAGGTGAGCGTCGGGCGTGCGTGGCCGAGGCCCGCGCGAAGAGATCGAGGAACGTCGAGGAGACATCATGGATGTTCTGGTGGGATACGCGACCGCTCACGGCTCGACGCGAGGCGTTGCCGAGCGGCTGGCCGCCAGGCTGAGCAAGGCCGGGTTGAAAGCCGAAGCCAGGGCCATGGAGACGGTGGACGATGCCGACGCGTATGGGGCGTTCGTCCTGGGCAGCGCCGTGCACGGACAGAGCTGGCTGGACGAGGCCAAGGACTTCGTGCGCGGCAATCTCGACGTGCTGGGATCCCAGCCCGTGTGGATCTTCAGCGTCGGAATGCCGGGCGCGCTCCGTGGCCCGTGGAAGCGCCTGGCGACCAAGGAAATCCCGGTGATCGTCGAGAGGTTGCCGGGTGAACTCCCGTTCCGGGACCACCAGTTGTTCTCCGGTGTCGTCTCACGGGATCAGCTGCCCCTCACCGGGCGCATCCTGTTCCACCTGGTGGGCGGCCGGTTCGGCGACTACCGCGACTGGGACGCCATCGACGGCTGGGCATCCGGGATCGCCGACGAACTGGCCCGCGAATGACCGCGGGCCGTCGCCCAGCGGTCCTGATGGCCCGGAACTCAGCAGCGGACGGATGCGTGGGTCTTCGCGGTCTGGGGCTGCTGTGGCGCCTGCGTGGGTGTCCTCCGCCCGCGGCGGTGCAGCAGTCGCAGGGCGAGCGCGTCGAACACCGCGGTGAGGACGAACGTCACCCCCGTGGCCGCGACCAGCAGGACGGCGAACAGCTGCCAGAACTGCGGTGTGAGACTCGTACCCACGGTCTTGCTCCCTTCGTACTCCTGCCGCTCTTGCCGCCAGCCAACTCCGTTGCGGGGCAGGGCACATGAGCCTTCCGGGGCGGACTGAGGTACCAAGGGTCCCTTGCGCGGTCCGTGCGATCGGGAAATCGGCGGTGGCGGCGGGGGTGGTGAGTTCGGGACAGCCCTCCTCGTTGATGTGTACGCCGGCGCGCTCCGAAATGAGCTCCACCAGGCTCGGGAAGTCGAGTGATCGATTTCCAACGCGCACGCCTTGGCGAGGGTCGGTGTCGCCGGTGGGTCGACGCCCATCTCCCCGGCGAGGAGCCCCGGGAGTGGACGAGAGAAGGACCAGTTCCTGGACTCGGACCGGCCTTGTTCACGGGTCGTGAAGTCCCTGGGGTTCTTGCCCCGGGACCTCGACGAACGGTGGGGCGGGGACATGCGGCCCACCGGCGCTGATGGGGGAGAAGGCTCCTGTGCAAGCGGTGGCCGAGCATCAGCAGCGGACCCGGCGCGAGGGTCCGGGAGGTGGCGATCATGAAGCGGATACAGGTGGCCAGGCACCCCCGAACCCCTCGCCCGCCGGAGCCTCCCGACCTCCGGACGCCCTCCGGACGGCCCCTCCCGTACTGAGGAGCGACCAGCCCTCTCGGTCACCGGACGAGGACGAGCGCTCCGAAGCGCGGCACGACAGCGGTCCGGCTCGGCGTGCGATCGATGCGATCGCGGTGCTCGCGCCGACCGGGGCCGGATCGAGGAGCCCGAGGGTGCGGTCGACGTCCCCGTCGTCGTACAGCCGCCGTGCGGGCCGGTGTCTGGAGCAGCCGTGCTCGTTGGTGCGCCGGGCGGTCTCCGTCCGCAGCCTGGCGCTGTCCCGGAGCACGATCTCGATGAGATGTGCGCTGCGCTCGGTCGTCACGATCCAGCCGCGGAAGCCGTGGCAGACCGGCCGGGGAAGGTATCCGCAGTGGGCGAGACAGGTGTGGGTGACGACGACGGTCTCGACGGCGGCGTCGCGGGGCACCTTGCGCCAGTTCATCCTGCGCGGATCGGCGAGCTTTGGATCGGAGGAGGCGGCAGCCCACGGGGCGCGTGCGTGGTTGCTTTCGACGAGTCCGCCGGACGCGATTCGGCCGTGGTCATGATGGCCTCCTCCGCGGAGATTGCGGTACGGGCGCCTGGGCCGTTCGGCCCTGGCGGATTCGCCGCAGGGGCGGTGTGCTGGAAGTGACGGGAAGGGCCCGAGGAGGCTCGGAGAAACGGCTGGCAGCCGCGCACCGGGCAATCAGGATCCGCGAGAAGCGGGCAGGACCCTTCCCGCCTCGTCGTGCCCGCCGCCGCCCGGATCTGCACGAGCCGCTGCACGGACTCCCGGATGAACCGGTCGGCTCTCCTTCCGGCTTCGGCCCGAACGGCCTCAAGCGCGCGCAGCGGAAGCCTGGTTGAGGATTCCGGTATCGGATGCGCCTGTCGGATCGGACCAGTTGGCGGTGCGGCACACCGTGTTCGGGGTGTACGTCGGGACGGGGTGGTTCGACAGCCGTGGGACGTTTCGACTTCTGCTGGGAAGGGGCTGGTCGTCCACACCGGTGACCCGTTGGCCCCAAGCGGCGCGCGTTGCGGGCGACAAGGATGAGGTTGTCGGTGGGGGAAGAACTGACCAGCCCATCGACGCAGACTCCCTGAGGCTCGGCCGCGGGGGCAGCGCGGCATGTCACGTGACATGCGCGAGACGAAACGTCGTCCGAGAGAGCCGGGCAAGGCCGTAGGGGGAGGAAGAGGCGGAGCTGTGATGTCGAGGACACGGTCCATGCCCCGGGAGGTTCACGCGGTGTTGGCCGATGGCTCGGACCTGTGGATCCGGCCCGCCCGGCCCGGTGACCGGGAACAGGTGCTGCGGTTGTATCAGGGCCTTTCGATGGAGAGTCTGCGGTTCCGGTTCTTCGGCCCCAGCCGGCGCTTGGTGGAACGGGCAGCCGCCAAGGCGTGTTCGCCGCCGCGTGACGGCTATCTGGCGCTGGTGGCCGATGACGGCAGGCGGATCGTGGGGATCTCGGAGTACGAGACCGCCGTCGGTCAGTCGTGCGATCAGAGGTGCGCGGAGATGGCTCTCGTCGTCGCGGACGACTGGCACCGTCGCGGGGTCGGCAGGCTGCTGGTCGAGGAACTGGTGAGCGCGGCGCGGGCGGGGGGCGTCCGGCGCTTTACGGCGGACGCCCTCGCGGAGAACCGTGCCGTCCTGCTGATGTTCCATGATCTGGGTCTGCCGGTCTCGTGGCGTCCGGACGGCACGGAGGTCCACTGCACGCTGAGCCTTGAACAGGACGAGGACTGCTTGTCCGTGGCGGACGCCCGCGAACGGCTCGCGGACGTGACCGACATACGGCCGCCGCTGTGTGCGTCGCCCGTCGCCGTGCCCGCTCCACAAGCCCTGGCCGAGGCCACCGAGCAGCGCGGTCGGCCCGGGATCCGCTCCCTGGTCACCGTGGCCCACGGACTCGGTGCGGCCGAGGTGTCGGCCCTCTCGTCGGAGGTCCGTGCTCGCGGGACGTGGCTCTTGGGCCCGAACCGTTCGGGCACCGTCGACACCGACACCGACACCGACACCGACACCGACGCGGACGCGGACGCGGACGTGCGGATGGACGCCGTCTCGGCCGGGCACCGCCCACCGCTTGGCACGGCTTGGGTGGCGGTGCGGTCGGGCGGGGTCGGCATCGCGTTGCTGGGCGGTCTGTCCCCGTTGGGCATCGGTGTGACCACGTTCGTCTCGCTCGGCGACGCATACGAGGTCAGCTCACACGGCCTGCCGAGGAGCCGGAGGACGAGACCCGCGCCCGCGACTACCGCTCCGAGGAGAAGCCGGGGCCGTTCAAGGGCCGTCAGTAGCAGACAGGGAGGAATTGAGCGATGAACGACGAGCGGAAGACCCTCTGGGACTACGGCGCACAAGCTCCCGGTCCTCCCCTGAGCGGACAGGTGCTGGTCGGGGTGGACGGATCGGACGAGGCGCTGCGCGCTCTGGACCACGCGGCCGAGCAGGCACGAGCGCACCGGACACTGCTGGAGATCCTGCACGGCTGGCCGTGGGCGAAGCACGGTGTACGGGAGACACAGCCCGGCAGGACGGACGCGCAGGGCCTCATCGACAGGGCGCAGAGCGTGCTGGAGTTCGCGGCCGGGCGGGTGCACGAGCGGGTGGCCGGGCTCGACGTGGTGACCACTCTGAGCCCCGAACCAGCGGCTTCGGAGCTGGTGCGCCGTGGTGAGGAGGCCGCGCTGACCGTCGTCGGAAACCGAGGTCTGGGACGGGCCACCGGGCTGCCCGCCGGCTCGGTGAGCCTGCGCGTTGCAGCCCACTGCGGCAGCCCGCTGCTGGTGGTGCGTGGCGAGCCGGAACGGGGCAAGCCGGCGGAGGGCACGGTCCTGGTGGGCGTCGCCGACGACACGGATGCCGGTGCCGTGCGCTTCGCCTTCGAGGAGGCACACCGACTGGGCGCGCAGGTACGGGTCCTGCACATGTACTCCGTACCAGAGCTGTCGGACAGCCTGCGTGCGTCGCCCGCCGGGCGGCTGGAGACGGAACCGAAGAGCCTGATCCGCATACAGGAAATCGAGGACTCCTCGCCCCGTACGGCCGTCGCCGCGATGCGGGAGAAGTTCCCGGAGGTCCGTGTCCGGATCGAAACCGTGTGGCGCGACGCGGCCCGTGCCCTCGTGGACGCCACCCGGGCGGCCGACTTGGTCGTGATCACGGCGCATCACCACGGCGGACGGAGGCCCGGTCGGCAACTCGGCCCGGTCGAGCACGCGCTGCTGCACCACGCGCACTGCCCGGTCGCACTCGTGCCCGTCGCCTGGGAATGGTGAAGCACTCGAACCAGAAGGGACAGGAGGAAACGGTGATGAGGTACTGCAGGGTCAAGGAAGTCATGAGCAGCGACGTCGTGTCCACGCGCTGTGACGCGCCGTTCAAGGAGGTCGCCCGGCTGCTGGCGGACCACCGCATCAGCGGGGTGCCGGTGGTGAACGACGAGGAGAAGGTCGTCGGAGTGATCTCCGAGACCGACCTGCTGTACCACCAGGTGCGGCAGGAACCGGAATACGGGCACAGGCGCTTCCGTCTGCCGAAACTGACCCGTTCCGCGCGCGTCGTCGAGGTCAAGGCCCGTGCCAGGACCGCGGAACACCTCATGACACGGCCCGCGGTCATCGCCTCCCCGGGTCAGTACGTGACGGACGCCGCACGGACCATGGAGCAACACCGTGTGGAGCGGCTGCCCGTGGTGGACGACGAGGACCGCCTTGTCGGCATCGTCACCCGTGGCGACCTGCTCCAGGTCTTCCTGCGCGCGGACGACGAGATCCGCCAGGATGTCGTCAACCAGGTGTCCCGGGGGATCGATTGTCCCCGGTACACCGTGGATGTCGCCGTCGACGACGGTGAGGTGACACTGAAAGGTCACCTGGACCGGCGTAGCGACGCCGTGCTCGCGGTACGGATCACGGAACAGGTGGACGGGATCGTGTCGGTCACCGACCGGCTCACCTACCACCTGGACGACTCCAGGCCCCCGCGCCCGACCGTCGGCCTCTCCGGGCACATTTAGTTACGTCGGCGCTCCGCCGTCCGTTCTGTTCCCGTCTGTTCCCGGCGGCCGGGCCGGGACACGGAGCTACTCGCACGTCCCCATGACATCGGCGACGGGCCGCCTGGGGGAGGTGCGTGCGGCGTGCGCGTTGTTGTCGTGGCCGATCCGCAGGATCATCTGCGGATACTGTCCGCCGATGACCATCCCGCGTACCCGCTCGCGCAGTTCGGGCAGTTCCAGCGGCTGGGTGTGCACGGCCGCGGCGACGTGGTGGGCGGTGGCGTGCAGCAGGACGCGTTGCAGGCTCTGCCCGGCCCTGAGCCAGTCGTCGCGCAGGTCGTGCCGGGTGGTCAGGAGGACGACCAGGCCGAGAGTCGGGTGAGCGGTGCGCCATGTCCGCTCCTGTTCGCAGCCGGTCCGCGCGTGACCGGCGTAGTCGCGTCCGGCGAAGGCGGTGGTGTCGGGGCTGCGCGGGTACGCCCCTGCCGGGATGCCGTCGCGGCGACGGCTGCCCCTCGGCGGGGCCCACTTGGCGAGCTCTGTGGTGAGGACGGGGTGGACCCGCCGTAGGGATTCCGCTGCGCGGATGAGGCCGGCGAGTCGGCGCAGGTCCTCCGGGTGGGTCAGGGTGGTGGAGAGTTCGGCGCCTTCGCGGCGGGCGTGCTCCCGCAATTGTTCGATCAGGGTGAGGGGAAGCGGAGCGGGCCGGAACGGACCGCGGTGAGTACGGCGCTGCGGCAGTGCTGCGAACATCGCCTCCTCGGCCGCGGTGGGAGGGGCGTACGGACCCCAGCGGACGGTGGCCAGGAGCCACGGCAGTGCGGGATCCGGGATGATGCTCAGCCGGGGCACGAAGCCGAGGTGCCGCATGGCCAGCCGGACGTTGAACAGGGCCGCGCCGCAGCCGATGAGCATCTCCCGGCCGTCCGGGTCCGTGGCCGAGAGGCGGCGGGTGGGGTCGGCGTGGAGCTGCAACTCGCCGTCCCGGCTGATGAAGCGCCAGGGCTGGCTGTTGTAGGGGGACGGTGCCGTGACGGCCGCGCGGACGAGGTACTGGGCCGCGGGGTCGAGCCGTGCGGACGTGGCGGTCATGACCGGTACCGCCGTTTCTGTCGTGGGGCTCGTCCGCCGTTTCCGGGCGACGGGAGCGAACCTGCGGGAGGGCGGGCCCGTGAGGCGGAGGTCACGTTCCGGTCCGTCGTGCGTGGACGGGCCCACCGGATACGTGTCGCGTGCGGACTTCTGGTGAGAGCGCGGGAGAAGTCCGTACGGCCGCCTCACGGGCTCACCATCGAGCATGTACCCCGGGATTCGGCATCGACAGAGACCCGAGACCCGTTCCGAAGGCCGAACGGCCCCTGGCAGAAAGACTCTTCATCGGCATCGCCGGGGAATCAGCAGGACGGTCGTGGTGAGCGACCCGGAGGGAGGGACCCCTGCCAGGTGCCGGTCGGGCCCCAGGGTGTGTCCTTCGGCCCCTGCTCCGGCACCGCTTGTGATGTGAAGCTGGTGAAGAACCACTCGCGCGCCGGTTTGGGGGGCGGCGCCGCCGCCCATGGTGGCACCTTGGGAGGGGGCTGGCCGGGTTGTCTCGGCCCGCCCCTGCCGGGCAGAGAGGGGCGGTCCTCGCCGACGAGGTCACGGGTCCGGGACCAGTACCACAGGACCTGCCGCGTCGCGTACGACGGCGTGTGCGACCGCGCCCAGCCGAGGTCCGGTGGCGGCGGACCGCGGGCAGTGGCCGAGCACGGTGAGACACGACTGCCGGGCCGCGGCGACGACGGCGCCGGCGGGGACGTCCTCCAGGCAGACCTCCTCCACCCGCACGTCCGGGAACTTCCACCTCCAGGGCAGCAGAGCCTGGGTCAGCAGGTCCTCGGCCCGCCGGGCACGGGGCGAATGGGCGTGACGCCCCGGCACGACCGGGTATGTGGGCAGGAGGCCGGGCGGCAGCCAGGCATACAGGGCACGCACGGGAACATGACGCAGGGCCGCTTCCTCCAAGGCGAAGGAGATGGCGCTGTCCTGCGGGTGACGACCGGCGTCGAGCGCGAGCAGGACGGCGCCGGCCGGTGAATCGGGCACCGGGCCGACGGGACGTACCAGGATGACCGGGAAGTCGGCCAGAGCGGCGGTCCGCGCGCTGGTGGAGCCCACCAGGAGGCCGGACGAGGTGCCCAGGCCGCGGGAGCCGAGGGCGAGGAGTTCCGCTTCGGCGCCGGAGGCCAACAGGGCCTCGTGGGGTGGCGCGTTCAGGAGTTCGGTGTCGATGTCGAGCACCGGGTGGCGGCTGCGCAGGCGGTCGACGGCCAGGTCGAGGGAACGGCTGGCCCAGCACGGCGCGTGGACGCCTCGGGTGCGTCGGGCGGCGTACCCGCTGATGCGGGCCAGGAGGCGACCATGTGCAGTGGGCTGTCGCGGAGTTCCGCTTTACGGGCTGCCCAGGCCGCGGCAGCGAGGCTGGCGGCGCTGCCGTCGATCCCGGCGACGACGGGTCGGCTCATGATCACGCATCTCCGATCGGTGGTACGGACGGACTTCCCGGAAGGAAGCCGAGGACTGGATCCCCACCTCTCTGGGAGCAGGGGCTGCTTCCACCCTCGCGGGAGAGCGATGCCGGGCAGCAGGGCTTCCCGGCTCTCCTGGTGGGGCCGAACGGCCCTGCGGCGCACGGCATGTCGCGGGAGCCCCGGTGCGGACCGAACCCGTGTGAGCGAGACCGGGACGTTCCGCTGCTCGGGCGTCCGGCAGGGCGTTTGCCCTCTTGTCAGCCGCACTCGACCGTGACCTCGGGCGGGACGCGCAGCATGTTGTGGACGGTGCAGCGGCCTGCCACCGCGCACAGGCTCTGGCGCAGGACCGGGTCGAGCGGGGCAGGCAGCAGGATGCGTACGCGGACGGATGCGGAGCGGGATGCCAAGTCCTCGACCGTCGCGAACTCTGCTTTGACCGTAGGTGCTCGTACGGCAGGTGGAGGAGCCGGAGGAACCGGACCGCGTCGCGCTCGACACAGGAGGCCAAGGAGGTGACGAACAGTTCCGTCGTCGTGGGGCCGTCGTTGTCACCGCTCGCCTCGACCGGCTCGTCGACGGTGAGTTCGTGGCCGCGCACCGGGGCCGCGAAGGTGTGGTCCGCGACGTGCGCGACCTCGATCCGCCCGCCGGCGTGGCAACGGCGTGGGCGGAGTGCGGGAAGCGGGTGTCGCGGGGCGGTGAGTTCGGGGTCATCTCGTTTCTCCTTCGCCAGGGCTGCCCGCGCCCACCGCACGCCGGAACCAGGGAGGGAATCAGGTCCGGGGCCGGGTGGCAGGGGTGAGCCAGGACAGAGCGCGGCTGATGTCGGCGAGGCTGACGATGCCGATGAGGTGTCCGTCGTCGAGAACCAGGGCCCTGCGGCCCCTGCTCACCTCCAGACGGGGCAGCAGGTCCACGACCAGATCGTCCGGTCCGGCCGTGGTCACGTCGGACAACGGGCGCATGACGTCCCCGATCAGCGTGGTCGAACGGGCGTGGAACGGCACCCGGTTGACGACCGCGACCGTGACCAGGCCGACCGTCGAGCCGTCCGGGGCGAGCACGGGGAAGGCGGAGTGCCGGTAGCGGCCGAAGGGGCCTTCGGCCAGGAACCCGGCGACGGACACCATGACCGGGACGGTCACCGGGGCGCGGGTCATCACACGGTTGACGGGCATCTCGTGCAGGACGCGGCGCAGTTGGGCCTGCCGTTCCTCGGCGGGCGCGGTGGCGATCAGGAACCAGCCGATCAGCGCGGGCCACAGTCCGGAGAGATCGCCGCCGAAGAGCATCACCGCGAAACTGCTGAGGATCATGAACCAGCCCAGCGCCCGGCCCGCCGCGGCAGCACCGCGGGTGGCGCGGACCGGGTCGCCGGTACGGTGCCACAGGAAGGCGCGCAGCAGCCGGCCTCCGTCCAGCGGGGCGGCGGGCAGAGCGTTGAAGACGGCCGGCACGACGTTGATCGCGGCCAGCCACGCCACCGCCTCGACGACCAGCACCGACGCATGCAGTGCGTCCAGCCACAGCGCCAGCCCGGTGAACAGCCCGCCGGCCGCGGCGCTGGTCAGCGGGCCCACCGCGGCGAAGCGCAGCTCCGCGCCGGGCGTGGGTGCCTCGCCGCGCAGCCGTGCAAGGGAGCCTTTCGGCATCCCAGCTGCTCGACCGTGCCCGGAGGGCGCGGCCGACCCAGCCTTGCCGGCATCGCGGCGCGGAACGGGCGCAGGAGCTGACGTACCGCGTCCGGCACCCGCCCGGAGGACACCGGGGCCGTCAGTCTCCGGACGGGTCTGCCGGCAGTTGCTGCCGCGGCCGGGAGGGTAGGGCGGCGAAGGCCAGTACGGCGCCGCCGGCGGCGACCGCCGTGCCGACGGTCAGTCCGAGGCCCATGCCGCTGACGAAGGCTGAGCGGGCCAGTTCCGCGAGCATCCGTCCGGACGTGCCGCCCACGCGTGCGGCCAGCTCCAGTGCTCCGCCCAGGGAACCGAGCACGCTGTCGGACACATCGTGCGGCAACCCGTACGGGGCCAGCGGCGGGCCCATGCGGTCCTGGTACCGAGTCGTCAGCAGGCTGCCGATCACGGCCACGCCGAGCGCTCCGCCGAGTTGGACGGCGACGCCGTTGGTGGCCGAGCCCACCCCGGTGTCGCCCTGCGGAAGCGTGCCCATGAGGGAGTCGAGCGCGGCCGGGACGACCAGCCCGGCGCCGAGCCCGAGCAGCAGCATGCCGGGGAGCACGTCCCCGTAGGTGGCGGTGACATCCGCGGCGGACAACTGCCACAGACCGCCCGCGACGGCCACCAGCCCCGTGCCGACCACCGCTTTGGTACCCGCCCAGCGGACGAGGAGGGGCGACAGCGGTGCGACCACCGCCAGCAGCCCGGCCACCGGCAGGATGCGCACACCGGTCTGCAGGGCGCTGTAGCCGAGGCTGAACTGCAGGTACTGGGTGAGCACGAACAGGGCCCCGAACATGCCGAACATCGCCAGGGCCACGGAGGACGTGGCGATGGAGAACCGGCGTTCACGGAAGAAGTCCAGGTTCAGCATGGGATGGGCGCTTGCCCGCTCCCACAGGACGAAGCCCGCCAGCACCACCAGTCCGCCGCTGCCTGCGCCCAGCACGATCCCCGATGTCCAGCCGCGCACCGGTGCCTCGATGACCGCCCACAGCAGCAGACCCAGCCCGAGGATCGACAGGATCGAGCCGCCCGGGTCGGGGCGCAGTGCCACCGGGTTGCGGGAGTCCGGCACCAGCCGGATCGCGCACACCAGGCCGGCCACGGCGAAGGGGATGTTCACCCAGAACACCGAACCCCACCAGAAGTGTTCGAGGAGCAGCCCGCCGGCCACGGGCCCGATGGCGATCCCGAGTCCGCTGGTGGCCGCCCACACGCCGATCGCCCTGCGCCGTTCACCGGGGTCGCGGAACAGGTCGGTGATGATCGACAGGGTGGCGGGCATCATCATCGCCGCGCCTACGCCCATGCCGGCCCGGGCCGCGATGAGCATCCCCGTCGAGCCGGAGTACGCGGCCCACGCCGATGTCAGGCCGAACACCGCGAGACCCGCGGTGAACACCCGCCGGCGGCCGAACCGGTCCGCGGCGCTGCCCGCCACCAGCATCAGCCCGGCGAAGACCAGTGCGTAGGCGTCCACGATCCACTGCAACTGGGTGGTGGACGCGTTCAGTTCCCTCACCAGGGTGGGCAGTGCCACATTCAGGATCGTGTTGTCCAACGTCACGATCAGCAGCGACACACAGAGCACGGCCAGTGCCACCCAGCGGCCTGCCGCACCGCGATCCTCCGGTGCCGCCGCCTCCGGCGGCACGTCTCGTGGATTCGTCATGACTCCATACGGAGCCCTGCGCGTCCCGGCGGACAGGTACCGAAGGTCCCCGGAAGGGGCCGAGACGTCCCTGGACCGACCCGAGTACCGGGCATGCAGCGGGGTTGCAGCGTCACGCGCCCTAGCCTCGGCATCAACCAAAGGAGCGTCAGCCAAAGGGAGTTGAGGACCATGTCTCCTCACGTGACACTGCGCGGCCTGCTCGGCCTGAGCGACGGCCCTGCCGCGCTGAAGGACTCCGTACTGGTCATGATCGACTGTCAGGACACCTATCGGCAGGGCGTCATGCGCCTTGAGGGCGTCGAGGAAGCGCTCGCCGAGGCCGCCCGTCTGCTGGCCCGCGCACGGGCGGCGGGCATCCCGGTCCTCCATGTCATGCACGACGCGGGCGAGGGATCTCCGTACGACATCACCGCTCCCGTCGGCCGGATCAGCGAGGAGGTCGCACCGCGGCCCGGGGAACCCGTCGTCGTCAAGAACTTCCCCAGTTCGTTCTTCCGGACCGATCTGGACGAGCGCCTGCGGTCGACGGGGCGCGGCGACCTCGTCCTGGCCGGGTTCATGACCCACATGTGCGTCGACTCGACCGCCCGTGACGCCTTCAACCTGGGCTACCGCCCCACGATCGTGGCCTCCGCCACCGCGACCCGTGAACTGGTCGCACCGGACGGCACGACGGTACCGGCCGAGACGCTCCAGGCGGCATCCCTGGCGGGCATCGCCGACCTCTTCGCCCTCGTCGTGGGCAAGCCAGACGACATCCCCGGCTGAAACAGCCACCCCGGGTGTGACGGCCGTGCGGGAGGGGCGACAGGAAACGAGGGAAGGACGAATGATGAGCATCAGCGGCGATTGGTACAACGAGTTCGGCTCGCACCTGCGGATCACGGCCGACCCGAACGGCAGCATCAGGGGCACCTACATCTCGGCCACCGGCCACGCCGTAGGCGCCTACCCGCTGGTCGGACGTTACGACACTGCCGCCGTCGCGGACCACGGGACCCCACTCGGCTGGACGGTGGCCTGGCGCAACGGGCGGACCGACGCCGGGTCGGTGACCAGTTGGAACGGCCAGTACCACGAGGACGGCGGGGAACGGATCTACGTCACCTGGCTGCTCACTGCGTCCGCGATCGCGGCCAACGCCTGGGAGGCCACGGCTGTTGGACAGGACGTCTTCACTCGTGAACCGCCCTCTGCGGAACAGGCGGAACAGCTCCTGCGGCATGCCGGGGCACCCACCGGCCCGCACCCGGTCGACGAGCTGACGTCCGTGTGAGGCGGATGCGGCTGCGGACGGCCGGAGGCACCTGATCCGGGTGCCTCCGGCCGTGCTGTCGTCGGAGCCTCCGTCAGGCGATGGTGATGTTGTCGTCGAGGTAGACGTCCTGGACGGCGTGGAGGAGTTGGATGCCTTCGTCGGTGGGTCGTTGGAAGGCTTTGCGGCCGGTGATGAGGCCGGTGCCGCCGGCCCGTTTGTTGATGACCGCGGTGCGTACGGCCTGGGCGAGGTCGCCGTGGCCGGACGAGGAGCCGCCACTGTTGATCAGGCCGGCGCGGCCCATGTAGCAGTTGGCGACCTGCCAGCGGGTGAGGTCGATGGGGTGGTCGGTGGTGAGCCTGTCGTACACGAGCGGGTCGGTCCTGCCGAAGTCCAGTGCGCGGAAGCCGCCGTTGTTCTCGGCCTGCTTCTGCTTGACGATGTCGGCTTCGATGGTCACGCCGAGGTGGTTGGCCTGGCCGGTGAGGTCGGCCGAGAGCGAGTAGTCCACGCCGACGTGCCGGAACGCCCGGTTGCGCAGGTAGCACCACAGCACGGTGAACATGCCCAGCTCGTGGGCGCGCGCGAAGACCTCGCTGACTTCCCGCAGTTGGCGGTCGGCCTGTTCGGAGCCGAAGTAGACGGTGGCGCCGACGCCGGCCGCGCCGAGGTCGAAGCACTGCTGGACGTTGCCGAACATGACCTGGTCGTAGTGGTTCGGGTAGGTGAGCAGTTCGTTGTGGTTGAGCTTCACGATGAAGGGGATGCGGTGCGCGTACGTCCGCGAGACGGCTCCGAGTGCGCCGAGTGTGCTCGCGACGGCGTTGCAGCCGCCGTCCAGGGCGAGTTCGACGATGTTCTTGGGGTCGAGGTAGCGGGGGTTGGCGGCGAACGCGGATGCCGCGGAGTGCTCGATGCCCTGGTCGACCGGGAGGATCGACACGTACCCGGTGCCGGCGAGCCGGCCGTGGTCGAAGAGAGACTGGAGGTTGCGCAGGACCCTGGGCGAGCGGTCGGTCGCGGCCACGACGCGGTCGACGAAGTCACCACCTGGCAGCACAAGGTCTTCCCTGGGAATGCCCTGGGCGGTATGGGTCAGCAGGTCTTTGGCGTCGTCGCCCAGCAGGGCTTGGATGTCGGTCATCGTTCCGCCTCTCCTGTCACCCGGGCACAGAGGGGTTCGTCCGGTCGCCGCGGGTTCACTCCCCACCGTGCTGCGTGGGGTGATCCCTCGGCAGGGTCCGCCCGGCCTCTCTCGGAGGGCGAACGCCCTCTTGACGGCCCTTACGCGGACGGCGGGACGCCGATGGTCCGTTGGGAGCCCGGGAGACTCCGTCGCGAAACACCTGTCAGTGACGTGCGTCCAGGCACTCCACCGCCAGTTCCCTCAGCCGTTTCTCCTTTTCGAGCAGGCGGCATCCTTCGGCACGCCAGTGGCGGCGGGCCCGAGGATGCCGCCGGGACGGTTCGCGGTGTTTCCAGTCCTCTCGGGCCAACGCCGTGCACGCGTCCTCGACGACGAGCATCATCACGGTCGGCAGCTGGAGAGCCGCCTCCACACCGACGATGCGCCGGGCCCGGGCAAGGACCAGCACAGCGGCCTCCCGCCTGCGTGACCGGCGCCAGGGGATCGTGATCATCAGGGCCTCCAGAGGTTTTCCCAGCGGTGCCCGGTGGATGATCTCCTGCTGCGCAGCCGGGCGTCCTGCCAGACTGGGCGTCGGCCGAGGACAGGGACAGGGGCCGACTGGTCCTTTGTCGGGCCGGACGGCGTCGTCGACGGGGTCGTCTGCCTCACTGGGCTGCAATGCCCGACTTGGCTGTGTTCGTATCGGAGGTCGGCCGGGTGGGACTCGGGCGAGCAGCGTGCCGTCCCGGTGGTGGAGCGCCTGCCGACGCGCCGAAGCGCGGTGCAGAGCCTCGGTGGGCGCGCTCGTAGAAGCCGACGACGGGCGCGGGACCAGGCACCGCCCGGCGGATCATGGTCGGAGCCATGGCCTGATCGTCGCCGTGGTGATGGTCCCGTGGAAGACGTAAGCCCTGTTGTCGTAACGGGTGGCGGCGGCCCTGGAGTTCTTGAGCCGGTTGACGGTCCGCTCGACCCCGTTGCGGCGTTTGTGGATCCCGCTGTCGAAGCCGGCGGGGCGGCCGCCCTTGCTGCCACGCCGTTTACGGTGGTCCCGCTGGTCCTTCGGCTCCGGGATCGCGTGCATGATCTGGCGTCTTCGCAGGTAGTGGCGGTTGCGGCGGGAGCGGATGCGAAGTCTGGGAGACGGCGGCCCGACCATGATGAGCACCGGCAGTTGCCCGGATGGGGCCAGGCGGCGTACTGATCATGGGCGTGAAAGGCCGGGCGCGAAGCGGCGATCGTGGTGACTGGCGCATGCGCCAAGGTGCTGCTCCGTACCCGTTCCCGGCGCTGACGTGTTCGTCGAGGTGCTGAGGAAGTCTTACGACGGTGCCGTTGCCTGCTGCTGTGAGGAGGCGGCGCTCGGGATGTCCGGGCCACGGCCTCCCTGCACCGGCTCGGAGCCGCGCGGACCGTGAGAGGTGCTGAGGTCGAGTGCGGCCCTCTGGATCGAGTGGATCGTCTCGTCGAGTTCGTCGATTCCGGCTTGGACGCGCCGGGCTGCGACACCGTCCTCGGTGAGGAGTTGCAGAGTGCCCGCGAAATGCAGTCCTGCGGAGAAGATCCGATTGACCGTGTCGGAGAGGATCTGCCTCGTGAGTGGATCGATCGACGACAAGTCGGCCCAGGCCGGGGCCATGGCGCCGAGCGAGGAACGGGTCGGGCCGTCGGTGGCGTCGGAAGTTCTGCCCAGATGCCCTGCGACGATCCGGCCCATGAGCCCGGCGTACAGTTCCATGAGTCGCAGGTCGCGGTCCGACGGTCGACCGGGCTGTGCCGCATGGGTCGAGATCATGCCGATCAGCCGCCCCGCGTGGTCGACGAGCGGGGTGGATTGGACCGCGCGGACTCCGGCGGCCCGGAAGACCTTCTGGTGCGGTGCCGGCGTGGGACCCTCGCGGACATCGGCCACGACGGCCTGGGCGCTCTGCCGGGCGGCCTGTCCGCAGACGGAGCCGTCGTCGGACACCACCGCGAAGTGGTCGAGGAATCCACTGCCGAAGCCGGACTGGGTGACCAGGACGAGCGAGCCGTCGCGGGGGTCCACGAGCTGGATGTTCCCGAAGTCCGCCCCCATGAGAGCCGTCGCTGTCTCGACAGCCAGGGGAAGCACAGCACCGAGGTGAGGAGCCTCGCTCAGTTCTGCCACCGCGTCGCGGACTTTTCGCACAGCAGTCGGTTCGTCCAGGGCGAGATCGATGTAGGCGGCGAGCTGATCTACTCGCCCGGCCTGCGGGACCGGCCGCGTCGGACGCGACTCGGCTGCCCGACACGCGGCCGTCACTCGCTCCAGCGGGCCTGAAAGGTTCCGGGAGGTGCTCACTGACATGTACACCACATGCCTTCAGTCCGGGCCACCCCATCCAGCGTACTGAATTCACGCCTCCGAAGCGACGGAACCGGCCGTAGTCCGTCACCTCCTGCGGACCGATTCAGCAAGCTCGCCGGACGCGGACCGGGAGGCGTCGTGCGTGCCACAGGTCGGGGATCGGTACGACGACCTCGGTCGCCAGGTCGGCCGTCCGCCACCTTACAGCGTGTAGGGCATGACTTGCCTACCGTTGGCGCTCTGACCTGGCTCTTTCGCGCGGAGCCACGCTGCTTTACCGCCGACACCGCCGTGCACGTCGGCACCCGGGTGCGGGCATCCGACGAGCTGGCCCCCGACCGGGGGTTCGACAGTTCCGTCCGCAGACACGCGGCGGCGCGTCACGAGACGTCGAGGTCGGGGCCCGGAAAACGGCTGGTCGTGGACATGGTCCGTGCAGGACCCTGAGCACATGCCTCGACGTCTCATGTTCGTGCAGTTGAAGTCCGGTTACGGCACCGACCAGGGACCCTCGTGGATCGGGTGGGTGGACTTCTCGAAGACCTGGAGCACCGCGTATTTTCGCGGGAGGACACTGCGCCGGGCAGGGGGGATGTCCGACGCGAACTTCTACGACGTGCAGACCGACGAGGAGTTCTGGGTCTCCGGACCGAAGCGGGACCGCACCGACACTCGCTACGGCCCCTCCAACGCTGAAATCGAGCCGGACGCCGTCGAGACCTATCACGCCTTCTTGAAGGGCGCGCCCTTGCCGGGCCGCGAAAACGGCTGACCGCGCGCGGTCGTATGAGCCTGGCGGGCCGGCCCCGATGCCCCTGGCCCGGTGGCCAGGTCACCGTGGACGTTGACGGGTCCTGGTGTCGGCGTACTCCGAGGAGCAGGCCCCGACTACGACGTGCAGGCATCGACACGGTCCTGATCGCGGGCAAGCCGTTCCAGCACGGGGGGCACCGCCCCGAGCGACAGCACCGAACTCATCGCCGAGATCCGGAAGTCCGCCGAGCGGTTGCTCACATAGCCCTACTACGCGCACGACTGGCCCTACGACGCGCACGACGGGCCCTTGACCAGTTCTGCCACGATGCCTGTGCCGGCGCACGCCTGGGCAAGGACACCGACACCGGATGACTCCACCACTGACAACGCACCCGGACGCATTTCCCGCGAGCCCTCCTCCCGACCTTGACGACCCGCGCGTCATCGCCGAGCACGACTGGGCGGCGTTCGGCGCTGTCAGAGAGATGCATGATCACTGGCAGCGCCCGGGATGGTCGTCCAACACCCGTGCGTACTACTGGCTGTTGGAAATCACCGACTCAGGTTTCCTCGACCAGGCCGCCCACTGTCAGAACGCCGTTCGCGGTCTGGGCGCCTTCGATCTGATCGGTTCGGACGGCTATCACGCCACCCTCGGCCGGATCGCTCCCGCCGACACCGTGGGCCAGGGCCGGTTGGACCAACTCGCCCGCAACGTACAGGCCGACGCCCCACCGGCCTTCTCCCTCACCGCGATCCCGCTCACCGGGTCCCGCGGTGCCCTGCGCTACAGCGTGGCACCGTAAGTAGGCGTTGTTGCGGTAGATGCATCAACTCCGCGTAGAGCGGGCGCGGTTGTGACCTGCTCGGAAGCCTGCGCGTGGGTCATTCGTTCAGGTGATGCCAGGGCATCTGGCCTCTGGTGATGCAGGTCCAACGCCACGATGTTGCATCAGGTGCAACCGTGGGAGTAGCTGTGCAGACTGCCGACGTACCGGGCGCGTTTCGGCTGATCGTTCCGGGAAATGTCCGCGCGCTGGATCCGGGGCCGGCGATGTTCGACGCGATACTGCGCGGTTGGGAGCAACAGCAGCGGAGTCGGCTGCTGGCGAAGAAGACGATCAGCGACCGGCTGAGCCTGGTGCGGCGGTTCGCGCTGTTTACGGCGACGTACCCGTGGGAGTGGACTCCGGAGGACGTTGAGGCGTACTTCTCCCACCAGTTGTCGGGTGCCTCGCCGCTGGCCCATTCGACGGTGCGAGGGCAGCAAGGCGATCTGCAGATGTTCTGCGCGTTCGTCACTGACCGCCGCTACGGCTGGGCAGCCGCCTGCGACGAGGTGTTCGGTCAGGCTCCGGTGCAGGTGTGCCATGACTGGAATACGGCCGACCACGTTGCCGAGTACGAGGGCCGGCCCGGACGGCGGGCGCTCACCTACGACGAACTGCAGACTCTCTTCAACGCGGCCGACGACCTGGTCGAGTTGAAGCGCAAGCGCCGCCGCAAGGGGGTGCTGGCCGCGTGGCGGGACGCAGTGATGATCAAGCAGGTGTACGCGTACGGCACCCGGCGCCGCGAGACCTCGATGTTGGACTTGGCGGATCTGCGGCACAACCCGCGCGCGAAGCAGTACAGGCGGTTCGGCGCGCTGGAGGTCCGGTTCGGCAAGGCCGCGCGCGGCAGCCCGCCCAAACGGCGCACGGTGCTCACAGTGCCGGAGGTCGACTGGATTGTGCCGGTCCTCGAAGAGTGGGTGGACGAGGTCCGCGGCGGCTTCTCGCCCGGAGCGCATCCGGCGATGTGGGTGACCGAGCGGCGCGGGCGTCTGGGTCTGCGGCGTCTGGATGAGGTGTTCGCTGCGATCCGCGACCACGCGGGTCTTCCGGACGAGTTGGAGCTGCACTGTCTGCGGCACACCTACATCACACACCTGATCGAGTTCGGGTATCCGGAGCGGTTCGTCCAGCAGCAGGTCGGCCACGTCTACGCGTCGACGACGGCGTTGTACACGTGGGTGTCGGACGAGTACCGCAACCGGCTGCTGGAGGCGTCGCTGGCCAGGCGCCTGGCGCGGTTGAACGGAGAGGGGTTGGAGCCGCGGTGATGAAGCGGATGGCGTTTGAGTGGAACCTGCGCCGGCTGATGGCCGATCAGGACATGTACCAGACCACGGACCTGGTGCCGAAGCTGGCCGAGTACGGAGTGCACCTCTCGCGCGAGCAGGTGTTCAGGCTGGTTACCCAGCCGCCGCAGCGCCTGTCGATGGACACCCTCGCCGCGCTGTGCGGGATCCTCGGCTGCTCCCCGGCGGACCTGATCACCGTGAAGGAGATCCGCCGCCAGGTCGCGAGGCCGGCCGCGTCGGGCGAGAGTGCTTCGCCGGCCGCCGTCCCGCCGTCGCGGCGGGTAAGAGTGCAGCGCCCGGAGGGACTGTGAGCCTCCGCCAACCGGGGACGCCGCCCGAGTGGGTGGAACTCGCCGAGCGGATCACGGCGTTCCTGCCCGACATGACCAGAGAGGCCGCAGACCCAATCGTCGCCCGGATGACGCCGTCGGCCCGCGGACGCGTTCGGGTCCACCTCGCCCGGTATCCCGACGCCCTGGTCAGCGGGGCATCAGATGCCCCGCTCTCCATCCAGGCGCTGATCACCACTCTCTCTGATGCCGGTGTTCCCGGTGTCCGGGCGCCGGCCTGTTTGCGGTGCGGGCGGGTGCGTCCGCTGCGACGCGCGGTTCCCGGCGGCCGTGTCTGCCGCGGCTGCGAAGGCACCCTCACGGTGCGCGGCAACGTCGGCCCGTGCACGGTATGCGGCGAGATTGGTCCGCGGCCCTCCCGCCAGACTTGCGCCGCCTGCCGACGCCGCCAGATCGCGGCTTCCCGGTCCTGCTCCGGCTGCGGCAAACCGTCGGACCTCGACCCGTGCACCACCTGCCGGCCGAGGCCGCCGGCACCATGTGCCGTGTGCGCCACCAGCGCGCCGGTGAATGCCCGTTGGCCGCTCGGCCCCGTCTGCAAACCCTGCTACCGCGCCTCACGCACCCGCCTCGCCACCTGCACAGGCTGCAACAAGCCCCGCGTATTGATCGCCCGCCAGAACAGCGTCCGCGTCTGCGGCCCCTGCGCCGGCCACTCAGACCCGTACGCCTGCCCCCGCTGTACGAACCCCCGCTCCTACAAAGTCCGGGGCCTGTGCGACCGGTGCACCCTCCACGACCACCTCGCCGAGGTCTTCGACGGCCAACGGGCGGGGCCCGAGGACCAGTACACGAAGATGCGCGAGGCCCTGGCCGCATGCGACCAGCCGACGACCGCACTGAGCTGGCTGCGCACCTCCCGCTCTGCCAAGCTCCTGGCGGACGTCGTCACCGACGGGCGGGCACTGACGCACGAAGACCTGGACGCCCTGGCCTCCGCCGGAAGCCGGGGTGGCGCCCGAGCCGTCGACTACCTGCGCGGCATCCTGCGCGCCTACCAGGCCCTGCCCGAGCGCGACGAACTCCCGGCCCGCGTCGAACGCCATCTCGCCCGCGTCCTGACCCGTCACCCCGAGCACGCCCTGCTCCTGCGGACCTACGTCCGCTGGTCACTCCTGCCCCGCGCCCGCCGCCGCAGCCACCGCGCCTACGCGTTCGCCAACCGGCTGCGCTGGGCCCAAATGCGAATCAACGTCGCCGCCCACTTCCTGGGCGCCATGCAGGCGGCCGGCCTGGACCTGGCGGAGGTCACCCAGCACGAAGTCGACCAGTGGCTGGCAGCGGGCCGCAGCACCCGTTACGAGGTCCGCGACTTCCTCGTCTGGGCCGCACGCCGCGGCCACGGCCGGGACCTCGTGGTCCCCCTGCGTCCAAGGCCGGACCCCGTCACGCTGGACGAGGACTCCCACTGGGAGATCCTCCACCAGTGTCTGACCGACACAGCCCTGCCGCTCGACGTCCGCTGTTCCGGCGCCATCCTCTTCCTCTTCGGTCAGGAAGTCACCCGGATCGCCGCGCTGCCCGCCGACGCGGTGACCGCGCGGGATCAGGAAACAGTCCTCGTCCTGCACCACGTCCCCATCCACCTGCCCGCCCCCCTGCCCCGGCTCCTGAGCGAGTTCGCCGACCAGCCGCGGCCACCAGGCTGGTCAACGAACTACCCCAACCGCTGGCTCTTCCCCGCAGCCGAGCCAGGCCGTCATATCACCGGCAGCGCGCTGGCCCGCCGCCTCACCGACCACGGAATCCCCAGTCGTCCCGCCCGAGCAACGGCCCTGGCCCAGCTCGCTCAGGACATGCCTCCGCCCGTCCTTTCAGCCCTGCTCGGCCTCCACCTCAGCACCGTAACGCGATGGCGTTCCCGCGCGGTTACTGACTGGACCGCGTACTTGGAGGCCCGCGCCTTCAGCCGGGCGGCGCCGGGCAGTGAACCCAGCGCTCGGGTGGTTCTCGGTCATGAACCCTCGGCCAGAAACAGCTGATCTGCGGCCATATTCTTCTGCCGTGGCGAACAGGTGGCGGTTCCTGAGCGAAGCGTTCTGGGCTCTGGATCGGGTCCGAGTGGGCAGCGGCGTCCAACTCGGGTGCAGAAAAGGGTAGCCCGGCATCCGGTCGGCGCCGGTCTCTGCGTGGCTGCGCGCTTCCCAACTGGCTCTGTTCCACTTCGTGCGATTGCGCGCGCAGGGTGACTATTGATCTTCGCGTGATAGTGGTCGAGGTCGCCCGAAAATCGCCCAGCTGACTGGACGTCATCATCGCAAGCATCCGAACATGCCCGAGATGACAGCTCTTGATCCTTTTTGACGTCTCGCCCCGTCGACACAATGGCCGCGAGAACCACCCAGACCTGTCCGTACTCTTCACATTTAGCGGCATCTACCTTCATCTCTTGGGAAAGTTATGGAGTTCGACAGGCAAGCCTCTTGCCACCCCCTTACTCGAACGCAACACCAGACGAGTCGCCACATGGAAGATGAAAGCCTCATTAGGTAGCTCGCTCCGAGCCGCCCGATTGGACATTCCATGACGCACGTTTGACCTTTTCTTGACTCATGTCGGCCTCTGCGAGTTCGACACAAAACCTCCTTCCGGAAGATCAACTCCTCTATTGATCTCGAACCAGGAAGGAGTTGATCATGCGTCACAGACCCGTGCCCCAGGATGGATCACGTGCCAGACGTGCACGTCAGTCGCTTCGGCTGCGGTACATGGCTGTCGGCCTAGTACTGGCAATGGCTGCGGAGGCTGCGCTGATCGTGGGCGGCAGTATGGCGGTCGCCGCGGGGGCGGCCACCGCAGCTTCCGACTCCGCGACCACGGTCGCGGCATCTGCGAAGGCTGAAGCTCCTGCGGAAGCGCAGGACGAGGCGTCTGCCGTGCTGATGGCCCGATTGCAAAACCGGAACATCGAGGTGCTGTCGGATCGGACGACGGATTCGACGACGTACGCGTTGCCCAGTGGGGAGCTGCGGACGGAGGCATACGCCGGTCCGGTCCGGGTGAAGCTGGACGGCGACTGGAAGGACATCGATACCTCGCTGTCCGACACGGGCTCTGACCTCACGCCGGCCGCGGCAGCGGCTGACGTCGCTGTCTCCGACGGCGGGGACACGCAGTTGGCGTCAGTGGCCAAGGGTAAGGAGTCCTTCGGACTGGGCTGGGAGGACAAACTTCCCGCCCCGACCGTCAAGGACAGCACCGCTTCCTACGACTTGGGCAGTGGCCAGACCCTGTCCGTCACCGCACTCGCGCAAGGCTTCTCGGAGAACCTGAAACTCACTCAGCAGCCGGACAGCGATGCCGTGTCGTACCGGATACCGCTGAACCTGGACGGGCTGACGCTGTCGCAGGCCGACTCCGGGCACCTGCTGCTGAAGAACAACGACGGTGATCTGGTCGCAGAGGCGCCGGCGCCCGCGATGTGGGACGCCTCCAAGGACCCAGCCTCCGGCGAGTCTGCCCATCAGGAGCGGGTCGCGACGAAGATCGAAACCGCTGACGACGGTTCGCAGACCCTGGTGCTCACCCCGGACGCCGACTTCTTGGCGACCGCCACGTATCCGGTGACGGTGGATCCCACCACCACCCTGGCGGTGACCACCGACACCTGGATACAGACCCCGGACTACCCCGACTCGCAGGTCTCCTCGCAGGAGCTGAAGTCGGGCACCTACGACTCGGGCACGGATCTGGCGCGCTCGTTCCTGAAGTTCGACGTGTCGAAGTTCGTCGGCAAGCACATCACCGACACCAACTTCGCCCTGTACAACTACTACTCCTCGACCTGTTCGACCACCGGTTCCGGCACCACGGTGCGCCGGATTACCTCCACATGGTCGTCTTCGACGCTGACCTGGGCGACCCGGCCCTCGTCGTCCGGGACCGGTGCCGTCGTCAACCTCGTGCCGCACGGCTACAACTCGAACTGTCCGGCTGCCTGGTCCAACTGGGACATCGACACCATCGTGCAAGCCTGGGCCGACGGCAGCCCCAACTACGGCCTCATGGTCTACGGCACCAGCGAGACCGACTCCCTCACCTGGCGGCGCTGGCGCTCGGCAAACTACACGACCTCCGGGTACGCGCCGAAGCTGACGGTCACCTACAACTCCTACCCGTCCGCGCCGAGTTCGCCGGCGATCTCGCCGTCGCAGCTCAATGCCTACAACGGCAAGCAGTACGTCACCTCGCTCACGCCGACGCTGTCGGCGAAGGTGTCCGACCCGGACGGCTCCAGCGCCAAGGCGCAGTTCGAGATCACGGCGGACCCGGCGTACGCCGACACCACGTACACGTACACCACCACGTCGGCCTCAGTCGCCTCCGGTGCGACCGCGAAACTCGCGATCCCGTCCGCCTCAGCCTTCCCGGCCGGTGTGCACTTGCGGTACCGGGTGCGGGCCTACGACGGTACGGACTACGGCAGTTGGACCGGCTACACCACGTTCGTGATGAACACGGGCAAGCCGAACGCACCGACGGTCTCCTGCGACACGTACGAGCAGAGCGGCTGGACGGCGAAGGCCGACGACGCGGTGTCCTGCACCCTCGACACGGACTCGGGCGACGGTGCCGGCTACTACTGGGGCCTGGACGACGGCAGTGTGCCCAACCGCAAGCTGGACACGACCAACGGAACCGGTGGAGACGCTCTCGCTGTCTCCATCGATCCGGACGAGGGCTGGCACACGCTGTACGTCAAGACCGTCGACTCTGGAGGAAACCTTTCTTCAAGTGCCACCGCCTACAGCTTCGGCGTAGGTGAGGACGGTGCCGCGATCACTGCGCCCAAGGATGGTGTGACCACCGCCCGTCGTGTCCCGCTGGAGGCGAGGGGACTGACGACCTACTCCAGCATCCAGTGGTACTACCGTCTCGGCGACGGCGACGATTGGACGCTCATCCCGGCTTCCGATGTCGTCACGGCTTCGGGCGGGAACGCGGTCACGTGGCCTGCCGCTATGAGCGGTGGTGTGGCGACCAAGCTCGTGTGGAACGTCGCGAACACTCTCGGAGCCGACACTGATCTGCAGATCCGCGCACTCGTCTCGGACGGCACCACCAACGCGTACACGGCGAGCCGGAGCATCGGGCTGGACCGGGCCGGCGGCTACGGCCCCACCCGGGACATCGGCCCGGGTTCGGTCAATCTGCTGACCGGCAGCTACAGCATCGTCGAGACCGACGCCGATCTCTTCGACATGCAGGTCCTGCGCCGAGCGGTGTCCCGTACCTCAGAGCGCGAGGTCGAGGACGACGCGGCCACCGTGTCGGCATTCGGTCCCGGCTGGACAGCCGGTACCGGAGCAGACGTACAGGCGGCCGGCTTCAGTACCATCACCAAGAGCTCGGACTCGGCCATCACACTGACCGGTCTCGACCAGGAGACCAACGTCTCCTTCACTCTCAGCAACGGCAAGTGGACGTCCACGGACGCCGACTGGCTGACTCTGACTGGCACCACCAGTGGCACGTCCTTCACCCTTGCCGACGGCTCCGGAATCGTCTCAACGTTCCAGCTCTCCAGCACCGCAGGCACCTGGAAGCTCGACACTGTGGCGGACACCAGCACGGACGACACCATCACCGTCGCGCAAGCCGTCTTCTCCGGTGACGACGTGCTGGCCCGCCCGAAGTACTCCGTCACCGCGGCGAACGGGACCGATCCGGCGGACTGTGTCACGGACCTGACCAAGGTCGGCTGCCGTGCGCTGGAGTACGTGTACGCGGACTCCACCACCGCCACCACGAGTTCGTTCGGTGGCTACACGGGTCGTGTCAGCGAAGTCCGGCTGTGGGCCGCCGATCCCGGTGCGAGCAAGACGACGTCGACTGCCGTGGCCGCGTACGCCTACGACAGCTCCGGATACCTGCGCCAGGCATGGGACCCCCGGGTCAGCACAGCTCTGAAGACCAACTACACCTACGACAACACCGACCGAATCGTCACTTACACCGAACCGGGCCAGCGGGCCTGGACCTTCACCTATGGGTCGGTCGGATCCAGTACCACCGCGGGCGCGGGCATGCTGCTGACCGCCACCCGAGCCGGCGCCACGTTGGACGACCCCGACACCACGACCACGATCGTCTACGACGTGCCGCTCGACGGTGACACGGCTCCCCACCAGATGACCGGTACGGACGTGGCGACCTGGGGGCAGGACATCGCCCCCACGGACGCAACGGCGGTATTCACTTCCGGCACGGTGTCGAGCAATCTGGGATCCGACCTCGCACAGGACGCCTACGCCACTGCCTCTGTCTCCTACTCGGATGCCTATGGCCATGCCGTGAACGAGGCGACTCCCGGCGGGCACATCAGCACGGAGGCGTACAACGGCGACGGCAACACCACCTACGAACTCACCGCAGCCAACCGGGAACTGGCCCTCGGCACCGCGAAGAACGCGGATGACGCACTCGCACGTCTCGGCCTGCAGGACGAAAGCGACACAGCCCTGCGCGCCCAGCTGCTCGCCACCGTCCATACCTACGACACCGACTCGAACGTTCCTCTCACCGAGAGCGGGCCCCTGCACACGGTCACTCTCCAGTCGGCCCTGACCGCCGACGCGAGCGCGGCGTCCTTGAGCGCGGGCGATGTCCGGGCCGCGCGCCAACGCATCACCTACACCTACGACGAAACCCGGCCCTCAGGAGCCGAAGCCAGCGGTCTGGTCACCACCAAGACCGAAGGCGCACTGATCGACGGCTACGGCACCCTGGCCGACAGCAACGTCGTGACGTACTCCTACGACTGGGACACCGGCAACCTTCTGAAGGAGACCACGAACCCCTCCGGACTCGCCCTCGCCACGGGCTACACCTACACGTCCGACGGCGAAGTCAGCTCGACCACCCGTCCCGGCTCCGACGCGGCAGGCACAACCGTCACCACCACCGCGCGGTGGACCGGCAGCGGCTCGGGAATCTGCGCCGGACACCCGGAATGGGCCGGCCTGACCTGCACGGAGACCACGGCCCCCGCCTCCGACAGCAGCGCGTCGACGGTCACGACGTACACCTACGACCGCTGGGGCAACCAGGCCAAAGTCACGGTGACTGCCGGCGGCAAGACGCGTACCACCAGCCACACCTACGACGACGCCGGACGCCTGACCAAGACGACGGTCACCGCGGACACCGGCACGGCCCTGCCCGACGAGACCATCACCTACGACACGACCACCGGCCTCAAGAAGACCCTCACGTCCAACGGCAGCACCGCCGCCTACGGCTACGACGCGCGAGGACGGCTGACCAGCTACAACGACGGAAACGGCAACAGCACGACGACGTCCTACGACAGCCAGGACCGCGTCACGAGGACCGCCGACTCCACCGGCGCCACGACCACGTTCGTCTACAGCGCCGACAGCAACGGCGATCGCGTGGTCACCGAGACGGACTCCGTGGCCGGCAAGTTCACCCTCACCTACGGCGCCTCGGACCGGCCGGAGAGCGAAACCCTACCCGGCGGCAGCACCCTGGCCATCGAGTACGACGAGACTGGGGCTCCGATCGAGCGGCTCTACAGCGCCTCGGGCGGCACCGTCGAACTGTCGGACAACATCGCGTACACCATCACCGGCGCCTACGCGACCGACAGCCAGACGGCAGGCACCACCACCAACACCACCTACACCTACGACGCCGCCAACCGCCTGACCAAGGCGAAGAGCACGGACGGCGACACCGTGTGCGAGAGCCGCGCCTACACCCTCGACAAGGCGGGCGACAGGACCACCCTCACCGCAAGCGCGGACTGCTCCAGCACGACCACGACCAACTACACCTACAACGCGCAGAACCGCATCACCAACAGCGGCTACACCTACGACGCTTTCGGCAACGCCACCGCCACGGCGGACGGATCCGCGTACACCTACTACACCGACGGCACGCCGCTGCAGGTCGTCAACGGAACCGACCGGGAGACCTGGAGCCTGGACGCGGAACAGCGTCTGAGCACGGCAACGGTGGCCACCAACACCAGCGGTACCTGGGCCACGTCCTCCACCCTGACCAGTCACTACAACGGGCTCCGCACCACTCCCAGTTGGGACACGGACGGCACCAGCACAACCCGGTACGTCACCGACCCGGACGGGAACCTCCTCGCGCTGACCGACACCGGCAGCACCGCCAAACTCCAACTGAGCGACGTCCAGGGCAATATCGCCGTGGAACTCAACGTCGGCACCGGCGCGGCCGAGACCCACGCGTACGACGAGTTCGGCAACACGGACAGTACCAACCGGTTCGGCTGGCGGGGCATCACGGAGTCAGCCGACCGGCGTCTCGATGGAATCGTTCTCCTATACGGCCGCATATACCTGCCCACCCTGGGCCGGTATATGAGCCAGCAGTCCACCGACAACACCAATTCCGAGGAGCAGGGCACCACCTCCACGGATTCCTTCACCCTGCCCTTCGGAACGGAGTACTGATGACTCGGCTGAGACGACTGAGACGGCGCCTCGCCGTGGTCCTGCCGATGCTGGCAGCCATGCTTCTGATCTCCACACAGTCAGCCCATGCTGATACGGACATCCAGTACCTCTGGGCGTGGACGAAGAAAACAAACGTGATCACGCACGAATGGGACTATGTCAACACCACCGGGGAGAGCGTCAAGTTCACCATCACGAAGGAGCACATCACCACGGTGGAGGGAGCAATCGACGCGACTGGCGGGGCAACCGGCAATCTGGCCACCAAGTTCTTCGGCGCTCTGGGGATCGAGGTCGGGCTCACACTGCACGGCAGTGGGTCGAAGACGGTCACCCACTCGATCGTGAAGGAGGTCACCATCCCCAAGGCGGATGGCAAGTACATCTACTACAACGGGACACGGAAGGCCAGCGGACGGTATGAGCGCTGGGCGTGTGGTTCCCACAGTTGCGCGCGGATGGGCTACAAGAGTGGCCACAGTTGGAACAGCGACTCCGCCGGGAGTATCAGCTGCAAGAAGCCGGCCCAGGACGGGCTGTCGGCGTTGGTGAAGAAGAGGTACTGCTGATGACACGGCCTGGCCAAGAAACAGGAAAGAAAGCCAGCCGGATCGCGGCCGGATTGCGGCCGGCAGCCGTGCTGGCCGCAACGGTCCTGATGGCGACGGCGTGTTCCTCGTCCTCGCAGGACAAGGATGCGAAAGCGACGGCGTCCCCCAAGTCAACCGCGATTTCGGTGGCAGAGTGGATTTGCAAGAACGACCAATTCCACTGGGGAAAGATCAGCACCCAAGGGAAACTGGTCGCCGTTTCGCAGTTGGTTCGCGTCAAAAAAGGTGAACAGGCTGCGAACGTCACGTTCCATGCGATTCCAGTACGCAAGGTGACAGCCAGCGTCGAGGCCAGTGGGAAGGTGTCCGAGGCATCGGTGTTCGCCTCCCTGGAACGGCACATGAATCTCGGAGGGAAGTCGGTTGCACAGAACGGGGAGTCGGTACCGCTGCCCGGCGCCGCGGGCCTCGGAACTGTCGACATGACAGGAAAGACCGGCGACTACCTCTCGGTCATAGGCGTGCAGGTGGTTGAGGCGAACTTCGTCCAGGGGTGTGCCGGCGACAAGAAGACTCCGGTCTACGGCACCGTCACCACGTGGTATGGGAAGACCCAGGGCATGATCAAGTGCGGCCGGAACACGGGAACCTACCCGGGATTCCGGGAAGCACATGACCTGGTGTGCGGGCAGGAACCCCAGACCTGACCGTGCTTTGTGGTACAGGTAACTACCCAGGTCCCGCCGCCATCCAGGCGGCGGGACCTCTCCCGGTCAGAAATCCTGTGCCCCGACTCGATGCACCGGTGCATTACTAACCCGGCGGCGGCAAACTCCTGCAACCTCGCATGCCGCTTGGGACCGCTGTCTCAACTTCTGTATCGGCGCCGGGAGGAGATGAAGACGCTTCCCGTTGGCCGAGCGATCGTTTCCCGTGGGGGGAGAGCCATCGGGGCCAGGGGCCGGAGGAGATTTCCAGGTTAGATTCGATCGCTGTGACTGTTCTTGAGTTAGCTCAGGGGTAGTTGAGGAGATCCCGTCCGATCGGAAGATCGGGCGGGATCTTCGTCGTTCCCCGCTCGGTAAGACAGTGACACAAGGTCTGAAAACCCGTCCTGACCGACGTTCTCTTGCCAGGTCCAACGGCATCACGACGATGGCGAGTTCCCGATAGGGGCGTGACGTTTCGCCCAGCCCGTTAACCTGTCGCAGCACACCGTGACGGACGCATGCTCCAGGATCTGACAAATCGGCGGGGGAAGGAGCACGGTGAGCGCAGCAGCGGCAGCAGGGACCTGGAAGCTCGGGGACCTGGAGGTGAATCGCATCGGCTACGGCGCGATGCGGCTGACGGGCAACGGGATGATGGGCAACTCCGACGGCACGCCGATCGACCGCGATGTCGCCGTCGGCCTGCTGCACAGCGCGTTCGAGTAGGGGGCAACCACATCGACACGGCCGCCTTCTACTTCTCAGCCCTGCGGTCCGCGAACGAGCTCATCAATCGCGCACTCTCGTCCTGGTCCGGCGATGTGGTCGTGGTGACGAAGGTCGGCCCGGCGCGCGATCCCTCCGGCGAGTGGCTCTACACGGTCCGCCCCGACCAGTTGCGTGGCCAGGTCGAGGAGAACTTGCGCCAGCTCGGCCGGGACTGCCTGGACGTGGTCAACCTGCGCGCCGACGGCCCCCGCACAGCCTCGCTCGCCGAGCACTTCGGCGCCCTCGCTGAGCTGCGCGAGGCCGGCCTGGTCTGGCACCTCGGGCTCTCCGGTGTCTTGCCTGAGCACGTGGCCGAGGCCCAGAAGAGCGCGCCCGTGGTCTGCGTGCAGAACTCCTACGGCCTGGACTGGCGCCGTGCCGACGAGAGCGGGCTAGTGGACCTGTGCGGAGAGCAGGGCATCGCCTTCGTCCCGTTCTTCGCGGTCTCCGGCCTGCGGCGCGAAGCGGCCGCAGGCCGGAGCGCGATGCGCGGGTCCACTCCGTCGCCGACGCCCACCATGCGACGCCAGCCCAGGTACGGCTCGCCTGGACCCTCCACCGCGGTCCGCACGTGCTGGCCATTCCCGGCACCACGAACCCGGCACACCTCGCGGAGAACATCGCCGCCGGAAGCCTGCGCCTGACTGAAGAGGAATTGGCTCTCCTCGACAAGCCGGACGAGGGCACCGTCTGAGACTCTGCTCGCGACGCTCGATGAACCTCCCCAGTCCGTGGAGAATCGGACCGAGTGGGGCGAGGAGGACTCCTGGTCGTTTGGTCACCCTTGTCTGGGATGGGCAACTCTGCGCCCACAGCCCGAATATCGCGCGTTTGGAATGACGCCCCCCGCCAGTCGGACTCCCGTCGTCGATCTCCACCGACGGCTCGTCGCGGCGTCCGTGGCATCAGGGCTGCCTGCGATGAAGCCGAGCAGCCGCCTCCGGCCCCACATCGGCATCGGATACTGCAACCGGCCGACCCCGACTGCCCCGGTCCTGGTGGCTGTTGAGCCACTACGACTCCTCGCCCCCGTCCAACTGCTCGTCGACCGCGTCGAACTGGCCGAGCTGAGGCGTGCGGACGCCGCCTATACCTGGCGGGTCGTCCACACAATTCACCTCCCCGCCACGGGAGTCGGCCCGTGAAGGTGGACACGCGGTCGATTGCCTTGCGGCAAGCGTGAGTTGAGCGGGTGTGCCGAAGCCCGGCGCACGCGGCGGGTGCCATCCCGCTGCGGTGACCTAGAGGTCGGACCACGACGGGAAGACGGCGGCCTGTCCATGGCGGGTTCCCTGGGCGTCGATCAGGTCCCACATGGTCACGTCCGTTATCCAGAACCTGCGGCCGGACTTGGCGATGCGGATTCCGCGGTATCCGGTGGCGTAGCCGTCGCGCGTGACCGACCGTATGAAGGCGTCCCGGTTCGGCTGGGCGTCGGGTGCCGCGGAGAGGCGGGAGGGGAGGCCGACGAACTCCTCCCAGGTGTACTCGAAGCATTTCTGGGCGGTCCGGTTGGCGTAGATGAAGGTCGGGTCGTCGGCGGTGTCGTGGGCGAGAAGGCCGAAGGGCGCGTCCTCGTAGAGCCATTCGGCCGCCGCGTCCGCGGAGGTGAGGGGCGGCGGGCCCAACTCCTTTCCCGTCAGGCGGTGGTGGCTGTCGAGGAGGAGGGCGCAGAACTGTCGGCTGAGGGGCTGGAGGGTTGTCACGGTGCTCGCTCCGTTACGCGACGAAGACGTCGGTCTCGAAGGTGAGGGCGGTGGTTTCCATATCGGATTCGCTCCTGAAGTGTGAGGCGTACAAGGGGAGTTGGTCTGTCTGACCGACACCGGGTGCGGCCAGGTTAGATCCAGTGTTGCCGCTGTGACGCACGAGGCGGTGGTCGACCCGGTGATCGTGAAGGGTTCTCGGCGGTGCCGACGCCACCGGGTACCGACGACGTCCCACCCGTCAACGACGGTGCCAGGAGAGGCAGTTGGGCGACCGAGTCGTCGGTGTCGCCGAGCCGGCACCGCGTGTCGCCCTTTGCCTGGGCGGTCGTGCACACGACACAATCGCCCTCGGGTGCGAGGACGGCGATCGCCGGTGCCCGCACAAAGCCCGTCGCCGACCACCGCAGGCGACACCGGCGACCACGGACGGCCACGACGGCTTCGACACTTCGACGTCGTACCGGCCGCGCAGGAATTCACCACCCCGTACCGGAAGGACGACATGACGGCCTCCTCCGAGGATCCGACGGCGGAGGCCGCCACGGCCCGGACCGACCAGCCCGACGCCACCTTGCGGCCCCCGCACCCGCCCCAGCCCCGGCCTCTGCCCCGCCGGTCGAGGGGCCCCTCGGCGATCGCCGAGGCCGCTGCCGCGCTGGGACCCACTGCTGCCTCCGAGTCCGGACCCGCGTCCCCGCCGCCCATGTCCGCGGTGGCGGCCGAGTTCGCGGCGTTCACCGAACGCGCGCCGGACACCGGGAGGTTGGGCGGCCGTACAGACGCCCCCGCCGGGGGCGGGACCGATCGCCCCGTCGGCATCACGGCCGCTCCGGGTCGGTCCGTACCTCGACCCCCACAGCGGCGCCGCAGGATGCTGCTCGCCGCAGCCGCTGCCGGCGTCGTCCTGCTGACCGGTTCCCTGCTCCTCATGGACGGCGGCGACGGCAAGGGACGCTCGGCGGCCGGCAGCGCATCGGACACCGTCCGGGACGGCGGACAGAACGAGGACACGACCGACTCGTCCGACTCCGCCTCGCCGTCGGGTGAGTCCTCCGCACTCGAAGCCGACTCCACCCGGCAGCCGACCCCGAAGGCCGGTTCATCGGCATCCGGCAAGAACACCGGTGATGCCGAGGCCACGGCGAGGGCCGGCGCGAAGAACGGCGGGGCGCCGTCCGGGAGTTCCTCCCCGGCGGCCGATTCCGCCGCCGTCGCTGCCAAGGGCGTGCTGATCCGGGGGCAAGGCTCCGGCCGTTGTATCGACGTGACCGGAGGCGACCCGGTGGACAACACCCGCCTGCAGATCTGGGACTGTTCGGGCGCCGCCCGGCAGAAGTGGCGGTTCGCGTCGGACGGAACGGTCCGCGCACTGGGCAAGTGCATGGACGTCGACGGCGGTTCGCGCACGGACGGCGCGTGGATCAAGCTCGTCACCTGCAACGGCACCGGAGCCCAGCGGTTCCGGCTCACCGCCGCGAACGATCTGGTCAACATCCAGGCTGACAAGTGCGTCGACGTCACCGACGCGGGGACGGGCGACGGCGCGGAACTGCAACTCTGGAGCTGCACCGGCGGGGACAACCAGAAATGGAGCACCGGCTGACCGCACGCCCCCTCGGCGCGCGGCACAGCCGACGGGCGCGCTTCTCTGGCTGATCCGCCGGCCGTCGCCCGAAGGGGCGAGTTCCACTGGACCGCGAGTGTGCCGTCGGATGAGGCGTGGACCGGTCCGCCCGCGGTCGTTGCAAGAAGGAGGTGAATTCCAGACCCCGACCACACCTGCGACGGGATAGTTTGTCCATGTTTCCCCTGGCCACCGTCTTCGGTCCTACAGGCTGTAGGGTGCCAGTAACCCTACAAACTGTAGGGGGGAGGGTGGGCCATGTCCGGCAGCACGTACGCCACACTCGCCGGGATCCGACGGCTCGGCGCTGCGACCGCGTCCGGTCGCTCGGAGTACCCCCTCGCGCTGGTGGCCGGTGCCTTCACCCTGGCCCAACTGGTGCTCGTACGCCCTGGGTTGGGCCTCGGCTGGGACGAGACCGTGTACGTCAGCCAGATCAGCGCGCACGCCCCCGCCGCCTTCTTCAGCGCACCCCGGGCCCGTGGCATCTCCCTCCTGGTCGCACCGATCACCTCCTGGTCCTCGTCCACCACCCTGCTGCGCGTCTACCTCGCCGCCCTCTCCGGCCTCGCCCTCTTCCTCGCGCTCCGCACCTGGCGCACCCTGTTCCCCGCCCGCGTCCTGGCCCTGGCGGGCACCCTCTTCGCCTCCCTCTGGGTGACGCTCTTCTACGGCCCGCAGGCCATGCCCAACTACTGGGTCGCCGTGGCCGCCCTGGCCGCGACGGGCTGCTTCCTACGGGCCCGCGCCGACGGGACCGACCACGCCGGCCGTTCGACCTTGTGGGGTCTGGCGGCGAGCGCGTCCCTCATGGCGTGGATGCGGCCGACCGACGCCGTGTGGGCGACCCTGCCCCTCCTCGCGCTCTGCCTCTTCGCCCGCCACTGGCGGCTCCTCGCCGTCCTCCTCGCCGGGCTCGCGTCCGGTGCCGTGGAGTGGGTGGTCGAGGCGTACGTCAGTTACGGCGGTCTGACGCAGCGGCTGCACGACGCCTCGGCGATCGAGGGCGGACTCGGCTGGCACCTCGCGATCACCGACCAGTTGCGCAGCCTGGGCGGACGCGCCCTGTGCCGCCCGTGCACAAGTGCCATGCCCAACCCGGCGGTCGACGTCTGGTGGCTTGTGCTGCCCGTGCTCGCCGTCGCCGGACTGGTCGTCGCGGTCCGCGCCCGGCGCACCGCACCCACCCTCGTGCCGCTCGCGTGCGCCGCGACGGCCGCCTTCCCGTACCTCTTCGTGATCGGCTACGCGGCCCCGCGCTTCCTGCTGCCCGCCTACGCACTGGTGGCGATCCCGGTTGCCGACGCACTCGTCCAGCTGGTCACCAGACCGACCGGAGCGTGGCGGCGGGTCGCGGTGACCGTGCTCGTGGTCGGACTCGCCGGGCATCTGGCGATACAACTCGCCGTCCTGGAACGCACGGTGAACCGCGCGAACGTCCAGCACCGCGACTGGTCCCGCACCGCCGCCGAACTCCACCGCCTCGGTGTGCGCAGACCCTGCCTGCTCACCGGGCAGGACGCCATCCCAGTCGCCTTCTACACGGGCTGCGCCTCCGCCTCGACCGGGGGTCACAACGCCAACTCCAGCCGGACCGTCATCGACCGGACCGCCCGCCGTATGCCGGTCGCCGACATCACACCGGCCGGCAGCCGTCCACCCGCGTACGCCCACGACTGGTCCGTCCACCACTACGGCACACTGGACATCCGCGTCGCTCCCACCACCAAGACGGGCGGAGGCGTATGACGGCACCTCCCGATCTCACCGCGACGACCGGCACCCGTCGCCGACATGCCTGCTGGCAGGCCGCGTCGACGCTCTGTGTGCTCGTGGCCGTGGTCTGTCTCCTCAGGCGGCACTGGCCCGTGCTCGCGAACGGGGCCGGACGGCTGGCCGTCGCCGATCAGGGGTGGTTGCTGGTGGCCGGGACGGCCGCGCTCGGGACCTGGGTCTCCTCGGCGCTCGCCCAGCAGGGCGCGGTGCCCCAACGGCTGCCCGGCGGACGGCTGGTGGCCGCGCAACTCGCCGCGTCGGCCGCCAACCACGTGCTGCCCGCCGGGCTCGGCGCCGGTGCCGTCAACCTGCGTTTCCTGATGCGCTGCGGCCTGCCGGTCGGCCGCTCGGCCAGCGCCCTCGCCGTGAAGGCGACCGCCGGCGTGGTCGTCCGGATCGTGCTGATCGGCGTCCTCGCGGCGGTCTGCCCGGGTGTGCTGCGCGTCCCGCACGTCTCCCTGGGCGTGGTGGCCGTCGTACTCGCGGTCGCCGTGCTGGTGGCCGTACTGCTCAACTGCCCACTGTGGCCCCGGTGTCGGCATGCGCTCGCGGCCGTGCTCGCCGACATCCGGGCCGTGCACGCAAGGCCGCAGCGGGCGGTGGCCCTGTGGGGAGGCTCGCTGGCCTTCGCCGTGCTGCACTCCCTGGTGCTGATCTGCGTCACCCAGGCCGTCGAACTGCCGCTGTCCCCGGCCCGGGTGGCACTGCTCTATCTCGCCGCGAGCAGCGCCGCCGCCCTGCTGCCCACCCCGGGCGGGATCGGCTCCCTCGACGCCGCCCTGGTCTTCGCCCTCACCGCCTCGGGCACCACGGCGTCGGCCGCCGCGTCCGTCGTCCTCGGCTACCGCCTGCTCACCGTGTGGCTGCCGCTGATCCCCGGCCTGTTGGTGCTCGGGGTACTGGTCCGCCGCAAGGACCTCTGACAGTGATCATGTGACTGGTGGTTCTGCTGATGAGCCTGACTCGACCTCTGACTGACGTCGCTGACTGTCCTGTTTGGGATTTGTCGGCGCATCGGCGGGACCGCCACGCACGTGGCCGGACGGGCGCTCGTGACTTCATAGGAGCTTGGTCCAGAAGCCCCGTCACTGTCTTGTCCACCCGCCCGACCGGCGCGTGCCGCCCTCGGCTCGGACAAGCGGCAAGGACGGACATGACCAGCAGGACGCACGACGGCCCGGAGATCATCGGCGGAGTCGACACTCACGGCCTGACCCATCACGCAGCCGTGATCGACTCCCTTGGCCGGCACCTGGCCGACCGGGAGTTCCCGGCAACCGTCCGGGGCTACCGGGACCTGCTGGACTGGATGCGCGTCCACGGCACGCTCGCCGCGGTGGGTGTGGAAGGTACCGGCGCCTACGGCGCCGAGCTCGCCCGGGTTCTGGCCGCGGCCCAGGTCACGGTCGTCGATGTGGACCGGCCGGACCGCAGGACGCGCCGGAGGAAAGGCAAGTCCGACCCGGTCGACGCCTACGCAGCTGCGACGGCGGTTGCCTCGGGGCGGGCCACCGGGATCCCCAAGAGCCGGGACGGCGTGGTCGAGGCGGTGAGGGTGCTGCGGGTCGCGCGCCGCAGCGCGGTCAAGACCCGCACGCAGACGATGAACCAGATCCGCAACCTGCTCATCTCCGCCCCGGCGATGCTGCGCGAGCAGGTCGCGGGCCTGGACCGAGCCGCGCTGATACGCGTCCTGGCCCGGCTGCGGCCCGGTGATGATCTGTCCCGCCCGCTGCCTGCGACGCGGGCGGCTCTACGGCGTCTGGCCCGCCGCCACCAGGCGATGGACGCGGAGATCACCGAACTGGACACCGAGATCGGCCCCCTGGTCGCACAGGCGGCACCGGCCCTGCTGGAGATGTTCGGTGTCGGGCCCGAAACCGCCGGGCAGCTACTGGCCTCGGCCGGAGACAACCCCGAACGGATGCGGTCCGAGGGAGCCTTCGCCCATCCGGCCGGGGTCGCACCGATCCCGGCCTCCTCCGGCCGCACCCACCGCCACCGCCTCAACCGCGGCGGCGACCGGACCGCGAACAACGCCCTGCACACCATCGTCCTGGTCCGCATGCGCTACGACGAGCGCACGCGCACCTACGTCGAGCGCCGCACCGAGGAAGGGCTCTCGAAGAAGGACATCATGCGCTGCCTCAAGCGATTCGTCGCCCGCGAGGTCTACCGCGCCCTGACCGGCACGCCGACCAAACGAATCACCCAAACCGACCCTGCTCCTGCGGCTTGACATCAATAGGAGCATCCTCAACCGGTGGTTTCCGCACGGCTGGTTCAGGTAGGACTTCGGTATTGACCCACGGGCGAAGGGGAGTCGCATGGCGGGGAATGAGACCGACGGCCGGTTGGGCGAGGAGTTCTTCACTCCCGGAACCTCGTCCTTCACGGAGTTCCTGGCCGCGCACCGGCCCGCGCTGCTGCCCACCCGCCGCCCCTTCCCGGACGGCGTCCGCGCGGCCGACGGCCAATTCCCGCACGGCACCACGGTGTTGGCGCTCACCTACCGCGACGGCGTACTGATCGCCGGCGACCGCAGGGCCACCATGGGCAATGTCATCGCGCAACGCGACCTGGAGAAGGTGCACCCCGCGGACGACTACGCGGCGGTCGCGTTCGCCGGCACGGTCGGCCTCGCCGTCGACATGGTGAAGCTGTACCAGGTCGAGCTGACGCACTTCGAGAAGATCGAGGGCATCCCGATGACCCTCAACGCCAAGGCCACCCGCCTCGCCGGCCTGATCCGGCAGAACCTCGGCCAGGCCATGCAGGGCCTCGCCGTCGTCCCGCTCCTCGTCGGCTACGACCCCGCCGCCCCCGAGGGCGCCAAGGGCCGTATCTTCACCTTCGACGTCGTCGGCGGCACCTACGAGAAGCCGGACTTCCACGCCGAGGGCTCCGGCTCCCCGTACGCCAGGGGCGCCCTGAAGAAGCTGTTCCACCAGGGCATGTCCCGGCGCGACGCGGCACTGACCGCGCTGCAGGCCCTGTACGACGCGGCCGACGACGACTCGGCCACCGGCGGGCCCGACATCAACCGCCGTATCTTCCCCATCGTCTCGGTCATCACCGAGGACGGCTTCGAGCGCTTGCCGGAACCGGAGACCGAGGCGCTGACCCGCGAGATGGTCGCACAGCGCCAGAGCCACCCGGACGGGCCGACCGTCGCACCCTGAGCGAGACTGTCCGGGTGGAAGCGGAGAACGCGTTGACCAGTGCCGTGGGAACGACCCAGCCGTCCCGCGTCTGGTCGCATCCGACGCTCGGGCTGCACGCCCTCGTCGATACCGCGGGAGCGGTCCGGCTGGGAGCGCCCGGCCAGGACTGGGCCCGCCTGGTGCCGCTCGTCGAGGTGACCGCGACCGGGCACGGGCGCCTGTGGTCGGGGGAGCGCTTCATCGAGACGGCCATCGGCGACCGCCTCGCCTACCGCGACCACGCGACCGTACGGAACGGAAGCACGGAACGTACGACGATCCGGTTGGCGGACCCCATGACCGGGCTCGCCGCCGACGTCACCCTGGAGGCGGGCGTCGGCTTCCTGCGTGCGGGCGTACGGCTGGTCAACGAGGGCGTCGAGCCGGTCCGGCTGGAGAGCGTGACGACCCTGACGCTCGGCGGTATCTCCGACCCGGACACCGGAGTTGAGGGTCTGACCCTGCACTGGGCGGACAACAGCTGGCTCGCCGAATGCCGTTGGCGCCGGGCGCGGTTCCGTGACGAGGCCGTGGCGCTGAACCGGTCCGCCCACGGGCACGAGGGGCGCGGCTGCTTCGAGCGGTATTCGCAGGGGAGTTGGTCCACCGGGCGCCATCTGCCGGTCGCCGCGCTCACCCACCGGGACGGTGGGGCGTGGCTGTGGCAGATCGAGTCCAGCGCGGGCTGGCGGTTCGAGACCGGAGAGCGCGAAGGCGCCGCGTACGTCGCCCTGTTCGGGCCCGACGACGCCCACCACCAGTGGCACCAGACCCTGGCCCCCGGCGAGGAGTTCCGTACCGTCCCGGCCGTCCTGGTCCGCACGGAGAGCGGCGGCCTGGACGCCGCCTTCGCGACGCTCACCGACCACCGCCGAGGCATCCGCCGCGACCACCCCGACCATCGCCAACTCCCCGTGATCTACAACGACTACATGAACACCCTGATGGGCGACCCCACCACCGAACGGCTCCTGCCCCTGGTGGAGGCGGCGGCGAGCGCCGGTGCCGAGGTGTTCGTGATCGACGCGGGCTGGTACGACGACGACGCCCAGGGCTGGTGGGACTCCGTCGGCGCCTGGGAGGCCGCGCCCGCCCGCTTCCCGGGCGGTATCCAGGAGGTCCTGGACGCGATCAGGAAGCACGGCATGACCCCGGGCCTGTGGCTCGAACCCGAAGTGGTCGGCGTCCGGAGCCCGTTGGCCGACACACTGCCGCCCGAGGCGTTCTTCCGGCGCGGCGGTCTGCGCGTCACGGAACACGGGCGGCACCACCTGGACCTGCGCCATCCGGCAGCCCGTGCCCACCTCGACGAGGTCGTCGACCGGCTCGTCGGCGAGTGGGGCGTCGGCTATCTGAAGCTCGACTACAACATCAACATCGGGCCCGGCACGGAGAACGGGCGCGAGAGCGCGGGCGCGGGACTGCTCGGGCACCACCGCGCCCACCTCGACTGGATGGGCGGACTCCTCGACCGTCATCCTCAACTGGTCCTGGAGAACTGCGGATCGGGCGGTCTGCGCATGGACTACGCCCAACTCGCCGTGGCACAGCTCCAGTCCACCAGCGATCAGCAGGACCCGCTCCGCTACCCGCCCGTCGCCGCCTCGGCCGGCACCGCCGCGACGCCCGAGCAGGCCGCCGTATGGGCCTATCCCCAGCCCGAACAGAGCCTGGACGAGGTCGCCTTCACCCTCACCGGCGCGCTGCTGGGCCGTATCCACCTCTCCGGCTTTCTCCACCGCATGGACGACGAGCGGTTCGACCTCGTCCGCTCGGCGCTCTCCGTCTACAAGGACATCAGGGCGGAGATCGCTGCCGCGCACCCGTTCTGGCCGCTGGGCCTGCCCGGCTGGGACGACGAGTGGATCGCGCAGGGGCTCCGTGGCGCGCGGTCCACCTATGTGACCGTGTGGCGGCGGGAGTCGGACGGCGAGGCCGTGGACTGCGCGCTCGCCATTCCCCATCTGCGCGGCGCTCTTGTCGACCCCGTGGTGCTGTATCCGGCGACGGCCGATGCCGGGGTGGAGTGGGACGCGGCCGAGGGGCGGCTGACGGTGTCGCTGTCCCGGGCCGGTACCGCCGTTCTCGTCCAGCTGGGCGGCAGTTGACCCGACGGTCCGGCGTGGCACGGATGATCCATTGGTGATCGTCGGGGAACAGACTCCGTGCGTATTCCGTCGGAAAGACGCCTTCAACCGGCAATGCCGGGCTGTGGGCGCTTCGTCCGCTTCTCGCCCCTAGAGTTTTCTGAAGCCCCTGCGCGACGAGGCCATGGCGGGCGGGCGCCGGGCGTACCACTTTCGGAGGCGGGACCGAATGCGCAGGTATCCGTGACAGGGGAGTACACCGGACAGCCCGTCAGGACGACGAGCTTCGTCGGCAGGCGCCAGGAGACCGCCGAGGTCAGACGCCTGGTGGCCGCCCATCGACTGGTGACTCTGACCGGTACGGCCGGAGTCGGCAAGACCCGGCTGGTGCTGCACGCGGTGCCCCGGCTGGCGCGGACGTTCGCCGACGGGGTGCACCTCGTCCACCTGGCCGGTGTGCGGGACGCCTCGCTGGCGCCGTTGGCCCTGATCGAGGCGCTCAACATCCGTGACGTGTCCGGCCGTTCGCCCGAACGCGTCCTCGTCGACCACCTCCAGGACCGCGAGTCGCTGCTCCTCCTCGACAACTGCGAACACCTCACGGACGCGTGCGCCCGGCTCGTCGGGACGCTGCTCGCCGAGACGACGGAGGTGCGCGTGCTGGCCACCAGCAGACATCCGCTGGACGCCCGTGCCCAACACGTCCTGGAAGTACAGCCGTTGCCGACTCCCTCGGCGGACGAGCCGCTGCCTCCCAAACCCGCGCTGGAGTACCCGGCACTGGCCCTGTTCGCCGACCGGGCCGCCGCCGTACTGCCCGGGTTCTCGCTCACGGCCGCCAACCAGGACGCGGTGGCCGCCCTCTGTCGCCGCCTCGACGGACTGCCGCTCGCGATCGAACTGGCCGCCGTCCGGATGCGCGCCCTGGGCGTACAGCAGTTGCTCGAACGCCTCGACAGGCGCCATCGGTTGCTGACCGCAGGCGAGGACGCCCTGCCCCGGCACCGCACCCTGCGCGCGGCCGTCGACTGGAGTCACGACCTGTGCACCCCCGACGAGCAGGTGGTGTGGGCGCGCGCCTCGGTCTTCCCCGGGAGCTTCGACCTGGGCGCCGCGGAGGAGGTGTGCGCCGAACCCGGCCCGGACCGCGACGAGTTGGTGGACGCCGTGGCCGGCCTGGTCGACAGGTCGCTGCTGGTCCGCGACGGCGACGCCGTCCACGCCCGGTACCGGATGCTGGAGTCGATCCGGCAGTACGGCCTCGACCGGCTCCGCGAGCACGGCGCCGACGCGGAGGAGACGGCCCGGCACCGGGTCCGGGACTGGTGCCTGGACTTCGTCGAGGACTGCGAGCGCCGCTGGTTCGGCCCCGAACAGCCGCAGCTGGTACGGCGGTTGCACGCGGAGTCGGACACGATCCGCTCGGCGCTGGAGTACTGCCTCACCACACCCGGCGAGGTGCGGGCGGGGCTGAAGCTGGCCGGGCATCTGTGGTTCTTCTGGTTCGCGACCGGAGGCCTGATGGAGGGCAGGTTCTGGCTGGAACGGCTGCTCGCCGCCGCCCCCGAGCCGACCGTTGCCCGCGCCAGGGCCCTGTGGTCGCTGGCCCTGATGCTGCTCAGCCAGGGCGACGCCGTCCGGGCCGCACCCCTCGTGGAGGAGTCCCGCGACCTGGCCCTGCGGCTCGGCGCCGAGGCCGAGGTGGCCCACACCTTCTTCGGTCGGGGTGGCGCCTGCCTGATCAGCGGCGACTGCGACCAGGCCCGGGCCGTCCACGAGGAGGCACTGTCCCGGCCGCCGCGCGAGGGCGAGTCGATGAGCCTGGTCGGCTTCAAATACGTCGAACTGGCCCATGTCCTCGCCATCCAGGGCGAGTTCGACCATGCCATGGCCCTGTGCGAGGAGTTCCGGCCGATCTGCCTCAGCCACGGCGAACAGTGGATCCACTCCTACCTGCTGCGCATCCTCGCCTTCGCCGAATGGGCCAAGGGGGACCAGACGTCGGCCGGGACCCACGCCCAGGAGTGCCTGCGGCTCAAGCGGGCGGTCGGTGACGTGTTCGGCATCGGCATGACGCTGGAACTGCTCGCCGCGGTCCACGCGCGCGACGGGGACGGCCGGTCGGCCGCGGTGCTGCTGGGCGCGGCCAAGCGGATCTGGCGGGACGCCCATGTCGCCCTCGACCGCACCCCGTCCCACGGACCGGTGCGCACCGAGGCCGAGGAAGGAGCCCGCGCGCTGCTGGGCGCCGCCTTCGACCACGCCTACCACGAGGGCCTCGCACTCACCCCGGACGACGCCGTGCGCCACGCACTGGGCGAGCGGGAGTCCCCCGTCCGGCAGTCGGCCGACAGCCCGCTCACCCGCCGTGAGACGGAGGTCGCCGAACTGGTCGCGGAAGGACTGACCAACCAGCAGATCGCCGACCGGCTGGTGGTCGCACTGCGGACGGCAGAGGGCCATGTGGAGCGCATCCTCGGCAAGTTGGGCTTCACCTCCCGCAGCCAGGTCGCCGTCTGGGCCGATGCGCGCAGGACCGTACGGCCGTGAATCGAGCGAGAGAAGGGCACACCGATGGAACACGGAGAACCCACGACAACCACCCCACCTGCTGGCCCACCCATCAAGCACCACGCCGGAATCCACTCGTCCGACGAGGAGTTCCTCGCGGTGGTGGTGCCGTTCCTCAGGGAGGCCATCGCCGCCGAGGACGAACCGGACCCGGTGGCCATCACCACCCCACGCAAACTGGACCTGCTGCGGAACGCGCTCGGCCCCGACGCCCGCCACGTCGACTTCCGCGACTCCGCGCGCTGGTACCGCGGAAGTCCCGCGAACAGCATGGCCACCGCCCTCGACTACTACCTCACCCACGCGAGCCCCGAAGGCCGCCTCCACATGACGGGCGAGCCGGTCTGGGAGGGCCGCACACCGCGCCAGATCCCCGAGTGGAAGCGGTACGAGGCCCTGGCCACCGAGCTGTTCACCGGCGCCCCGCCCGACCTGATGTGCCTTTACGACACCCGGACCGCACCGCCCGATGTCGTCGACGCCGCCCGGCACACCCACCCGACGGAACTGGACCGGCACGACGTCCGCCCCAGCCGGCTGTTCATGGCGCCCGCCGCGTACGCGACCCTCGGCCTCGGCCCGCTGCCCGCGCCGCCCGGGGACGCGGTCGCCGTCGGCCTCGACGGCGACCTCACCGCCGGTCACCGGTTCGCGGTGGACCAGGCGCGGGTCCGTGGCATGGCGCCCGACGCGGCGGCCCGCTTCGGGCGGGCCGTGTCCGGCGCCACGGGCTACGCGGCGGCCCAGGGCTGCGACCACGCGCTGTTGCGGTTGTGGTCGACACGCGAACGGATCGTCTGTGAGCTGCGCACCCCGCGCGGCCGGATCACCGACCCGTTCCTCGGCTTCCGGCCGCCGGGCCCTGAGACCCGGCCGGAGGACGGGCTCTGGGAGACCCGCCAGGTCTGCGAGTTCGTGGACACGAGGTCCGACGACGGGGCGACGGGCGGCTGGACGATCCGCATGGAGACAGACCTCGTGGTGACGGAGCTTGTGGCGTCGGGTTGACGAACCGCCGCGCGGATTCGGGTAGTTCCCCCCCGAGACCGGACGGGCACGGCGGACGCATGGTGGACACGAGGCCGAGCCCCGTGCCGGACCCGGCCTCGCATCGCACGCGCCGAACACCCCCGGAGGCCGAACGTCCTCGGGGCCGAAGGGGAACGACCATGCCGAACGACCGTCCGCGCGGCCTGCCGACCGTGGGCGAGGGCCGCACCACGATCCTCGGCCCGGGAAGATCCTCGGTCCGCCAGGCCCGGGAAGCCGTCCGCAAATGGCTGGTCGAGTACGGTCTCCCGGACCTGACGGACATCACGGAACTGCTGGTCAGCGAACTCGCCACCAACGCGGTCGTCCACGCCGGCGGCCGCTACCGGCTCACCCTGTCCCTGGGCGTCGGCACCCTGCGCTGCGAGGTCGCGGACGAACACCGGTACCTTCCCCGGCCGTCGCACCGGCAGCCGGAGAGCGCAGTACTCCCGGAAGCCGACGCCGACAGCGAGAACGGCCGGGGTCTCCTCCTCGTCGACGCACTCGCGCACCGCTGGGGCAGCCGTCTCGTCGAGGAGGGCAAGGAGGTCTGGTTCGAGCTCCAACTCGACCCACCGGACGGCCCGGAGAACACGGAGAACACGAGCACCCACCGTCCGGCACCGCCCTCGCCCCGACCCGAGACGTCGACCGGCTACGACACAGGACCCCGGGACGCATGCTCCTCCCGGGGCGGCGGCGGTACGGCTCCGTCCGCCGAATCCGCGAGCAGCCACGCCGGCAGCCACCAGGCCGCCGCGCACAGGCACACGCCGAGCCAGCCGACGGCGAACAGCCAGCCGCCGACCACATCGGTGAACCAGTGCACGCCCAGATACACCCGGGTCAGTCCGACCAGCGCGCCCCAGCAGCCGACGGCCAGACAGAGCGCGGTCCGTCCGTGCGGGGCGCGCACGCCTGTCGCGAGGATCACCAGCCCCGCGGTGATCGCCGCCGTCGTGGTGTGACCGGAGGGGAACGACCAGCCCGAGGCATGTCCGGCCCAGTCGGCCAGCGGCGGGCGCGGACGCGCGACCCACGTCATCACGCCGTAGCGCAGTCCCTGCCCGGCGGCGAGACAGGCCGCCGTCAGGGCCGCGGCGAGCAGGCGCCGCCGGATGGTGCGGCCGGTGAGGAGTCCGGCGAGGACGACCAGGGCGTACGGGACGACGCCCGTGCCGGTCGCGCTCACACCGCGCGCCACCGCCACCGCCATGTCCGGACGGTGGGCGACGGACCACGACAGCAGGTCCTCGTCCGTGAACAGCGGAGCGCCCTCGCGCCCGACCACGACCATGCTCAGCACACCGAACGCGGTCCAGGCACCCACGCCCACACTGCCCGCCAGCTCGGCAATGTCCTTGCGGTTCATGACACCACCAGCGGTCGCAGCCGGCCGGCCGAGAGCCGGCGTGCCAGAGACTTCGGCCGGCGCCGCACCAGGACCATCGCGCCGAGCGCGAGGAGCGTACCGACCAGAACGCCCGCCACGACGTCGTGCGGATAGTGGACCCCGACCCACACCCGGGACACCGCCATCGCGAGCGCGGCCACCGCCGCGAGCGTGCCGAGCCGGCGGGAGACGAAGAACAGGGCGACCGCCGCGGCCGCAGCGATCGTCGCGTGGTTGCTGGGGAAGGACCAGTCGCCCCGCGCGGGGCACGCCTCCAGCGTGACCACTCGCAGGCTCTGGCAGGGGCGGTTCTCCCGCACCAGCGACTTCAGCAGGGTGTCGATCCCGTACACGGCCACCACGACCAGCGGCACGGCCAGTGCCGTCAGCGCCGCCTCGGCACCCACCCGGCGCGCCCGCCACCAGCCCACGAGCATCAGCGCGGCGAACACCGCGAGCCCGTACGTCGACCAGGCCGTGACCGTGTCGTCCAGCCAACCGGGCGCCTGCTGTGCCGAGTTCACCACGTCCTCGTAGGCCGAGCCGTCGATCGAGGACCCCTGGAAGGCGACGAGGATCATCCGTGCGCCTCCCCGGCCTTCGTCGCCCGGGCCGCCCGGCGGGAGCGGCGGACCTCGACGACGAGGGGGAGCAGCGACACGATGACGATCACTGCGACCATGGGCAGCAGGTACTTGTCGACGTTCGGGACCGAGGAGCCGAGCGCGTACCCGGCGAGCGTCAGTCCCAGGCTCCACACCAGACCGCCGGCCACCTGCCACACGGTGAACGTCCGGACGGGCACCCCGAGCGCGCCCGCCATCGGGTTCAGGACCGTCCGCACCACGGGCACGAAACGGGCCAGTACGACCGCCTTCGCGTGGCCGTACCGGTCGAGCAACTCCTCGGCCCGTCGGGCGCCTTCGTGCAGGCGGGTCGAGCGGCTGCGGGTGAGCAGCGCGCCGCCCGCCTTCCGGCCGAGCAGATAGCCGCACTGCGCTCCGGCGAGCGCGCCCACCGCCGCCGCGATCAAGAGGGGCGGGAGCGACAGCTTCACCGCTCTGTCCGCGCCGCCCGTGCAGAGCAGGCCCGCTGTGAACAGCAGGGAGTCGCCGGGCAGGAAGAACCCGATCAGCAGCCCCGTCTCCGCGAACATCACGACGCCGACCCCCAGCACACCGAAGGCGGCCAGCAGCGACTTGGCGTCCAGCACATTGACGGCGAGCTGGGACGCCAGGTCCAAGGGTGTGGTCATCGTCGTGAGCCCCTTCGCCGATGTGTGACTACAAATCTGTAGACGGTCTACTGAACTGTAGACGATCGCGGCCCGCGTGGAGTTCCGCACTTTTGCCCGGTCGTTGCCGATTCATGACCGACGGGCTACACGCATGTAGTCATGATGGTCCGCGAAGTAAGGCATGCCTTCACTAACCCAGGAGGGGTCGCACCCAATGTGGGACGACGCGTTTCCCAGCTTTCTGATCGGACTGCGGGAGGGGCTGGAAGCGGGACTCATCGTCTCGATCCTGGTCGCCACCCTGGTCCGCGCCGACGCCAAGTCCCGCCTGCCGCAGGTGTGGACGGGCGTGCTGGCCGCGATCGCCCTCGCGCTGAGCTTCGGCGCCGTGCTCACGTTCACCGCGGCGAACCTCTCCGCCACCGCACAGGAGGCCTTCGGCGGCGTCCTCAGTGTGATCGCCGTCGCGTTCGTCACCGCGATGGTGTTCTGGATGCGCCGCTCGGCCCGCACCTTCTCCGGCGAGATCAGGGAGAAGGTGACCGGCGCCCTCGGCATGGGCGCGGGCGTGCTGATGCTCACCTCCTTCCTCGCGGTGGGACGCGAGGGTCTGGAGACGGCCCTGTTCCTGTGGACCACCGCCCGCGCGGCCGGCGAGTCCTCCGGCCCCCTCACCGGCGCCGCCATCGGCCTCGTCCTCGCGGCGGTCCTGTGCTGGGGCCTGTACCGCCGGGTCCTCAGGATCAACCTGACGAAGTTCTTCACCGCCACCGGCGTCGTCCTCGTCGTCATCGCGGCCGGGGTCCTCGGCTACGGCCTGCGCGACCTCCAGGAGGGCGGCGTCCTGCCCGGCCTGACGACGTACGCCTTCGACCTCAGCGGCAGCGTCGACGCCGGCTCCTGGTACAGCACCCTCATCCAGGGCGTGTTCAACCTGATGCCCACGATGACCTGGCTCCAGGTGGTGGGCTACGTCGGCTATCTCGCCGTGGTCCTGCCACTGTTCATAAGGGGAGTTCGCGGCGAGCGGGTCAAGGCACCGGAGCCGGACCCCACGCCCGCACCGGAGGCCGTGTCGTCCCCGCGCCGCCGCCCCGTCTGGGTGGTCCCCGTCGCCGTGGTCGCCGTACCCGCCGTCGTGGCCGGTCTCGTCGTCGCCCTCGCCCGACCCAAGCCCGCGAGTTCCGAGACGGTCGCCGTCTCCGAGACGGAGTGCGGCAAGGGCTTCACCGCCCCCGACACCGGACGCCAGACCTTCCAGATGCACAACACCGGCGACAAGACGTCCGAGGTGTACCTCATCGACCCGGCCACCGGCGCGGTCTACGGCGAGGTCGAGGGCCTGGCCCCGGGCACCACCCGGGACCTGGTCGCCACCGTCGCGGGCGGCTCGTACGCCTGGCGCTGCGTCCCCACCGGCGCGAAGGCCGTCACCTCCGCCACCGTGCACGTCAGCGGCGGGGGCGGGACGGTGAAGGCGGTCGTCCCCGTCTCCGGGAGCGACCTGGCCGCGCCCCTCAAGGCCTACAAGGTGTACGTCGACCAGGGCCTGGCCACCCTCGAAACCCAGACCCGGCAGCTCGGCGCCGACATCGCGGGCGACCACCTCGGCAAGGCGCGCACCGACTGGCTGACCGCACACCGCACCTACTCCTCGCTCGGTGCCGCCTACGGCACGTTCGAGGACTTCGACAAGAAGATCAACGGCCGGGCCGACGGGCTGGCCGGGGGAGTCGACGACAAGGACTTCGCGGGCTTCCACCGCATCGAGTACGGGCTGTGGCACGGCCAGTCGGCAAGCGAGTTGAAGGTGCCCGCGCAGCAACTCGCCACCGCTGTCGTGGGGTTGCGCAAGGCGTTCCCCACCCAGGACTTCGACCCGGGCGACCTGCCGCTGCGGGCCCACGAAATCCTGGAGAACGCCCTGCAGTTCGAGCTGACCGGCGATACCGACGAGGGCAGCGGGACCAACCTCGCGACCGTCGACAGCAACCTCGCCGGCACCCGCGAACTCCTCACCGTACTCAGGCCGTTGCTGACCAAGGAGTCCTCGACGCTGCTTCCGACCGTCGACGCCGCAGTGGCCCGGCTGCAGAAGCTGCTCGACTCGGCTCACCACGGCGGCAGTTGGACCCCCGTCGAGCAGCTCAGCCAGCCGGAGAAGGCCCGACTCGACGGCGCCACCGGGCAGTTGCTTGAGGACCTGGCCCCGGTGCCGGACCTGCTGGAGATCAGGAAGTCCGCCTGATGAGCGCCGAGAACACGAACAGCACTGGCCGTAGTGAAGGGAACCGTCCGATGTCCACTGCCGAAACCCCGGGCTGCCCGGCCGGAGCCGGCCGCCGCTCCTTCGTCCGGACGGCGCTCGGTGCCGGGGCCGCCGGAGCGGTGCTGGCCGGCGGGGCGTTCGCGCTCGCCGAGACCGGCGGCACGGCCCAGGCACAGGCCGCGGACACCACCAACGCGGCCAAGGTGCCCTTCCACGGCACCCATCAGGCGGGCATCCTCACCCCGGCCCCGGCCGCCGCCACCTTCGTCTCCCTCGACGTGATCGCCGACAACCGCGCCGAACTGGCCGACCTGCTGCACACGATCACCGAACGCGCCCGCTTCCTCACCTCCGGCGGCACCCCCGCCGACCTTGGCGTGGGCGCACCGCCCGCCGACAACGGCATCCTCGGACCGGAGGTCCCCGCCGACGCCCTCACGGTCACCGTCGGCGTGGGCGCGTCCCTCTTCGACGACCGCTACGGCCTCGCCAAGGCGAAGCCGAGCCGGCTGACCCCCATGAAGACCTTCCCGAACGACAACCTGCGCGCCGCCGAGTGCCACGGCGACCTGTCGCTCCAGGTGTGCGCCGCCCGCCAGGACACGGTGCTGCACGCACTGCGCGACATCGCCCGCCACACCCGCGGCGGCATGCAGATCAAGTGGCGCATCGACGGCTTCCAGAACACCCCGCGCCCCACCGGCGCCCAGCGCAATCTGCTCGGCTTCAAGGACGGCATCGCCAACCCGGACGTGAAGTCGACCCGCGAGACCGACCGGCTGATCTGGGTCGGCGACGCACAGGGCGAGCCGGCCTGGGCGAGCGGCGGCAGCTACCAGGTGATCCGGATCATCCGCATGCTCGTCGAGTTCTGGGACCGGGTCTCGCTCAGCGAACAGGAGTTGATGTTCGGCCGCCGCAAGGACACCGGCGCCCCGCTGGACGGCGCCAAGGAGACGGACATCCCGCACTACGCCAAGGACCCCAAGGGCACGGCGATCCCGCTCGACGCCCACATCCGCCTCGCCAACCCGCGCACCGCGGCCACCGACACCTCCCGCATCCTGCGCCGCGGCTACAACTACGACCGGGGCATCGACACCGTCGGCAACCTCGACATGGGCCTCGTCTTCTGCTGCTACCAGCAGGACGTGAAGCGGCAGTTCGAGGCGACCCAGACCCGGCTGATCGACGAACCCCTGGTCGACTACATCTCCCCGACGGGCGGCGGCTACTTCTACGCGCTGCCCGGCGTGCGGGACGCCAAGGACTGGCTGGGGCGGGGTCTGCTGGCGACCTGACCAGGGACTTTCCCTTCCCTTGACCAAGACCTGCCGTGGGCTTTACCGACCGTTACTGCGAATGGGTTGCAGGTACGGGAGGATGGCACCAGGTTGCAGTCCGCGACCTCGTCCCCGGCAGAAAGACCCCCTCGATGACGGCCGCCCCCGAGTCCGCTCCGCCCCTCCCCGTCACGGCCGCGACCTCGCGGCCGTCGGTCTGGTACCGCGTCCGTACGTCCATGACGCGGCAGGAGTGGACCAGGGTCGGCGGCATGGCCGGCTTCATCCTGGCGCTGCATGTGATCGGCTGGTTCACGCTCGTGTGGATCGTCGCGCCCGGGCACTACAGCGTCGGCGAGAAGTCCTTCGGCATCGGCATGGGCGTCACCGCGTACACCCTCGGCATGCGGCACGCGTTCGACGCCGACCACATCGCGGCCATCGACAACACGACCCGCAAGCTGATGAGCGAGGGGAAGCGGCCCCTGTCGGTGGGCTTCTGGTTCTCGCTCGGCCACTCCAGCATCGTCTTCGGCCTGACGCTCCTGCTCTCCCTCGGCGTCAAGGAACTCGCGGGCCCGGTCCGCGACGACAACTCCCAACTCCACGACGTCACCGGCCTCATCGGTACGACCGTCTCGGGTACCTTCCTCTACGTCATCGCCGGCATCAACCTCGTCATACTGACCGGCATCTGGAAGGTGTTCCGCCAGATGCGCTCCGGCGACTTCGACGAGGCCGCGCTGGAGGAGCACCTGAACAACCGCGGCTTCATGAACCGCATCCTGGGCCGTTTCATGAAGTCCATCACCAAGTCCTGGCAGATGTATCCGCTGGGCCTGCTGTTCGGCCTGGGCTTCGACACGGCGACCGAGATCGCGCTGCTGGTCCTCGCGGGCTCGGGCGCCGCCTCCGGCCTGCCCTGGTACGGGATCCTGTGCCTGCCGGTGCTGTTCGCGGCGGGCATGTCGCTGCTCGACACGATCGACGGCACGTTCATGAACTTCGCCTACGGCTGGGCCTTCTCCAAGCCGGTCCGCAAGGTCTACTACAACCTCACGATCACCGGCCTGTCCGTCGCCGTCGCCCTGATCATCGGCACGGTCGAACTCCTGGGCCTGTTCGCCGAGAAGCTCGACCTGCACGGCTTCTTCTGGGACTGGGTCGCGGGCCTCGACCTCAACGTCATCGGCTTCGTCATCGTCGGCCTCTTCTTCGCGACCTGGGCCGTGGCCCTGCTGGTGTGGAAGTTCGGCCACATCGAGGACAAGTGGACGGCGGGCCTGGCCCAGCCGGCGGAGCGGCCCGCCGAATAGGCCCTCAGGACCGGACGCCCGACTCCTTCCGCCCCTTCACGATCTGCTTCTCCGCGTCCCCGGTGTACGACCAGGGAGTCGGCGTCGCCCGGCGCCCCATCATGCCGAGCACGGCCGCCGCCACGTCCTTCGTCCCCGCGTAACAGGCCGCGTGAGCCAGGTAGTTGAGGTCGCGGAGTTCGCCGGGCGGGATCGCGCCCTCCTCACGGGCCGCGATCCAGCGCTGCCAGGTCCGGCGTACGTCGCTGACGGCGCCGTCGTGCGTCCAGTGCTGGCCGAGACCCACGGAGGCCTGCTGGCCCAGGGCCGAGTTGAGGGCGAAGCGGTACTCCTCGACCCGCGCGTACTGCACCAGCACCGGCAGCGCGCAGCCGGGCGGTGCCACGCCCGCCGCGTCGCGGGCGAAGTCGTACATCAGGCCGTGACTGCCGTGCCAGCGGGAGGAGTAATAGTGCAGGACCTGGAGGTGGCCCTCGACGCTGTAGGGGTCGCGCCGGTGCAACTCGTCCCACCAGCGGGCGAGTTCCTGCCGCCGGACACCCGCCGGGTAGAGGCGGGCGACGGAGATCAGGGAGATCCACGGCGTGGGGTCGTCCGGGTAGGTCTCCGCGGCCTGGAGGCAGGCCATGACGGCGCCGTCGATGCGGTTGCGGTCGATGGGCACGCCCCGGCCCGCCGCGATGGCCAGGTTGAAGGCCCGGGCCGTCTCCGTGGCCGCCCGCAGGGTGAGCGCGTCGCCGCTGCCTGGTTCGGCGGCGAGCCATGACTCCACCGTCGAACTGCTCGCGCAGGCCTGCGCCAGCATCCGGACGCGGTGCCCGCGCGCGAGCCAGTGCGCACCGGTGTTCCGCAGCAGGTCCCGCAGGCCCTGCCAGCGGCCGATGACGATGTCCTGCCGGGCCGAACTGAGGGGCGCGTCCCCGCAGTCGGGATCGAAGTCGGGGGTGTAGCGGTCTCGCGCCATCGGGTGCCCCTCAGAAGTCCGTCGGGAGACCCTGGTGGACCCGGGACTGTTCGGGCACGAAGTCGTCGGGGACGTAGTCCGTCTCCACGGCACGGGTGGCGTCGAGCCGCGCGGGCCGGTAGTACTCGCTGCCCTGCTTCCAGTACCAGAACATCGGGATCAGGCCCACGGCGATGCCGCCGATGCCGATGGAGATCGCGGCGGTGCTCAGACTGCTCAGCGACTCGACGAAGATCCAGAACATGAACAGGGCGCCGAACAGCGGCCACAGACCGCCGAAGAGGAAGTTTCCCGCCGACTTGAACAGCATCTTGCGGTAGGCGACGACCACCGCGAGTCCCGCCAGGCCGTAGTACACGGCGATCTGCAGGCCGATCGCCGAGATCGCGTCGACGAGGATCTCGCCCACCGAACCGAGCGCGTTGGAGGCGATGAACATCGCCAGCGCCACCCCGCCGACCACGACGATCGCCACCCAGGGCGTGTTCCAGGTGCGGTGCACCCGGCCCAGCGCGGCCGGCATCGTACGGTCCCGGCCCATCGCGAACAGCGAGCGCGTGACCTGGATGAGCGTGGTCTCCAGGGTGGCGATGGTGGACAGCATCACCGACACGATCAGCAGCTTGCCGCCCCAGCCCGGCCAGATCTCGTCCCCGAGCACGGCCAGCACATTGGCGTCGTTGCTCTCGATCTGCCGCGAGGACAGGATGACGTTCACCGCGATGGTGAACACCTCGAACAGCAGGAACACGATGCCGACGCCGATCAGGCCCGCGAGTCCGGTCGTACGACGGCTGTTGCGGGTCTCCTCGCTGAGGTTGCTGGTGACGTCCCAGCCCCAGTAGTAGAACGCGGCGATGAGCGCGCCCGAGGCGAAGCCGGACACCCCGTCGAAGTGGCTGAACCCCAGCCAGGACCAGTCGAAGACCCGGGCGTTGCCGGTGTGGACGAGGGCCAGGGCCGCGAACAGCGCCAGAATCCCCAGCTCGACACCGGACATGATCAGCTGGGCCCGGACCGTGAGCCGGGCGCCGCCGAGCACCACGAGCAGCATGATCACGAACCAGGCCGCGCCGACGACCGTCGACAGCGCCGTGTTGTCCGCGAGGCTCTGGTCGAAGAGGGACAGGGTCATCGACCCGGCGGGCAGTGACCCGGCGACCATGAAGATGGTGGCGGAGATCACCAGTGCCCAGCCGCTGATGAAGCCCAGGAAGGGGTGCAGGGTGCGCCCCACCCAGGAGTAACTGGCGCCCGCGTTCACGTCGATGCGGCCGAGATAGCTGAAGGCCAGCGCGATGCCCAGCATGGGTATCGCGCAGTAGAGGAGGGCGGCCGGACTGGCCAGTCCCACCGCGCCGACGAGGACCGCGGTGGTCGCGGCCAGCGAGTACGCCGGGGCGCTGCCCGCCACGGCCATCACCACGGTGTCGAACGTACCGAGGGCATTGGCCTGTAGCCCTCTGCCCCTGTTGTTGCTCATGGTTGCGCTGCTTTCCGTCTTGCACGACGTGCGGAGTTGAGCGGACCGGCTCCGGACCCGGAGAGGGGTGGCCTCGGGTCGTCGGCCGGTCGGAACAACAGAAGGGAATGGCGGATACCGCTTAACCGCTGCGTCGGCGGACGGTCACACCGTGTGTGGGTGTGATGATAGCCGTAGCTCTTGACCTTTCAAGATTGACCAGCGAGTAATCTCCTGTGAACGATCAGTCGCCGAGTCGGTCGATCTGCCGCAGTTTGTTCGTCGCGTCGAGGGCGGCGACCTTGTAGGACTCGGCCAGCGTCGGGTAGTTGAAGACCGCGTCCACGAGATAGTCGACCGTTCCGCCGCAGCCCATCACCGACTGGCCGATGTGAATGAGCTCCGTCGCACCGGTGCCGAAACAGTGCACGCCGAGCAGGGTGCGGTCGGTGGGGGAGACCAGCAGCTTCAGCATGCCGTGCGAGTCGCCGATGATCTGGCCGCGCGCGAGTTCGCGGTAGCGGGAGATGCCGACCTCGAAGGGCACGCACTCCTCGGTGAGTTGGTCCTCGGTCTTCCCGATGAAGCTGATCTCCGGAATGGTGTAGATGCCGATCGGCTGCCGGTCGTCGATCCGGTGCACCGGCTCACCACAGGCGTGGTACGCGGCCGTCCGGCCCTGTTCCATCGAGGTCGCCGCGAGCGCCGGGAAGCCGATGACGTCACCCACGGCGTAGATGTTCGGGACCGCGGTGCGGTAGTTCTCGTCGACGTCGATCCGGCCGCGCCGGTCGGCGGACAAGCCGGCCTTGTCCAGGTCGAGTTCGTCGGTGAGACCCTGCCGGCCCGCGGAGTACATCACCGCGTCGGCCGGGATCTTCTTGCCGCTCTCCAGGACGGTCAGCGTGCCGTTGGTGTGCCGCTCGACGGCGGCCACGGTCTCCCCGAAGCGGAAGGTGACGGCGAGGTCCCGCAGATGGTACTTGAGCGACTCGATGACCTCCAGGTCACAGAAGTCGAGCATGCCGGCGCGCTTCTCCACCACGGTGATCTTGCTGCCGAGCGCGGCGAACATGGAGGCGTACTCCATGCCGATGACCCCAGCCCCCACGATGACCATGGACCGCGGGACCTTGGGCAGGTCCAGGACGTTGTCCGAGTCCATGATGGTCTGCCCGTCGAACTCGACGGTGTCCGGCCGCGCGGGACGCGTACCGGTGGCGATGATGATGTTCTCCGCCGTCAACAGCCGTTCGTGGCCGGTGACTTCGGTCAGCGCGATGGTGTGCGGGTCGACGAAGCGGCCCGTGCCGGCGAACAGCGAGACCTGGTTGCGGGACAACTGGTTGCGGATGACGTCCACTTCACGGCTGACCACGTGCTGCGTCCGCGCGGTGAGGTCGCCGACGGTGATGTCGTCCTTGAGGCGATAACTCTGCCCGTACAGATCTCGCTGGGTGAGGCCGGTGAGATACAGCACCGCCTCGCGCAGGGTCTTGGAGGGGATGGTCCCGGTGTGGATGGAGACGCCGCCCACCATGTTCGGGCGGTCGACGACGGCGACCCGGCGGCCGAGCTTGGCCGCGGCGATGGCGGCCTTCTGGCCACCCGGTCCTGAACCGATCACAAGCATGTCGAAGTCGGGCACCTCCGGAGTCTGTCAGCCGGAGCGCCCTCTCCGAAAGGGTGAACCGGCAACCAGGTGCCGGGGAGACGGCTAAGGGAGCAGTTTGTCCAGCGCGGCAGCCCCCTCCGCCTCGATCTTCCGCCTGGCCCACTCCAGGTTCTTCGGGGTGACGTCCCGGCCGGCCGCCAGGACCACGTCCTCCGGGGCGACCTCGGTACCCGTGCGGGCGTGCAGCAGGGCGTCCGGGGTGGCGCGCTCGGCGTCTTCATCGGGTCGTGCTGTCGACATGGTGCCTCCTCGCCTGGGACCGGACACGTGCCGTAGATCCCATTTCCCACGATTACCCGTCCACCCCCAGTGTGCATCCGGAAGAGTGGCCGAACGAGAACGTGAACCTAAGCTGGAACCGGCCCGCGCGGGCCCGAACCAGGGAGGCTGCCGCGATGGTCGAGACCCCGCCCCACCAGGACACCCCCACCGGACCCGGATATCTGCCCATCGCCGAGCACGGACTGATCGGCGATCTGCGGAGCGTGGCCCTGGTGGGCACCAACGGCACGATCGACTGGTACTGCTGCCCCTCCTTCGACGCCCCCAGCGTCTTCGCGGCGATCCTGGACGCGGAGCGCGGCGGCTCCTTCGAGCTGGCCGCTGCCGTGCCCGCCCGCACCAAGCAGTTCTACTTCCCCGACACCAACGTCCTGATCACCCGGTTCTTCACCGAGGACGGCGTCGGCGAGGTCCAGGACTTCATGCCGGTGACCGGGGAGTCGGACGAGGCGGCCAGGCACCGGCTGATCCGCCGTGTGGTGTGCGTGCGCGGCTCGGTCCCGTTCCGGATCAAGGTCGCGCCCAGGTTCGACTACGGCGCCAGCCCGCACACCGCCCGCATGCTCGGCGACGTGGCCCTCTTCGAGTCCGCCGAGAAATCCCTCGCGCTCACCGCCACCGTCCCCCTGGAGTGCGACGAGATCGACGTGTGGGCGGACTTCAAGCTCGACGAGGGCGAGTCCGAGGTGTTCGCCCTCGACCAGGTCGACGGCGAGGTCACACCCCGGAACTGCGCGCGCACGGAGGCCGAGGACGAGTTCAACACGACCGTCGCCTACTGGCGCCGCTGGCTCTCCCAGTCCCGCTACCGGGGCCGCTGGCGCGAGATGGTCCACCGCTCCGCCCTCACCCTCAAGCTGCTCACCTACGCGCCCACCGGCGCGATCGTCGCCGCCCCCACCACGAGCCTCCCCGAACAGCTCGGCGGCGAGCGCAACTGGGACTACCGCTACGTCTGGATCCGCGACGCCGCCTTCTGCGTCTACGCCTTGCTGCGCCTCGGCTTCACCGGCGAGGCCAAGGCGTTCATGCAGTTCGTGTCCCGCTACATCAGCCCCGGCGACGGCAACCCCTCAGGACCGCTGCAGATCATGTACGGCATCGACGGCCGCACCGAACTCACCGAACGCGAACTCCCGCACCTCGAAGGCCACCAGAAATCCGCCCCGGTCCGCGTCGGCAACGCCGCCGCCGACCAGCTCCAACTCGACATCTACGGCGCCCTGATCGACTCCATCTACCTCTACGACAAATGGGCCGAGCCCATCTCCAGCGCCCAGTGGGACGACGTGTGCGCCCTGGTCGACTGGGTCTGCGTCCACTGGGACCAGCCCGACGAGGGCGTCTGGGAGACCCGCGGCGGCCGCAAGAACTTCCTCTACTCACGCCTGATGTGCTGGGTGGCGATCGAGCGCGCGATCCGCCTCGCGAACCGCCGCGGCCTGCCCGCCAACCTGCCGTACTGGGGCAGCTGTCGCGACACCATCTACCGCCGCATCATGGACCGCGGCTGGTCCGAGACCCGCCAGGCCTTCGTCCAGTACGAGGGCAGCGACGTCCTCGACGCCGCCCTGCTGATGATGCCGCTGGCGAAGTTCATCGCCCCCACCGACCCCAAGTGGCTCTCCACACTGGACGCGTTGACCGAGGAACTGGTCTCCGACTCCCTCGTCTACCGCTACAACCCGCAGGCCAGCCCCGACGGACTCCGCGGCGACGAGGGCACGTTCTCCATCTGCTCCTTCTGGTACGTCGAGGCCCTGGTCCGGGCCGGCCGCGTCGACGAGGCCCGGCTCGCCTTCGAGAAGATGCTCACCTACGCCAACCATCTCGGCCTGTACGCCGAGGAGATCGGCCGCACCGGCGAGCAACAGGGCAACTTCCCCCAGGCGTTCACCCATCTCGCCCTGATCAGCGCCGCGTTCAACCTGGACAAGGCGCTCGGCTGATCCCGTCTGTGACGCGCAACAAACGTCACCGAGGTGTCACAGCACGCGGTGGCACCACAACTCCCGCGTCATGTCTCGTGTCGAACCCGTTGACCGCAACAGATTTGACCCACGGGGGAACACATCATGACGAACGTGTCACGCAAGAAGGTCTCCGCCGCAGTCGCGTCCGCGACCTTCCTGCTCCTGGCCGGCGCCGGCATCGTCGCCGCGCCGGCCAGTTACGCGGGCGTCCCGGGCGGCACCAGCGCCGTCGACCGCAACAGCGACTTCAACGGGGACGGCTACGACGACGTCCTGATCGGTGCCCCGTCGGGCACCGTCGACGGCAAGGAAGGCGCCGGGTATGTCACCGTGCAGTACGGCGCCCCGAACGGCATCGCCACCAACAACACGGTCCCCAAGGGCCGTACGGCCGTCATCAGCCAGTCCACGCCCGGCGTCCCCGGCACCTCGGAGACCTACGACTCCTTCGGCCAGGCGATCGCCACCGGCGACCTGGACGGCGACGGCTACGACGACGCGATCGTCGGCGCACCCGGCGAGGACGAGGGCACCGTCGAGGACGCGGGCCGCGTCACCGTCCTCTACGGCTCGAAGGCGGGCCTCGGAGCCGAGACCAACGACTCCTTCACCTCCGCGACCCCGAAGGCGGGCGACCGGTTCGGCCAGTCCGTGGCGGCGGCCCGCTTCACCGGGGCGACCGACACCGACTCCATGGCCGTACTGGACAACAACGGCGCCCAGTTGTTCACGTACCACACCGGCATCCTGCACTCGCTCGGCACCCTGAACACGACCACCCACCCCGGCGGCCACCGCCTCCAGCCCGCCTACCTCACCACCGGCGACTACGACCGCAACGGCTTCGCCGACCTGGTCATCTCGGGTTACAGCCCCGACGACGACTACCAGCAGGGTTGGTCGGCCCTCTACGCGGGCGGCGAGACCTCGCTGACGTACCGTCAGGACCTCAACGGCGGCCTCGGCACCGCCTCCGGCGACATCAACCACGACGGCTACGACGACCTGGTGCTCGGCCAGCTCAGCAGCGCCGACGACAGGGCAGAGGGCGACGACGGCGGCAAGATCGCTGTGTACTACGGCAGTTCGCAAGGGCCCACCGGCCCCGCCGACTGGTGGTCGCAGAACTCCCCGGGCGTGCCCGGCACTTCGGAACACGGCGACGCCTGGGGCAACGACCTGTCCGTCGGTGACGTGGACGGCGACGGCTACGCGGACGTGGCCGTCGGCGCGCCCGGCGAGGACGTCGGCACCGTCCAGGACGCGGGCGCGGTATGGCTGTTGCGTGGTTCGCGCGACGGGGTGACCGCGACCGGCGCCCAGTCCTTCGACCAGAACACCGCGAACATCCCCGGCACCGCCGAGGCCGACGACGCCTGGGGCTCCCAGGTCCGCCTGGCCGACACGAACCACGACGGCCGCGCCGAACTCGTCGCCTCCGCACCGGGCGAGAACTCCGGTGACGGCTATGTGTGGTTGCTGCCTGCGGGTCCCAACGGCCTGCTCGCGGACGGCTCTTCGCTGTACGGCGCGGCCGACCTGGGCGGTGCGGCGAAGGCGGCCCGGTTCGGGGCGGCGATCGACGAGTAACCGGGCGAAGGGCCGGGCCCGGGGCGGACGTTCACCCCGGGCCCGGCGTCACAACGTCTGCTCGGCCCAGATCACCTTGCCCGCCGGGGTGTACCGGGTGCCCCAGCGCTCCGACAGCTGGGCCACCAGGAACAGGCCCCGGCCGCCCTCGTCCGTCATCGCCGCGTACCGCAGATGCGGTGACGTGGTGCTGCCGTCGTAGACCTCGCAGATGAGGGTGCGGTCGCGCAACAGGCGGACGCGGACGGGGTCGTTGCCGTAGCGGATGGCGTTGGTGACCAGTTCGCTGAGGATGAGTTCGGTGGTGAACGTCAGCTCGTCCAGGCCCCAGTGGGTCAGCTGGCGGGTGACCGAGGCGCGCATGTCGGCCACGGCGGCGGGGTCGGACGGTACGCGCCATTCGGCGATGCGGTCGGCGCCGAGGGCGCGGGTGCGGGCGACGATCAGGGCGATGTCGTCGCTCGGGCGTACCGACAACTCCGAGTCGAGGACGGCCCGGCAGGTGTCCTCGGGGGAGTCGCCCGCGCGGGTGAGTGCCGTGCGGAGCATCTCCAGGCCCACGTCGATGTCGCGTTCCCGGTCCTCGACCAGCCCGTCCGTGTAGAGGACCAGTCGGCTGCCCTCTTCCAGCTTCAACTCGGCGGTCTCGAAAGGGAGTCCGCCGAGGCCGAGCGGGGGTCCGGCGGGGACGTCGGGAAACTCGACGGTGCCGTCCGGGCGGATCAGCGCCGGGGGCGGATGGCCGGCGCGGGCGACGGTGCAGCGCAGGGTCACCGGGTCGTAGATGGCGTAGAGGCAGGTCGCTCCGGTGACCGGGGCGCCGCTGTCCTCCGTCGTCTCGTCCTGGTCGATGCGGCCGACCAACTCGTCCAGCAGACCGAGGAGTTCGTCCGGCGGCAGGTCCAGCGCGGAGAAGTTGAGGACCGCGGTGCGCAGTCGTCCCATGGTGGCCGCCGCGTGCAGGCCGTGGCCGACGACATCGCCCACGACCAGGGCGACCCGGGCGCCCGACAGGGGCAGGACGTCGAACCAGTCGCCGCCGACCCCGGCCTTCGCGGGCAGATAGCGGTAGGCGACGTCGAGCGCGGTCTGCTCGGGGAGGCGGCGGGGCAGCAGGCTGCGCTGGAGGGTCACCGCCATACCGTGCTCGCGGGTGTAGCGGCGGGAGTTGTCGATGGACACGGCGGCGCGGGCGACCAGCTCCTCGGCGAGGGCCAGCTCCTCCGAGTCGAAGGGCTCGGGCTTGTCGGAGCGCCAGAAGTTGACCACGCCCAGGATCAGCGCCCCGGCCCGCAGCGGCACGGTGATCAGCGAGTGGATGCCGTACTCCACGACCTGCGCGGTGCGCTCAGGGTCCTGGGTGAGCCAGCCGGGGGCCTCGCCGAGCCGGGGTTCGACGACGGCGTCACCGGTGTCGAGGCTGCGCGCCTGCGGGGCGGACTCCACGAACTGGATCTGCTTGCCGACCGGGTAGAGCGGCGCGTCGTCGCGGACCCCGCTGTAGGCCGTGCGGCGCAGCTCGGTGCCGGGCTGGGGTTCCTCGCCGCTGAGGACGGCGTCGTAGAGGTCGACCGTGACGAAGTCGGCGAAGCGGGGGACGGCCAGTTCGGCGAGTTCCTCGGCGGTGCGGGTGACGTCCAGGCTGGTGCCGATGCCCACTCCGGCGTCGTAGAGCATGTTGAGGCGTTCGCGGGCGACCTCGGCGCGGCCGGAGAGGGCGCGCAGTTCGGTGGAGTCGCGCAGCGTGGTGACGCTGCCGGGCGGGCCGCCCTCCAGGTCGGTGGGGCGCTGGTTGACGGCGAGGAGCCGGCCGCCGACGCGGTGCACCTCGTCCGTCGCGACCCGCGCGGAGGCCAGCAGGGCGGTCATCTCGACGTCGAGTCCGAGGTCGAGGATCAGGCGTCCCTCGGCGTTCTCGGGCAGGTCCAGCAGCAGGCGTGCCTCGTCGTTGGCGAGCAGCAGCCGGCCCTCGCCGCTGACGATGATCACGCCCTCCCGCACGGCGTGCAGTACCGCGTCGTGGTGCTCGTACATCCGGGTCATCTCGTGCGGGCCCAGGCCGTGCGTCTGGTGCTGCAGACGTCTGCTGACCAGGGCGGTGCCGCCGGTGGCGAGGATCAGGGCCGCGCCGGCCGCGGTCAGCAGGAGCGGCAGCTGCTGGTCGGCGGTGCCGCCGACGTTCGCCTTCGTCACCCCGGCCGAGACCAGGCCCACGACCTTGCCGCCGGGGCCCTCGACCGGCACCACGGCCTGCACCAGCGGTCCGATGGTGCCGATGATCTCCTCGGTGACGACGTGCCCGGCCAGCGCGGGGGCGATGTCCCCGACGAACTTCTTGCCGATGCGGTCCGGCTTGGGGTGCGTGTAGCGGATGCCGTCGGTGTTCATGACGACGATGAAGTCGACCTTGGACGCCTTGCGCGCGGCCTCGGCGCGTGGCTGGAGGATCGCCGTGGGGTCGGCGCTCTTCAGGGCCGCGACCGTGCCCGGCGCGTTGGCGAAGGTCTCGGCGACCGCCACCGACCGGTTGCGGGCCTCCTGAGTGCTGTCGTGCCGCACCTGGAGGACCTGCGCCACCACGGCCGACACGACCAGCAGCAGCACGATCACCACCTGCAGCACGAACACCTGCCCGGCGACGCTGCGCGCGGGCAGACCGGTCCGCCGGTGCCGGTGTTCGCGCGCCCGACGGGCACGGTCGTACGGGCGCTGCGCGCGCAGACCGTCGGGGCGGTGGGTCGACCGGGCCCTTGGCCGACCCGTCAGGCGGACCATGAGCCCATGTCTACACTGCCCGACCTCAGGAGGCGAGGGGCGTCACACCCGGTGACGGGCCGGGGTCGAAACGGGATCAAGGGTGCCTGCCGGGCTTGGCGCGCCGGGCCGCGAGCAGCAGCGCGATGTCGTCGGGGCGGTCGGCCGCGTGCCGGGCGGCCGTGGTGAGCCGGTCGGCGACACCGGCCAGGGAACGCCCGCCCGGCCGTGCGGCGGGCCCGCCCGCCTTCGCGAGGGCGACCCGCAGGGCGGCGATGCCGTCGTCGATGTCGACGCCGGGCCGCTCGACGAGGCCGTCGGTGTAGAGCGCCAGGATGGAGTCGGGCTCCAGCTGGAGTTCCGCCACGGGGTACTGCGCGTGCGGGTCCACCCCGAGTACGACGCCCCCGGGGATGTCCCAGACCCGGGTTCGGCCGTCCGGGGTACGGATCAGCGGCGGCGGATGCCCGGCCCTGGCGACCTGGACCAGTCCGCTCGCCGGGTCGAGACGGAGGTAGCAGCAGCTCGCGAACTGGCCGGGGTCGAGGTCGATGAGCAGATGGTTGGTGCCGCTCATCACCTCGTCGGGCGGCCGGTCGCCGAGCGCGAACGCCCTTACCGCGCTGCGGAGTTGACCCATGGTGGCGGCTGCCTGGACGCCGTGTCCCTGGACGTCGCCGATCACCAGGGCCAGACCGTCGCCGGACTCGACGACGTCGTACCAGTCGCCGCCCACCTCCATGCCCTGGGTGCCCGGCAGATAGCGGCCCGCGGTCTCCACCTGCGGGTGGGCCGACAGCCTGCGGGGGAGCAGGGCCTGCTGGAGGCCGCGGGCGAGGGCGGCCTCCGAGTCGTAGCGCTGGGCCTTCTCCATCGCGTGGGCGATCAGTCCGGCGAGGGCGGTGAGCACCGCGCGCTCCTCGGAACTGAAGCTGCGGGACCGGTCGAAGCCCAGGATGGCCGAACCGACCGGGCGCCCGGACGCGATCAGCGGCAGGAACGCGCGGGCGCCCTCCTCCGCGTCCAGCGGGATGCCCGGGTAGGCCTCCGCGAGCTGCTGCATGGAGTCGAAGAAGAGCGGGCGTCCGGTCGTGAGGGTCTCGACACCGGGCAGTCGGGCGTCGAGTCCGACCCCGTCGAAGGGGGCGAGGAAACCCTGCGGGAAGCCGGTCTCCCAGGCCAGGTACAGATGGCGCTCCTGCAGCAGATAGATCGCGAGGCGCCGGCCGCCGAACGCCGGCAGCAGCTCCTTCATGACCACCGCCGACACCTGACGGGCGGTGACCGCCTCCGTCAGCGCGATGGCCAGCACGATCGGCCGGTACAGCGGGGCGAGCGAGGTGACGCCGTTCCCCGGCGCGTCGGCGCCCTCGGGGTGCACCGGAACCAGCGGGATCGGCGGGCCCGACACCCGGGTCGACGGCGCGACCGTGCAGGTCAGCTGGTCGTGGCCCGGATGGACCGCCAGAGCCAGCCAGTCGCCCTCGTACGGCTCCGGCGGCTGCTTCTGCCCCTCCGGACGCCGGACGTGGAAGTTCACCGACCCCAGCGACAGCAGGGCGCCGCGCAGCTGGTCCTCGCAGCCGATCTGGTTCAGCCAGGGCACGCCCTCCCACAGCGGGCGCCCGAGCAGCTCCTCGCGAGGGCTGCCCAGCAGCTGGGCGGCGCGCGGATTGGCATAGGTGACCAGCCCCAGCCGGTCCAGGCAGAACACGCCGTCCGGCAGCAGATCGGCCGCGCTGTCGGCGACCGGGGCAGGGCCCGGGTCCAGGACGACACCGCTGACCGGATGTCCGCCGCCGGGCGGGGCGGGGCCGGTGGCCGGCGTCCACAGGTCCAGCAGCCGGACCGAGCCGTCCGCCGCCCGCACCCGCAGGGGCAGCGGCGGGGGATTCCCGGCGGCCGTCGCCCGCAGCGCCGCCATGACCTGGTACGCGTCGCCCGGGGCCAGGGCGTCCGCGATGGCCCGGGCGGTGCCGGGGGACTCGCCGGGCCCGACGCCCAGCAGGGTGTGCAGAGCGCCGTCCCCGGTCACGACGGCCGTCGCCGGGTCCCACACGAAGCGGGCCATCCGGCCCTCGGGGCGGTGCGTGGCCGCCGTCCGGACGCACACCGGCTCGCCGTCCCAGGCGACGCACGACCCGTCCTCGTCCTTGTGCTCGTCCTCCAGGTCCCGCAGCGCCGCGCCCAGCTCCTCGGCCAGCCGTGTCATGCGGTCCAGGCCGGACAGCACCTCGGTGGTGTCCGCGGCGGACGGCCGCAACACGGTGAGCACGCCGTACGTCGTCGACCCGCTGATGACCGGCACGTACTGCGAGCCGAACTGGAAGGGCAGACTCGCGGCGAACTGGGGGTAGCGGCGCATGCACTCCGCGGCGTTCGGCAGGACCACCTGGACGCCGAGCCGGAAGGCGTCCGCGACGGGGAACTTGTTGTCGACGCTCAGCCGGTTCCAGGGGCGGAACAGCGGCCCGGGCAGTCCCGCCAGCACGGCGAGACGCAGCAGTCCGGGCGTGCTCGACCGCAGGTAGACGCCCCCGGAGTGGCCGCCGGCCGCGTCGATCGCCTCCGTCGAGGCGTCGATGAGCAGCTCGGCGAGCCGTCCGGGCGTCCCCTTCTCGCGCTGGGCACTCCCAGTCATCGGGGCTCTACCTCGTCCCTGTGGCGCCGGGTGGGTGACACAGCAAGAATGCGCCAGGACGGGGCCGGGGTCACCTGGGCGGACGGGATGGGCTGGAGAGGCACGGGTATCGCCGGTCCGTAGGGGTCTGATGAAGTGATCAAGAGTGACTCAAGTGTCGGTGTCGGGTGCAGGGCGTGGTGCGGTCTCGTCGGGTCGGGCTGAGGAGGCCGGACCGGCGCGTCGAGTGAGCAGTCGGGACAAAGGAGTTGAGGCCCGACGTGCTTCTGTGACCGGGTCCGCGTCCCGTGGCGTTCAGGATGGCGCAAACTCCGCCCTTCGCGGGGCGAATTCGATCTGTTGCCCGTATTCGTCGGCGGTGACGGGCGGGGTGGCGGAACACACGGTGAGCGGGAGGTGGCATGTGGTGACGGCTACCTCGCCGTGCGGCCCCACCCGCGGCCGGCCGTGCCTGGATTGTTAGCCTCGGCCATGGCCAGTTTCCCTCTGCCCCGACCTGGAGCGCGATGAGTACGGTCGCCGCCTACCCGCTCGGCGCCGGGACCACGCTCGCCGAACTCGCCCGCGACCCGCACCCACGGCTGGCGCGGCTCCGCGAGAGTGAACCCGTGTCGTGGCTGCCCGAGTTGGACGGCTGGCTGGTGACCCGGCGCGACCTCGCCCTCGCCGTGATGCGGGACGCGACCACCTTCACCGTGGACGACCCCCGCTTCTCCACCGCCCAGGTCGTCGGCCCGAGCATGCTCTCCCTCGACGGGGAGCGACACGCACGCCACCGCGAACCCTTCACCGCGCCCTTCCGCCCGCGTGAAGTACGGGACGGCTTCGCCTCGTTCATCGAGCGGGAGACCGACCGGCTCGTCACCGAGCTGCGACCGGCGGGCGCCGGCGAACTGCGCCGCGACTTCGCGGGACCGCTGGCGGTCGCCGTCGTGACCCACGCACTGGGACTGACCGGCACCACCCCGTCCACCGTGCTCTCCTGGTACGACGCCATCGTGCGCTCGGTCTCGGACATCACCGCCGGGCACACGGCGGGAGCCGCCGGTACGGCCGCCTACGCCGAACTGCGCGCGGCCGTCGAGGCCACCGTCGCCGACCGGGACGCGGCCTCACTCCTTGTCTCGGCCGCCGGGCAGTTGACGGTGCCTGAAGTCGCCTCCAACGCCGCCGTGTTGATGTTCGGGGGCATCGAGACCACCGAAGCGATGATCACCAACGCGCTGCTGCACCTGCTCCGGCACCCCGACCAACTCGCCCTCGTCCGCGCCGACATGGGCCTCCTCGACGGCGCGATCGAGGAATCACTGCGCCTCGAACCCGGCGCGGCCGTCGTGGACCGCTACGCCACCCGGGACACCGTCCTCGGCCCGGCCGCGATCCGCGAGGGCGACCTGGTCACGGTCTCCCTCACCGGCGCCAACCGCGACCCGGCGGTCTTCCCCGACCCCGACCGCTTCGACGTCCGCCGCGAGAACGCCCGCCTCCAACTCGCCTTCGCCCACGGCCCGCACTACTGCCTCGCGGCACACCTCGCCCGCCTGGAGACCCGTATCGCCCTCCAGCACCTGCTCGACCGCCTCCCGTCCCTGCGCCTCGACCCGGACCGCCCGACGGCCCCGCACGGACTGGTCTTCCGCAAGCCGCCGACACTTCATGTGCGGTGGGGCGCCTCGATCTGACGGTCCGCCAGGTTCCTTCACTCGCGGCCCACTTGGCGCTCCATGGCCTCCACGAGGTGCTCCAGCGCGTTCAGCACCTGGCCCCGGTTCTCGCCCAGGCCTGCCAACAGCTGTACTTCGGCGGCGAGTTGGCGGGGGAACAGGTTGTCCACCGCCTTGGCTCCGGCCGGCGTGATGGTCACCAGTGCGGCCCGCCGGTCGGCCGGATTGGGGGTACGGGCGATGAAGCCGCGCTTCTCCAGCTTGCCCAGAGCCTTGCTGACCCCGGCACGGGACAGGCCCAGCCACTCGGCGAGTCGGCGGGCGATCACGGGTTCGGTGGCGTGGCGCAGCGGGACCAGCATGTCGACCTCGGGGGCGGTGAGTTCGGCGCCCGCGTAGAGGGGCTCCACCGCCCGGTTCAGCAGCCCGGCGGCGTGCTTGAGCAGGCTGATCAGCTCCATGGGGGAGGTGTCGAGGCCGGGGTTGTGCTCGGTCCACTGTGTGCGGACGTAGAGGGGGGAAAGGGACATGCGGCTCGTCTTCTCGCTTCCGGGGCTGCGGGGACGTCGATCGGGGCTTGCGGGACCCATCATTGTTAACCGGTGAACCATCGGTTACCGTTACGGTCATGGTATCGCCGTCCCCCTCCCGTCCCGCCGCCGTGCACCCCGCCGCACCGGCCGACTCCACCGACCCCTCGCGGCGCGCCGCCGTCGCCCTGGTCGCCGTCCTCGCCGCGCTCACCGCCGTCGCCCCGCTCGCGACCGACATGTACGTCCCCGGTTTCCCCGCCATGGGGGACGCGCTCGGCGCGAGCAGCTCGGCCGTACAGCTGACGATGACCGCGTTCCTGGCCGGACTCGTCGTCGGACAACTGCTCATCGGCCCGATCAGCGACAGCCGCGGCCGCCGCGGACTGCTGCTGTCCGGGACGGCCGCGTTCACCGTCTTCTCCGTCGCCTGCGCCCTCGCACCCAACGTCGGCCTGCTCGCCGGCGCCCGGTTCCTCCAGGGCCTGGCGGGCGCGGCCGGCATGGTGCTGGCGCGTGCCGTGCTCACCGACCGCTTCCACGGTGCCGAACTGCCGCGCTACTTCGCGGTGCTCTCCCAGATCATGGGCGTCGCGCCGGTCGCCGCACCGGTCCTCGGCGGGGCGGTCCTGGCCGTGTCGACCTGGCGCGCGGTGTTCGTCGTACTCACCGTGATGGGCGGCCTGTTGCTGCTCGGCGTCCTCCGCAAGGTCCCGGAGACCCTGCCGCCGGAGCGACGGCACGCGGGCGGGATGGCGCAGACCTTCCGCGCGATGGGCGCGCTGCTCGGCCGCCGTACGTTCATGGGGTACGTCCTCGTCCTCGCGTTCGTCTCGGCGGCGCTGTTCGCCTACATCAGCGGCTCCAGCTTCGTCTTCGAGAACCTGCACGGAGTGTCGGCCACGACGTACTCCCTCATCTTCGCGAGCAACGCCGTCGCCATGCTGATCGCCGGCGCGACCTTCTCCCAACTGGCCGGACGGGTACGGCTGAACACCCTTCTCGTGGTGGCCGTTGGTGTCGCCGGGGTCGGTGCCCTCATGCAGGTCGTGCTGGTGCTGACCGTGGGGGAGACCCTCGCCGGTACCTGGATCAGCCTGTTCGTCACGGCCGGCGGCATCGGCATGGTCTTCCCGTCCACCCTCAGCATCGGCCAGGCCCTCGGTCGTGCTGCCCCCGGCGCGGCCTCCGCTCTCCTCGGCGGACTGCAGTTCCTGTTCGGCGCCCTCGCGGCGCCGCTGGTCGGACTGTTCGGGGAGGACGGTTCGCTGCCGATGGCGGTGATCATGCTGATCGCCGTGGCGGCGGCGGGAGTCGCGCTGCTGGGGATGGCCAGGCCTTGGGAAGGGCGGGGGGAGCCGACGGCGGGGTAGTGGACGGCATCCTGCGCCGCACGAGGCGGACTGCCCTGTCGTCCTCACCTCTGATGTAATAGGTGACATAGGGAAGTGTTGCTTACGTGGGGAGGGGCCTTGTCTTTCAGGAACACGGCCGAAGCCGTAGAAGCATGGGCCGAAGGCTGGGCCGTCTCGCGTGGCGCGGCCGAACCGGAGCCCCGCCCCTGGGGGTTCACCATCGATGTCGGCCTGTCCCAGCACGTCATGCGCCACGTCCTGACCACCGCCGACGAGGCGACCGTCCGCAAGATCACCGAGAGCGCCACCGCTCCGGACGTCTGGCTGAAGGCGTTCGTGCCACCGGAGACGCTCACCCCCTGGCTGGCCTCCGGCTGGTCCGTGTCAGGTGGTCCCAGTTTCCTGATGTCCGGGCCACTGCGCGTTTCCCCTGCCGAGGTCCCTGACGGATACCGGCTGCGCACCTGGAACCGCGCGGGTGTGACCCGCGCCCTGGTGCGCACCGCGGACGGCGCCTTCGCCGCGCGCGGTCAGATCGCCGCCACGGGCTTCACGGCCGTTGTCGACCAGGTGGAGACCGACCCGGCCCACCGACGTCGCGGCCTGGGGCGCCTGGTGATGGGCACACTCGCCGACGCCGCGGCCGGACAGGGGGCCGCGGTCGGCGTGCTGGGCGCGACGCTGGAGGGCCGGGGCCTGTACGAGACAGTGGGATGGCGCGTCCTGGCCCCGCTGACCAGCGCGGTGCGGGGCCCGGGCCCGGTCGTGGCCTGACCGGAGGGGAGAGGCGGCTCGGGTCTCCCCGGTTGTCCGGGGCTACTGACCGCCGAGCAGCCCCAGGATCCGGTTCACCGCCTCCAGCGCCGGCTGGCCCACCGCGCCGACCGTCGCCGCGATTCCCGCGACGGCCATCAGCGCGCGGTGCCGCTCCTGGGGGGCGGCGCCCGGGTCCGTGGTGAGGGCCGGCAGGGCGTCGTCGATGGTCTGCGCGCTCGCGGCCGGGATCTGCTCACGCAGGGTTTCGACCAGTCGGCGCAGTTCCTCGACGGCGGCCTGGAGGGCGGGGTCGACGGAGGGCGGGCCGGTCGGTGCCTGGTGCTTGACGATGCCGGTGTTCCCGGTGCCGCCGTGCATGGTCACGTTGTCCCCGAAGTAGAAGTTGTCGCCGCTCATGCGTGGTCCACTCCCACGTTGCCGATGCCGCCGTACATGTTGACGTTGTCGCCGAAGTAGTAGTTCTTCGGGTTGACCATGAGACGGTCCACCGTGACGTGGAACTCCGTCTCAGGGTGCTCGATCGCGTGCACGATGGAACCCACCAGCTGGTCGAGCCGGCGCGGGTCCGGGCTCGTCACCACGGCCATGGGCGGGCCGGACGTCTCTACGGCCAGGACGTACAGCGGCGCCGCCGTCACCACCTGGAGCCATTCCGCCGCACAGAAGAGCAGCGTGGCCGACGCGCCGAGCCACATCCACATGACGAGCTTGCCCGCCGTGTCCTGGCCGGCCAGCCCGGTGATGCCGCCGAGGATCGTCAGTGCGAACGCCACCGACAGGATGAGCCCGATACGCCTCAGGAAGTGCCTCGTGGCCTCCCAGCGCCTCGGCGTCAGCATGTACGTGTGCACCCTGGCGATGTTCTCCAGCGGGTAGGCGACATCGCCGACCCACAACAGCCGCTTGCCGACCCGCAGTTCGACCGTGCCCGAGGCCCGCGGCGGGGTGGTGGGCGGCGGCGGGACGTCCGGGAAGCCGGACGCTTCGGTTCTCTCCACGAGTCCCCTGGAATCACTGACAGGCGATCATTAACTACTCCAAGTGGCCACCTGTGCAAGTCGATATCCGGGGTCAACTGTGTTGCTGTTGTGGAGAGTTGATCGCTGCCACGAATATCCTCACGGGTGCGTCGCGACTCTGTCGCGCAGGCGCCGTTCCTCGTCGGCGGCCCTCTCCAGGGCGGCCGGCTCCCGTGCGATCGACTCGGTGGCCGCCGCCGTGAGCACCTGGAAGGTTCCGGCCAGCGCCCGCTGGCGGAAGCGGTGATGGACCGTCTGCCAAGCCCCGTAGCGCGAGGGCATGTTGCGCCACGGGCTGCCGGTGCGGAACCGCCACATCACGCCGTCGAACTGCCTGCGCAGAGCTTCCGGGTACGGGCCCCGCTCCCCGAGCGGAGGCAACGGCTCCACCGCTCTCCACTCGTCGTCGGTGAGGTCACCGGACGGCGGGTCGGGATGCTCGGCCGGGTCCGGTCGGGTCTCGGCACGGGACGAGTCCAGTTCGACGAGCAGCGAACGGACCGCCTCGACGACGTTCATGACCAGGGTCGGATCCGCGCCCGGACGGGCGTGGGCGCTCATGCGGATCGGAGGCGCCTGCGGCATCCAACACCCCCCAGCGTGATGTCCCGCTCCGAGCGACGGGCCGTCGCGGTCAGCACCGCCGCACCCGCGCTGCCCGCGAACGCGCCGAAGAAATGCAGGAGTTCGGTCTTCCCGCTGGCGACCGGGCCGCTCACGGCGGTCACGCTCCCACGTCCGGCGAGACAGTCGGCCAGCAGCTCTCGCAGTCGCGTCATCTGGTTCTCACGTTCAACCAGAAGCGCGGCAGACTCCACATCCCACACATCCCACACGTCGCAGTGGCGTAGTAGGCAGCTCGGACGTCAACGCCGTCGGTGACGTCCATCCGGGCAGCGAAGAACGACGGGAATCCGTTCCGCTACGGTGCGGACGCGGCGCCCGGAAGCAGCCGCGCACGGATCAACTCGCCGATACGTTCCTGGTGTTCGGTGAGGAAGAAGTGGCCGCCGCCGAAGGTCAGCACCTCGGTGGGACCGTCGGTGTGGCGCTCCCAGGCCCGTGCCTCCGCCGCCGTCACCTTCGGATCCTCGGTACCCACCAGCACGGTGACCGGGGCCTTGAGCGCTGCCTCGGCCGGGGTGGGCGGCCGGTGCCGGTAGCGCTCGACGGCCCGGTAGTCGCCGCGCAGGGTCGGCAGGATCAACTCGATCAGCCCGGGCTCGCTCAACACCTCGGGCGGAGTCCCGCCCTGCCGGACGATCTCCGCCACGAGAGCCTGGTCGTCGGCGAGATGCAGCCGTTCCTCACGCGTGGTGGACGGCGCTCGTCTGCCGGACACGAACAGCGCGGCCGGACCCGAGCCCGTCGAGGCCACCAGCCGACGGGCCGTCTCGTACGCCACCACCGCGCCCATGCTGTGCCCGAAGAACGCGGGCGGCTCCCCCCACCAGGGCGCGAGCACCTCGGCGATCGAACCGGCCAGCGTCTCGATGTCCTCGACCTGCGGCTCCGCCCGGCGCTCCTGACGCCCCGGGTACTGCACGGCCAGCACCTCCACCTGAGGGTGGAGCAGCCCGGAGAGCGCGAAGTAGAAGCCGGCCGACCCCCCGGCGTGCGGGAAGCACACCAGACGGGCGGTCGCCTCCGGGGCGGGATGGAACCGTCGTATCCACAGGTTGGTGTGCGCGTCCGTCGTCATGCGGGTGATCCCTGTCCTTCCTGGCTCCGGTCGGGCCGGGGCGGTGCGGCGAGCAGTTCGCGGGGGTGCGGGTGGGCCGGACGGTCGAAGAGCTGTCCCACGTTACCGGTCTCGACCAGCCGTCCGTCCTTCATCACGATCACCCGGTCGCTGACATGGTGGATGACACCCAGGTCGTGCGAGATGAACAGCAGCGCCACGCCCAACTCCCGCTGGAGTTCGGCCAGCTGCAGCCCGGTGTGGACGGCGGTGCTGAGATGGCGGACGACCACGACCTTGGCGGCCGGCGCGTCGACACCGCTGACCGGGTCGCCGCGGTCCACCCGGTCCGCCACGGAGAAGATCAGCTGCTGGGCGGTGGGTGAGCAGGGTCTCGATCTCGCCCGCCACCCGCTTGTACCGGCCCGTGGTGGCCAACGGGCGGCCCAGCGCGGGCCACGCCGAGGTAGATGGCGGACGACAGCAGGAGCAACGATGAAGTTGCCCACCCTGGGCGAGGGTTCGTCCGTCGCGGCCCACACCAGGAAGTAGCTGAGGCCCTCCGCACCGGTGACGTACCGCTTCCGCCCCCGGATCGACCAGCCGTTCGCGGTCCGCCGCGCGGTGGTCGCGGGCAGCCCGCCGCGCGAGGAGGAGCCCGTCTCCCCAGGTCGGACGTCCCTCTCACTGTCCCGTAAGCCGGAGCCACTACACTCTCCTCCCCTGACCGCTCACGCACGCGGTCGGCTCCCGCTGCCGCGGGCACTGATTCATCGGGGGAGAGCCATGCGGGATCCAGGGCATTCAGGGCCGGACGTCGGCTCGGCTTTCGAACGGCTCCTGTGCCGGGCGCTGGATTCCGGGCGGGTCAGGGAGGCGCTGGGCCGGTCCTGCGGGCAGCCCGACCGCGAGTGCCTGCGCAAGCGCGCGCTCCTGGAGCGGGCCGCGATCGCCGAGGCGGCCGCGGCCGAGTACCGCGAGTACGTGGAGGCCGGCGGCCGACAGGACGCTCGTGGCGACACCGGTTCCCCGGCCGGGACCGGGAAGCTGGGCGGCGGCTGGCTGATGGCCGCACTCGTCTTCGTGGCCGTCGTCGCGGTCGCGCTGTTGGCGCTCGGCTTTGCCTTCCGTGCCTTTGTCGGGCGGCCCTACGTCGGCGACGGCGTGATGACGGCCGGGCTGATCGTCGGCGCCGTGGCCGCCGGGGCGATCGTCGGCGACCTCGTCTGGTCGTGGAAGGCACCGGCCCACGATCGCCCGGGCGCGGACGACACGTCCTCCGGCGAGGAAGCGGCCGAGGGCGGCTGGATACAGGAAGAGTGGGAACTCGCCCTGCTGGAATGGGGGTTGGTGCCGTTCCTGCTCGACTGCATCGAGGAACCGGGACTGCTCGAACAGGACAACCGGCCCGCGCGCTGACTCGTACGGGCCGGTCGGCTGTCAGGGGCTGGTGGCGCTGGGCGGGTTCGTCGCCGGTGTGTCCGCCGAGCTGTGGTCGGGGGAGAACAACGCCACGCCGACCAGCAGCGCCCCGAGGAAGATCAGCACGGCGGCGACCATGACCACCGTCCGCGATGTGCGCGAGGTCCGCGGTACCGGCGACCGGCGTCCGGCGGCGGAGCGGACCCCCTCGCGCGGCCGGCGCCGCGTCCGGTGGGCCGGAGCGGTGCTGGCGGTGGAGGTCGGGAAGGCGTACGTGGTCACGGACCCGGAAGCCGTGTTCGCCCTGGGCTCGCCGAGCGACTCCCGGTAGGCCGCACGGGGCACCGGCTCGGGCTGCGGCGCGGCTGCGGGGAGCGGCTCGGCGAGCCCTTTCCAGGCGCCCGTGGCGAACCAGTTGGCCGCCTGACCCGCCGTGGGGCGGTCCTCGGGCCGCTTGGCGAGCAGCCCGAGCAGATAGTTCTCGAAGGCGGGCGGCAGTCCGACGCCCAGCTCCCGTGGCGGTACGGGGGGCGTGTCGAGGTGCTGATGGAGTACCGCGATGGCGCTGCCGGCGCGGAACGGCGGCTGTCCGACGAGGAGTTGGTAGAGCACGCAGCCGAGCGAGTAGACGTCGGACGGCGGTCCGGCGGGCTGGCCGAGCGCACGCTCGGGGGCGATGTACAGGCTCGTCCCGACGATCTGGCCGGTCGCGGTGAGCGCGCCACCGGGGTCGTTCATGAACTGCGCGATCCCGAAGTCGGCGATCTTCACGGACCCGTCGGCGTCGAGGAGCAGATTGCCCGGCTTGATGTCCCGGTGCACGATGCCTTGTTCGTGCGCGGCGGCCATCCCGGCGGCCGAGTGGGCGGCGATGCGGGCCACCTGCTCGGCCGGCAGGGATCCCGCCTGGGCGAGCACATGGGAGAGGCTGTCGCCCTGGACCAGCTCCATCACCAGGAACAGCCGGCCCTCCTGCTCGCCGAAGTCGAGGACACCGACCACATGGGGATGGCTGAGCCGGCCCGCGGTCTGCGCCTCCAGGCGGAAGCGGGCGGCGGCGGTGGGTTCGGAGTTCTGGGCGTGCAGGAGTTTGACGGCCACGGGTCTGCCGCCCACCTCGTCGTACGCCTGCCAGACCTCGCCCATCGCGCCACGTCCGATGGCGACGTGCAGCCGGTACCGGCCCGCTATCAGCACCTGTTGTTTCATCCTCACGCAGTGAGACCGACTCGACCGCTACGGCCCATGTCCCTTTGCGGGGACGGGTGTTGGTGGGGAGGCCGCGGCTTCCCTACCCTACTGGCGGGTCGGGGGTGTTCGCCCACGATCGGGGATCGGCGACCGGTCCGACCGGTCCGACCGGTCCGATCGGACCGGGCCCGGTGTCAGTGGCGGCCGGCGGCATGCGCTCCATGACCACAGCCACCGCGGCCGACTACGGCTGGATACGTTCCACGACGTCCCCCTTCCGCTATGCGCTGGAGAGCGGGTACATCCTGGTTCTGGTGCGGGGAGTGTCCCCCGCGCGGCTCCTCGCCCTGGCGGGAGCCGAGCCGACGGGCTTGTGCGAAGGGATCGACGAACTGATCGAGCAACACGACGAGGACGACGGCCTCTACGTTCTCGTGGGAGCATGCGCGGTCCCGAGCGAGGAAGGCGATTGGACCCTCGCCCTGGCCCTCGGCCGGGATTCGTGGCCGCCCGGATTCATGGAAGCCCTCTCGGCCGGGACCCGTGCTGTCTCCCATTCGAGCAACAGCGGGAAGCCCATTGAATTCTTCCACTGGTACGAGAACGGGGAGTTGCGCACTCATTTCGAATGGCCCAGGGTTCGAGTCGGCAGCACCCCGGACGAACTCAATTCCTTGATATGCGAGGTCGGTCTCGGCCTCACGGACGAAGAGATCTCCCGTGCCGATCGCAAAGCCGCCGTGTTCGCACTGGCCGAGCGTCTCACCGGAGTCCGGGTGGCCGCGGAACTGCTGACATCGACCGAATATCACGTGGCCGATATGCCTGAGTGAAATGGCGGCTGGTAAGGTTCGGAGGTATGAGCGGAAATATATATGTGGGAAATGCGGGCAAGGATGCGCCATTGGACCGGGGATGGCTCCTCGGGCATTTCAAGGAAGCCGACGACCCTCGCCACACCGACGCCGTAGAGGTCAAGTGGGGCATCCATCCACAGGGCGACGAACGGCTGGAGTGGGTGAGGGGCGACGAGCGGACCGCTCTTCTGGTGCTCGTCAGCGGCCGGTTCCGGGTGGAATTCCCGGAGCGCAGCGTTCTTCTGGAGCAGCAGGGGGATTACGTCGTGTGGGGTCCCGGAGTCGACCATTCCTGGTTCGCGGAAGAGGAATCCGTGTTGGTGACGGTTCGCTGGCCGTCGGTGTCCGGTTATGCGGTGACACCGGAATAGCGAAGAGGAATGGCCGGCACCGGGGTTCGTCAGGCGGCGGGTTCGGGGGCCGGATTTCCGTAGTAGGCGTCGGGGCCGTGTTTGCGGGTGTAGTGGCGGGCCAGGAGATGCGGAGGCGGCGGGGCGGTGGGGGAGAGCGCCAGGGTATTGATGGCCATCTCGGCCACGGCCTCGCAGATGATGGCGTGTTCCAGGGACTTGCGGGCGGTGGCGCCCCAGGTGAAGGGGCCGTGGTTGGCGACGAGCGCGGCCGGGACCTCGGCGGCCCTGCGGTCGTCGCCGGCCAGCAGGTCGACGATGACCTTGCCGGTGTTGTACTCGTAGTCCTTCGCGCACTGGTCGGCGGTGAGGTCCGGGGTGCAGGGGACGGGCCCGTTGAAGGTGTCGGCGTGGGTGGTGCCCAGGACCGGGATGTCCCGGCGGGCCTGGGCGAAGGCCACCGCGTGGGTGGAGTGGGTGTGGGTGACCCCGCCGATGGAGGGGAAGGCCAGGTAGAGGCAGCGGTGGGTCTCGGTGTCGGTGGAGGGCCGAAGATCACCGCCGACGACCTTGCCGTCGGACAGCCGGACGGTCACCAGGTGGTCGAGGGCCAGGTCCTCGTAGGGCACCCCCGAGGGCTTGATGACGAACACGCCCGCCTCGCGGTCGACGCCACTCACATTGCCCCAGGTCAGCGTCGCGAGACCGACCTGGGGGATGGTCAGGTTGGCGTCCAGCACCTCTTGCCGCAGGCCGTCACGGAGTCGTGCGGTCATCGGTCGTCTCCTTGCAGATCGATCGGGATCACGGGTCTCAGAGGGCCTGGGCGAGCCGGTGGTAGGCGGCGTTCCAGCGGATCTCCTTGGTGAACTGCCCGGTGCTGGTGGTCTCGTCGATGGTGAGCAGCTCCACGCCGGCCATGGCGGCGTAGTCGGTCAGGGTCTCGGTGTCGACGGCGGAACTGAGCACGGTGTGGTGCGGGGCACCGGCCAGCAGCCAGCTCTCGGCGGACTCCGCGAGCGAGGGCCGCGGCTTCCACACGGCCCGGGCGACCGGCAGCCGGTGCAGGGGCTCGCTGGGGGTGACGACGTCGACCGTGTTGGCGGTGAGCCGGAAGCGGTCGCCGAGATCGGAGAGGCCGACGACGACGGCGGGGCCGGGGGCCGCGTTGAAGACGAGGCGGACCGGGTCCTCACGGCCGCCGATGGACAGCGGGTGGATCTCGCAGCTGGGGCGGTCGGCGGCGATCGAGGGGCAGACCTCCAGCATGTGGGCGCCCAGGATGCGCGGGGTGCCGGGGCCCAGGTGGTAGGTGTAGTCCTCCATGAACGAGGTGCCGCCCGGCTTGCCGGTGCCCATGACCTTCATCGTGCGCAGCAGCGCCGAGGTCTTCCAGTCGCCCTCGCCGCCGAAGCCGTAGCCGTCGGCCATCAGGCGCTGGACCGCGAGACCGGGCAACTGGCGCAGCCCGCCCAGGTCTTCGAAGTTGGTGGTGAAGGCGGTGAAGCCGCCCTCGGTGAGGAAGGCGCGCAGCCCGATCTCCTGGCGGGCCGCGTAGACGAGGGAGTCGTGGCGGATGCCGCCGGGGCGCAGGGCTGGCACGACGTCGTACAACTCGACGTATTCGGCGGCGAGTTGGGCGGCCTCCTTGTCCTCGACCTGATCGACGACGGTCACCAGGTCGTTCACGGCGTAGGTGTTCACCGAGTAGCCGAACCGCAGTTGGGCCTCGACCTTGTCGCCCTCGGTCACGGCGACGTCCCGCATGTTGTCGCCGAAGCGGGCCAGCCGCAGGGTGCGCGAGGCGTGGCGGCCGACGGCGGCCCGGGCCCAGGCCGCGACGCGCTGGACGACCCTGGGGTCGGTGGCGTGACCGGCGACGACCTTGCGGTCGATGCCGAGCCGGGACTCGATGTGTCCGAACTCCCGGTCACCGTGGGCCGCTTGGTTGAGGTTCATGAAGTCCATGTCGATGCTGGGCCAGGGCAGCGACAGGTTGTACTGGGTGTGCAGATGCAGCAACGGCCGGTCCAGGGCGCTGAGTCCGGCGATCCACATCTTGGCCGGCGAGAAGGTGTGCATCCACACGATCACGCCCACGCAGGTGTCGGAGGAGCTGGCCTCCTGGCAGAGCCGGCGGATCGCGTCGGCGTCGGTGAGGACCGGCTTCCACACGATCCTGACCGGGATCTTCCCGGGGCCGCCGAGGATCTCGGCGATGCTGCGGGACTGCTCGGCGACCTGGTGCAGGATGTCGTCGCCGTACAGGCCCTGGCTGCCGGTGAGAAACCAGATCTCCTGGTCCGGGTAGGGGGAGGCTGTGGTGTCCATGAGGGTTCCTTTCAAAGGGAGTTGACCACCGGGCGAGGCGTGGCGCTCAGGCGGAGGCCTCGGTGCGGAGGCGGCGCAGCCGGTGCATGACCTCGTTGGCGCCCCGGCCGAAGTAGTCGTGCAGGAGGCGGTATTCGGCGTACAGCCGGTCGTAGGCGGCGGCCCGCTCGGGGTCTGGCCGATAGACGGCGGGCCGGGCCTTGGCCATGGCGTGGGAGGCGGCCCGGATGTCCGCGTGCGCGCCGGCCGCGACCGCCGCGTGCATCGCCGCACCGAGCGCGGGGCCCTGCGCCGAGTCGATGACACCGAGCGGCAGGCGGGTGACGTCGGCGTAGATCTGCATCAGCAGCGGGTTCTTCATCAGGCCGCCCGCGACGATGAGTTCACGGACCGGTACTCCGGAGGTCTCGAACGCCTCGATGATGGTGCGGGTGCCGAAGGCGGTGGCCTCCAGCAGCGCCCGGTAGACGTCCTCGGGCCGGGTGGACAGCGTCAGGCCCACCACGACACCGCTGAGGTCGTGGTCGACGAGCACGCTGCGGTTGCCGCTCTGCCAGTCCAGGGCGAGCAACCCGTGCTCGCCCACCCGCTGTTCGGCGGCCAGCGCGGTGAGGTGCTCGTGCGGGTCACGGCCGAGCGCGGCGGCCTCCTCGGCGTACGAGGCCGGGAAGCCGGTGCGCACGAACCAGCCGAAGATGTCCCCGACGCCGCTCTGTCCGGCCTCGTATCCCCACAGTCCCGGCAGGATGCCGCCCTGGACGACCCCGCACATGCCCGGCACTTCGGCCCACTGGTCGCTGCTCATGACATGGCAGGTGGAGGTGCCCATGATGGCGACCATCCGGCCCGGCTCCACGGCGGTGGCCGCGGGGGCGGTCACATGGGCGTCGACGTTCCCGACGCACACGGCGATGCCCTCGGGCAGGCCCGTCCAGGCCGCCGCCTCGGCCGTCAACCCGCCTGCCCGGTCGCCGAGTTGGCCGATGGGCTGGTCCAGCTTGTCGATGACGAAGCCGGCGAAGTCGGGGTTGAGCGCGGCCAGGTAGTCGCTGGAGGGGTAATTGCCGTCCTGGAGTTGGCCCTTGTACCCGGCGGTGCACGCGTTGCGGACGTAGGTGCCGCTGAGTCGCCAGACGATCCAGTCGGCGGCCTCGATCCAGCGCTCGGTCAACTCGTAGAGTTCCGGGTCCTCTTCGAGCAGTTGCAGGGCCTTGGCGAACTCCCACTCCGAGGAGATCTTCCCGCCGTAGCGCTTGAGCCAGGGCTCCTTGCGGGCGTCGGCCAGCTCGGTGATGCGGTCGGCCTGGGCCTGCGCGGCGTGATGGCGCCAGAGCTTGACGTAGGCGTGCGGGTGGCCGGCGAACTCGGGCAGTTCGCACAGAGGCGTGCCGTCGGCGAGAACCGGCAGGACCGTACAGGCGGTGAAGTCCGTGCCGATACCGACGACTTGGTCCGGTCGTACGCCGGAAAGGGCCAGTGCCTCGGGTACGGCGATGCGCAGCACGTCGATGTAGTCGGCGGGGACCTGGAGCGCCCAGTCGGGCGGCAGCGGGGTGCCGTCGGGGAGCTGCCGGTCGAGGACGGCGTGGGTGTACGGGTGCTCGGCGGCGGCCAGTTCGGCGCCGTCGGCGACCCGGACCACCACGGCGCGGCCGGACAGCGTGCCGTAGTCGACTCCGATGACGTAGGTGTCGAGGCCTGCGCGGTCCTCGTGGGGTGCGTTCACAACCGGCCGTCCTTCTGCTGATCGGTGATTCGGTGTGCCCTGGCGGGCCTGGCCCATGGAGACCAGGCCCGGTCTCGGGCGGGGCCTACTGGACGAGCTTCCAGTCCTGCGAGCCGTCCGTGAGCGCGGTCTGCAGGGTGAGTTGCGCTCCGGCGGTCGCGCCGGTCAGGTACAGGCTCGTGTTCTTCACGGACTGCAGTGTGTAGAACCCGTCGCTGTTCTTGACGAGGTTCCAGCTGCCGGTGGAGCTGTTGTCGACCCACTGGCCGATCTTCTGGCCGGCCGTGGCGTTGCCCGTCCAGATGGCGGCCGCCCTGCCGCCGGACTTGTTGAGGAGGGTCGTGCCGCCGTTCGGTTCGGTCACCACGTGCCAGTACTCGGTGTCCGGGTCGGCCGCCGCGCCGGCGTCCTCCAGGACCACGTCGGGCACGTTCGCGTTGCCGAGGTTGGCGTCGTTGGTCCTGTTGCCGGTGCCGATCACCTGGCCGGTCTTGCGGTTGACCAGCTTGTAGTAGGCACCGTCCGAGTGCCCGAGGTCGACCTCGGCGTAGGCGATCGTGGACGTGCCCTGGTTGTTGAGGATCGCGACGCGGCCGGTGCCGTCGACGTACTGGAGATTGCGGCTGTAGCCGGCCGGCGAGGTCGTCTGGTACTCCGTCCACACTCCGTCGCTGCGCCCGCTCTTGTTGACCCAGACGTCGCCGCTGCCCGCCGCGTTGTACACCAGGCGTCCGTCGGGGAGCCGGACGATCACCGGGCTGCCGCCGCCCGGGAGCGGGCGGGAACCCGCGACCACGGGCAGCGAGCCGACGGACATGCCGGTCTGGGTGCCGCGGAAGAACTTCAGCGGGTCGTCGGCGATCACGTACCGGGTGTTGGCCCCGCCGCCCCAGTACTCGAACGTCAGCATCCACCGGCCGTCCGTGGTGGGGACGACATTGGTCATGCCGGGCCGGCCGCCACCGATCTCCGTCTTGCCGCCCCCCATGTCCTGGACGGCACCGGAGATGTCGACGACCGGGCTGCTCCACTTGCCGTCGCTGCCGTCCCAGGTCTTGTGGACGAGGATCTGGCCGTGCGAGTCGGTGGCGGTGTCATTGGCGGGGTCGAGCGTCGCGACACCGGTGACCGGGTCGAAGCCCGTGTAGTCGTTCTCGTCGGAGTAGTAGCAGACGAGCTTGCCCTTGTAGACCATCAGGTACGGCTCCCACAGGGGGTCGACCTGCTTGTCCGTGTTGGCGGTCGCGACGTTCCGGCCGATGGCGCCCGCGCTGCCGCCCTGCCACCCACCGGTGGCGATGACGTTGACCACCTTCCAGGTCCTGCCCTCGTCGCCGCTCGAATACAGGGCGATCGCCAGGTCCTTGCGGTCCCCGTCGTTGTTCGGCGTCCAGTTGGGGTCGGCCGCCTTCTGCTCCTTGTAGTAGTAGTCGTCGCCCGACACGACACTCGCCAGCAGCAGTGTGCCCTTCTTGAGGCTGCCGACCTTCTGCGGAAGGACGTAGAGGTAGGGGTTGGTCCAGTTGCTCGTGTACTTCGCGTACCGGGGATCCTTGGAGAGATACGCCGGAGCCTTGACCTCCGACAACGGCTGCCAGCTCGTGCCCTCGTCGTCGCTCTTGTAGACCGGGAGGGTCTGTCCGTCGGCGGTGCCCGACGCCGGCACGACGGTCGACTTCTCGAAGGACGCGACGAGCCGGCCGCTCGGCAGCTGCGCCGACTTCGGATAGACCGCGCAGTTGCCGCGCCCCTTCAGGCACGCGTCACTGCCGAGCTGGTAGAGAGTCCCGCCCGTCGGGTTGTACGCCTGCGCACTGGCCATGGGGATGGCGAGGATCGCGGATGTGGCAGCTAGGGTTCCGAGGGCTCGTCCAAGCCGTCTTCTCTGCATGGCCCCTCCTCAGGGGAGTTGGTTCACGATCGGTTGGCTGTGTCGGAGACGAGGACGCGTACGTCCCAGGCGCCGAGGTTCAGGGCCGTGCCGGTGACGACCGCATCACCGGTCAGGGCGTCGGTGAGGTCCGCCGGGGCGGGGACGCTCGTGGGCTCCCAGCTCCAGTTGTGGACGATGTGGACACGGCGGCCGTCGGGTGCGGTCCCGGTGGTCGCGGTGACGGTCGGGGGAAGGTGCTGCCAGCCGCTGGTCGCGGCCGGGGACAGCCACTCGGCCAGGGCCCGGGCGAGATCGCGGTCCGGCGCCGTGCCGACGCAGGTGATCCGGCCCGCGCCGTGGCTGCGGGTGGTCACCGCGGGCCAGCGGCCGTAGTGCGGGTGCTCGTAGGCGGCGAGGACCTCGGCGTCCACGGCGGTGAGGCCTTCGATCCACCGTGTGGCATGGGCGGTTGCGGGTATCTGGAACGGTCCACCGGGCACCGCGCGCACCGGTACGTCCTGAGTGAGGTTGCCGAACTCGTCGTACTGCACGCCCGCCGCCGCGACGAGCCGTCCGGGGGCCGGTTGGTGGCGGGCCCGTGCCTCGTGGTCGGCGTAGCCGGTGCGCGGGCCGAGGACCAGGTGGCCGCCGGCGTGGGCGTACGCCTCCAGCCAGTCGAGCGTGGAGTCGTCGACGACATACAGGGCCGGGGCGACGAGAACCGGATGGCGTTCCACGGCCTCTTGCGGTGTCATGCCGTCCCGCTCGCCGCGCGGATCGTGCAGCTGGCGGGCGTGCACGATGCGCACCTGGCGGCCCGCGTCGAAGGCGCCACGGTAGAAGGGGTCGAAGAACCGGTGGTAGGCGGCGGCGTCCGGTTCGCCGTCGGCGTTCGCGAGCGGCGGGTACTTCTGCATCAGCCACTTGCTCGGCATCGAGTAGACCATCGTGATGTCCGCGTCCGGTTCGAGACCGGCGACGAGTGCGCCCGCGGTGTCGAACTCCGCGCCGAGCCGGGCGATTTCGGCATACGTACGGCCGGGCCGGCCGCTGTGCGGAAGGACTCCGCCCCAGTAGGTCTCCGCGCCGAAACGCAGCGTCTGCCACTGCCAGTACTCGATCATCCGGGCCCCGCGCGCGACATGCGCCCAGGCGGCCTGACGCCACTGGCCGTCGTAGCCGGGCCGGTTGTCCCACGCGAAACCGATGCTCTGGGCGTTGGTCTCGGTGACGAGGAACGGCTCCTGGCGCGAGGAGAACATCCAGTCGGCGGTCTGGTACATCGACCAGACCCCGGTGGTCTTCCACTGCTGCTCGTGGTCGTCGGGGGTGGGGTCGGGAAGGAGGAGGCCGTCCTGCATGTCGTAGTACGGGTTGCCGGAGGCGACGTCGAGGCGGTCCGACAGCTCGTCGTCCTCGACTCCCTGGCGGGTGTACGAGATGCAGGTGGTGACGAACTGGCCGGGCCGCGTGTACTCGCGGACGAGGTCGGCCTGCCAGCCGATGAACTCGGTGACCTGGCGGGCCTGGAACTCCCGCCAGGCGACGTCGTATTGAGGCTGCTCGTTGCCGTCCGGGGTCCACAGGTCGGCCCAGGTGGACAGGCGGTGGGACCAATAGACCAGTCCCCATTCGCGGTTGAGGGTCTCGACGTCGCCGTACTTCTCCCGCAGATGGTCCACGAAGCGCTGGAAGACACCGTTGTTGTGGAGGAGGTGCAGGCCCGGCTCGTTGTCCACCTGCCAGCCGATGACCGCCGGGTGGTCGGCGTACCGGGCGACCATCCTGCGGATGAGCCGCTCCGCGTGGAAACGGAACGCGGGGTGGGTGAAGTCGATCTCCTGGCGGGCGCCCCAGCCGAGCCGCTGCCCGGTGGCGTACTCGGCGGTGATCTCCGGGTACAGGCGGACCAGCCACTGGGGGGTGGCGTAGGTCGGGGTGCCGAGGACGACGGAGATGCCCCGCTCGTGGGCGCCGTCCAACACCGGTTGCAGCCAGTCGAGTTCGAAGCGGCCGTTCTCCGGCTCCCAGGTCGACCAGACCGACTCGCCGACCCGGATCACGGTGAAGTGCGCCTCGGCCATCAGGTCCAGGTCGGTCTTGAGCTGTTCGTCGGGCCGCGCGAGGGAGCCGTAGGCGGGCGTGTACTCGTGGTAGTACGCGGCACCGAACAGGACACGGGCAGGCAGAGCCGCCATGGGGGGAAACCTCCGGGGAAACGGGAAGTGGTACGAGGGACGCGGACGCGCTACTGCTTGACGCCGCCGGACGCCAGGCCGCTCTGCCAGTACCGCTGGAGCATCAGGAACGCCACGACCAGCGGGACGATCGAGATCAGGGAGCCGGTCACCACCAGGGCGAGCATGTCGCTGCTGGAGCCCGCCCCGCCGTTCTGGGCCTGCGCCGCCCAGGAGGAGAGGCCGACGGTGACGGGGTACAGATTCGGGTTGTTGAGCATGATCAGCGGCAGGAAGTAGTTGTTCCAGGTCGCCACCAGCGTGAACAGCAGGACGGTCACGAGACCGGGACCGAGCAGCCTCAGGACGATCCGGAAGAAGATCCGCGCCTCGCCGGCGCCGTCGATCCGGGCGGCCTCCAGGATGCTGTCGGGCACGGCGTCCTCGGCGTACACCCGCATCAGATAGAGGCCGAACGGGTTGACCAGGGACGGCAGGATGACGGCCCAGGGGGTGTTGACCAGGCCCGCCTTGGCGAACAGCAGATAGGTCGGGATCGCCAGCGCGGTGGCCGGAACCATCACCGCGCCCACGACGAGATTGAACGCCACCCGGTCGCCGCGGAAGCGGAACTTGGCGAAGCCGTAGCCGCCGGCCGCCGCGAGCAGCGCGGCGCCGACCGAGCTGACACCCGCGTACATGACCGTGTTGAGCAGCCAGTGCACGAAGACGCCGTCGTCCTGGGTGAAGGTGGCCCTGATGTTCGCCAGCAGCTGCGGGGCGTGCGAGAACCACAGGCCGAAGGTGTTGAAGAGGTCCTGGGTGCTCTTGGTCGAGGCGACCAGCAGCCACAGCAGCGGCAGCAGGAAGTACGCCAGGACGGCCAGCATGGCGATCGTCAGCGGGGTGCTGTGCCGCTTCCTGCCCCGCTTGCGCACGGCGGCCGGAGCCCGCTTCGCCGGCGGAGCCAGCTCGGCCGTGGGAAGGGTGGTCGTCATGATGTCCTCCTGCGGTTGGCGGTGAGCAGGACGGCATAAGAGACGATCACGATGACGAGGCCGAGGAGGAAGGACACCGTGGCCGCGTAGTTGACCTGCTGTCCGGTGAACGCGAGCGTGTAGGCGTAGAGGTTGGCGGTGTAGGAGCTGCTGATCACGTCCGGGGCGATGCTCATCAACAGCTTCGGCTCGTTGAAGAGTTGGAAGCTGCCGATCACCGAGAACAGCAGGGTGAGCATCAACGCGGGCCGCAGGGCGGGCAGTTTGATGGACCAGGCGATGCGCCAGGCGCCCGCGCCGTCCATCGCGGCCGCCTCGTACAGCTCCTCGGGAATGGTGCGCAGCGCGGCGTACAGGATGATCATGTTGTAGCCGACGAACTCCCAGGTCACGATGTTCGACAGGCTCCCGAGCATCCAGCCGTCGCTGAGGAAGGCCGGGGCCGGCAGATGCAGGTCGTGGCTCAGCTGCGCGAACGGGCCGAAGTCCGGTCCGTACAGATAGCCCCACATGAGCGCGGCGACCACGCTCGGCACGGCGTACGGGACGAAGATGCCGAGCCGGATCACCTTGGCGAACCGCAGCAGCCCGCTGTCGAGGGCGAGCGCGAACAGCAGCGCCAGCAGCAGCATCAACGGGACCTGGATCACGAAGAACAGGGCGACGCGTACGACACCGTGGATGAGCTGGGGGTCGCCCAGGGCCCGGACGTAGTTGTCCAGGCCGACGAACGCCGTTCCGCCGATGAGCCGTTCCTGGAAGAGGCTCAGATAGGCGGCGTAGCCGAGCGGGGCGAGGAAGAGCAGCAGGAACAGCGCCATGAAGGGTGCGACGAACAGTGGCCCTGCCGACCGGCGGCGGCGCGCGCCGCCGCGCCGGCCCTTGGGGGAGGCCGCGGTTGTGGCAGTCATCATCGGGCCTTTCTGAGGGGTGGGGTGTGCCGGGGACCGGATCCCGCGCCGCCGCGCGGGACCCGGTGCACCGTCAGGCCGAGTGGACCGTGAAGCCCTGGGTCTTGGCGTACGTGGTGAGCCGCGACTGCCAACTGCCCAGCGCGCGCACGGTGTTCGTCTTGTCGGCGAGGGACTTGCCGACGGTCTCGGTCCAGTCGGTCGCCGCCTGGTCGAGGAACGGGGGCCACTGGAAGGAGGAGTTGACCGTGGAGCTGATGTCGGCGAAGACCTGGTTGACCTTCTGGCCGCCGTAGAAGGTCGGCGCGTCCGACACGAAGTCGGCCTCCGTGAGCAGGGCCTTGGTCGCCGGGAAGAAGAACTGCTCGGTGGCGAACATCTTGGCGCTGGCCGGGTCGGTGTTGAGGAACTGGGCGAACACCGCCGCCTGGATGGGGTTCTTGGTGGAGCGGATGACCGCGGTGGTCGAGCCGCCCCAGTTGCCGGAGCTGGGCTTGGCCGCGTCCCACTGCGGGAGCGGGGCCGCGCGCCACTTGCCCGCGGTGGCCTTGGCGGAGCCGGAGAGGAAGACCGGGCCCCAGGCGGCGGTCAGCCAGGTCGCGTACTTGCCCTTGTTGAGGGCCGCGTACCAGGAGTCGGTGAAGTCCGGCTCCACGCCGATGACGCCCTCCTTGGCGAGTCCGCCCCAGTAGTCGCCGAGCTTCTGGGAGACGGCGTCGTCCACGCCGATGGTGATGTCGCTCTTGCCGGACAGCGCGTAGGGCTTGGCGCCCGCCTGCCACAACAGGCCGTGCCAGGCGGCGACTTGGTTGGCGGCGAGGTTGGTGAGGTAGACGTCCGGGTCGGCCTTGTGCAGCTTACGGGCCGCCGCGGCGAACTCGTCCCAGGTGGTGGGGACTTCGATGCCGTGCTTGTCGAAGATGTCCTTGCGGTACAGCATGCCCATCGGGCCGGTGTCCTGCGGGATCGCCCAGATCTGGCCGCCGCTGCCGGTGACCTGGCCCCAAGTCCAGTCCACGAACGTCGACTTGAGGGCCGAGGCGCCGTAGGGACGCAGGTCGAGGAGGCTGTCGGTGATGGTGAAGGTCGGGATGGCCTGGTACTCGATCTGCACCATGTCCGGGGCGCCGCTGTTCGCCTTGAGCGCGGTGCGCAGCTTGGTGTACTGCGGGGTGCCCTGACCGGCGTTGACGACCTTGATCTTGACCGCCGGGTACTTCTTCTCGAAGAGCGCGACCTCCTTGTCGATGTTCGGGACCCAGGTCCAGAACGTCAGCTCGGTCGGCGTCTTCATGGCCTTGTCGATGTCGGCCTGGCTGACCGGCTTGCTGGACGCGGTCGAGCCGCCGGAGCCGCTGCCGCCGCAGGCGGTGAGAGTGACGCCGAGCGACAGGGCCCCGGTCGTGGCGAGGAAACCCCGACGGCTCATCGAGAAGGGGCCGGGCGTGGACGAAGAGGTGTTTCTGGGCATGGTGAACTCCCGCCGGTGGCGAAGTTGACGGCACGCCTGGCAAGGGCGTGCGGATGCGTGATGGAGGAGGGCGCGGACGCGCCGGCCGAGGCACGCGCGCCGACGGGGTCGGGCACGCGTCCTCGTGGACCGGGCCGACGACTGCTCCCGATGCGGAGAGGGAGGTCGTGGCCGAAGAAGAAGGTGGTGAGCCGGCGACGGAGACGGTGGGCGAGGCGGCTCGCCGTCTGTCGGCTTCAGGAACGGCCTTGCCTGGCAAGGGCGTTCGGAGGGACGGGGGGTGACCGGGACCTGCGGCTCGTCCTCTGGTCACGCACCGGCCGTGCGTTCGTGCTGTCCGGGCTGACCGGCGTCGTCACTGGTGGGTGGCCGGTCCTCCGTTCGACAGCGGAGCGCTGCGCGCGCCCCCGCGGGAACGGACGGTGGTACGTCTGCCGCGGGCCGGGGTCGTCCGGCCGGGTGGCGGCGCGGTCGAGGTACGGATGATGAGGTCGACCGGCGGGGGGCTCGACGGTAAAGGAGCCGCGTTCGGGTTCTCGATGGCGTGCACCAGACGCTTGAGCCCTTCCTGGGCCACGGCGTCGAACGGCTGGCGCACCGTGGTCAGCGGGGGAGTCACATAGGCGGCGACCGGGATGTCGTCGAAGCCGACCACACTGACGTCCTCGGGGACGCGCAGTCCGGCCTCCGTCAGCGCGCGGATCAGTCCGATCGCCATGTCGTCGTTGGCGGCGAACACCGCGGTGACCCCACTGTCCTCGGCCAGTCGGCGTCCCGCCAGGTACCCGGACGCGGCCGACCAGTCGCCCTCGACGGGCGGCGGTACGACCCTGCCGTGGGCGGTCAGGGCGGCCCGCCAGCCGTCGAGACGGTCCCGCGCCGCGTACCACCGTTGTGGGCCCGCGAGGTGATGGACCGTCATATGGCCGAGTTCCAGGAGATGTTCGGTGGCGGTGTGGGCCATCAGGTCGGCGCCGTCGCCCGCGGTCAGCACCAGCGGCGCGGAGACCGGCGAGGGTGCGCCGAGGACGAGGATCGGAACGTTCAGACGGGGAGCGGCACTTCCGTCGTCACCGGGCATGCCCTCCTCCTCGATCGGTTCGGAGATGACGATGCCGTCCACGCCCTGATCGAGGAGCGAGTCCACGGCACCGGCCATGCCCGCCGGGTCGCCTTCCATCGTGTTGACCACACGCAGCGCGTAGCCGGTGTCCCGGACGACCCGCTCGACCCCCATGAGCAGCGAGGCCGGACCGTACAGCGCCGTCCCCAGCGTCACGACGCCGATCGAGCGGGTGCGTCCGGAGGCCAGTGCCCGGGCGGCGTTGTTGCGCCGGTAGCCGAGCTCCTCTGCGGCTTCGAGAACGCGCCGGCGGACATCGGCGGAGACGTACTGCTCGTCGTTGAAGACCCGCGACACCGTCTTCTGGGAGACCCCGGCGAGGCGCGCGACGTCCACGCTGCGCGGAGCCGCGGTGTTCCCGCCGCGCCCTGTCCCTCGCGTCATGGTGTCTCCCGATGGCCGGTTTCTCCGTCTGGCTGCGCAGTCATGTCTGCGCTGTCATGTCTACGCAGTCATACGGCTGTCGTCAAGAGTCCGGAACGTATCCGTAACTTCGGGGCAGGTGCCGCACGACAGAAGACGGAGTGCGCCGAGGAGGCCCCTCGGCAACTACGGCCGCCCGGACACCGCCGACAGCGAGGTGCTCGCCGCCGCCGTCGCGGCCGACGCGCACGGATTCGTCAGCGCGCTGCCCGAGGGCTACGACACCGGTCGGCAAGCACGGGGACAATCTCTCCGGCGGTCAGCGCCGCAGGATCGCCCTGGCCCGCGCCATGCTGCGCACCGCACCCGTACTCGTCCTGGACGAGCCCACGACCGCCGCCCTGGCCGACCTCGTCCTCGACCTGTCCGACGCCACAGCCGTACTGACGGCACCCGAACAGATCGCGGCCTAGGCGGCCTGCGCGCTACGGGCTCGCCGGTGGTACCGCAGCGGGCAGGTCCAGCGCGCGGCCGAGGGCCCGGACGACGGGGACGGCGTGTCCCGACAGGTGCAAAGGGGCCCAGGCGGCGGCCAGTTGGAGGAAGTCGGCCAGATCGCGCTCCGCGCCGGCGAGCAGGCCGCGCAGCTCGGCGACGGGCACTTCGATCACGGGACTGCCGTCGTCCTCGGCGTCGACGGTCAGCCGGACGAGGTCGCCGTGGCGTTCGGCGACGGGAGAGGGGTCGTGCCCGAAGGAGGCCCAGCCGTCGCCGTCGACCACCTCCCACCAGTCACGGCGCTCGTCCAGCCCGTTGCAGCAGCCGGGCAGCAGCGCGGTGCCGGTCGCCGTGTCCGTGATCCGCAGGCCGCCGGACGCGAAGGGGTCGTCCATCGTGAGCAGTCCGTGCAGGAAGGTGCCGAGCGGGTCGGTGTCGCTCTCGGGCGCGGCGGTGTTGCCGTCGGCGATGTGCATCACCGCCGCACCCACCTCCTTCGGCGTGAGCCCGCCATGGAGCGGCAGGAAGCCGTACGGCGCGGACTCGGCGACGGGCCAGAGGGCGAAGCCGTCACGGGCGCGCGTTTCCAGGACCGGCTGCAGAACGATCACCCGAGTAGTCTGCGGCACGCTGCTCGTGGCCGCCCCTCGTCGATCTCGATCTCGTTGCGGATCACGGTCGGGGACGGCAACTCCCTTGTGTTCAGGGCAGGATCCCGACCATCCCGGTCAACGACCGTGACGCCGACCGGCGGACGGCTGCCGTACCCCAGGAGACACCCATGCCGAAACTCGAAGTCGACGGCGCGGTACTCGTGTACGACGACGAAGGCCCCCGTGACGGAGCCGACGTGCCGCTGGTGTTCATTCACGGCTGGACGGCCAACCGGCACCGCTGGGACGACCAGTTCGCGCACTTCTCGGCCGAACGGCGGGTCGTACGGCTCGACTTGCGCGGGCACGGCGAGAGCACGGGGGCGGGGTCGCGGACCGTCGACGCGTTGGCCGCGGACGTCGTCGCGCTGCTCGACCACCTGGAGGTCGACCGCTTCGTGCCGGTCGGGCACTCCATGGGCGGGATGATCGCGCAGACCCTGGCCCTCGCGCACCCCGAGCGGGTCGAGCGGATGGTGCTGGTCGACTCGATCAGCCGCATGACGTACAGCTGGGCGCGCGGTGTGCTGCTCGCGGTGTCCACGCTGCTGCCGTTCAAGCTGTTCGTCGCCGCCAACATCCAGCGCGCCTTCGCGCCCGGCTACCCCAAGGACGAGATCCGCCAGTACATCGAGGCCTCCGCCGCCACGCCCCGCGAGGTCGTCATGACCTGCTACGGCGCGATGCGTGCCTTCGACGTCCTGGACCGGGTCCACGAGATCACCGCGTCCACGCTCATCGTGCACGGCTACCACGACATCCAGTTGCCGCTCTCCCAGATGCTGCGGATGGCGAACGCGTACCCCGACGCGGTCGTCCGGATCGTCGACGCCGGTCATGAGCTGCCCGTGGAGAAACCGGCCGAACTCACCGCGCTCCTCGGCAAGTTCGTGATCGCACCGACGGGCTGAGGAACCAGAACTCAGGCCGGCCGTACCAGTCCCGCGTCGTACGCGAAGATCACCGCCTGGACCCGGTCCCGGGCGCCGATCTTGGCGAGGATGCGGCTGACGTGGGACTTGACGGTGGACTCGGCGAGACAGAGACGCTCGGCGATCTCGGTGTTGCTCCAGCCCGAGGCCATGACGGTGAGGACCTCGCGCTCGCGGTCGGTGAGGGTGTCGAGCCGGCGGTCCTGCTCGGGGGTGCGGCCGGGCATCCGGTCGCCGAAGGCGTCGATGAGCTTGCGCGTCAGACCGGGCGAGATGACCGCGTCCCCGGCGGCCACCGCGCGGATGCCCGCGACCAGTTCCTCGGGCAGCGCGTCCTTGAGGAGGAAACCGCTGGCCCCGGCGCGCAGCGCGGCGTACGCGTACTCGTCGAGGTCGAAGGTGGTCAGGACGAGGACGCGGGAACGGCCCCCGGACTGCACGATGCGGCGCGTGGCCTCGATGCCGTCCATGCCGGGCATCCGTACGTCCATCAGGACCACGTCGGGGCGGAGTTCGGCCGTCAGCCGGACCGCCTCGACGCCGTGCGTGGCCTCGCCGACCGTGCTCAGGTCGGGATACTGCTCGATCAGCATGCTGAAGCCGAGGCGCTGCAATGCCTGGTCGTCGACGATGAGGACGGTGGTCATGCCGGGTGCTTCTCCATGAGGTCGGGGGCGGTCGAGGTGGGCAGGAGGAGGGCGCGGACGGTCCAGCCGCCTTGGGAGTTGGGGCCCGCGGCGACCTGTCCGCCGTAGAGCGCGGCCCGTTCGCGCATGCCGACCAGGCCCTTGCCCTGCTCGTCGGTGCCGGAGGTCAGCCGCGGGCCGGTGTCCTCGACGGTGACGTGCACGGCCTCGGGGTCGGCCGCGACCGTGACCTCGACGGTCGTGTCCGGTGCCGCGTGCTTGAGCGTGTTGGTGAGGGCTTCCTGCACGATGCGGTAGACGGCGAGCTGAAGTCCCTGGGGGAGACCGGTGAGTTCGCCCTTGAGGCGCAGGGCGGCGGCCGGGCCCGCGGCCCGGACCCGCTCCATCAGGGGACCGAGGTCGGACAGTCCGGGCTGGGGCGCGAACGGGGTGTCGTCGGGTTCGTCCTCGTGGATGACGGCGAGCAGTCTGCGCAGTTCCGCCAGGGCGCCGCGTCCGCTCTCCGCGATGATCCGCAGCGTGTCCGCGCCCCGCTTGGGTTTGCTCTCGGCGAGCCCGGCGGCGCCGCCCGCCAGGCCGACGATCACGGCGAGGGTGTGGCCGAGGATGTCGTGCATTTCCCGTGCCACCCGGGCGCGTTCACCGGCGGCGGCCAGCCGGGCCCGCTGGTCGCGCTCCACCTCAAGACGGACGGCGTGGTCCTTGAGGGCCTCGATGTAGGCGTTCACGAGTTTTCCGGCCAGGCCGAGCGCGGCCATCGACAGGACGGCGACCACGGCCAGGAACGCCAGCACCGGGGTACTGGCCTGTTGATCCGACGACTTGAGGCTGTTGAAGAAGACGATCGACACGAACGTCTGCAGGAGGTTGTACACGACGCCGACGGCCAGCTGGCTCGGAGCCCCGTAGCGTCCCAGATTGAGCAGCGCCACCAGTTGGGTGGCGCTCGATCCTGAGTCCACCCCCAGGGCGAGGCACACCTGGGAGAGGACGACCAGGGCGGCGAACACCAGCACAGGCCGCTGCCTGCGCCACAGCAGCGGCACGGTGAACCCGGCGGTCACCGCCAGCATCAGCACGAAGGCCGGGACGGAGTCGTGGGCGGCCCGCACCAGGCCCGGAATCCCGGCCAGCGCGTAGCAGGCCGGCACACCCCACAGCCTCACCCGCGGATGGGCCGTGTCGGCCTGCCGCACCCGCCCCAGCCAGGTGAGCAGCCCGACGACCGCGCGGTACTCGGAGTCGCCCAGCCGGGCCCCTCCCATCAGGCTCTCCGGCATGAGGGACCGGGCCGTCATCGGTGGTGAGGTCACGGGATACACCCTCCATGGTGCAGGCGGGCCGCCCGCCGGTCCCGGGGGGAGGGGACCGGCGGGCGGGGACGGTGCGGCCGGGGAAGGCCCCGGACCGGCGTCCTGGTGTGGATCGTACGGCCGCTGCCTCAGCGCTTCCCGGTGGTGACGGGCGACACGGGTGGCCGGTCCGGGCTGCCGGACGCGTCGTCCGGGGTCTCGGCCAGCAGGTGGCGCAGCCGTTCGCCCTCGACGTCCACGTTGGGCAGGATCCGGTCGAGCCGGCCGGGCAGCGCCCAGGCGCGGCGGCCGAGCAGGGCCATGACCGCCGGTACGAGCGTCATGCGGACGACGAACGCGTCGAACAGGACGGCGGAGGCGAGGCCCAGCCCGATCGACTTGATCAGCGCCACGTCGTCGAGCAGGAACCCGGCGAACACCGAGATCATGATGACCGCGGCGGCCGTGACCACCCGGGCGCTGTGCCGGAAGCCCGCGATCACGGCCTCGGTGGGCTCGGCCCCGTGGACGTACGCCTCGCGCATCCGGGTCACCAGGAACACCTCGTAGTCCATGGCGAGTCCGAACACCACGCCGATCATGAAGATCGGCAGCACGCTCACGATCGGCGAGGTCTGGTCGACGCCGAACAGGTCGGCCAGCCAGCCCCACTGGAACACCGCGACCACCACACCGAGCGTGGCGACCACGCTGAGCAGGAAGCCGAGGGCGGCCTTGAGCGGGACCAGGATCGAGCGGAACACCAGGAGCAGCAGGATCAGGGCCAGGCCGACGACCACACCGAGGTAGGGGATCAGGGCGCTGCTGAGCTTGCTGGACACGTCGATGTTCAGCGCGGTCGTGCCGGTCACCATCAGCTCGGAACCGGTGTCGGACTTCAGCGCCGGGCCCCGATCGCGGATCTGGGAGACCAGGTCGACGGTGTCCTGACTGCTGGGGGAGCTCTTCGGGACGACGGAGATCAGGGCCACGTCGCCGCTCTGGTTGAACACCGCCGGGCGTACGGCGGCGACGTCCGACAGCTTGCCCAGTTCGGTGACCGTGTCCTGCGCGGCCGTCTTGGCGTCGCTGCTGCCCCGACCGTCGACGACCACCGTGAGCGGGCCGTTGTAACCGTCCCCGAAGCCCTTGGTGATGGTGTCGTAGGCGATGCGCTCGCTGGTGCCGGGCGCGGACATGCTGTCGTCGGGCAGGGACAGCCGCATCGACAGGGCGGGTATGGCCAGGACGCCGAGCCCGACGACCGAGACGAGCAGCATCTTCACCGGGTTGCGGGTCACGAACCGGGCCCAGCGCACGCCCGTCGTCTCGCCCTCGCCGCGCTCCTGGAGGGCGCGCATCCGTCGGGAGGTGAACCGGCTGCCCATGATCCGCATCCCGGCGAAGCCCAGCATCGCGGGCAGCAGGGTCAGCGCGATCAGTACGGCGACGACGACCGAGAAGGCTGCGCCCAGGCCCATCGTGGTCAGCATGCTGATACCGATGATGCTCAGACCGACCAGGGCGATGACGACCGTGAGACCGGCGAACACCACCGCGGAACCGGCGGTGCCCAGCGCGCGGCCCGCCGCCTCCTCCGGCTCGTGACCCTCCCGGATCTCGCTGCGGTAGCGGGAGACGATGAACAGGGCGTAGTCGATGGCCACCGCGAGACCCAGCATCAGCGCCAAGGTCGTGGCGGCCGAGCTGAGGTCGAAGAACGCGCTCGCGACCGTGATGGCGGCCACCGCCGCCCCGACCCCGAAGATCGCCGTCAGCAGCGGCAGCCCGGCCGCGAGCATCGACCCGAACGTGATGACCAGCGCCACGGCGGCGATCAGCAGACCGATCAGCTCGGCCGCGCCGCCGCCCGCCTTCTCCTGTACGGCGTTGCCGCCCAGGCTGACCGCGAGGCCGGCCTTCTCGCCCTTGTCGGCCACGGAGTGCAGCGCGTCGCGGGCCGCGTCGGTGACGTCGGGCTGGGTGACCTTGTAGGTGACCTGGGCGTAGGTGATGGTGCCGGACTCGCTGATCAGACCGCTCTGGTACGGGTCGCTGACGTTCGCGACCTGGGGCGCCTTCTTGAGGTCGGCGATCAGCGACTCGATCTCGGTCTTGTTCGCGCCGGACTTCAGCTGCTGCCCGTCGGGTGCCTCGAACACCACGCGGGCGGTGGCGCCGGCGGCCGACGCCTGCGGGAACTCCTTGCCCAGCAGGTCGATCGCCTTCTGCGACTGCGTGCCGGGCAGGGTGAAGCTGTCGGACGAGTTCGACGACACGCTCGCCGCGCCGATCCCGACGGCCGCCAGGACGGCGATCCACAGCATCAGGACGAGCCGTCGGCGCCGGAACGAGAACCGGCCCAGTCGGTAGAGGAAGGTGGCCACGGAGTACTCCCACCAGGTTCGAGAGAAAGAGGTTCGAGAGGAAAAGGAGGGCCTTCGCGACCCACGACTTCACGCTAGGAGCGCCTTTCCTCCCCTCCGCAGCACCGGGGAAGTGAAAACGGCCGGGGTGACTAGTACCGGGGTACTAGGCCCTCTCCACCCTCCAGTCGAGGTGGGCGGCCCTCCGGCCCGGGCGGGTGCCGTGATCCGCCCCACACGATCCGGGACAAGAGCCGGTTATGGTGACCAGGCGAATCGAACAGGGACAGAACCGGCGGAGGACACCGTGTCGGACGAAGGGCGTCGCATCGCCGGGCGCTACCGGCTGACCGAGCAGATCGGCCGCGGCGGCATGGGCACCGTCTGGCGCGCCGACGACGAGGTCCTCGGCCGTCAGGTCGCGATCAAACGGCTCCACGCGCGGCCGGAACTCTCCGCCGACGAACTCGCCACCCTCTACGAGCGCACCCGCCGCGAGGCCCGCAGCGCCGCCCGGATCCAGCACCCGAACGTGATCGTCGTCCATGACGTCGTCGACGACGACGGCCGCCCCTGCATCGTCATGGAGTACGTCCCCGGCCCCACGCTCGCCGACCTCCTCAAGGACGGCCGGACCCTCCCGCACGAGGAGGCGGCCCGGATCGGCCTGGACACGGTCGCCGCCCTGCGCGCGGCCCACGCGGCCGGTGTCCTGCACCGGGACGTCAAGCCCGGCAACGTCCTGCTCGGCACCGGCGACCGGACCGTCCTCACCGACTTCGGCATCGCCATGACGGACGGGGCCTCGACCCTGACGAAGACCGGCGAGATGGTCGGCTCCATCCACTACATGGCCCCGGAGCGGATCCGGGGCCTCACTCCTGGCACCGCCTCCGACCTGTGGGCCCTGGGCGCCACGCTCTACCAGGCCGTCGAGGGCCGTCCGCCGTTCCGCCGGGCCACCGCGATGGAGACCGCCTACGCCATCGCCGTCGACCCCCTCGAACCCATGAAGCAGGCCGGCCCCCTGGAGCCGCTGATCGAGGCACTCCTGATCAAGGAGCCCGACGAGCGGCCGACGGCTCAACAGACCGAGCGTGCCCTGCAGACCGCGTGGTGGGGAGAGGTGACGGCCGAACTGCCGCCGCCCGCCGCCGAGTTGACGACCATGGAGCCGACGGGAGACACGGGTCGCGGGCGCCGCCGGGGCCGCAAGGGGATCATCGCGGGGGTGCTCGCCCTCGCCGCGGCGGCCACGGCGTTCGTGCTGCACGGGACATCGACATCGCCACCCGGGCACGCGACGACCCGAGCCACGACCACGCCCTCCACGTCTCCCGTCCCGGACGGCTACCACCTCGTCCGGGAGCAGCAGCTCGGCGTCTCCTTCCCGGTGCCGGACGACTGGAAGGCCGGCAAGCGGTCGGCGGAGAGCGTCACCTACACCGACGAGACGGGCCTGGCCGGGCTGACCATCGGCGTCGTGGACCCGGCGGGACCCAACCCCAGCACGCACTTCGCGGACATGGAGGCCAACACCAAGGTCAACTACCCCACCTATCGCCGACTCCGTATGCAGCAGACCACCTTCCGCGAACAGCCCGCCGCGATCTGGGAGTTCACCTTCCAGGGCCGGGTCCGGGTGTTCCGCGCCATCGACCTCGGCTTCGGCGAGGAGGGCGACCGCGAGTACGACATCTACCTCTCGGCCCCGGACGCGAAGTGGGACACCTACCGCCCCGTCTTCGACAAGGTCAGGGACGGCTTCGTGACGAGCGCGTCGTAACTCGCGGGCTCACTCCGGGTGTTCGGCGCGGAGGACTAGCGGGTCGGCGCCCGGCCGATGACCCCGTCCGCCTCCAGTGCGGTGATCTCCCGTGCGGTCAGCCCGAGTTCGGTCAGCAGCTCGTGGTTGTGCTGTCCGAGCAGGGGCGCCGGGCGAGTGGTGCGGGGGCCGGTGCTTCGGGAGAGCCGGGCCGGGAAAGTGCTGTAGCGGGCCCGGCCTGCCACGGGGTGGTCGATCTCCTCGAAGAAGCCGCGGAACCGCAACTGCTCCAACTCGGCCTGCCGGTGCGGCTGCAGCACCTTGCCCACCGGGACACCGGCCGGCCAGAGACGGTCGACGATCTCGTCCGCGCCGCGCTCACGGCACCAGGCGGCGAGTTGTGCGTCGAGGGCGTCATGATGCGCACGCCGTCCCTCGGCGGTGGACAACTCGGGGGCCGACGCCCAGCCGGGGCGGTCGAGGGCGTCGCGCAACGCCTCCCACTGTTCGTCGGTGGCCACGGCGATCGCCACCCAGGAGTCCTCCCGGCCGAACTCGTCGGTGTCCGCGGTGAGATAGAGGTTCTGCGGGGCCGCACAGGGCCCCCGGTTCCCGGCCCGCTCCAGCAGCGCGCCGTAGGCCGAGTACTCGATGACCTGCTCGGCGGCCACGTTGAGGGCCGCGTCGACCATGGCCGCCTCGACCAGCACTCCCTCGCCGGTGCGGCGCCGGTGCTCCAGGGCCAGCAGCAGACCGTTCAGCGCGTGGACGCCGGCGTTCGGATCACCGATCGAGTACGGCTCGACCGGATTGCGCTCCGGATGGCCGGTGAGCCAGGTCAGCCCCGACGCGTCCTCGATGACGAAGGCGAACGCGGCGTTGTCGCGCCACGGTCCGTCGAGGCCGAAGCCGGGCATGCGGACCATGACCATGTCGGGGCGCAGGGCCCGTACCGCCTCGTAGTCCAGGCCTAGTTGGTCCAGAACGCGCGGGGTGTAGTTCTCGACGATCACATCGCAGGTCGGGATCAGCCGGCGCAGCAGGTCCCGTCCCCGCTCGGTGCGGAAGTCGATGGTCAGGCTCTTCTTGTCGCTGTTGAGGCCCGCGAAGATCGGCGACCGTTCCCACCACTGGTCCACGGTCGGCGGTACGCCCGCGATCAGCCGGGTCCCGTCCGGCCGCGAAGTGGATTCCAGGTGGATCACCTCGGCCCCGAGCAGGGCGAGCACGTGCGTGCACGAGGGGCCGGCCCAGAAGGCGGTCATGTCGAGGACCCGCAGGCCGTCGAAGGCCAGTCCGGTGTCCTGCTTCCCGGTCGCCCGACGCGCCGCGCCACGGCGGCTCTCGGTGTGCTCGCCGAGGTGCGGGGGCGGTCCCGGCGGCCGTAGCCGGGCGGGCTCCAGACGGAAGGGCGGAGTCGGCTGGAGGAAGCCGTCGCGCGGGTTGGGCAGGAAGCTCCGGCGTGCTTCGAAGTGGTCCATGGCCGGGGCGTTGGCGCCGTTGACCACCGCGGAGTTGGGGATGCGGAACGCCGTGGCCAGCTCGCGGATCTCCGCGACCGTCCGGGCGGCGATCCACTCCTGGATCACCGGGGCCGCCTCGGTGGTCCGTGCGCCGATCGAGACCGGGTTCTTCTCGTCGATCCACTCCGGGTGGCCGACCATCGCGCAGAGGTCGAAGAACTGCTGGGCCGTCGCACACCCCAGCGCCACGAGTCCGTCCTTGGCGGTGGCCACGCCCGGCATGTTCAGCCTGCGGGTCTGCTGCCACGGCCGGTCCAGCATGTCCCGGAACGTCACCGGGTGATAGGTCAGGGACAGGACATGCGCTTCGAGCATGGAGAGGTCGACCAGTTCGCCGGTGCCGGGCGCGCGCAGTCGTACGGCCATGGTCGCGGCGGCGGCGTACGCCCCCGAGACCCAGTCACCGACCTGACCTCCCACGTGGACCGGCGCCCGGTCGGGGGCGCCGCGCCCCAGGCCGACGATGCCGCCGGACCAGGCCTGCAGCGTGAACTCGGTGGCCGCCCGGTCCCGCCACGGTCCCTCAAGGCCGAACGGCGTGATCGACGTGACGACGAGATGGGGGTGGGCCCGGTGGATCTCCTGCGGTGACAGCGGCGAGCCCGGCGACCACACCGCGACGTCCGCGGTCTCCAGGAGTCCGCGCACCAGCTCCGGATCGCCGACCACACTCTCCTTCGAGCAGGCCAGGAAGCTGAACAAGGCCCCGTCGTCGCCGGGTTGGAGCGTCGCACCGGATGCCGACCACCGTCGTAGCGGATCGCCCTGCGGAGGTTCGACCTTGACGACCTCCGCGCCGCCGTCGGCGAGCAGCTTGGTGCAGTAGGCGCCCGGGATTCCCGTGGACAGGTCCACCACCAGGCAGTTGCCGAGCGGGAGTTCGGCCGGAGCGTGGCTCAAGAGTCGCCCCTTCGTTCGCGGCCCGACCTGCTGAGCCGGAAGTCCGGCGGGAAACGGTCGTCGTTGTTCCTGACGGCGTTGGGTACGCCGCCGTTGACCGTCTCCTCGTCGAGCATCAGGTCGTCGCCGTCGGCCCGGGCCATCCCCCCGACCGACTCGAAGAGACCGGTGAGCAGAGAGCCCATGTACTCGCCCTGGTGCTGTTTGAAGATCTCGAAGAAGACCTTCTGCATGAACACCGTGTCGGTCGGCCGGTTCCGTGCGCAGGCCAGCGCGTACTTCTCCACCTCCTTCTCCAACTCGCCCCGGGGGACGACGCTGTTGAGGAAGTTGCACTCGTACATCTCCAGGGCCGTGAAGGGCCTCCCGGTGAACACCATCTCCTGGAACTTCCGCATGCCCATCGTCTGCGCCCAGGTCCACATCCGCGGTGCCCAGCCGACGTAGCGGAAGGAGGGGTGGCCGAAGAGGGCGTCGTCGGCGGAGATCACCAGGTCGGCGTCGGCCGCCTGGTAGAAGTGCCAGCCGTAGCAGTAGCCCTTGACCTCCAGGATGCTGATCTTCTTGAAGTCCTGGAGGCTCCGGCAGCCGGCTCCGGGGTTCGCGTACCACTGCGCGGGGGTGCCGCCGTAGCGGTAGGAGCCCTTCGGGGGATAGCGGACGTCGTCCTCCTCGTCGAGCCCCAGCTCCGACAGGAGGGGGCCGGCGGTCGGCGCGGCGTGCATCTCCATGGTTTCCGTGATGTCGGCGCCCGAGCCCAGGTCGTCGCCGATGCCCCGGATCACCAGGACCTTCACCTCGTCGTCGACATTGGCGCGGTGCAGCAGGTCGCCGAAGCGCAGCCGGGCCGCCGCGGTCGGTGCGTTGAGGGCGTCGGGCCGGTCCAGAGTGAGGGTGGCGATCTTCGTCCTGGGGTCCTTCTCGTAGCGGATGATCTCCTCCGCCGAGGGACGCGAGCTGTCAGCCATGTAGGTCCTAACTACCGTTGCCAGACGGGACTTGAGGTCAGCGGTTCGGCGCCGTCCGGGGTGATGAGCACCGCCTCCCGGCGCAGGACGGCGCCCACGCCCTCCTGCCAGACGTAGCCGGTCACGGCCAGGGCCATGCCGGGTTCGAGCCGTTCCTCGGCCGCGGTGGCCGGCAGTCCGGAGGTGATCACGGGCGGGTCGAAACCCAGGCCGAGGCCGCGGGCGACGGGCATCGGGGGCAGGGGCTCGCCGGCCGTGTCGTACGCGGTGAGGAGATCGCCGGCCGGTGTGCCCGGCCGGCAGGCGGCGAACAGCCGCTCCCACAGGTCGGCCGAACGCCGGTACAGGGCACTGACGGCGGCGGAGTCCCCACCCTCGACCGGCCACGTACGCCCGACCTCACCGATGTAGCCGCCCGCGACCACGCCCGCGGTCAGGGCGACGAGGTCGCCGGGGCCCACCCGGCCGTCCTCGCCCACCCGCCGCCACGGGTGGTCCCGGGACGTCACCCACGCCACCTCCTGGGTCGCCGGTGTGGTCACGCCACCGGCCGCCGCGGCCTCCAGGAGCACGCCTGAAAGGTGCCGCTCGCTGACTCCCGGCCGCAACTCGGCCACCGCCGCCGCCAGGCTCGCCTCGGCCACGCCGATGGCCTGCCGGAGGGCCGACACCTCCTCGGCCGTCTTGACCCGCCGGGCCGCGCGCATGACCGGTTCGCCGTCGACCAGCTCGGCGAACGGGAAGGCCAGGGGCAGGAGTTGGGCGAAGGTCGGCGAGATGGTGTCCGTGCCCACCCGGCGGGCCGTGGCCGCTCCCTCGATGTCCCGGATCACCGTCACCCAGTTCATCGGGTTCCAGGTCAGGCCGTACAGCTGCTCGTGCGGGATGTCGTCGGGGATGCCCTCGTCCCAGGTGCTGAGCATGTGGATGGCACCGGTGGCGCGGACCACCACGGCGGCGGGCGCGAAGGGATGGGTGCCCGCGGTCCACAGTCCGCGGGCCCCGGTGACGTAACGGACGTTGGCGCTTCGCCCGAGGACGAGGACGTCGAGGTCGTGGGCTTTCATGTGTGCCAGCGCACGCTCCCGCCGCCCACTGCGGAGAGCGCGGTCGTCCGGCAGGACCTCAGTCGCCATAAGGGGCGTAGGAGTAGTCGGTCAGGGCTGTCCAGCCCTCTTCCTCGATCACCAGGACCTCCTCGCTGCGGTAGCCGCCGGTGCCGTCCTCCCAGACCACGGGTTCCAGGACGAGCACCATGCCGGCTTCGAACACCAGCTGCGCGTCGAACTCCTCACCCAGGTCGGTGCCGACGAAGGGCATCTCGGCGGGGTCCGTGCCCATGCCGTGGCCCAGGTAGAAGTGGGGGAGCCAGGGCTTTGCGCCGCCGTTCGTGTCGATGGCGGCCCGGGTCAGGTCGGCGGCGGTGGCCCCTGCCCGCAGTACGTCCTTGACCGCGTTGTGGATGTCCCACCACTTGGTGAACTGCTCCCGCTGGCGCGGGTTCGGGTCCTGTCCGACGATCCAGGTGCGGCCGAAGTCCGAGCAGTATCCGGCGTAGTTGATGCTCACGTCGGTCCACAGGACGTCGCCCTTGGCCAGTTCCCGCTCCGTCGTCAGGAGGGGGAGGGCGAGGTCGCCGTGGGTGGTCCACACCCCGGCCTCCCGGGAGGCCGGCATCACCTGCCAGATGGGGTCCAACACGTTGGCCAGGGCGCCGTGTTCGTAGGCCCGGCGCACGAACGCCGCCGAAAGGTCGATCTGCCGCATCCCCGGCGCCAGTGAGCCCGCGATGTCGGCCATGGCCCGCTCGGTGATCCGCAGAGCGGTACGGATGCAGGCCAGTTCGTCGGGCGTCTTGATCACCTTGGCCGCGGTCAGGACCAGCGCCGCGTCGACCGGAGGCCCGCCCGGGAACAGGGACTTCTGCGCCCTGCGCATGGCCCCGGTCACCTCGTCGGCCGCGATCCTCGCCCCGGCGGGTACGAGGTCGGCGATCACGGCGGCGAAGTTCCGTACCCCTTCGTCGAACTCCAGGTAGACCGGCGGGTGGACGTGGTCGGCTGGCAGTGGCGACTGCCCCGAGGTGCCCTCGCGGAACGGCATGAACAGATGCGGCCACGGGTCGTCCGCCACCACCACCGCCACGGGACGGTCGACATGGGCGAGACCGGAGTCGCCGAGCGGCCAGCTCGCTCCGGTCGCGTAGGTCACCGCGTTGTTGCCGAGCAGGATCAGGGCGTCAACGCCCTGTCCCGCCATGGCAGTTCGCAGTCGTGCGCCGCGTTCACGGTTCATGCGGGGCAGGTCGGGTTCGGCCGGGATGTCGATGACGGTCATTCCCGTCTCCCTCACGAGGTCATGGAGCTTCGCCGTCGGTTGTCGTGGTCCCGGCCGGTGCTACAGGCCGAGATACTCCTTGACGTTGCCGCTGACGATGCGGGCGGCCTTCTCGGGCCCGACGGCGTCCACGACCATGGCGATCGACTTCTCCGAGTAGCCGAACGTGCTCTCGTTGTGCGGGTAGTCGGCGGACCACATCACCCGGTCCACACCGATGCGGTCGACGAGTTCGAGACCGAGCGGGTCGACCATGAAGGACGCGTACATGTGGTGGTCCCAGTAGTGCTGGACGTCGTGCTCGACGGGCCGGTCCAGCATGTGCCGGTAGGAGGCCAGGAGGTGTTCGGCGTCCTGGAGCGCGGAGGGAACCCAGTTCACGCCCCCTTCGAACCAGCCGACGCGCAGCCCCGGATGACGGTCGAGGATGCCGCCGAGTACGTACCTCCCGAACATCTCCCGGTACGGCGCCACGTTGGCCACCATTCCGACGGCGATGGCGTTGACCTCGCAGGGGGCTTTGAGGCCGGTCTCGCCGATGTGGTGGGAGACCGGGAGCCCCACCTCCTCGATGACGTCCCAGACCGGGATCATCGCGGCGCCGGAGTAGTCGATGGGGGTGCCCGCGTCGTCCTGTCCGGGGTCGAGCGGCATCAGGAAGGTCTTCAGCCCCAGGCCCTTCATCTCCTCCAGGGTCCTGCGGGCCCCTTCCGCGTCCCACCAGTTGATGAGTCCGACGCCGTGGAAGCGGCCTCCGGAGCGCTCCTGCAGTCCGGCGATGTACTCGTTGTAGATCCGGAAGCAGAGCTCGCGGACCTCTTTGTCGGGGTAGCGGAACATGGCCAACAGCGCGTTGGGGAACGCCAGTTCCTTCGCGATGCCGTCCGAGCCGAGTTCCTGGATGCGCCCTTCGAGGTTGTCGCTGCCCGCGCCGGTCAGGGGGTCGTACTGCATGAGCACATGGCTGAACTCACCCGGCAGGAACGACTTTCCGCCCAGTCCCAGCTCGTAGGCGCCGTCCTCGTACCACACCCGCGGCGCCTGATTCCTGAGCCGCTCGGGGAAGCGGTCGTAGAAGATGTCGTCCGCGAGGGAGATGTGGTTGTCGGCGGAGAACACCTCGGTGCCCGGCGGGAGGCCCAGGGAGGAGCCGTCCGAGTGGCCGTGCCGTTCCTTCGGCGGACCGAAGCCTTCGGGGGGATACAGGGTGGATGACTGGCTGGACATCTTTGTCCTCCAAGGGGAGCCGCGGGTTTCACGTCCGTACGTGGTTCGTCTGCTCCTGCCGGGCGGGGGAGTGGGCGGGTCAGGCCCGCAGGGGCTTCGGGCCCGCCGTCATCCCGCCGTCGATCGTCAGTACCGTGCCGGTGGTGTGCAGCGACCGGTCGCCGCCCAGGTAGGCGACTGCTTCCGCCACGTCCCTGGGGGTGCCCTGTCGCTTCAGCGGCTGGACGGCCGCCATGTGGGCGCGGATGCGCCGGGTCGTCTCCTCGGCGTCCCCCTCCTGCCCGGCCGCCGTCGCGGAGGCCAGCAGCTGTGTCGGGATGCCGCCCGGCGCCACGCAGTTGACGCGGATGCCGTACTCGGCGAGATCGACGGCGACGCCCTTGGTGAAGTGGATGACCGCGGCCTTCGAGGCGCGGTAGGTCGGCACGCTCGCGCCGGCCTGGATCCCGCCCACGGAACTGACGTTGACGATGGATCCGCCGCCGTTCGCCGCCATGTGCCGGGCCGCCGCCTGGGTACCGACCATCACGCCGAGCAGGTTGACCGAGAGGACGCGCTGGAAGTCGGCGAAGTCCTCGTCGAGGAAGTGCTGGTGCATGGCGCCCGACACGCCGGCGTTGTTGACCATGAGGTGCAGTCCGCCGAACTCCTTCACCGCGAAGTCGACGAGTCCCCGGACCTGTTCGGTGTCCGCGACGTCCGTCCGCCGGAAACGGACGTCCGGGCCGTAGCCGTTCGCCAGCGACTCGCCGATGTCCGGGTCGAGATCGGCGATGACGACCCGGGCACCGTCTTCGAGAAGCCTCTCGACGGTCGCGCGCCCCAGGCCCGCCACTCCGCCGGTGACCACGGCGACCTTCTCCGACAGTTCCTTGTCCATCGTGGTCACTCCCATGTGACGGGGAGCGAGTAGACCCCGTAGGCCAGCCGGTCGTGCTTGAACGCGATCCGGTCCAGCGGCTCGGCCAGGCGCAGGGTGGGGATCCGGCGGAAGAGCGTGCCGTAGACGACCTGGAGCTCCACACGGGCGAGTTGCTGGCCCACGCACTGGTGGATGCCGAAGCCGAACGCGTTGTGGTGCCGGGCGTTCTCCCGGCGCAGGTCCAGCGCGTCGGGGTCGGGGAAGACGTGCGCGTCCCGGTTGGCGCTGAAGAGTTCGATGATGATGCCCTCGCCGGCGCGGATCACCTCACCGCCGATCTCGATGTCCTCCTTGGCGATCCGCCGCTGGCCGCCGTGGATGATGCCCAGGTAGCGCAGGAGTTCCTCGACCGCGCCCGCGACGACCTTCGGATCGTCGGCGTCCCGCAGGATCGCCAGCTGGTCGGGGTGCTCCAGCAGCGCGACGACGGCGAGGCCGATCATGTTGGCGCTGGTCTCGTGGCCCGCGATGAGCAGGCCTGTGCCCATCATGGCCGCCTCGGACACGCTGATGTCGCCGGCGGTGACGAGTGCCGCGATCTCGGACAGCGCGTCGTCCGCGGGTTCGGCGGCCTTCTTCTCGACGAGCCGCACCAGGTAGTCGTTGAGCGCCCCGAAGGTCCGCATGCTCTCCTCGGCGGACACGTCGTGTGCGATACCGCGTGCGGCGTTCTCCTGGAAGAAGTCGTGGTCCTCGTACGGCACGCCCAGCAGTTCGCTGATCATCAGGGTCGGCAACGGCAGCGCCAGCGCCTCGACGAGATCGGCGGGCTTCGGTCCGGCGAGCATCGAGTCGATCAGATCGTCGGTGATCTTCTGGATGGTGGGGCGCAGCGCCTCCACCCGCTTGAAGGTGAACGGTCGGGTCATGATCCGGCGGAACCCGGTGTGCTCGGGGGCGTCCGAGTTGAAGACCGACCGCGGGCGGTACGCCACCGCCGCCGCCATGCCCTCGTGCCAGTGCGGGAAACCGGGCAGCCGTTCGTCGACGCTGACCCGGGGGTCGCCGAGCAGAGCGCGCTGCTCGGCGTGGCCGGTGACGATCCAGGGGGTGCTGCCGTCCCAGATCCGCACCCTGGCGAGGGGCTTCTCGGCGGTCAACTCCCGCAGGGCCGGGGGCGGATCGAACGGGCAGCCCTCCGCCCGGGGCATCGGCCACTCGGGGACCTCGGCGGCGCTGCGGGTTGCGGCGCCTGTCAGTGCGTCGGACATGTCCATCCTCAAGGTGTCGTCCGGGGTGTCATGGCGCGATGTGGATCGCCAGCGCGGGACAGACGGCGGCCGCGTCACGGGCGTCGTCGGCCAGTTCGGCGGGCGGCTCGTCGGTCAGCAGGACGACGACGCCGTCCTCGTCGCGCTGGTCGAAGACGTCGGGCGCGGTGGCCGCGCACTGGCCGGCCGCGACGCATCTGTCCTGCTCGACGGTTATCTTCACGGGCTGCTCCCTCAGTGCCGTCGGGACAAGGCGGCGCCCTTGTGGACTCCGTCGACCGCGCCTCCGAGTGAACTCCCGCCGCATTCGTAAGTCAATCGGCTGATTCAAAATTTACCGAGACCGGTGGGTGAGGGCTGTAGCTGACGATCAGTCAGGAACTCTCCGTCACGGGCGCCGTCCACAGCCCGACGATCGCGTCGACCAGTCCGTCCGCGGCGTCGTGCCAACTGGCTCTCGGAGTAGGCGAGTTGAGGGCGAGAGCGCGCTCACGCTCGGCGCACGTGTAGAGGATCACGGTGCGGGTCATGGAGGTGCGTTCCGCGCGCACCTCGGCCGGCAGGTCGGGCAGGCACCTGTGCAGGCCGTCGAGGATCTGCCGCCACACGGGCAGGTCGAGGGTCTCGGCGACCAGGATCTCGTGGAGTGCGGGGTCGGCCATCACCTGGGCGCAGAACCGCGCGTACCACGTGGGGTTGCCCGACTCGGCCAGGTACTCGGGGGTCGGCCGCACCAGGCACGCCACCCAGTCCCGCAGGTCGGTGGAGTCACCGGTCTCGGCCAGCAGTCGCCGGCTCACGCGCTCGATCCGCTCGGCGTGATGGCGGGCGATCGCGCGCACCAGGTCCGTCTTGGTGCCGAAGTGGTAGCCGACCACGGCGGTGTTGCCCTGCCCCGCCGCCTCGCTGATCTGCCGGTTCGACACGGCGTACACACCACGCTCGGCGAACAGCCGCTCCGCCGTTGTCCGGATGAGCTCCCGGGTCACTCTGACCTGTTCGGCCCGGACACTCCTACCCGTCATGTCCACCACCGTACCGGGGTCGTGCCCGGCCGGTGGCTCCCACCTGCCTCTGGACGGAGATCAACCAGGTGACTTACGTTCTAGGCGCGTCGGACCAACGGGACAAGTCGTCGCGGGATGGCGCCATGTCCCGGAACGGCGGTGGTGACGATGGCCGACAGTACGCGGCGGGACGAACAGGTCAGGGCGACACGGAAAGCGCTCCTGGACACGGCGGAGCGCCTGTTCGCCGAGCACGGGGTGCACGCGATGTCCAACCGGCGGATCAGCGAGGCGGCGGGGCAGGGCAACAACACCGCGGTCGGCTACCACTTCGGCACCAAGGCCGATCTGGTGCGGGCCATTGTTCGAAGACACGCGGAGGAGATCGAGAACATTCGCGTGGCCATGCTGGCCGACATCGGGGACTCCACCGACCTGCGGGACTGGGTGGACTGTTCGGTGCGTCCGGTCACCCGGCACCTGGCGGCACTCGGACGTCCGAGCTGGTACGCCCGGTTCATCGCGCAGGTCTCGGCCGACCCGGCCCTCTACGCCATCACGGAGGAGGAGTTCTTCGGAGCCTCCCCGTCGCTGCGGAAACTGGAGGAGGGCCTGACCCGCTGCGTGCCCGTCCTGCCCGCAGGGGTGCACACCGATCGCGCCGTCATGACCCGGCACCTGATCGTGCAGATGTCCGTCGAGAGGGAACGGGCCCTCGCCGACGGCACCCCCACCACCCGGTCGACCTGGCACGACACCGCCGACGGTCTTGTCGACGCGATCGTCGCGCTGTGGCAGGCGCCGGTGACCGCTGGGGCGCCGACGCCGAAGTGACCGCGGTCCGGGCGTAGTTGAGGGCGACGGGGTGCCGTTCCACTCACCGGGAGTACGAACCCCGGACCCGGTCCCCGAACCTACGGTGTGGCTCACCTGTCGGCACCCCGGTCAGGGGCTGCCGCGCCGGATCGCGGAGGGAGACAGTCCGATGACCGACTGGGACCACTCGACCGACTTCTTGGTGGTGGGGAGCGGGGCGGGCGTCACCGGGGCGATCCGCGCCCGCGCGCTCGGCAAGGACGTTCTCGTCGTGGAGAAGACCGACCGGTTCGGCGGGTCGACCTGCATGTCGGGCGGTGTGATGTGGCTTCCCGACAACCCGCTCATGCGGCGCGAGGGCGTTCCCGACTCGGCCGACGCCGCACTCACGTACTTCGCCACCGTCGTCGGCGACGCGGGCCCGGCGTCGTCCACCGCCCGCAGGAAGGCCTACGTCGGCGCGGGTGCCGAGATGGTGGACTTCCTGGAGTCCGAAGGACTGGAACTGCGGCGCTGTGAGGGCTACAGCGACTACTACTCCGGCGTCCGGGGCTGCGAAGGAGGCTCGGCACGCGGCAGGTCGATCGAGGCGAAGGCCTTCGACAAGAAATTGCTCGGGAGTTGGCAGGACCGGATCCGTCCGGGCTTCTCGGGCGGCCTCGCCGTCTACACCGGTGAGGCGTCGCGCCTGACGCTGATGCGGACCCGGGCCGGGCTGACCGTCCTGGCCAGGGTGGGACTGCGGACCGCCCTCGGCAGGCTCCGCCGGCAGCGGCTCGTGACGAACGGAGTGGCCCTGTCCGCCCGTCTGCTCCAGATACTGCTGCGGCAGGGCGCCACCGTGTGGCTGGAGTCCGCATTGTCCGACCTCGTGGTCGAGGACGGACGGGTCGTCGGCGCCGTCGTCCACCGGGGCGGTCGTGACCTCCGGGTACGGGCACGGGACGGCGTGCTGCTCGCCGCCGGGGGCTTCGCCCGCAACAAGGAGATGCGCGAAGAGCACTCGGGAGGCCGGCCCACCAGCGACCGGTGGACCTCGGCCAACCCGGGCGACACCGGCGAGGTGATCCGGATCGCCATGGCACACGGGGCCGCGACGGACATGCTCGACGAGGCGTGGTGGATGCCCTCGTGGATCATGCCCGACGGCACCCCCAACATGTGCATGTCCGAACGCACCAGGCCGGGCTCGATCATCGTCGACGCGGAGGGCCGCCGCTACTTCAACGAGGCGGTCGCCTATCAGGAGGCCGGTCAGCAGATGTACGCACACGACCGGGAGGTGGGAGGAGCCGTCCCGTCCTGGCTCGTCGTCGACTCCCGGCACCGCGGCCACTACCCGTTCGGGATGTCTCCCCCCGGCCGCACACCGAAGGAGTGGATCACCAGCGGCGCGATGAAGCGCGCCGACACCCTGGAGGACCTCGCCGGGCAGTGCGGGATCGACGCCGGCGGACTCCTCAAGACCGTCGAACGGTTCAACACGTTCGCGGCGCGGGGCGTCGACGAGGACTTCCACCGGGGAGAAGGCGACCACGAACGGTTCTACGGCGACCCCACCCATGCCCCGAATCCCTGCCTGGGGCCCGTCGCGAAGCCGCCGTTCTACGCGGTCGCCCTGTACCCGGGGGACATCGGCACCAGCGGGGGAATCCTCTGCGACGAGTTCGCCCGGGTGCTCGACACCGAGGGGAATCCGGTCGACGGGCTCTACGCCACGGGCAACTGCACCGCGTCCGTGATGGGCCGCAAGTACCTGGGCGCGGGGGCCAGCATCGCCGCCTCGGCGGTGTTCGGACACGTGGCCGCGAACCACGCGTCCTCGGTGGAGCGGGAGCCGGGCGCCGGCAGCGCCGACTGACGGGGGCGTGGCGCACAGCGGGTGATCGGCACACCGGGGGACCCGGGCCGTCCCCGCAGGCCGAACCGCACGCGACGCCGTGCACCGCTATTGCCTCCACGGCCCGCGCCCCGTTACCTTGCGGCAAAGTTACAGGCCAGCTACGCGATGCGGTCCGGCGCATCGGTGTTCGGCGAGCGGAACAGGCATCGGGTGACAGGTCGCGGCAAGGGACAACTGGAGGCGCAGTACGGCCTCCTCACGAACATCGCCACCGAGGCGGGCGTCTCGCTCAGCACGGTGTCCAAGGTGGTGCACCGGCGCCGGGACGTCGGCGCGCGGACGCGTGAACGGGTCGAGGAACTCCTCGCCCGGCACGGCTTCGTCCGGCCCTGGGAGCGGGACCCCGCGACACCCCGGCAGATCATCGCGGTGTTCCGGGACCTCTCCGGGCCGTACACGCTGGAGGTGGTCCGCGGCATCGTGGACGCGGCCGGAGAACTCGGCATCGACGTGGTCACCGGCACGACGAGCCGCCGCTCGATCTCCGGGTGGCTGGAGCAGTGCGTCGCGCTCGGCGCGGCCGGGATCGTCATCGTGATCTCGATGCTGTCCGAGGAGGACCAGCGCCGCATCGTCGAACAGCGCCTCCCGGTGGTCCTGATCGACCCGCTCAGCGCGCCCTCCGAGGACATCCCCAGCATCGGCGTGACGAACTGGAGCGGTGCCCGCGACGCCGTGCAGCACCTCCTGGACCGCGGCCACACCCGGATCGGCATGATCGCGGGCCGCTCCCACTCCCTGGCCGGGGCGGCCCGCGTGCACGGCTACCGGGCCGCGCTGGAGGAGGCCGGGATCGCCTACGATCCGACGATCGTCCGCTCGACCGACTTCGACTACGCCGAGGCGCTCGCGACCGGCGCCCAGATCCTGGGCGCCGACGACCCGCCCACGGCTGTCTTTGCCGCCAGTGACGCACAGGCGCTCGGTGTGCTGGAGGCGGCCCGGCAGCACGGCCTCGCCGTACCGGACGACCTCGCGGTGATGTCCTTCGACGACACACTCGTCGCGGCGATGGCCTGCCCGCCCCTGAGTGCCGTACGCCAGCCCTTCGAGGAGTTGGGCCGCGAGGCGACCCGGGTGCTGCTGGAACTCGCCCAGGGCCGGCCGCCCGTGTCCCCGCGCATCGAGCTGGCGACAGAACTCGTACTGCGGACTTCTACATCCGTGCGGAGACGCGTCAATACCACGTAACTCCCCATTCCGCGAAACACTTTCGAAACGCGGCGGTGACATTGCCATGTCCGCTGCGAATACTGGCCTCCTGCCCGGACCCCCTCCCGGTGAAAGGAAAGCCGTTGACAAGATCCTGGGTGCGAAAGGCTTTCGCGTGGGCGACAGCCTTCGGCACGGGCGTGGCATTCGCCATCGCCTCCGCGACAAGCGCGTCGGCCTATCAGCCGAGTCCCGCCAATCTGTATACGGCGACCAACACCGCCGCCTGCAACAAGAGCCCGTGCGTGCTCTATCCGAAGTCGGCCCAGCTGCCGGACGGCCGGATCGTGGCCACCTTCGAGAACGACCAGACCGCCCCGGTGGGCCAGACGCTCCCCATCTACAAGAGCGACGACAGCGGCACGACGTGGGCGAAACTGTCCGACGTCAAAGCCCCCGCCTATCTCTCCAGCGACTCCAAATACGCTAAATACACGAGCAATTGGACCAACCCGTATCTCTACGTTCTCCCGCAGAACGTCGGCAGCCTGAGCGCGGGCACCCTGCTGCTCGCGAGCATCGTCTCCGGCGACGACTACTACTACCAGGAGCAGAAGGCCGCCAACTCCAGCTGGACGCCCACCAGCGACGGCGACCGCAAGGACGTGGCGCTCGCCCTGTACTCCAGCACGGACGACGGCGCGACCTGGACCATCCAGAACATCATCGCCGCCGGCGGCTGGCAGGGCGGCAGCGCGGGCAGCATCGGCCGGGTCTCCACCGCCAACACCTCCGCCCAGGTCGACCCCGTCTGGGAACCCCATCTCCTCGCCCACAACGGCCAGCTCATCGCCTACTACTCCGACGAGGACGACTACACCGGCTACAACACCACCACCGGCGCACCGACCCTCGACCCGGCCAACGACACGGCCACGGACTCCGGCGGCCAGGTCCTGCTGCACCGCACCTGGAACGGTTCCAGCTCAACCGCCTGGAGTTCCCCGGTAGTTGACGTCCCCGGCTCCACGGTGACCATGACCGGCGGCAAGACGGAGATCGGCGGCGGCCGGCCCGGCATGACGACCATCGCCCCGACGACCGACGGCAAGTGGCTGCTGACGTACGAGTACTGGGGCGGCGGCACGAACGTCCGTTACCGGATATCCGACGACCCGACGAAGTTCTTCTCCGCCACGGACAACCCGATCACCTCGCTGCCCGTCCCCTCGGGCGGCGCCACCCTCGCCACCGGCGGCAGCCCGGTCCTCCTCCCCATGCCGGACGGCCGGATCGTCTACAACGCGGCGGGCAGCGGCGACGTCTGGGTGAACGAGTCCGGGTCGAGCACGGGCACTTGGAAGGAGTACAAGACGTCGATCGCGGCCGGCTACAGCCGCATGCTCCAGTACGTCGACGGCACCGGTCGCGTGCTCGTACTCCAGGCGTCCTGGAGCGGGAGCAGCGTCGGCCCCGTCAAGTACGCCGAGGTCGACCTCGGCCGCTCCGACGGCGCCTACTACAGCCTCGTCAACCGGCTCACCGGGCAGGTACTCAGCCCCGCGTCCGGGAAAACCCAGGACGCCAACCTCACCGGGAACACCCCCGACCTGATCCTGAGCGCCGCCAACTCCACCGACGCCACCCAGCGTTGGCACCTCACCGCCAAGGGCAGCAACATCACGCTGCTCAACAAGGCCGGGGGCCGCTCGGTCGCCATCTGGACCGGCACCGCGACGGCGGGGCAGAAGCTGGCCCAGTGGGTCGACGACGGAGCCACCGACAAACAGTGGACGCAGGTCGCGTCCTCGACCAGCGGCTACTACAAGCTCCGCTCGGTCCTCAACACCAGCCTCTACATGACCGGTTCGACCGCGGGTGGCTCCGTCACCGTCGCGGCGGCGACCACCGACGGCTCCCAGGACTGGCAACTGGTCCAGGATCCGCTGCCCACGGCCGCCACCTTCACCCTGAAGGGCACCAACTCAGGCCGCTGCCTCGACGTCCCGAACGGCGCGACGGGCGTCCAGGTCCAGATCTACGACTGCTCCGGCAACGCCAACCAGACCATCACGCAGACCACGGCCGGCGAACTCCGCGTCAACGGCAACTGCCTTGCCGCGAACGGCGACGGCACCACCGCGGGCACCACGCTCATCCTCTGGGCCTGCAACGGGAAGTCCAGCCAGAAGTGGGCGTTCCGGGTGGACGGCACCATCGTCAACCGCTCCAACGGCCTGGTCATCGACGTGACCGGTTCGGGGACGGCCAACGGCTCGAAGGTCGAGCTGTGGACCGGGTTCGGCGCCACGAACCAGCAGTGGACCCGCAGTTAGTCATCGCTCGACAAGAAAGTGGCCCCGCCGGTCGGATCGACCGGCGGGGCCACTTCTCGTACGGCTGGTTCGACTACTCGCGCTCGACGCTCACCGGTACGGCGTGGTGCCGCAGAACCGTCGCGTCCCGTTCCTCGCCCACGAGTCGGATCGTCTCCCGCACCGGAGTGTCCAGGCTGGAGGAGCCGATCTGCAGCAGGATCTCGCCGGGCTCGACGATGCGCCGCCCCGCCAGACCGGTGAACGCCAGCCGGTCGGTGTGGACGTGGAAACGCACCGTCGCCTCCTCGCCCGGCTCAAGGGCCACCTTGGCGAAGCCGAGCAGGGCCCGAACCGGCCGGGTCACCTGGGCGACCGGGTCGATCGCGTACAGCTGGACCGTCTCGGCCCCCGCGACCGCCCCCGTGTTGCGCACCCGCGCGCTGACAGTGAACTCGCCGTCCACCGGCACCAGTTCACGGTCCACGCCGAGCCCGTCGATCTCGAAGCCCGTGTACGACAGACCGTGTCCGAAGGGGAACGCCGGTGTCGGGTCGAGGTTGGAGAGCCAGCTCTGCCGGTCGCCGAGCGGCGCGTGCAGGTAGGTGTAGGGCTGGCCGCCCGGTGTGGTCGGGAGCTGCACGGGCAGCTTCCCGCTGAAGTTCGCCTTCCCCGCCAGGAGTTGGGCCACCGCGCGGCCGCCCTCCTCGCCCGGCAGGAAGACCTGCACCATGGCCGCCGCGGTGGACGCGAACCGGCCCACCGCGTAGGGGCGGCCACTGCTGACGACCAGGACGACCGGCCGCCCGGTCGACAGCACCGCCTCGACCAGCTCCTCCTGCACGCCCGGCAGCCGCAGGTCCTCCACGTCACAGCCCTCGCCCGAGGTGCCGATCCCGAACATGCCGGCCTTGTCGCCGACGACCAGCACGGTCAGATCGGCTCCTGCGGACGCTTCGACCGCGGCGGCGATACCGGAGCGGTCCGCCTCCCGGATAGGGCAGCCCGGCTCGAAGTCCCAGTCCACGGAAGGCAGTTCGGCCGCGAGAGCGTGGCGCAGGGAGACCGCCTCGACACCGTTGCCAAGGTCGTCGCGCTCGGCGAGGACATGGTTGGGGAAGCTGTAGCAGCCGAACATGGTACGCACGTCGTCGGCGCACGGGCCGATCAGCGCGATGCGTCCGGTCGCGGGGAGGGGCAGGGTCCCGTCGTTCGACAGCAGGACGGCACTCGACTGGGCGACGGCATGGGCGAGTTGACGACTTGTCGGTTTGTCGAGGTCGAGTTCACCCGCGATCAGGGCGGGCGGGCGCGGGTCCCAGTCGGCGTCGAGCAGGCCGAGGTCCGCCTTCTGGCGCAGTACCCGGCGTACTGCCCGGTCGACCAACTCCTCGCCCACCAGGCCCTGTTCGACGGCGTCCACGAGCGCGTCGCCGAAACCGCGCTGGTCGGGCAGTTCGACGTCCAGCCCGGCGGTCAGGGCGAGCGCGCCGGCCTCCGGCAGATCGGCCGCCACCCGGTGGTCGTTGACCAGGAAGGGCAGGGACCAGTAGTCGGAGACGACCGTTCCCTCGAAACCCCAGGCCTCGCGCAGGACTTCGGTCAGCAGCCAGCGGCTCGCGGCCGGCGCCTCGCCGTCGATCTCGGCGTACGAGTTCATCACCGACCGCACACCCGCGGCGACGAGCCGTTCGAAGGGCGGCAGGATGACGTCGAAGAGTTCGCGGCGGCCGATCCCCACGGGCGCGTGGTTGCGGCCGCCCATCGAGGCGGAGTACCCGGCGAAGTGCTTGAGGGTCGCGTACACCCCGGCGCTCTGCAGCCCGGTGACATACGCCTCGGCCAACTCGCCCACCAGGTACGGGTCTTCGCCGTAGGTCTCCTCGCAGCGGCCCCAGCGGTAGTCGCGGATGACGTCGACGACGGGGGACAGGCCCTGGTGGACTCCCGCCTCGGCCATGTCGGAACCGATGGCCTCGCCCACCCTGCGGATCAGCGCCGGGTCGAAGGTGGCCGCCATGCCGAGCGAGGTCGGGTAGATGGTGGCGCCGTAGGCGGTGAAGCCGGTCAGGCACTCGTCGTGGGCCATGGCCGGGATGTCGAATCTGCTCTGCGCCACCACCTGCCGCTGGTGCTCGGCCAGCAGGCGGGCGTGCTCCAACGCGGGCCGGGGCAGGGTGCCGTAGGGCCGGGTGAGCTGGCCCAGGCCGTGCCGGGCCGTCCGGTCGAGGTCGCCGACGCGGCCGAAGTGGTTGCTGCCGGGGGCCACTTCGGGGCCGTCGGCCTCGATGTCCTCCCAGGTGCTGCTCAACTGCGCGACCTTCTCCGGCAGGGTGAGCCGGGCGAGCAGCGCCTCGACGCGTTCGGCGACGGGCAGGGCGGGGTCGGTCCAGGGGCGGTCGCTCTCCTCCTGGGGGAGGCCGCCGTGGTCGGGCATGGTGGTCGTCATTCACGACTCCTCGGTGTTGCGCGGGCACGCCGACGGGGCCGGGCGCAGGGCCCGGCCGTCGTACGGGGTGAACTGCCCGGTAGTGGGGGCTACTTGGAGAAACCGGCGGTGAGACCGGCGACGAGCTGACGGCGGGCCAGGATGAACAGGGCCAGCATCGGCAGGGTGGAGAGCACCACCGCGGCCATCGTGGCCGGTACGTCGATGCCGAACTGGCCGCGGAACAGGGTCAGCGCCAGCGGCAGTACGGCCTTGTCGCCGCTCTGGGTGAGGATGAGGGGGAAGAGGAAGCCGTTCCAGACCTGGAGACCGTCGTAGACGGCGACCGTCATCAGCGCCGGACGGGCCAGTGGCGCCGCGAGCGACCAGAGCATGCGCCAGTCGCCGGCGCCGTCGACGATCATCGCCTCGAACAGCGAACGCGGCACGTCGCGCAGGAAGCTGACCAGGATCATCACGGTGATCGGCAGCGCGAACGCTGCCGAGGGCAGGACGATCGCGAGCAGGCTGTCGTAGAGGTGCATGCGGATGATCAGCAGGTAGACCGGGATGATCACCGCCTGCAGCGGGATCGCCAGGCCGAGCAGGAACACGCGGAACGACGCCCGCGAGAAGCGGCTGCCCGCGTTGCGGACGATCGAGAACGCGGCCATCAGGGCGACCGCCACGGCGATGACGACCGTGCCCGCGGTGACGACCACGCTGTTGAGGAGGTAGGTGGTGAAGTCGCCGTCCAGGACGGTGCGGTAGCTGTCCAGCGTCGGGTGGCTGGGCAGGGCGAGCGGGCTGTCGGAGGTGAAGTCGGACTTGCTGCGCAGGCTGGTGACCACCAGCCAGTAGATGGGGACGACGACGATCGCCGTCCAGAAGAGGGCGGCGCCGCCGGTGAGGGCGCGGCGGAGGACCCCCGGGACGGGGTTCTTCCGGACCGGTCCGGGTGTCGTCGCCCGGTGGCTTGGAACGGTCCGCCGTTCGGTGTCGGTGGTGCGGGTCTTGGTCACGGTGGTGCTCACATGCCCTCCTGCTGGCTGTCCATCCGGTTGAAGCCGGACAGGCGGGTGGTCAGCAGCGACAGGCCCAGGCCGAAGACCACGAGAAGGGTGGCCACCGCGCTGGCCCGGCCCATGTCGTGGGCCTGGAAACCGGTGATGTACATGGAGAGGGGCAGGACGCGGGTCGCGGTGCCGGGCCCGCCGGTGCCGCCCGACAGGACGAAGATCAGGTCGAAGTAGGTGAGCGAGCCCACCAGCATCAGCGTGCTCGACGTGACCAGCGTGTACTTCAGCTGCGGCAGCGTGATGTGCAGGAACCGGGTCACCGGCCCGGCGCCGTCGAGCGCGGCGGCCTCGTACAGGGCGGTCGGGATCTGCCGTATGCCCGCCTGGTAGAGCAGTGCGTGGAACGGTACAAACTGCCAGGCGATCACGAAGATCACGGTGTACAGGGCGAGTTCGGGCGAGCCGAGCAGCGGCTTGGCCAGCCAATGCAGGCCGGGCGTGGAACCGATGCCGAAGGACGGGTCGAGCAGTGCCTGCCAGGTCAGGCCGATCGCCACGGCGGAGAGCAGCAGCGGAAGGAAGAACAGCACGGCGAACAGGGCGCGCAGCCGGCCCTTGGGCGCCTGGAACAGACCGAGCGCCAGAGCGATGGGCGTCTGCACCAGCCAGCTGACCACCATCACCTTGACGGTGAGCCACAGCGACTGCCAGGTGGCGCTGTCGGTGAGGACGGACGTCCAGTTGGTGAGGCCCGCCCAGCTGATGGAACCGAGGCCGTCCCAGCGGGCGACGCTGAGCGCCGCCACGCCGACCAGGGGGACGAGACCGAAGAGGCCGAAGAGGAGCAGGGCCGGAGCGGCCATGAGGAGGCCGCTCCCTCCTCTCCGGCGTACGGGGGTGGTGGTGATCGTCACGACCCCGCCTTGCTCATGTTCACCCCGAAGTCGGCCGGCGAGATCTGCCGCAGGAACGACTTGTCGGTGTTGGTCAGCAGCGGGTCGGCCTGGTCGGACGGCAGCGCCTGGTCCCACGAGAGCTGGAAGCTCGGGGCCTTGTCCACCAGGTCGTAGACGAAGGTCAGCCACGCCTTGTCGGAGGCCGACGACACCGCGGCCAGCTTGGTGTCCAGGCCCTTGACCGGCGGGACGCTGCCCGCGGCGAGGTAGGCGTCGACCTGGGAGCCGTTGAGGATGTAGTTCTTCAGGTAGGTCAGCGCGTCCGACTTGTGCTTGGACGACTTGTTCAGCGACAGGAAGTTCGACGGGTTGCCGACGATGTTCGCGGGGCTGCCGGCGCCGCCGGTCAGGGCCGGGAACGCGGTGTAGCCCAGCTCGCCCTTCTTCAGGAAGTCGGGCGCGGCCTTGGCGATGTTGGCGTACTCCCAGGTGCCCATCACCTCCATCGCCGCCTTGCCCGTGTACAGCAGCGCGGTCGAGGCGCCCTGGTCGTAGCTGACGGAGGACGCGTTGTCACCGAAGGCGCCGGCCTTCGCCAGGTCCTGGAGCTTCTGGTTGGCCTTGGTGACCGACGGGTCCTTCCAGGCGGCGGCGTCACCGGAGGCGATCTTCGAGAACACGCGCGAGCCGCCGGTCCGGTCGAGCAGGTACTCCAGGTACATCAGCGTCGGCCACTTGGAGTTCGCCGCGAGGGACAGCGGGGTGACGCCCTTGCCCTTCAGCTTCTTCACGGCCGCGAGGAGGTCGTCGTACGTCTTCGGCGGCTGGACGCCCGCGTCGGACAGCACCTTCTTGTTGTAGTAGAGGACGACCGGGGCGAGGCCGTTGACGGGAACGCCGTAGACCTTGCCGTCGAAGGTCGCGCTCTGCATCACGCTGTCGGTGTAGCGGTCCGAGTTCACGTCCGTGGCGTTCAGGACGTCGACCTTGTCGGCCTTGACGTAGTCGTTCAGGGCGCCGCCGCCCCAGCTGAAGAAGAGGTCCGGGGCCTGGTTCGCGCCGAAGGCCACGCGCAGCTTCTGCTTGTAGTCGTCGTTCGCGAACAGCCGCAGGGTGATCTTCGCGTCGGGGTGGTCCTTGTTGTAGGCGTCGACCGACTGCTTGAGGATCAACTGGTCGTTGAGCGCCCACATCGTCAGCCCCTTCGACGACGAACTCGTGGACGGTCCCGAGGACCCGCAGGCGGCCAGGCTCGCGGTCGCGGCCAGGGTGACCGCGACCGCGACGGCGCGTCGAATTCTCGGGCTTCCGAGATGTCCGGTGACCGGGATTCCCCGCATGGTGTGCCTCTCTTCTTTCGGCGTGCCGTGAGTGCGCAGGGCAGAGGCGGAAACGGCTACCGGCCCGAAAGGCTTTCGGATGCCCCACCGCGGCTCGCCTGCCTGCTGGCCGGGACACTGACACGGAATTCACACCCAGGACAAGCACGGGAAATTCCTCGGTTACGAAAGACTTTCGTAGAGCTGGGGGTGGCCTGACCCCGCGACTCAGCGGAACTCGTGCACCACGCGGATCTCGCCGACGATGTGGGCGTTGAACTCGTCGAGCTCCTCGGCCGGCACCCACAGCTCCAGAATCGTTCGCCCGCCCGCCTGTTGGACCGGATAACGGGCCAGGAACTCCGTGTCCACCTCGAACCGCGTCACGAACCCGGCGCCGTCGTGCTTGACGTTCCAGTCCCGCGCGATCCGGATCGCGTAGTCCTCGTTGAGGACCGGGTAGAAGATCGGCTGCTCGGGCAGCCGGGGCGGCCAGGCACGCCAGTCCAGCGCCCGGACCAGGTCCAGCTCTATGGGGCCGGTGGGGCGCCAGAGGGTGGTCGTCGGTGTCTGGTTCGTCATCGGGTCGCTCTTCGCGTCGGTGATCAAGGGGACGCAGTGGACGGTATCCGCCCCATCAAGGACCCGGCCACGGAGTTTCGGCCCCCGCCCCGACCCGATCGCACCCCACCACGGGTCGCTACCGCCCGAACGCCCGCGCGGGTGTTGGGATGGGAGCGGCAGAAAGGGGCCGCGGTGGACGGCGACGACGAGGTATCCGGGTCGGAGCAGGGCTCGGCGGATCGGTTCGAGCTGGCGCGGCGGGCGGTCTCCGCGATCGGGTCGACGCTCGACGAGCGCAGAACCGCGGCGGAGTGCGCGGGGTTCCTCGTCGACGAACTGTGCGAGGCCGCGGCCGTCGACCTGTTCGCCCAGGACGAGGCACGCCCGGCACCGCACGGCACGCTGCACCCGATGGCGGCCGTCGGCCGCAAGGAACTCCTGGACAGCCTGCGCAGCGCACCACGCGAGGACGTCATGGTCCGCGCCCTGGACGCCGGCCACCCGATCACCACCTCCTTCACCACCAACGACCACGGCGTCCTGGCCGCCCTGTCCGTGCCACTCACCGCCTGGGGCAAGGCCTACGGCGCGCTCCTCGCGATCCGCGCCGGACGGACCTTCGGCGACGACGAGGCCGCCGCAGTGCACTACGCGGCCCGGCTCACCGCCGCCCATCTGCACCACGCCGTCGAACACCACCGCCTGCGCACCACCGCCCTCAACCTGCAACAGGTCCTGCTCACCGAGCCCAGCCGCCCCCACCCCAACATCGAGATGGCCACCCGCTACCTGCCCGCGGGCAGCGGCACCCTCGTCGGCGGCGACTGGTTCGAGGCCGTACGACTGCACTACGGCCGCACTCTCCTCGTCATCGGCGACGTCATGGGCCACGGCCTGGACGCGGCCGTCGACATGAACGCCTACCGCTCGATGCTGCGCTACGTCGCCTCCACCGACCTGCCGCCCCACCGCATCCTGCGCCAGATGGACACCGCCATGTCCGAGGAGCACAACCGCCGCCCCGCGACCTGCCTGCTCGCCCTCGTCGACCCGGACCGCGGCACCGCCGCCTTCGCGAGCGCCGGCCATCTGCCGCCCGCCGTCTTCCACCGCGACGGCGCCGGCGAACTGATCCCCGTCCCCGTCGGCCCGCCCCTCGGCACGGGCTCCGCCGACTACGAGATGACCACACTCACGCTCACCCCCGACGACACCCTGGTCATGTTCACCGACGGGCTGGTCGAACGGCGCGGCGAGGACATCGACGTCTCCCTGTCCCGGCTGGCCCGGCTGCGCCTCCACCCCGGCCAGGGCGTCTCCCGCCTCCTCGACGACATCGTGCTCCGCCTCCACGTCCAGGAGGCCGAGGACGACGTCGCCGCGATCGCCGCCCGGCTGCGCCCGAGGGGTTCGATTCCCGGCTGACTTCGCAAACGGGAAAGAAGTACGGCGGTCGAGGTCCCCGACCGGGCCGGATCACGCGCCGGCCAGCCGTCCCTCAAGGTTCGGCAACACCCCGGCAACGCCCGGGTGTTGCCGGTCACGGCTTGGCCAACCCCTTTCCGCACGTTGGCCGCAAATTCACCGCACGCCCCTGACGCCCCATACCTGAGCGGGCGGAGAGTGATCCGAGGTCTGGTCCACGAGATCCCTCGAAGCTCTTCAAGAAGGGGCAATCATGGCCGAGTCGACACGTCGTAGACTCCTGGGTTCGGCCGCCGGCGCACTGGGCGGTGCCGCGGCTCTCTCCCTCCTCCCGCCGAGCGTCCAGAAGGCCGTCGCCGCCGAGCCGCCGAAGAACGGCTCGCTGCGGGACATCGAACACGTCGTCATGCTGATGCAGGAGAACCGGTCGTTCGACCACTACTTCGGCACTCTCTCCGGCGTTCGCGGTTTCGCCGATCCACACGCTCGCAAACTCGACACCGGGCGCAGCGTCTTCTACCAGCCGGACGCGGTGAACCCGAAGGGCTACCTCCTCCCGTTCCACCTCGACACCCACACCTCCAGCGCCCAGGCCATCCCGTCCACCAGCCACGCCTGGTCGGTGCAGCACCAGGCCTGGAACAACGGCAGGATGGACCAGTGGCTGCCCGCTCACCGCAAGGCCGACGGCGTCAACGGCCCCTATGTGATGGGCTATTACACGCGCGAGGACATCCCGTTCCAGTTCGCGCTCGCCGAGACCTTCACCATCTGCGACAACTACTTCTGCTCGGTGTTCGGGCCGACCTGGCCCAACCGCCTGATGTGGATGACCGGTTCGATCGACCCCGGCGGCACCCGGGGCGGCCCGATCATCAGCAACGTCGCGCCGACGCCGTACCGCTGGACGACATACGCGGAACGCCTCCAGAACGCCGGCGTGAGCTGGAAGGTGTACCAGGAGGAGGACGACTACGGGACCAACATGCTGGAGCAGTTCGCGTCCTTCAAGAACGCCCGGCCCGGCTCCGACCTGTACGAGCGGGGTGTACGGCCGCAGGCGCACGGCACGTTCGAGGACGACGCGCGCAACGACCGGCTGCCGACGGTGTCGTGGATCTGCCCCACGAGCTACCAGTCGGAGCACCCGGACTACCTCCCGGCCGCGGGCGCCGACTATGTCGCGTCGAAGATCGAGGCCATCGCCTCGAACCCGAAGGTGTGGCGCAAGACCGCGTTCATCCTCAACTACGACGAGAACGACGGCCTGTTCGACCACGTCGTGCCGCCGACGCCGCCGGCCGGCACGAAGGACGAGTTCATCCAGGGCCTGCCCATCGGCGGTGGCTTCCGCGTCCCCGCCATCATCATCTCGCCCTGGACCGTGGGTGGTTGGGTCGCCTCGGAGGCCTTCGACCACACCTCGGCGCTGCAGTTCCTGGAGCGGTTCACCGGCGTCGAGGAGCCGAACGTCTCCGACTGGCGCCGGGAGACCTTCGGCGACCTCACCACCGCGTTCCGCTTCCGAGACGCCCGCCCGCGCTCGCCCCGGCTGCCCCACGACACGGCGGAGCAGCTGGAGAAGGCACAGGAGGAAGTGGCGACCCTGCCGAAGCCCACGCTGCCCGGCGCGGACCAGAAGTTCCCCCACCAGGAGCGTGGCAGCCGCCCGCACGTCTGACCCCGGACCACCTCGTCACGGGCGGCTCTGACCGGTGTCACCTGGTCGCGGCCGCCCGTGCGGCTGAGACGGTCTGCCTGGCGAGGCCGCTGCCGAACGGTGGCACGTGGGCCGGCAGCGTCTGACCCGGACCGTGGCGACGGGCGCCCTCGCCCGATGTCACCCGGCCAGGGCCGCCCGCGCCGCCGACAACGCCTGGTCGGCATAGCCGCGCCCGAAGAGCACCACATGCACCAGCAGTGGAAACAGTTGGTGCAGCGCGACGCGGTCGGTCCAGCCGGGGGCGAGTGGCGCGGCCTCGTCGTAGCCGGCCAGCACCTTCGGCAGATACGGGCAGCCGAAGAGACGCAGCATCGCCAGGTCGGTCTCCCGGTGTCCGCCGTGCGCGGCCGGGTCGATCAGCCGGACGTGTCCGTCGGCGCCCCACAGCACGTTGCCGTTCCACAGATCGCCGTGCAGGCGGGCGGGCGACTCGGCGGGACCGGCGAGTTCGGGCAGCCGTTCGCAGACTCGCTCCACCACCGCGGCCTCGGCGTGCTCCAGGGTGCCCGTGTCGACCGCACTCCGCAGATAGGGCAACACCCGTTGTTCGGCGTACCAGTTGGGCCAGTCGGCGGCGGGAACGTTACGCATCGGGGCGAGCCCGATGTACGCCTCCGTCGGGCCGCCGGGCGGTGGCGTGCCGAACGCCGGTGCCCCTGAGGCATGCAGGGCGGCCAGCTCCCGGCCGAATCGGACCGCCGCTCGCGCGCTCGGTGGCCCGGTGCGGACGCGGTCGGTGACCAGCCACCGCTCGTCCAGCCCACGCACGGCGGGCACGCGGACCGTACCGGCGTCGCCCAGCCAGCGCAGCCCCGCCGCCTCGGCCCGCACCGCGCCGGGGGCCGCATCGCCCTTGACGATCACCAACTGCCCACTGTCGAGCGTGACTTCGGTGACCGCCCCGGACAGCGGACGCTCACCGGTCACCGCGCACCCGACGAGCCGGGCCGCCGCCGCGCTCGGGGTCTCGCTCTCGATCACGGGGACAGCGTAGGACCGGTCGATGAGTTCCCGACCCACAGACCGGACTCGCGCAGGACCCGGTCGACCGTCTCCTCCAGCGGGCTCGTCGCCGGGACGACCGTCTCGACGCCACCGGGCAGCACGTCCAACGGCCGGTACCACTCACGGAGTTGGTCCTCGCTCACCTCGTCCGCGATGGGCTTCGTGGCGTGCCGGGCCAGGGTCTCCTCGAAGGGCACGTCGAGGTAGTAGCAGTGCGTACGGCCCGGATGGTCGGCGAGCAGCCCGGCCAGCATCTCGCCGTAGTGGGCGGCGTAGAGGATGCCTTCCAGGACGGTGTGGAAACCGTGCGCCAGCGCGTGGCGCACGGTCAGGTCGATCAGGCCGATGTTCGCGCCGCCGGGGACATCGCGCTCGCGCAGCACCTCGCGGCGAAGGACGTCCTGGCGCACCAGTGCGACACCGCGGCCGTAGCGCTCGCGCAGGCCGGTGGCCACCGTGCTCTTGCCGGAGGCGCTGTTTCCGCGCAGCACGATCAGCCGGGTGGGGGAGGAGGGCGGCGTGGTCACCGGGGCACCCTACCCGTCGTGTATCGCCGAGTGACCGAGTGGGCACAATGCGTCCCCAGGGGCCCGCTCGCTCTGCTTATATCGTGAGAAAATGGTGTGACAGCGGTGATTGGTGGCAGGGCCATGACGGACGCGACGATCGACTACGCGGCGGTGTTCCAGGGGCTGCCCGGAATGGTGGCGCTGCTGACACCCGACCTGGTGTACGCGGACGCCAACGAGGAGTTCCTGCGGATGTCCGGCCGCACGCGCGAGCAGGTCGTCGGGCGTTTCCTCTTCGACGTCTTCCCCGACAACCCGAACGACCCCGCCGCCACCGGTATGCGCAACCTGGAGACCTCGCTGCGCCGCGTCGTCGCGACGGGCGAGCGCGACACCATGGCCCTCCAGCGGTACGACGTCGAGTCGACGACCCGCCCCGGGCAGTGGGAGGAGCGCTACTGGAGCCCGGTCAACACACCGCTCCTCGACCCGGACGGCAAGGTCGTACTGCTCGTCCACCGCGTCGAGGAGGTCACCGAACTGATCCGGGCCCGCGGTCGCTCCGGCGGCCGCACCCGGGTGCTGGAGGCCGAGCTGTACACCCGCGCCCGCGAACTGCAGGAGGTCAACGAACGCCTGCGCGGCGCCCACGCCCGCGAACGCGAGGTCGCCCTCGCCCTCCAGGAGGCGATGCTGCCCACCAGCCGACAGAGCACGGGCCACCAGATCGCCGTACGGTACCGGCCCGCGGTCGGCTCCCTGAACGTGTGCGGGGACTGGTACGACGTCGTCGACCTGGTCGGCGGCAACCGTATCGGCGTGTCCGTGGGGGACGTCGTCGGCCACGGCCTGGCCGCCGCCGGCGTCATGGGCCAGCTGCGCAGCGCCCTGACCGCCACCTCCCGGGTCGCCGACGGTCCCGCCCAGGCCCTCGACGTCCTGGGCCGCTACGCCCACGTCGTCGACGGCGCCGAATCCGCCACCGTCGTCACGACCTTCGTCGACTTCGACGACTACACCGTCACCTACAGCAGCGCCGGACACCCACCGCCCGTCCTGGTCCGTCCCGACGGCAGCGTGGAATTCCTGGACCGCGCCACCGACCCGCCCCTCGACGCCCGCCCCGACCCGATGCCCAGACCGCAGGCCGGCACCACGTTCACACCCGGCACCACCCTGGCCCTCTACACCGACGGCCTGATCGAACGCCGCCACGAGGACATCGACCGGGGCCTGGTCCGCCTCGCCGACTCCCTCGTCCGCCACCGGAACAGGGACCCCGAAGCCCTCGCGGACGCCGTACTCCTCGAACTCCTCCCGCCCGGCGGCGCCACCGACGACACGGCCCTGATCATCGTCCGACTGTGACCTGTGGCAGGGCGGTCCCGGTCTTGCGACTCATACGACGATGCAGGTCAGCGCCGCCCACAGCAGGGGCGAGTGTTCGATACGGCCGTCCGCGCGCCAGCGATCGAGCTGCTCGCGCTGCCAGAGTCCGAGCCGGTGCACGGGGTCCTCGTGCTCGTGCGCCGCGTCGACCGCGATGATCGCCTCCGACAACGGGCGTACGGACTGCGGCAGTTGGGCAAGGCGGTGGAAGGCGAAGCCGGTCGGCAGCACCCAGCGGGTGGCGGTGACCAACTCGGCGCCGTTGTGCAGCATCGCGGTCGCCGGTCCGAACGACTCGGCGAACCGCAGATCACCGCCGCTCTCACAGCCGATGAGCGCGACCCGGGCCGGCGCCGGCCAGATCCGCGCGCCCGGCTCGCCGTCCGCGCGCAGCGGGAGCGTCCCCAGCAGCAGGTCCTTGGCCGACAGCGGCCGATGCGTGCGCAGCGGCTCGGCCAGACCGACGGTCTCCGCGGCACAGGACAGGTGCAGCGTGCCGTCCTCGCTCTGCCCGCCCTCGACCGGCGCACCGCTGACGTGCCCGACGTACAGCAGTCTGCGCGCGCCCTTGCGGAGCGCGCCGCTCAGCCGGTCCCGGTCCAGATCGGTACGGCGGAAGGCCTCCGCCGGGGTGGCGACGGACGGTACGACGCCGCCCGCGTCGAGATGACGCCGGACCAGTGACAGCAGCTCCGGGTCGGAGCCGGGCGGCCCCAGCACCGAGCCGAGCGGGGAGTCGGCGCGGAAGCCGGGGACCCGGGGGTCGAGGACGAGAACGACAGGGCCTGTGCCCGTGTCGGCGCTCTGTGTCGCTGCGGTCGACGGATTTCGTGGCCGCACCGACGCCGGTGCGGTGGTCACCACGTCCGCCAGGTCGATGAGCCGGACATCGTCGTCGTCGACGGCGAGCAGCTCCCAGGGGACCTGGGCGACCCGGGGCGACGGCTGGATCCGGACCAGCGGACGGCCCGCGCGCTCCGACACCTGACGTATCTGCGCCGTCAGCCCTTCCGGCCACAGTGCCTCGGCCAGTGTCCGCGCGAGCCGACGCTCGCTGTCGTGATCGGCCAGCGCGCCCGTGAACGCCCGCCGCATCCCCTCCGCCCCGTCGCCGGTCCCCGGCAGGGCATCGGCGAGTGTGCGGACCGCCCGGTCGACCTCGTCACCGGGGCCGTGACCGGTGCCGAACCCCCGGGCCCCGCCCGCCCAGGTCCAGGTCATGTACAGATCACCGGCGTCGGCCAGCCGGATCTGTACCACCGGGCGGCTCGTCATGTCGTCGGTGATCCAGAACGGCACCTCCTTCGCGTCCACGATCCGCCGGCCGTAACGGAACTCAGCCGCCTCGATGTACTCCTGGAGCGCGACACGTCCCGGGCCCGACCGCGCCGACATCCGCACCTTCGGCGGCGGCGAGACCCGCAGTCCGGCGGAGGCGGCGGCCTCGGCGGCCACCCCACCGAGGGTCATGGTGCCGATCGCGTGCCCGTACGTTTTCATGGCCGCGTTCGGGAAGAGGGAAGCGCGGTCCACGACCGGGGCGGTGGCCGTGCTCGGGCTCAGGGCCAACGTCGCGCCCGTGCAACGGTGTTCGGCCAGTTCGAAGAGCAGCCCCTGGTCCTGCCGGCGCATCACCGGACGGAACACCAGCTCTACGGCGTCCTCGGCGAGCCGCAGCCACTCACTGCGCGCGTGGGCGGTGGCGAAGTCGTAGCGTGCCGCCTCCAGGGCCAGCGCGGCGGGCAGCGCGAAGGAGAGCGCGTTGTCGATGGACTCCCGCTCCCGGTCACCGTGGTCGGTCCGGTTCAGATTGTCCTCAAGGGTGCGCGCGAGCATGAGATCGACCTGCGCGCACCGCTCGTACACCTCCCGTTCCTGGTACACGTCCCGGGCTTCCTGGGCCAGCCGCTTCATCTCCTCGATGTCGCCCCGGGCGTAGGCGTGTTGGGCGCCCAGCAGCATGCCGTCGGCGGCGGCGATCGAGGCCCCGAGCCGTTCGAACCGCTCCAGGCTCGCCGCCAACAGGCCCTCCGCGCCGCTGTCGTCGCCGCGCTGACCGGCGAGGAAGGCACGCGCCTGTTCGCAGACGGCGAGGTCGCCGAACCACCCCCGCCGCTCGAAGAACGCGGACGCCTCCCCGAACAACCGCTCCGCGAGGTCGAGTTCGCCCCGGCGCAGCGCGGCGTACGCCCGGTGCGCCAGCAGCGTCTGCTGCTCACCGGTGTCCCCCAGCAACCGGAAGTACTCCTCGGCGCGCGCGAAATGGTCCTCGGCCGCGTCGAAGCGTCCGGTCGACGAGCAGATCAGACCGAGGGCGACCAGCAGGCGTGCAGTGGTCTCCACCGCCGTCTCCGGCGTGGTCGACAGCAGCGCCGACGCCTGCTCCTCGGCGGCTCCCCACGCGCCCCTGTCCATCAGCAAGTGCACCCGGTTCAGGCCGAGTTCGGAGGTGCGCAGGCCGTCGGGGTCGTCGAACTCGGGCAGTCTGAGCGCCGCCTCGTCGAGACAGGCCAGCGCCTCGTCCAGGTGCCCGGTCCTGCGCAGCAGATCGGACCTGGCGGAGACCGACAACGGGACCTACGGGACAGGGGAGTTCGAGGTCACCAGGGAGTGGCGGGTGCCGTCCGTGTGTCTGTCGGCGATCACGGCGGGCCGTCTGGTCGTCCTTGTCGAGCCGGCCGCTCCGGGGGGCGCCGCGAGCCGTCACGCCCGAATGGCCGCGCAGCGCCCTGCTCGCCGGCACGAGAACCAGCCGGCTGATCGATCTCGAAGGCCGCTCGGCCGAGTTGACCCGGCGCTCGGGCCGCCAACTCCAGCAGATGCGGATCTCAAGGGAGGCCGGAGGCGTCGCCATGACCGGCGACACGATCGACCTGCGGCAGCTGGACCCTTGTACGGCGGCACGCTACGCCGCTCTCGCCGACCGGTACCGTGACCACCCCGAGGACCAGGCCCCGGTGAGCGAGCCGGGCGAGGAGACGCGTTGGCTGGCGGACGAACTCCCGGGTGAGAAAAGGGGGTTCGGATGGGTCGGCCGCCGTTGGTCGCGACGCGGCGGGGTGTTGGTGCGCGCCCGCTTCCTGGAGATGCGCAGCACGACCACCTTCCAGGACCACGGACCGGCCCTCGACACGGTCCTGCGCATCCAACCGGCGGACGACACACCCCCGTTCGACGCCGCCCGGCGGCTGACGGTCCCTATGGACTATCTGACGGTCCTCCACCGGACCAAGGAGGTCGTCCTTCTCGTCAGCCCGAACGGCCGCTCGTACGGGGTCGACTGGGCCCGCACCAGCCTCCTCGCGGGCGTGACCGAGGCCAGGGTCATCGCCCCGGACGGTAGCGAACTCCCCGTGGCGGGACGCCCCGACCTCATCTGGGCCCTGATGAACCTGCTGGCGTCCGAAGGCCTGTCGGTCACGAAGCCCGTCCTGGACCTCCGGAAGCGCCGCCTTCGTACGGTGGCGGGCATGGTGACGCGGGTGGTCCAGGACCACGCAGACCCCCGCACCTGTGCATGATGTGCGCTGTGGATGGTGCGAACGGCGACAACGGACAGCGACCGACCAGAACGGGCCGACCGCCCGCGACCTCGCGGGCCGTCCTCGAACGGGTGGGCTTCGAGCTGTTCGCGCGGCGCGGCTTCGACCGTACGACCGTCGAGGACATCGCCGCCGCCGCGGGGATCGGCCGCCGCACCTTCTTCCGCTACTTCGCCTCCAAGAACGACCTGGTGTGGGGCGACTTCGCGGCCGAACTGGTCAAGCTCGACGCCCTGTTGGCGGCCACCGATCCGGCCGCCCCGATGATGGACGCGCTGCGCGGCGCGGTCGTGGAGTTCAACCGCTTCGACCCGTCGGTGGTGCCCTGGCACCGGCAGCGCATGGCGCTCATCCTGCGGGTCCCGACGCTGCAGGCCGACTCGACCGTGCGGTACGCGTCGTGGCGGACACTCGTCACGGAGTTCGCCGCCCGACGCACCGGCCGCGCGCCCTCGGACCTGCTGCCCCGACTGATCGGCCACACCGTCCTCGCCGCGTGCATCGCCGCCTACGAACACTGGCTGACGGACGAACAGGCAAGCCTGGCCGATCTGTTGGACCAGGGACTGCGGCAACTCGCGGCCGGCTTCGAGGGCCCGGCCCCGGTCCTCGCCTGATCCGCTGATCCGGGTCACGGCAGGTCGCGCCGCATGGCGTCGGCGACGAGTTCGCCGACGAGCACGGCGGTGGCCGCCGGGCCGCGCAGGGGCGGAGTCGGCAGGATCGACGTGTCCGCGACGCGCAGGCCCAACACACCGTGCACGCGCCCGTAGTGGTCGACGGCCGCCCCGGGATCGCCGGCCGGGCCCATGGGAATCGTGCCGCACGTGTGGTGCGAAGTACCGAGACGCGCCTCGATCCATCGATCGAGCAGTCTGTCGTCCGCCAGCACCTCAGGCTCCGGCTCCACGAGCCCGCGCGACACCTCCTCGAATGCGTCGGTGGCGACCAACTCGGCGGCGGCGCGGGCCACTTCGCGCAGCCGCCGCCGGTCCTCGCCGGTCTCCAGATAGCCGTAGTCGATGCGCGGGGGAGTGGCCGCGTCGGCGGACAGCGTGCGCAGTCGGCCGCCCAGCCGGGGCGACTGCACGGACGCCAGGAACGCGAGGGGCGCGCCGGGGACGGTCACGGTGCCACCGGTCAGACCCGCCATCGGGACGAGTGCCTGGAGGATCTCCAGGTCGCCCGGGTGGTCGCCGTCCGAAGAGGACAGGTGGAGACAACCACCTAGCCAGGATTCCGCCGGCTCGGGCATCGGCCGCCGGGGCTGCCACTCCAGGACCAGTTGAGGATGGTCGCCGAACTGGGCACCTACGGCAGGGGAGTTCACGGCGACCGGAATGCCGAGGCGCGCCAACTCCCCGCCCGGTCCGATGCCCGACAGATGCAGCAGCTGCGCGGAGCCGAAAGCCCCGGCGCACAACACGACTTCGCCGCACTTCACCGTCGTACGACGCCCGTCGCGCTCGACGACGACACCGGTCGCCCGGCCGCGCTCGATGACCACCCGGGTCACCGAACTGCCGCCCGTCACTGTCAGGTTGGGACGATCGAGTGCGCCCAGTAGATAGCCGACGCCTGTGTCGACACGTATCCCGTCCACGGCGTTGGACGGCACCGGTCCGAACCCGGGTGTGTCCTGGCCGTTCTTGTCGGGCTCCTCGGGAAAGCCCAACTCCCGTGCGGCGGACCGGAATGCGACGGCGGCGGGATGCCGCAGGTCCGTGCGCCGGATCCGTACCGGACCCTCGGTACCGTGCGACTCGTCCTCGCCGTAGTCGAGATCGGTCTCCAGGGAACGCAGCAGCGGAAGCACCCGCTCGTACGACCAGGCGGCGCCTCCCGCCGCCGACCACCGCTCGAAGTCCGCACGCCGCGCCCGCACGAAGTAGCCGCCGTTGACGGTGGTCGACCCGCCGAGAACGCGCCCCCGCACGACCGTGTAGGGCCGCTCCGGCGTGAGGTGGACGGCGTACGGCTGGACGGCTGGATGCCCGGGCTGGGCGCCCGGGACGAGTCGCGCGTCCGTCAACTCACGTGTGAAGCCGGTGCGTTGGCGGGGCACGGGCCCCGCCTCCAGCACCAGCACACTGCGGTCGGAGTCCTCGCTGAGGCGTGCGGCGAGTGGAGCGCCACTGCCGCCCGCCCCCACGACGATGACGTCCGGGCGGCTCAACCGATGCTCGGCGCCGGTATAGACCGACCGGTCGAAAGAATCATGGTGGCTTCCTCTTCACTTTCGGCACCGGGTGCCATTACTGTCGACCGCGCAGTCGCCCGTATGCCGAGCCGTATGCCCCGCCGGATGCCCAGGGAGAGTCGCATGAACGAGCTCCACTCCGTACCGACCGTCCCGGCCAACGAGAACAGGGCCGAAGAACCCGTCACGGAACAGCAGTTGATCGAGGCCGACGACCTCATCGAGGAGATCTCCATCGACGGCATGTGCGGTGTCTACTAAGCCGCCCGCATGACCGCGCCGACCCTCGACCGCGCCCTCGGCCTGCACCCCCAAGTCTCGGTACGCCCCGAACCGTTCGGCGCGCTGCTCTACCACTTCGGGACCCGCAGGCTGACGTTCCTCAAGGACCGCAGACTCCTGGCCGTCGTCGAGTCCCTCGCGGACGCCCCCACGGCCCGCGCCGCCTGCCTCGCGGCCGGTGTGCCGGAGGCCGAACTACCGCGCTACGACAGGGCGTTGGCCGCCCTCACCGAGTCCTCGATGCTCGTCGGAAGGACCCCATGACCGCCACCGCCGGAACACGGCTGGTCGACCTCTTCGAATCCGGACTTGACGCGCCGATCTGCCTCACCTGGGAACTGACCTACGCCTGCAACCTGGCCTGCACCCACTGCCTCTCCAGCTCCGGCCGCCGCGACCCGCGCGAGCTGTCCACCGCCGAAGCCAAGGCGGTCATCGACGAGTTGGAGGCCATGCAGGTCTTCTACGTCAACATCGGCGGCGGCGAGCCCACCGTCCGTGCCGACTTCTGGGAACTCCTCGACTACGCCACCGCCCACCACGTCGGCGTGAAGTTCTCCACCAACGGCGTCCGCATCACCCCCGAAGCCGCCCGCAGGCTCGCCGCCAACGACTACGTCGACGTACAGATCTCCCTCGACGGCGCGACCGCGGACGTCAACGACGCGGTACGCGGCCCGGGTTCGTACGCCACGGCACTAAAGGCCATGGAACACCTCTCCGCCGCCGGCATGCGCAACTTCAAGCTCTCCGTAGTCTGCACCCGCCACAACATCTCCCAACTGGACGAGTTCAAGGCCCTCGCCGACCACTACGGCGCCCAACTCCGCCTGACCCGCCTGCGCCCCTCCGGCCGCGGGGCCGACGTGTGGGACGACCTCCACCCGACCGCCGGCCAGCAACGCGAGCTGTACGACTGGCTGTTGGCGCACGGTGACAAGGTGCTCACCGGCGACTCCTTCTTCCACCTCTCCGCCTACGGCGAGCCGCTGCCCGGCCTCAACCTGTGCGGCGCCGGACGCGTGGTCTGCCTGATCGACCCGGTCGGCGACGTCTACGCCTGCCCGTTCGCCATCCACGACGAGTTCCTCGCGGGCAACGTCCGCGCGCCCGGCGGCTTCACCGAGGTGTGGCGTGGCTCAGAACTCTTCGCGCGGCTGCGCACCCCGCAGCACGGCGGAGCCTGCGCCTCCTGCGCGTTCTACGACACCTGCAAGGGCGGCTGCATGGCCGCCAAGTTCTTCACCGGCCTGCCCCTGGACGGCCCCGACCCCGAGTGCGTGCAGGGCTACGGCGAACAGCAACTCGCCAAGCGTGCCATGGGTGGACCGGATCTTCCCAAGCCGTCCGGTGACCACTCCCGCCGCGCGCCCGTGGCCCTGGTCCTCACTCGACGCCGGGACCTGGAACGGCCCCCGGTGAGCGACTGCGCCGAGGACCCCTTGGCCGGGCTGCGCCTCACCTAGGACCTCAAGAGAAGAGAACACGTCATGGGCAGGAACCCCTGGTTCGAGACGGTCGCCGAAGCGCAGCGCCGGGCGAAGAAGCGGTTGCCGAGCACGGTCTACGGCGCGCTCGTCGCGGGCTCGGAGCGCGGCCGTACGATCGACGACAACACGGCGGCCTTCGCTGAACTGGGCTTCGCGCCAAGGGTGGTTGGGCACCACGCGGAGCGGGATCTGTCGACGACCGTGCTCGGGGTACCCGTCTCCTTCCCGGTGCTCATCTCGCCGACCGGGGTGCAGGCGGTGGATCCCGAGGGCGAGGTCGCGGTGGCCCGCGCGGCGTCGAACCGGGGTGTCGTCATGGGGCTGAGTTCCTTTGCCAGCAGGGCAGTCGAGGAGGTCGCCGCCGCGCAGCCGGACCTCTTCTACCAGCTGTACTGGAGCGGCACCCGCGCGACGATGATGCAGCGCATGGACCGGGCCAGGGCGGCCGGTGCCAAGGCGCTCATCGTCACCCTCGACTGGTCCTTCTCCCACGGCCGGGACTGGGGGAGCCCGTCCATCCCCGACAAACTCGACCTGAGGACCATGCTGAGGTTCGCACCCGATGTGCTGCCCCACCCCGGCTGGCTGCTCCGGTTCGCCAAGTCCCGCCGCCTGCCCGACCTTTCGGTCCCCAACCTGCGGCCACCGGGCGGCGAGGCCCCCACCTTCTTCGGCGCCTACGGGGAATGGATGCAGACCACGCCCCCGACCTGGGAGGACGTGGCGTGGCTGCGCGCGGAGTGGGGCGGGCCCTTCCTGCTCAAGGGAGTCACTCGCGTGGACGACGCCAGGCGGGCCGTCGACGCCGGAGTCTCCGCGCTCTCCGTCTCCAACCACGGCGGCAACAACCTCGACACCACCCCCGCCACCATCCGGGTACTCCCCGCCATAGCGGACGCCGTCGGCGACCAGATCGAAGTCCTCCTGGACGGCGGTGTCCGCAGGGGCGGCGATGTCGCCAAGGCCCTGGCCCTCGGCGCCCGCGCCGTCCTGATCGGCCGCGCCTACCTCTGGGGCCTGGCGGCCAATGGACAGGCCGGAGTCGAGAACGTCCTGGACATTCTGCGCGGCGGACTCGACTCGGCGGTGCTGGGCCTCGGGCACTCCTCCGTCCACGAGTTGTCGCCCGACGACCTGGTGATACCGCCGGGCTTCCGCCTGGAACTGGGCGCCCGTTCCGGCCATGACGCTCCGGCCGGCCAGGCAACACAGTGACCGAACTGGCCCACACCGCCTGGCCGGACGTGCCGCCCGACGCGCTCGTCCTGCTGCCGATCGGCTCCACCGAACAGCACGGCCCGCATCTGCCGCTCGACACCGACAGCGTCATCGCCCACGCCGTCGCCCGACGAGCCGCAACTGCCCTCCCCGCCGCGCTGGTTACACCGACCCTGCCCTACGGTGCCAGCGGCGAACACGCGGGCTTCCCGGGAACCGTCTCGATCGGCCACGAGGCGCTGCGCACGGTACTCGTGGAGGCGGTGCGCTCACTCTCCCTGTGGGCCGCGCGGATCGTCCTCGTCAACGGCCACGGCGGCAACACCGCCACCCTCGCCACCGCAGTCCGCCTGCTGCGCGCCGAAGGCCACGACGTGGCCTGGACCGGCTGCTCCCCACCCGGAGGCGACGCGCACGCCGGCCGTACGGAGACCTCGCTCATGCTCCATCTCGCCCCGGAACACGTGCGGTTGGAGTCGGCGGCCACCGGCGACACCCGGCCGCTGTCCGTCCTCCTCCCGGAGCTGATGGCTCACGGCGTCCGCGCGGTCTCACCGTCCGGAGTCCTCGGCGACCCGAGAGGCGCCTCGGCGGCGGAGGGCCGTACGACGATGGACACGATGGTGTCGACGACAGTGCGCCGGATCACCGCCTGGACCGTCGACGACCGGGGCCGCCTGGCCGAGCCCGCCCAGCAGGCCGTACGGCCATGACACCGCCCGTCGGCTTCGTGGTCGAACTCGACCGGCACACCCGGATCGTGGACGGCGGCCGGGCCCTCGTCGGCGGCTTCCCGACCCGGCTGATCCGGCTGACCCCACGGGCCCAACGGCTGCTCACCGGGCGGACGTTGTGCGCGCGGGACGCGGCGGGCGCGCTGCTCGCGGACCGGCTGCTCGACCTCGGCATGGCCAACCCGGTCGTCGACGCACTGCCTCCGCCCACCGACTCCCGGTACACCGTGGTCGTACCGGTCCGCGACCGACCGCGCCAACTCGCCAGGCTGCTCAGCAGTGTTGGGGGTGGCCATCCGGTGATCGTGGTCGACGACGCGTCCCGACACCCGGAGGCCGTGGCCGCCGTAGCCGCCGAACACGGCGCCAAACTCGTCCCCTTGACCACGAACGTCGGCCCGGCCGCTGCCCGCAACGCCGGACTGCGACTCGTCACCACCCCCTTCGTGGTGTTCGTCGACTCCGACATCGTGCTGGCCCCCGACACCGTGCCCACCCTGCTCCGGCATTTCGCCGACCCCGCCGTCGCCGTGGCCGTACCGCGCATCACCGGACTGCCCTCGGCCGCCCCCACCTGGATCGAGCGCTACGAGAACGCCCGCTCCTCCCTCGACCTGGGCGCCCATCCGGCCGGAGTGCGACCCGGCAGCCCGGTCTCCTGGGCCTCAACTGCCTGCGTAGTGGCGCGAACCGACGCCCTTGCCGGGGGCTTCGACGAAGGGATGCGGGTCGGCGAGGACGTCGACCTGTGCTGGCGACTGATCGAGCGGGGCCGCCGGGTGCGCTACGAGCCGGCCGCCGAGGCCGCCCACGAGCACCGGACCCGCGTCGACGACTGGCTGCTGCGCAAGGCCGTCTACGGCACCGGGGCGCATCCCCTCGCCGAGCGGCACCCGCAGTTCATCGCCCCCGCCGTGTTCGCCCCATGGAGCGCGGTACTCGTCACCGCCCTGCTCGCCCAGCGGCGCTGGTCGGTGCCCGTCGCCGGGGCCGTGTTCGTCGGCGTCACCTACCGGATCGGCCGCAGACTCGGCGGAACCCAGGACCGCCACCGGCTCGCCGCGCGGCTCACTGCCAACGGCGCGCTGGCCGCCCTGGCCCAGACCTCGGCACTCCTCAACCGGCACTGGTGGCCGCTCACGGTCGTCGGCTGTGTCGCCTCCCGCAGAGTGCGTCGGGCCGCGACGGTGGCTGCGCTCGCCGACATCGCCTTGGAGTACCGACGGGACCGGTCCAATCTGGACCCGGCCCGCTACGGCGTCGCCCGACGCCTCGACGACCTCGCCTACGGGACCGGCGTCTGGCTGTCCGCTCTCAAGGGACGTTCCACCACTGCCCTGCGGCCCCGCGTCACCCGCTGATCCACAGTCCCGGTCAGCGGAAACCGGCCAGCAGGGGCTCGGTTCCGGAAATGACACTGGGAGCATCCCGCCGCGTGTGTGCGGCACTTGCGAGGAATCAGCCAGCAGGAGGTGTGCGGCGTGACGCACGAAGTGGTCAACCGTGTCGAGGAACTCGGGCCCGAACTGGCCGCACTCGCCGAACAGAACGAGAAACTGGGCAAGTTGAGCGACCGCACCGTCGAACTGCTCCGTTCCGCGGGGGTGATCCGGCTGCTGCAACCGAAGGAGTTCGGCGGCTACAGCGCCCACCCCCGCGATTTCGCCGAAGCGGTCATGGCGGTCGCGCGGTACGACGGCGCGGCGGGCTGGGTGTCCGGTGTCGTCGGCGTACACCCTTGGGAACTGGCCCAGTTGGACCCACGGCTCGCGCACGAGGTGTGGGACGACGACCCGGACACCTGGATCGCCTCGCCGTACATGCCCAACGGCATCGCGGAACCCGTGGACGGCGGCTACGTGCTCAGCGGTCGCTGGCCCTTCTCCTCCGGGAGCGACCACTGCAGCTGGGACTTCCTCGGCGCGCTCGTCGGCGACGGCAAGGGGAAGCCGGCGGGGCCGATCTCCGTGCTCCATGTCGTACTGCCGCGCTCGGACTACGAGATCATCGACGGCACCTGGGACGTCATCGGTCTCGCGGGCACCGGCAGCAAGGACGTCGTCGTCGACAAGGCGTTCATCCCCACGTATCGCACCATCCGGCAGGAAGTGGTCCAGGAGGGTAGTGCCGCCGAGGCGGTCGGACTCACCGACACCCTCTACAAGTTGCCCTTCAGCTCCATGTTCCCCCTCGGGATCACCGCGGCCGTCGTCGGCATCTGCGAGGGCGCCCTCGCGCTGCACCTGGACCAGCAGCGGGACCGGGTCGCCGTGACCGGGGTCCAAGTACGCGACGATCCCTACGTCCTGTACGCCGCCGGGGAGGCCGCGGCGGAGATCGCCGCCTCCCGGGTCCAACTGATCGACGGCATCAGCCGGTTGTACGACCAGGTCGAGGCCGGAAAGCCCATCACCGTCGAGGACCGGTCCAACGTCCGCCGCAACCAGGTGCGTTGCGCGTGGCGGGCCGTCGCCGCCCTGGACGAGATCTTCGTACGGTCCGGCGGCAACGCGATCCGGCGCGGCAACCCGCTCCAGCGGTTCTGGCGGGACGCGCACGTGGGGCTTCAGCACATGATCCACGTCCCGGGAGCGGCGTACCACGCAAACGCCCTCGCCCAGATGGGACTTGAGCTGCCCGAGCCGATGCGCGTCCTGATCTGACGGGGCGTCAAGAGAGTGAGCGAGCGAGGAGGGGCCGTGTCGGACGTGGTCGAGGGGCGCTACTTCCGTGAGGTGCTGGGGCACTTCCCCACCAGCGTGGTCGCGATCACCACGACGGACAGCGACCGGCAACCCCAGGGAATGATCGTCGGAACCTTCATGTCCGTGTCCCTGGAACCGCCCCTGGTGTCCTTCCTGGTGGACGGTTCCTCCAACACCCTGCGGACGATCCGGACGGCCGGGCGGTTCTGCGCCAACGCGCTCGCCGGCAACCAGGAACGCCTGTCCCGGCGGATGGCCGGCGGCCCGAACCGCTTCGAGGGAACCGAGTGGGAGGAATCCCCGCTCGGCAATCCCGTCCTCGCCGGAATCGTCGCGTGGGTCGACTGCACGGTCGAGAAGATCGTCGAACTCGGCGATCACCAACTCGTCGTCGGACGGGTCGGCACGCTCCGCGTCGAGTCGATGAAGACACCGCTTCTCTTCTTCCGCGGTGGATACGGCGACTACCTGTCCAGCGCGGGACTGCTGCTGGACAGGCTCGTCGGCTGGTGAGAGAGCGAAGAAGAACAAGAGCCGCGAGATCGAAGGAGATCCGTTGATGCGCCAGGACCTTCATTTCAGATTGGAACGCATCTCCGCATGGTGCGGATTTGTACTGCTGCTGGGATTCGCCGTGGCTTTCTCCGTCGGCCATCTCATCACCCCGATGGACCCGACGAAGAACGCGCAAGGCGTCGTCGAATTCCTCACCGACCATCAGACGGGCATCCTCGCCTGCGCCGCGATCATGGTCCTCGTCGTGCCGTTCGAGTACCCGTTCGTCGTTCTGACCAGCATGCAGATGCGCCGTATCGAAGGCGGCTGGGGCCTGCTGTCCATGGTCCAGCTCACCACCGGTGTCGTCGCGCCGATCGGCTTCTTCTTCCCGATCGCGATACTCGCCGCCGCTGCCTACCGACCGGAAAGCCACTCGCCCGACGTGCTCTACGCGATGTCGGACATCTATTGGCTCATGCTGGTCGGCAACGCCTGCATATTCGTCCTCCAGGTCTGGTCGATCGGATACGCGGCCCTCGTCGACGACCGCGCCAAGCCGGTGTTCCCGCGCTGGTTCGGCTATCTCAACCTGGTGCTCGGAGTTCTGCTCATCCCGGGCGCTTTCGTCTTCCTCACCAAGACCGGCCCGTTCGCCTGGAACGGAATCCTCGCGAACATGCTGCCCACGCTGGTCTATTTCATCTGGAAGATCGCGACACCGATCGTGCTGCTGCGCGCCGTGAAATCCGAGGAGGAGGAAGCGAAGGCGAAGGCCGCGGAACCCTCCGCGCTCGCGAGCACATAGCCTGCCGTCAGCCGAGCACCTGGGAGCCGACGATACGGAACGTGGGATGGTCGGCGGGGTCGGGGAGCTGCCGGAACGTCTCGGCCACGGTGGGGAAGCGGCCGAACCGTTCCAGATAGACCCGGATCAACGGCGCGCGTTCCTCCACCGGGACCTCGACCGCCTCGAACTCCTCGCCACGACCCTTGCGTTGGAGCCGTCCGCTCTTCGCGGCACGCAGATTGCGCGACCACTCGGTGTTGCCGCGGGGCGCTATCAGATAGCGCTCCCCGTCGTGGTCGAGGACGGCCACCGGCACGCTCCGCCAGCGGCCCGAGGTACGGCCCCGGACGCTCAGCGTGCTCAGCACCGACCGGGCGAAGAGCTTGGCCATCCGGTTGCCGATGACCCGTGCTCCCCATGGCGGGGGCAGGTACGGGGTGCTCATCGGGACCTCCTCGAAGACGACAGTGAAGTACTGTCTAGGGTGACCCTAAATATAGGGTCACCCTAGACACTTTGTCTCGCCGAAATCTGGACGGAGGTGACCGTGGGACTGCGTGAGCTGAAGAAGGAGCAGACACGGACACTGATCGCTGACATCGCCTGGCAGCTCTTCGCCGACCGGGGGTTCGACGCCGTGCGGGTCGCCGAGATCGCCCGCGAGGCACGCGTCTCCGAGGCCACCGTCTTCAACTACTTCCCGCGGAAAGAGGACCTCCTCTACTCGCGGCTCGACGACTTCGGCGAACAGCTCCTGGCGGCGGTCGATTCCCGGCCCCCGGGCGCGTCGGTCCTGGACGCGGTACGGACGTTCCTGACCGGGGCGACCGGGCTCCTCGCCCAGGTCGCGGCAGGCGACGACGAGGCCCTCGTACGACTGCGGACCGTGCACCGCATGATCGCCGACAGCCCCACGCTCCGAGCCCGCGAACAGCAGGCGATCACCGATGCGACGACGGCACTGGCCGCGCTTCTCGCGGCGGAGCCGGATGACACCGCCGGGACGGACGAGGTCACCGCGTACGTGGCGGCCAACGCCCTGATGGGTGTCCACCGGGCGCTCATCGACCTCGTACGCCGACGCGTTCTCGCCGACGAGGCGCTCGACCGGCTCGCCGCGGACGTCCGCGCACAGGGCACGCGCGCCTTCGCCCTTCTCAGGAAGGGGCTCGCGGAGTACGGCGTACGGCCAAGGGCGGGGAACGGACGGTGAGTTCACCGGTCCTCCGACGACCTGTCACCGCTATGGGCAGGACTCGCCGAACTTCACCGCGTCGAACTCCACGGGCTGGCCGGTCAGTTTCGTCCCGGCCGACGGTTTCTGCGAGCACACCTGCCAGTTCGAGGCCAGCAGGATGTAACGCCCTTTGCCGGACGCGTCCTTGACCGTGACCGACGTCCCGGACGCGAGTGCGGCGCGGGCGGTGTTCACCGACTTTCCCTTGAAGTCCGGCATCGTCGAGCCGGCCCGGGCAGGTGCGGACCGGTCCTTGGGCGGGCAGGTCTCGGCGAGCTTCACCGCGCCGAAGTCGAGCCGGGTGGTGGTGGCGACACGCGTGCCGGCCTTCACGTTCTGCGAGCAGACCTTCCAGTCCCGGTCGAGGATCTGGTGGCGGTCGCGGCCGAGCGAGTCATGGGACCTGAGGCTGTAGAAGCCCTGCTTCTGAGCGGCGTCCTGGGCGGACTGGAGCCCCATGCCCACGAATGCGGGAACGGTCTTGGTCCCGCCGCGGGTCTTGGCGTTGCCACTCGCGCCTGCTGTCGTGCCCCCTTGCCCGGTGTCGGGGTCGCAGGCGGTTCCGAGGCAGCCGATGACGAGGACGCCCGCGATGGCTCCGACGACGAGCTTCCCGTCGCGCCGCCGCCTGGGCGACGGGAACACGGAGTTGGACACAGCAGGCCCCCTGGTGTGATCGGCAACGCGGGCTGATCCTCGACTACTTGAGGTGTTGCCCCAGGAAGTCGACGATATGTCCCATCGTCTCCTGTGTGGACCACGGCAGGGCGGCCGAGGTGTCGCCGGTGAAGGACAGGTCGCCGTGGCCGGCTCCGGTGAGGACGTAGCGGGTGCTCTCGATCCCCTTGGCGCGCAAGGTCGTCTGCAGGTTGAGGGTTTCGCTCGGTGAGACGAGATTGTCGGCGCTGCCGTGGAACAGGGCGAAGGGTGCCGTCCTGGAGGTGATGTGTGTCGCCGGGTCGGCCGCCGCGACCTCGCTGGTGCGGTCCGCGACCGACTTCTTGGTGCCGGGGCCGTAGACCCACTGGGCGGCGCTGTTGCCCGCCGCGTAGTTGGACTTCTGGGCCGCCGTGTCGTAGTCGGCAGCGAGCTTGGACAGGTCGGCGGGGCCGAACTCGTCGACCACGCCCTGGACTTCACTGCTCTGGTCGAGGCTGTCGCCGACGTCGAAGGACTTCTCCCCGTTGGTCGTGCCGGTCATCGCGGCCAGGTAGCCGCCGGCGGACTGACCCCACACGGCGACGTGGTCGGCGTCGATGTCGTACTTGTCGGCGTTGGCGCGGAGGTAGCGGATCGCTGACTTCACATCGGCGACGGCGTCCTTGTACGTGGCGCCGTCCTTGGTGGTGCGGTACTGGAGGCTGGCCACGACATAGCCCTGGTCGGCGACATAGGTGCGCTGACTCAGGTTGGCGGTGCGGTCCGCCATGACGAATCCGCCTCCGGTCAGATAGATGACCAACGGCTTCTTGCCCGACGTGGACGTGGGGACCTGGATGTCCAGCTTCAGATCGGTCTTCTTGCCGTTGGTGGTCGGCGAGGAGTACGTGATGTCGTGCGTGGTGGTGATCCCGGACGTGGCGCACTGGATCTGCGCACCCTTGGGCTCGATCACGGTGCTGGTGCTGGTGTCCGACTTCTTGATGGTCTTGGCCACCGGAAGGCCGCCCGCGTTGCCCGACGGCACCGCGCTGGGCGCCGCGGCGCTTGAGGCCGCCGTACCCGTGGGGCAGGCGGCCGTTTTGGCGCGGGCGCTGGTGCTGGACGCGCTGTTGCCGCCCGAGGAACAGGCGACCAGCGCCAGCCCGGCGGCGACGGTGATCGTGACGCCGGCGATACCCCTCCGCCGGCCTGGCCGCGTCTTCTCTTCTTCGCGCATGTCTTCGTCTCCCGCGACATCGGATGGTAAACGGAGATGTAACCTCCGTTTCTTGTTCCCACCGTAACATCAAGCGGAGATAGTCTCTCCGTTTGGTTCTGTGGTGTCGCGGCCCGGCGCCGAACCTGATCAAGGGGTGCGCAGCTCGCGGCAGTACGATGCGCTGGACGAATCGACATCGCCCGGAAGGCGGGACGACTGGTATGGCGGAGCCCGCTGAACCCGGCAGGGTGGCGCTGCGGCGCGACGCCGAGCTGAACCGACGCCGGCTGATGGCCGCCGCCCGCGAGGTGTTCCGCGACCGGGGCATGGCCGCGACCCTCGACGACGTGGCCCGCCACGCGGGGCTCGGCGTGGGGACCGCCTACCGGCACTTCGCCAACAAGGAAGAGCTGGTCGACGCCGTCTTCGAGGACATGATCGACCGGGTCGAGGCGTGCGCGCGGGAAGCCGTCGCCGACCCCGATCCATGGCACGGGCTGGCGGCCAGTCTGGAGAAGGTCTGCGAACTCCAGGCACAAGATCGTGGGCTGCGCGAGGTCATGCTCGGCACCGGCAAGGCGGCCCAGCGGCGCGCTCTCGTCGACCGGCGGATCAAGCCCCTGGTCGATCCGCTGATCGACCGCGCCAAGGAGCAGGGGGCGCTGCGGCCCGACGTGGAGCCCCTGGACCTCCCGATGATCCAGCTGATGGTGGGAGCGGTCACCGACCAGACCGGAGAACCCGACCTGTGGCGCCGCTATCTGCGGATGCTGCTGGACGGCATGCGCACCAGGCCGGACGGGACCGGGCCACTGCCCCCAGGCCCCAAGTCCCACCCACTGTGACTCAGGGCGCTAGACGGAGAGCGCGAACCCGCCCGTCACCCGCAGCGTCTCACCCGTGACGAACGACGCCTTCGGCGAGACCAGATACAGCAGCGCCTCGACGATGTCCCGTTCCTCGCCCTCCCGTTGGAGGATCTGCTCGCCCAACACCCGCTTCGCCTCGGCCTCGGGCAGTTGGGCACGCACGGTGTCCGTGAAGATCAGGCCCGGCGCTATCGCGTTGACACGGATGCCGTCGGCGGCGAACTCCCGCGCGAAGGACACCGTCAGACCGCGTACGGCGAGTTTGGAGACGCCGTAGACGCTCCGGTTGGCGTAGGCCGCCGAGGAGGAGATGTTCACGATGGAGGCGCCCGCGCGTCCCCGCATGGCCCGTTGGGCCGCGAGGGAGCAGATGACGACGCCCATGACGTTCACGTCGAGGACGCGGCGCACATTGGCCAGGCCGAGTTCGGCGAACGGCCGGTTGTAAGCGGCGTGCAGGCCCGCGTTGTTGACCAGGATGTCGAGACCGCCGTGGCGTGCGACGACCTCGTCCATCACCGCCTCGACCGCGACCTCGTCGGCCACGTCACAGGCCACGCCCGTCAAACTGCCACCGGCGGCAGTGAGTTCGGCCGCGGCGGCTTCCGCCGCCGCGCCGTCGATGTCCGCGAGCACGACATGCGCGCCCCGCGCCGACAGTGCGGCGCCGAACGCCTTGCCGAACCCGCGCCCGCCTCCGGTGATGAACGCGACCTTGCCCTGGTGCTCGTCGTGTTCCGGCATTACGGATGCTCCCGTCGTCGTCCTGGCTCCAACCGGCCTCTGACACAGGTCACTTGGGACCGAACCGCTGCCCCGCGTCGAGCCGCAGGCACTGGCCGTTCAGCATCGGGTTGTCGACGATGGCGAGCGCGAGCTTCGCGTACTCCTCCGGCCGGCCCAGGCGCTTGGGGAACGCCGCGTCCTCGACCAACTCGGCGCGCACCTCGTCCGGGATCTTCTCGACGGCGCCCGTGTCGAACAGGCTGGGCGCGATGGCCAGGACCCGGATGCCGAACGGGCCGAGATCGCGCGCCATGGTGAGACACATACCGGCGATCGCGGCCTTGGCGGCCCCGTAGGCGACCTGTCCGATCTGGCCCTCGAAGGCCGCGATCGACGACGTGTTGACGATGACACCGCGCTCGCCGTCCGGGTCCTCGGGCTCGTTGCGGCTCATGTGCGCGGCGGCGAGCCGGCTGATGTTGAAGGTCGCGACGGTGTTGAGGTCGAGGATGCCGCGGAAGGTGTCCAAGTCGTGTGGACCGTTCCTGCCGAGCGTCCGTTTCGCCTTGCCGCCACCGGCGGTTGTGATCGAGACATGCAGCCCGCCCAGCGTCTCCACGGCGGCGGCGAGTGCACTCTCCGTCGCCTCGAAGTCGGTGACGTCGACCGGCTCGAAGCGTCCGCCGAGCGCCGCGGCGACCTCGGCACCGGCCGACGCCGGACGGTCGAGTACGACGACGTCGGCGCCGCGTGCCGCGAGCAACTCGGCGCTGGCACGGCCCATTCCGGAGGCTCCGCCGAACACCACGGCCTTCTTGCCCTTGATCTCCATCGATCTCGATTCCCTTTCGCTTGCGCTCAGACCGACGCGGCGGACCGCTGAAGGAGGGTGCAGAGCCGGTCGCGGTGCACGGCGGTGTCCCCGTACAGCAGCCGGTCGGCCCTGGCCCGGCGCAGATGGAGGTGGAGGTCGTGCTCCCAGGTGAAACCGATCCCGCCGTGCAACTGCAGTGCCCGCGCGGCGACTTCACCGGTACCGGCCGTGGCGTAGGCGGCGGCGGCACAGGCCGCCCGGGCGGTGTCGTCCGCACCGGCGTCGGCGGCCATCGCCGCGTAGTACGTCGCGGCCCGGGTGCCGTGCACCAGCAACGCCATGTCGGCGCAGGCGTGCTTCACGGCCTGGAAACTCCCGATCGGCCGCCCGAACTGCACCCGGCTCTTGGCGTGTTCGACGGTCAGCTCCAGCATCCGCTCCATCACGCCCAGCGCGTCGGCACACCGCAGGACGGACGCCTCGTCGAGCAGGGCCTGGACGTCGGCCGGCCCACCGTCGAGACGTGCGTCGACCGGCACGCGTACGGCATCGAGGCGGACCTCGTGGAACGCGCGGGTGGGGTCCAGGACGCGCTGCCGCCGGACGGTGACTCCAGGAGCCGCGCGATCGACGAGGAAGGACGCCGGTTCGCCGTCGTGGAGTGCGGTGACCAGCAGCCAGCGCGCTCCGCCGGCATCCTGCACCACGGTCTTGATCCCGTCGAGGACGACTCCGTCGCCGTCCCGGCGTGCCGTGGCGTGGATCCCGTCCAGTGTCCAGGGCGCGTGCGGTTCGGCGAAGGCCCAGGTGGCCCAGCTCTCCCCGATGGCGAGCACGGGCAGCACCTCGGAGCGCAGCCGCTCGGAACCGCCGTAGGCGATCGCGCGGCCGACAAGTGCGGTCGGCAGGAAGGGGCCCCGGCCCAGTGCGCGCCCGATCTCCTCGGCGACCAGGGCGAGTTCGACCAATCCCTGGCCGGAACCGCCGTACTCCTCGGGCAGGGCCAGGCCGGGCCAGCCGAGGTCGGACGTCAGGCGCCACAGCTCGGGGTCGACGTCGTCGGTGCGGTCCATCCAGGCGCGTACGACGGAGATCGGGGCCCGGTCGGACAGCAGGTCGCGGGAGGCCTCGCGGAGCATGGCCTGCTCCTCGCTGAGCTCGAAGTTCACCAGCCACCACCCGGTCCACAGCGGATCAGTACCTTGAAGAAGGTATCCTCTTTTGTGTCGTCGGTCGAGATCCAGTGCTGTTTCAGGGCGTTCTCACCTGTGCTTCGCCAAGTTGAGTATCATCAATTGCATGACTGATGCTGTTCTGCTCGCCGCCTGCCGCACCGCGATCGGTACCGCTCGGAGGGGAACGCTCCGGGACACCAGCGCCTTCGACCTCGCCACCGTCGTCGTACGGGAGGCCGTGCGACGGGCGGGGCTGCCGCTCGATCTGATCGACGACGTCGTCCTCGGCGAGACCCTGGCCGGCGGCGGGGACATCGCCCGCTACGCGGCACTCGAAGCCGGGCTCACGCATGTGCCGGGGCTCGCCCACAACCGGCACTGCGCCTCGGGGCTGGCCAGTGTGGCGACCGCTGCGGCGGGGGTGCTGGCCGGCATGGACCGCGCGGTCGTCGCGGGCGGCACCCAGTCCTCGTCCACCGCTCCGCAGGCCCGGCGCCGGATTCCGGGCACCGACGACTGGCAGGACCCCTGGTCGTCGCCCTCGCACGCGCCGACCCGCGAGGCCCCCAACAACGACATGGCCACGCTGGTCGGCTGGAACACGGCCCGGCTGACCGGTATCTCCCGCCAGGACATGGACAGTTGGGCCCTGCGCTCGCACCAGCGGGCCGTCCGGGCGATCGACGAGGGGCGGTTCGTCGACGAGGTCGTCCCCGTGAAGGTCACGGACCCCAGCGGCGGGGTCTCCGTGTTCGACACCGACGAACACCCGCGCCGCGACACCGGCATCGAGAAGCTCGCCGCACTGAAGGTGCTGCGCCCCGAGATAGAGGGCTACTCCATCACCGCGGGCAACTCCAGTGGGGTGAACGACGGTTCGGCCGCGGTCGTCGTCGCCTCCTCCGAGATCGCTGCCCGTCATGGGCTCACCCCGCTCGCCACCGTACGGTCGTGGGCGAGCGTCGGCGTCGACCCCGTCGAGACGGGACTGGCCCCGATCGCCGCCATCCGCAAGGCACTTGACCGGGCCGGGCTGCGGATCGAGGACGTCGACCTGTTCGAGATCAACGAGGCCTTCGCGGCGGTCGCCGTCGCTGCCACCCGTGAACTGGGCCTGGACCCCGAGCGGGTGAACCCCTTCGGCAGCGGGTGCAGCCTCGGCCACCCGATCGCCACCACCGGCACCCGCATGATCGTCACGCTCGCGCACGAGCTGCGCCGCCGTGGCGGAGGCACGGCGGTCGCCGCGATGTGCGCGGGCGGCGGCATGGGATCGGCGATGGTGCTCACCGCGTGACGCGCTGGGCACCGGTCAACGGGCCGCCCAGCTCACCGTCTTCGTCTGCAGATACTCGTCGAGCCCGAACTCGCCCCACTCCCGGCCGAGTCCGCTCTGCTTGTAACCGCCGAACGCCGACCGCGGGCTCACCCCGGCGCTGCCACCGTTGATCGTGACCCCGCCGGTCCGCAAGCGCGTCGCCATGTCGTACGCGGCCACGGTGTCGGCACTCCACACGGCACCGCCGAGACCGTACGGACTGTCGTTGGCGATGTGCACCGCCTCTTCGTCGGTGCGGAACGGGATGACGACGCCGACCGGGCCGAAGAACTCGGTCCGGGCGACGGTCATCGCGTTGTCCACGGCGGCGAAGAGCGTCGGCTCCACGAAATAGCCCCGGTCGAGCCCGGCGGGCCGCTTGCCGCCGCACACGATCCGGGCGCCCTCCTCCTCGCCGACCCGGATCAGCTTCTCCACCTTGTCCCGCTGGGCCGCGCTGATGAGTGGCCCCATTGTGGTGGCCGGGTCGGCTGGGTCTCCGACCCTGACCCCGGCGAGGGCCGCGCTCAGCCGGTCGATGAACTCGTCGTGCACGGACTCGTGCACCAGCGTGCGGGTCAGCAGCGAACAGCCCTGCCCCGCATGGGTGGTCATGCCGGAGAACGCGGAGCGGACGGCGCCGTCGAGGTCGCCGTCGACGCGCACGATGCTGGCCGACTTGCCGCCGAGCTCCAGGACGACCTTCTTCATGGAGGCCGCGGCCTGGGCGTAGACCCTGCGGCCCACCGTGTCCGACCCGGTGAAGCTGACGAGGTCCACCATCGGGTGCGTGGTCAGCTCCCGGCCGGCCTCCGCGTCGCCGGTCACGATGTTCAGCACCCCCGGCGGCAGCCCGGCCGCGTCCGCGAAGTCGCCGAGCAGCAGCGAGTCGAGCGGGGTCTGCGGCGCCGGTTTCAGGACGACGGTGCAGCCCGCGGCCAGGGCGGGGATCACCTTCATCATGCTGAGGAAGAAGGGAAAGTTGTACGCCGAGATCAGCGCGCACACCCCGAACGCCTCGCGGCGCAGCACCCCTTGGAAGATGCCGGCGCCCGGCGCGATCGTGGGATCCATTGGACGCTCCCACTCGAAGCGGGGGATCACCCGCTCGGCCATGTCCCGCAGATGCGCCACCGGCACCCGGGTCTGAAGCGTCTCCGCAAGACCGCGCACCGAACCCGCCTCGGCCATGTTCACGGCGACCAGCTCCGGCAGCCGCCGCTCCAACTCCTCGGCCAGCCGCAGCAGTACCGCACCCCGCTCGGCGGGCCTCAGCCGCGGCCACGGCCCCTCGTCGAAGGCCCGCCGCGCCGCCTCGACCGCCCGCCGCACATCCCCGAGCGAGGAGTCCGGCACCTCGGCGATCGTCTCCTCCGTCGCCGGATTGCGTACGACGATCCGCGCGTCCGAGGTGCCGTCGGTGTGCCGTCCGTCGATGTAGAGCCGCGAAGAGAACGAGTACGTCGTCGTCATGTGCCGTCTCCTCATCAAGTGTGTCCCGTGTTAAGTGTACTGAATTAAAGGGGGCGGGTCAGGAGTGTGCCAGTTTTATTGACTCGACCGGTCGGTACAGCTAACTTCGCAGATATCTGGGGGTCGGCCTTCTGGCTACGAACGACGGAGTTCGAAAAGAGGTACCGCCTGTGTTCAAGGAATTTGTCGTGTCCGGCGATTCGCACATCATCGAGCCGGTCGATCTGTTCAAGACCCGCCTGCCCAAGGAGCTCCGCGAACGCGCCCTGTGGGAAGAGGAGTTCACCCTCGACGAGCCGATCGTCCCGGGCGGGCACACGGAGTTCAAGAAGCTCCACACCATCGGGTTCGACGGCTGGACCATCTCCAAGTACCGCCAGACCGGCGGGGAGACCCCGGACGGCGATCCCGACCACATCATCCGGGACATGAACTTCGACGGCGTGGACGCCTCGGTGATGTTCCCCAACCTCTCGCTGTTCGTCCTGTTCACCGACGACCACGAGCTGTCGATGGCCCACGCGCGCGTGTGGAACGACTACCTCGTCGAGAGGTACCTCCCCTACAAGGACCGGCTGCGCCCCACGGCCGCGATCCCGATCACGGACGTCCCCGCCGCCGTGGCGGAGATCGAGCGGGTCGCAGGCCTCGGCCTCGGCGCCATCCTGCTCCCGGAGATTCCGCCGCTGCCGTACTACGCGCGGGAGTACGACCCGATCTGGGCCGCCGCGCAGGCCCACGGCCTGCCGGTCTTCATCCATGTCGCCACCGGCGGGGTGAAGGTCAAGGAGGGGATCTCCGGGACGGCGCGGACCGTGCGCGGTCTGATGACGGCCATGAACATGGGCAAGGGCAACCTGACCGACGACATGGTGGCGGGCCGCACCATGGGCTTCGCGGCCGGTGCCGGTGTGGCGGGTCCGCAGGGCATCATCGCCAGCCTGGTCGGCGGTGGAGTGTGCGAGCGCTTCCCCGACCTGCACTTCAACCTGATCGAGTACACCGCCGGCTGGCTGGTCTCCTTCATGGGCTACATGGACAAGGCGTGGAAGACGGGCACCGGCCAGGACCCCGACTGGTGGCTGGGCTTCTGGGACGACAGCCGTCCGGCCAACGAACAGCCCTCCATGGGACGGCTGTTCGCGATCAACGACAAGTGGCCCTACCCGCTCAAGCCCACCGAGTACGTCCAGCGCCAGATCCATGTGCAGTTCGCGGACGACCCCACGGCGGTCAAGGCGCGCCACATCACCGGCCTTTCCACGGTCATGTGGGGCAACGACTACCCGCACGCGGAGGGCACCTTCCGCAGCAGCGCCGAGTGCATCGCCGAGAACTTCGAGGGCGTGAACGACGAGGACCGCGCGGCCATCCTGGGCGGCACGCTCGCCGACATCGTGCACTTCGACAAGAGCAGGAAACTCGCCCCGGTCACCGAGAGCGCCTGACCATCGGAACGGCGTTTCAGGGCACTGAAACGCGACGACAGCGGCGGGCGGTCCGAGGGTGCCGCCCGCCGCTTCTCCTGTCATGGCGTGGGCAGTTCGCCGATCAGGGCGAGGGAGGCCCGGGCGTACGCGGCCCGGCGCTTATGGCTCACCAGGAAGCTGGGCGGTGCAAAATAGCCGACGTCACGAGGGAGCGAACCGGCGCGAGCGGCGAGCATGTCCTTCGTGCCGGCCGTCGTCCCGCACACGGCGATCGAGGAGAGCATCTCGTCGGTGACGGCGGCGGCCATCGCGTCCGTGTCCCCGGCCCGGAACGCCTTGCGCAACTGCGCCACCGGGCCCTCCCAGCCGTGGTGGGCGACGAACGGGTCGTACGTCTTCACCGTGAGGTAGAAGGCGATCATGCGGCGGGCGTCGGCCATCGCGCGTTCGGGCGCGGAGTCGTCCACCGCCGTGATGACCCAGCCGTGTTCCAGCGGCGGTTCGGTGCGTCCGGCGGTGGCGGTGCCGCGCTCGACGGACGGCCGTACGACGTCGTTCCACCAGGAGCGGGTGAACAGCCCGTGCCCGATGACGCCGTCGGCGACCCGGCCCGCCGTGGCGGCCATCCGCGTGTTGAACGCGGCGAGCAGCACGGGGATGTCGAGCCGGCCGAGCACCGGGGCGCGGACATCGGCGTCCAGCGAGTAGAACTCACCGGAGTAGTGCACCTTTTCACCGTTCTCCGCGTGCAGCCAGGCGCGGACGGCGCCGACGGTCTCCGCGATGCGGTCCACCGGGCGGTCCGCGGGTACGTCGAGCCAGTCGCGGTTGATGCGGAACGCGGCGCTGCCCAGGCCGAGGAAGAGCCGCCCCGGCGCCTGTGCGTGGAGCTGGCGCAGCGCGGTGGCGTGCGCGTACGGGGTGCGGGCGAAGGCGTAGGCGATGGCGGGGCCCGCCAGGGCGCGTTCGGAGTTCGCGACGATCTCGGCGAGGGTGAGATAGGCGTCGTGGTCGACGAACTCGCCGGCGCAGAAGGCGCCCGCACCGGCCTCCTCGGCCTCGTGCGCCACCTCACGGCCCGGCCAGGGCATGCCGAATCGCATCAGAGCCAGCCCTTCATGGAACCTCATAAAAAAGGATACTGTTTTATGGAGCGTAGGGGAGTGTCAGCGCAGTGTCCACCGCCCCCGCGGCACCGCGGCGCGGTCCACCTCGGCCTTTCCGACGGGGTTGCCGATCTGCGTGTACGACAGTCCGGTGCGCAGGGCCTGGGTGCGGGTCGAGTCCAGGGACTCCCAGATCGCGCGGACCGTGCCCTGGATCGCGGCCGGCGGTTTGGCGGCGATGATGCGCGCGATCTCGTCCGCCCGGTCCCAGAGCTGTTCGCCCGGCAACACCTCGCTGACCAGGCCGATTTGGAGAGCGCGCGCCGCCGACACCCGCTCGTCCAGACCGAGCAGAGCGATGCGCAGGGTCTCGCCGAGCGGGATGCGGCGGGCCAGCCCGATCGGTTCGAGCGCGGCGGTGAGTCCGTAGCTGACATGCGGGTCGAAGAACGTCGCATCGTCCGAACAGATAAGGATGTCGGCCTCGTTGAGCCAGTAGAAGGCGCCACCGGCGGCCATCCCGTGCACCGCGCAGACCAGCGGTTTCCACACCTGGTTGAGCTTCGGCGACAGGAACTCCCCGGGGTCGGTCTGCGACCAGACGTTGGGATGCCGGTCGATGCCCTCCTTGACGTCCATCCCGGTGCTGAACGCGCGCTCGCCCGAGCCGCGCAGCACGACGACCCGCACGTCGTCGTCGGTCTTGACCCGGTCCCAGATCGCGGAGAACTCGTCCAGCATCCGCTGGTTGAAGCTGTTCATGGCCTGCGGCCGGTTCAGCGTGATGGTGGCGACATGGTCGGTCACCTCGAACAGGACGGTCCTGAGGTCCATCCGGCGACTCCGTTCGTCGACTCGGTTCGTCATCTCGACGCGATCGAGGTAAGTAGTATACTTTTTTCTGGTCTTCGGGCGCCCGGAACGGAACAAGATCCGCGGAGGAACCTGCGATGAGGCCACGAGTGGGACAGATGCTCGCCAGCACGGTGGACACGACGGCGGTGATCGTCGTGCGCTGTCCTGACAGCGACCTGGACATCACCTGCGGTGGTGCCGCGATGGCCGAGGGGCCCGCGACCGGGGCCCCCACCGGCCCTGCGGACCCGGACCGGACGGGCGGTTCACTGCTCGGCAAGCGGTACGCCGACGAGGATCTCGGCCTCGAACTCCTCTGCACCAAACAAGGACCGGGCACCCTCGCGGTGAACGGCGTCCCACTGCCCGTGAAGACCGCGAAGCCGCTCCCGGCCTCGGACTGAGAAGAGGGAAGCGCGCCGATGAACGTGTCGATGCTCCTGGACATGGCCGCCGAGGGCTTCGGCGACCGGATCGTGATCGGACGCGCACAGGACGGGCTCACCCCCGTACGACTGCGCGAACTGGCCCTCGGCGGGGCCCGGTTGGTCCGCGCGGCCGGCGCCGACGCGCTCGTGTACCTGGCCACCAACGGCCCCGCCTTCGCCGTCGCCCAGTTCGCCGCGGCCCACGCCGGAGTCCCGCTGGTCCCGGTCAACTACCGCCTGGGCAAAGAGCAGTTGGACGCCCTGCTCGCGAACCACCCGCACGCCCTGGTCATCGCCGCCCCCGACCAGGACGCGGCCCCGCGCCGGGCCGGACTGCCGGTCCGCAGCCCGGCCGACTGGCTCACCGAGGCCGCCGCGCACACGGTCGGCGACATCGAACCCGCCCCGCCGACCGACGCCCCGGCCGTGTTGATCTACACCAGCGGCACCACCTCGGCCCCGAAGGGTGTGGTCCTGCGCCACCACAACCTGGTGTCGTACGTGCTCGGCACAGTGGAGTTCGCCGGGGCGGACCCCGCCGAATCAGCGCTGATGAGTGTGCCGCCGTACCACATAGCCGCCGTCTCCAATGTGCTCACGAACCTCTACGCCGGCCGACGCACCCTCACCCTCGACCAGTTCACGCCGGAGGCCTGGCTCGCGCTCGTCCGGGAACAGCGGATCACTCACGCGATGGTCGTGCCGACCATGCTCGCGCGGATCATGGACACGGCGGGTCTGGACCGATCAGTGCCCTCATTGCGGTCGCTCGCCTACGGTGGCGCCAGGATGCCGGTGCGCGTGATCGAGACGGCGCTGCGCTCCTGGCCAGACGTGGACTTCGTCAACGCCTATGGTCTGACGGAGACTTCGTCCACGATCTCCGTGCTCGGCCCGGCCGAACACCGCGCGGCGGTCGCCAGCGACGACCCCGTCGTACGGGCCCGACTCGGCTCGGCCGGGCTGCCGGTGCCGGGCATCGAGATCGCGGTGCGTGGTCCGGCCGGGGAACCCCTCGGGGCGGGGGAGACCGGGCAGATCTGGGTGCGCGGCGAACAGGTCTCGGGGGAGTACGCCGGTCAGGGCTCCGCCGTCGACGAGCGCGGTTTCTTCCACACCCGCGACCGGGGCCGCCTCGACGCCGACGGCTACCTCCACATCGAGGGCAGGACCGACGACACCATCATCCGCGGCGCGGAGAACATCGCCCCCGCCGAAATAGAGGAGGTTCTACTGCGCCACCCGGACGTGCTCGACGCCGTCGTGGTCGGCATTCCCGACGAGGAGTGGGGCCAGCGCATCGAGGCCGTGGTCGTACCCCGCGACGGCGCACAGGTCGACGCCGGAGCGCTGCGCGCGGCCGTGCGCGGCACGCTGCGCGGCTCGAAGACCCCGGAGCGCATCACGTACTGGACCGAACTCCCGCGCACGGTGACCGGCAAACTCGTGCGCCGCGACATCGTGGCGGCACTCACCGCACCGGAGAACGGGACGAAGGGGCAGCAGCCATGAGCGTCGTCGCCACCAACAGCCCTGCGCTGGTACGGGAGTTGACGGACCGTGCAGCCGCCATGGTCGGTGGCTGGATCCCCGGCGCCACCGTCGACCGCGTCGAACCGCTCACCGGCGGCACATCGAGCCTGACGTACGTCGCCGCCCTGTCGGGTGTCCCGGCGGGCTACGCACGGGTCGTCCTCAAGGTGGCCCCGCCCGGCCTGCCCCCGGTCCGCAACCGGGACGTGCTGCGCCAGGCGCGACTCATGGCGGCCCTGGCCGGACAGCCGGGCGTGCGGGTGCCGAAGGTGCTGTTCTGCGACGCGGGCACGCCGCCGGACGTCCAGCCTTTCGTGGCCATGGAGTTGGTGCCGGGGGAGTGCGTCGAACCGATACTTGTGCCGCGCGGCACGCTCACGGCGGAGGAGGTGCGCTCCCGAGCCTTGGACGCCGCCCGGATGCTGGCCGACCTGCACCGGGTGGATCCGGCGCGGACGGCACTCGCGGCGGAACCGGCCGTGTCGCTCCACGCCGAGATCGACCGCTGGACCCGGGCGTTCGGCACCGTCCCCGACGACCTGCGCACCGGGCACGAGGCGGTCGCCGACCGGCTGCACGCCACCGCGCCCGCCGCGATGACACCGGTGTTCACCCACGGCGACTACCGGCTCGGCAACACCTTGTGCGCGGACGGTTCGATCACGGCGATCATCGACTGGGAGATCTGGTCGCTCGGCGATCCCCGCGTCGACATGACCTGGCTGACCTTCTTCACCGACGAGGCCCGCCACCCGGCCGCCGCGTCGGACGAACCGACCGGCATGCCCTCCAAGGTCGAACTGGTCGACGCCTACGAGGAGTTGCGCGGCGAGTCGCTCCGAGACCTGCCGTGGTTCGAGGCGCTCACCAAGTACAAGGAGTCTGCGGCGACGGCCCTGCTGATCAAAAGGGGCCGTAAATCAGGGCAGTCGAACGCCATGCATCAGCGGATGCTGCCCGCGCTCCCGGTGTTGCTGGAAGAGGCGGCCGAACTGCTGGGCACAGCCTGAAGTTGACGGATGCCCAGATCGAGGGCTGCTTCGAGATGTGCCAGTGAGCCGGTGGACATCATGATCAGGACACCGCCCTGGATTCCGGCCAGCAGGGCCGCCGCGGCCTGGTCGGCGTCGAGGCCGGCCGGGGTCTCGCCTTGTTCCTGCATGGCCCGGATGCCGACGGCGAGCTTGTCCTGCCACGAGGTGACGAGCTGTCCGGTGACGGCCTGCACGCCGGGTGAGGCGGGGGTCAGCTGGGAGATGAGCGCGTTGAGCGGGCACTGCTGCCCCTGCCGTCGATAGCGGTCGACGACCGCGTCCCGCCAGTCGTGCCAGGCCCGCCACGAGGTGAGCGCGTTGAGGTGGGGCTGCTGGTCGGACAGGACCCAGTCCGCCTCGTTCTGGGCCACGGCGAGGAGAAGCTCCTCCTTGCCGCCGGGGAAGTAGTGGAAGAGCTGGCTCTTGCTGGTGGATGTGCGGGCCCGGATGTCGTCCAGGGTCGTCTCGGTCACACCGCGGGCGCGGATCTCGGCCGCGGCTCCTTCGACGATGCGTTGCCGGGTTGCCGCGCCCTTGGGGGTCAGTCGTGGTGCCATGCCGCCACTCTGCCACTTTCTGGACTTGCGGGTCCATTTTCTGAGTGGCAGCTTTGCCGTTCCCAGCCGGTGGGATCAGCTTCCGGCGGGTCGGATTCTGAGAGGCACAGCATCATGACCAAGCGACTTGCCGGGCGGAAAGCCCTCGTCACCGGCTCCACCAACGGTATCGGCGTCGCCGTCGCAGTGGCCCTGGCCGCCGAGGGAGCGTTCGTCGTCGTCAGCGGACGCGACGAGCGGCGTGGCGCCGAGGTGGTGGCCGGCATCGAGAAGGACGGCGGTGCGGCGGCCTTCGTCAAGGCGGATCTGTCCGGGGGCGTCGAGGTGATCGACCGCTTCGCCACCGAGGCGCTCACCGCGGCCGGCGGGCGGATCGACGTGCTCGTCAACAACGCGGCGCTGATCCTCACGCCCGCCCCCACCGCCGAGGTCGCGCAGGAGACCATCGACGAGGCGCTCGCCGTGAGCGTGCGGTCGGTGTTCCTCCTGACCGGCCTGCTCGCACCGCCCATGGCCGAGCGCGGCCATGGCGCCGTGGTCAACCTGGGCTCCATCTCCGGCCTGCGGGGCAGCGCGCATTCGGCGCTCTACAACATGACCAAGGCCGCCGTGCACTCGCTCACCACGTCGTGGGCCGGGGAGTACGGACCGCACGGCGTCCGGGTCAACACGGTTGCTCCTGGCCCGACTCTGACCGAGAAGGCTGCGGCGATGGGGGAGCGCCTGGCCCCGTTCATCGCGCGCATGCCCTCCGGCCGTGCCGGTACTCCGGCCGAGGTGGCCGCCGCCGTCGTGTTCCTCGCGAGCGACGAGGCGTCCCAGATCCACGGCGCCACGCTCACCGTCGACGGCGGATTCTCGGCGGTGTAGGACCATGCCTTTGAATGCCTTTGATGGTCAGTACAGTCCGCCGTCCACCCGGATCAGCGCCCCCGTCGTATAGCTCGACGCGTCGCTCGCGAGGTACAGCGCGGTGCTGACGATCTCCTCAGGCTGTCCGGGACGCCCGATCGCGCTGCGAGTCGTCTGCCGTTTCTCCGGCGCCCAGGCCTTGGAGATGTCGGTGAGGAACGGCCCGGCCGAGATCGTGTTGACGCGCACGGTCGGGCCGTATTCCAGGGCGAAGACCGTAGTGAGCGCGTTGAGCGCGGCCTTGGCGCCCGCGTACGGGCCGAAGCGCGGCTGTGGCATCAGCGCTCCGGACGACGAGACGTTGATGATCGACCCCCCGTTCTCCGAGTCGGCCATCCGCTGTCCGACCAACGAGGCGAGCCGGAACGGGCCCTTGAAGTTGACGCCGATCACCTTGTCGAAGAGCTCCTCGCTGGTGTCGGCCGAGGACGGGGCGAGGGGTGACATGCCGGCGTTGTTGACCAGGACGTCGACCCGGCCGAACTCCTCGTAGGCCGCGTCGGCGAGGCGGGCCAGGTCGTCCCAGTGGCCGACGTGGGCGGCGACGGGCAGCGCGCGGCGGCCCAGGGCCCGCACCTCGTCCGCCGCCGTCTCGCACGCGTCGAGCTTGCGGCTGGCGATCACGACGTCGGCGCCCGCGGTCGCGAAGGCACGCACCATCGCGAGACCCAGTCCGCGACTGCCGCCCGTGACGAGCGCGACCTTGCCGGACAGGTCGAACAGGTCTGCCGGGGCAAGGGACTTGGTGTCGCGGGTCTCGCTCATGCCTGCACCCGGCCGGTGAGGCTGTCGTCCTCGACGATGTGGGCGTACCGCTTGCGGGCGGCCTCCAGCTTCGGCGGGATGTGCTCGCTGGGGAACAGGCCGTCGGCCGGACTGCGGTGCTTCAACAGCTGCTTGGCGATCGTGGTGCGGTGGACCTCCGTGGGACCGTCGGCGAGCGCGAGGTTCGGGGCGGCCATCCACCATTTGGCGAGCGGGAGTTCGTTGGTGGTGCCCAGCGAACCGTGCAGATGCAGGGCGCGTTGGATGACGTCGTGCAGCACCTTCGCCGTCTGCACCTTGCACATCGCGATCTGGGTGCGGGCCGCGCCGTGCGGCTGGGTGTCGATGATCCAGGCGGTGTGCAGCACCAGCAGCCGGAACTGCTGCAACTCCACCCAGGAGTCCGCGATGAACTGCTGCACCGCCTGCTTCTCGGCGAGAAGAGTGCCCTGAGTACGGCGGGACAGCGCGCGCTCGCACATCATGTCGAAGGCGCGGGTGCACTTGCCGACCGTGCGCATCGCGTGATGGACCCGGCCCCCGCCGAGCCGGGCCTGGGCGACCTTGAAGCCCTCGCCGGGGCCGCCGAGCATGGCGTCGAGCGGGACCCGCACCTGGTCGTAGCGGATATAGGCGTGGATGCCCTCGTCGAGGGAGTCGCGTTCGTCCATGGTGCCGACGTTGCGCTTGATCTCGATGCCGGGTGTCTCGGCCGGGACGATGAACATCGACATCCGGGCGTGCGGGGGTGCCTCCGGGTCGGTGACGGCCATGACGATGAGGAAGGCCGCGTACCGGGCGTTGGAGGAGAACCACTTCTCCCCGTCGATCACCCACTGGTCCCCCTCGCGCCGCGCCCGGCACACGAACTCCTTGGGATCCGCTCCCGCCTGCGGTTCCGTCATCGAGAAGGTGGAGACGATGTCCCCGTCGAGCAGGGGCTGCAGATAGCGCGCCTTCTGCTCCTCGGTGCCGAACATGGCCAGGATCTCCGCGTTGCCGGTGTCCGGTGCGGCGGTGCCGAACACCGTGGGCGCCCAGTAGGAGCGGCCGAGGATCTCGTTGAGGTACGCGAGCTTCACCTGGCCGTAGCCCGCGCCGCCGAGTTCCGCGCCGAGGTGGCAGGCCCACAGGCCCTGGGCGCGGACCTGGTCCTGGAGCGGCTTGAGGATCGCGCGGGCCTTCTCGTTGCGCGTGTCGTACGGGTCGCCGCCGTGCGGGAAGAGGAGGTCGAGCGGCTCGACCTCCTCCCGTACGAAGGCCGTCGCCCAGTCCAGTTTGGCCTGGAACTCGGGTTCGATCGAGAAGTCCAGCATCGGCCCTCCGGAAGGTGCGGGTTGGTCGGCGACAGCAAAACAGTATACTTTTTAGCGAGGCTCGGTCCATACTCGGAGTGCGTGACGGCAGATGAGTATGAGGAGTTGGTCGATGCGCAGGCCGATGGAGGGCGTACGCGTTCTCGAAGTAGCCCAGTTCACCTTCGTCCCGGCGGCGGGTGCCGTGCTCGCCGACTGGGGCGCCGATGTGATCAAGATCGAACACGCCGAACGCGGCGACGGACAGAGGGGGTTGGTCCGTGTCCTCGGTTACGACGCCACCAGCGAGGGGTCGTCGTTCTTCCCGATCGTGGAGGGACCCAACCGGGGCAAACGCAGCGTCGGCCTCGCCCTGGAGAAGCCGTCGGCCCGCAAGGCGTTCGAGGAACTGGTCCGCCGCAGCGATGTGTTCCTGACCAACTTCCTGCCCGAGGCACGCGCGAAACTGCGCATCGAGGTGGAGGACATCCGAGCCGTCAACCCGGACATCATCTATGTGCGGGGCAGCGGTTTCGGCCAGCGCGGGGACGAGGCCACGAAGGGCGGCTACGACTCCACGGCCTTCTGGGCGCGCGGCGGCAGCGCGGCCGGCGTCACACCGCCCGGCGCGGACCGGATGATCCGGATGCCCGCCGGAGCCTACGGCGACGCGATGGGCGGCATGACGATCGCCGGCGGTATCGCCGCCGCCCTCTACTCCCGCGCGACCACCGGCGAACCCTCCGTGGTCGACGTGTCGTTGCTCGGCGTCGGCGCCTGGGCGACCCAGTTCACGGTCAACATGGCGCTGATGAACGGCGGCCCGCTGCCGGTGAACGTCCAGCCCCGGCACGGCTCGCGCACCAACCCCCTCATCGGGGCGTACCTGACCTCGGACGGACGCTGGATCGAACTGTCGATGCTTCAGCCAGGCCGCTACTGGGCCGAGTTCTGCAAGCTCGCCGGACGCGGCGAACTCGGCACCGACGAACGCTTCGACAGCACCGAGAAGTTGATGGCCAACGCGGCTCAGGCGGCCGACATCGTCGCCGAACTCATCGCGTCCCGAACCTTCGAGGAGTGGGTCGAGATCCTCTCCCGCGGCGAGGGCCAGTGGTCGGTGGTGCAGAACGCCTGGGAGGTCGGCCAGGACCCCTCGCTGCGCGCCAACGGACTCATCGCCTCCGTCATGGACGCGGACGGCGTCGACCGTGAACTCGTCGCCAGCCCCGTCCAGTTCGACGAGACCCCGGTCGACCTCACCCGGGCACCGCAGTTCGCGGAACACACCGACGAGGTCCTGCGCTCACTGGGTCTCTCCGACGAGGAACTGATCGCGCTGAAGATCGACGGCGCGGCGACATGAGTGCCGTGGGTGAAGAAGCGACCGTACGAAAGGAGCCGTGATGAGCGCGACACCCGAACCCGACGGGACCCACCAAGGCGTCCCCGCCTACCACTTCGACAACCGGCTCGGCGGCCCGGTCCTCAGCCATCAGGAACGCTGGGACGAGATCGCCCGCACCCACTCCGGATTCCGCAGCACCATCGCGCGCGGATACTGGGTCGTCACCGAGGGCGAGGCCGTCCAGCAGGCGCTCCAGGACTGGCGGACCTTCTCCAACCAGTCCGTCACGGCGCTCGATCCGGACCCCAGGTTCCTGTGGATCCCGGAGATGCTCGACCCGCCCCAACACACCGCGTGGCGGCGCCTGTTGGGCAGCGCCTTCTCGCCCAAGGCCGTCGCCGCCCGCGAACCGGAGATCCGCGAGGTCGCGTCCGGTCTGATCGACGAGCTGAAGGACAGCGGCTCCGCCGACGTCCTGGACTCGTTCGCCCGCCGCTTCCCGACCCTGATCTTCATGCGCCTGATGGGCCTGCCCGAGCAGGACCTCCCGCAGTTCCTCGACCGGATCCACGACCTGCTGCATCTCTCCCATGGCGAAGACCCGCACGGCGAACGGCAGTTGAGCGCCATGAACGCCGTGTCGGAGTACTTCGAGCAGCAGATCGCGCTCCGCCGCGAGGCACCCCGCGACGACCTGCTGTCCCGCGCCATGACCTGGACGATCGACGACGAACCGATCAGCGACCGGGACATGCACGCGTTCTGCATCCTGCTGTTCCAGGCCGGCTTCGACACGGTCCCCATCTCCATCGGTTGGGCCCTCTACCACTTCGCCACGCACCCGGAACAGCGCAGGGCGATCGTCGACGACCCCTCGCTGATCCCGACGGCGGTCGAGGAGATCCTCCGCGTCTACTCGTTCGTCGTGCCTGCCCGCAAGGCGACCCAGGACGTCGAGATCGGCGGCTGCCCGGTGAAGGCGGGGGAGATGGTGATGCTCCCGCTCGCGGTCAGCAACCGCGACCCCGAGCGCTTCGACCGGCCCCTCGAAGTGGACCTCCGGCGCAAAGCCACCAACCACATCGCGTTCGGATCGGGACCGCACCGCTGCCTCGGCTCCCACCTCGCCCGCCTCGAACTCAACGTGGCCGTCGAGGAATGGCACCGGCGCATTCCCGACTACGGGATCACCCCCGGCCAGGACCTCGAACAGCACGGCAATATGTACGGCATCAAGCAGCTCCGGCTGGAGTGGTGAACGACGCCATGACGACGCACCTACTCAGCCCAACTGACCTCTACCACACGGGAATTGTGGTCCCCGACATCGAGACCTGGAAGACCCGGCTGACCGAACTCGCGGGCCACCGCTGGACCGGGACCATGGCCGCGGACCTGCCGGTCCGGACGGCGGACGGCGGACGCGTACTCCCGCTGCGCTACGCGTACTCACTGGACGCCCCGCACCTCGAACTAGTCCAGGAGATCCCGGGAACACCCTGGACACCGGCCCCGAACCTGTCCGTCCACCACCTCGGCTACTTCTGCGACGACCTGCAGACGACCTCCAAACGGCTGGAGGAGGCGGGCTTCCCGCTGGAGGCCTGCGCGCTGGTCGACGGCACCCCGGCGCTCTTCGCCTACCACCGCGATCCGTACGGCCTGCGCATCGAGATCGTGGACCGCACCCTCATCCCGGACTTCGACGCCTACCTCCGCGCCAAGGCACCGTCGTGGCACTGACGTTCACCGAGGAGCAGGAGGAACTCCGTACGACACTGCGGCGCTTCCTCGCCGACAAGGCGCCGAGCGCGGCCGTGCGCCGCGCGATGGACTCCGCCGAAGGGCACGATCCCGGGCTCTGGCGGCAGATGGCCGACCAACTCGGCCTGCACGGGCTCGCGTTGCCCGAGGAGTACGGCGGATCCGGCGGCGGGCCCGTCGAGTTGGGGATCGTGCTGGAGGAGACCGGACGGGTCCTGCTGCCGTCGCCGTACTTCGCGACCGTGGCACTCGCCGGCCAGGCCCTCACGGCCTCCGGCGACGAGGCGGCGAAGGCGCGGTGGCTGCCCGCGATCGCCGACGGAACGCTGACGGCCACCCTGGCCCTCGCGGAGGAACGCGGCTCCTGGCGGCTGGAGGACATCGAAGCCTCGGCCGAGAACGGGACCGTGACGGGCACCAAGATGTTCGTCGTCGACGGCCACACCGCCGACCTGATCCTCGTAATGGCTCGCACTGGCACGGGACTTGGGCTCTTCGCCGTCGACGGTGACGCACCCGGAGTGACCCGCACCCGGCTGGAGACCCTCGACCCGACCCGGCGGCTGGCCCGCGTCGACCTCGACGGCGCACCCGCGCTGCGGGTCGGCCCGAGCGGGGACGCCACGCCGTATCTGCGCACCGTGCTCGACCTGGTGGCGGTGGCACTCTCCGCCGAACAGGTGGGCGGAGCACAAGCATGCCTCGACGCGGCCGTGGCATACGCGAAGGTCCGGGTGCAGTTCGGGCGGCCCATCGGCTCGTTCCAGGCGATCAAGCACAAGTGCGCCGACCTGCTGGTCGCCGTGGAGGGCGCCCGGTCGGCGGCCTACCACGCGACGGCCGTCGCCGCTGCTGAACTGCCCCTGTCCGCCGCACAGTTGGTGCCCGCCGAACTGCCGGTGTCCGCCGCCCTGGCCGCCGCCTGCTGCGCGCAGGCCTTCACCCACGCGGCCAAGGAGAACATCCAGATCCACGGCGGCATCGGCTACACGTGGGAGCACGACGCACACCTCTATCTGAAGCGCGCCAAGTCGTCGGAGCAGTTGTTCGGCGGCCCGGCGACGCACCGGAGCCGGTTGGCCGACCTGGTCGGAATCTGAGACCGACGTCCTGTCGAAAGGTTCATCACGTGGGAATTCGCGACCGCCTGTCCCGCCTGCTGGCGGAAGCGCCCGCGGCTGCCGAGGCGATCGAGTACGACCGGAACTGGTGGACCTGGGGACAGGTCCAGCGCACCGCGCGGGGCCTGGGCGAAGCGCTCGACGCGCTGGGCCTGCCCGCCGGCACCCGCGTCGGGGTCGTCCTGGAGAACCGGCCCGAGCACGTCGCCGTGGTCGCCGCGGTGATCGCCTCCGGCCGCTGCCTGGTCATGCTCAGCCCGCTCCAGCCCGCCGCCCGGCTCGCCGCCGACATCGCCCGATGCACCCCACCCGTCGTCGTGTCCGGAGTCGAAGTCCTCGCCCGCGAGGGCGTGTTGGACGCCGTGACCGCACAGGGCGCGGCCCTTGAACTGGACACCGACGGATCCCTACGACGCGCAGGCGGCACGGCACCCGTCGCGGCCCCGACGAGTCCGGGCATCGCCGTGGAGATGCTCACCTCCGGCACCACCGGCCCCCCGAAACGCGTCCACCTGCGCATCGGCCAGCTCGACCAGGCCCTCGTCTCCGGCGGACAGACCCGCAAGGACGACCGGCTCCTGTCGGGATCGGCGTCCCTCGTGGCCACCCCGCTCGTGCACATCGGCGGACTGTGGCGGGCCCTCGCCTGCCTCGCCACCGGGCGCCGCATGCTCCTGACGCCCAAGTTCGGCGTCGAACCCTGGGTGAGCGCGGTCGAACGCCACCGGTTGCGTGCGGCGAGCCTGGTCCCGGCCGCGATTCGCGCCGTACTCGACGCGCGGATCCCCAAGGAACGCCTCGCCACCCTCCAGGTGGTCACCTCCGGCACGGCACCGTGCCCGCCGGAACTCGCCGACGCCTTCTTCCGCACCTACGGCATCCCGGTTCTGATGACCTACGGCGCAACGGAGTTCGCCGGAGCCGTCGCGGGCTGGACCCTCCCGCTGCACGAACACTGGTGGCAGCGCAAGGCGGGCAGTGCCGGACGCGCCTTCGCCGGCGTCGAGTTGAGGGTGACCGGCGAGGACGGCACCGAGCTGCCGCCCGGCCGGACCGGCCGCCTTGAGGTCCGCACCGAGCAGAGCATTCATGGCGGCCGGACCTGGATGAAGACCAGCGACCTGGCCCGCATCGACGCCGACCGGTTCGTGTGGATCGAGGGCCGCGCCGACGACGCCATCATCCGCGGCGGCTTCAAGGTGCAGCCGGAGACCGTCAAACGCGTCCTGGAGACCCACCCGGCCGTACGCGAGGCGGCCGTCGCCGGACTGCCCGACCCGCGGCTCGGTGAAGTGCCGGTCGCAGCGGTCGAGTTGGAGCCGGGGCAGCCCGCACCGGACGCGGCCGAACTCACCGCCCTCTGCCGCACCCACCTCACCCCGTACGAGGTGCCCGCCCACATCGTCGTCCTCGACCACCTGCCCCGCACCCCGTCGAGCAAGGTCAGCCGCGTCGAACTCCTCGACCTCGTAAGGGCCCGGCTCGCCGAACCCGCCGGAGCGTCGGTGCCCGAAGGAGTAACCGCGGTGTCCAGCAAGGAGGTTGACCGGTGAGCGATACCGAGCAGAAGCCGGCCGAACAGTTCGGCGTGCTCACGGACGAGGCGGTCGCACGCTCCCGGCGCCGTCTGGGAGTCCCCCAGCCGCAGCGCAATCCGCCGCACAACCACGAAGTGACGTGGGACGGTTCACGCCACTTCGCCTACGGCTACGGCGACGCCAACCCCCTGTACTGCGACCCGGACTACGCGGCGAAGACCCGCTGGGGCGCGCTCGTCGCACCGCCCACCTTCCTCTACACGATGGGGGAGGACGCGGCCCCGGCACCGGACCCGGGGACCAAGGCGCTCCTCAAGGGCGACCCCTTCGCGGGCCTCGGTTCCTATCAGGCGGTGATGGAGTTCGAGTGGTGGCGGCCCCTCCAACTGGGCGACCGCTGCCGGGTGTTGCAGACCCAGGTCGGCGTGGAGCTGAAGCGCAGCAGCTTCGGCGGACGCACCGCACACGTCGTCCGCGACTACCTCTACGCCAACGGACGCGGCGAGATGCACGCCCTGCGCCGCGGCACGTGGATCAACGCCGAGCGGCACACGTCGAAGAAGCGAGCCAAGGAAGCGCTCGAACAACAGCCGTACCTGCCCGAGCAGTTGGCCGAGATCGACGCCGCGTACGCCGCCGAGACCAGGCGCGGCGCCGAACCCCGCTACTGGGAGGACGTCGAGGTCGGTGAGGTGCTGCAACCCCGGGTGAAGGGCCCACTGACCACCACGGACGTGGTCGTCTGGCACCTCGGCTGGGGCATGCAGCTCACCCCGCCCGGCGCCTTCGGCATCGCGGCGGCCGTACGGCGCAAGGCCCCCGGCCTCTACCCGCCCAACCGCCTGGGTGTCCCCGACACCGTGCAGCGCCTGCACTGGGAACCCGAGCGGGCCCGCGAACTCGGCCTCCCCAACCCCTACGACTACGGCGGCATGCGCGAGACCTGGCTCTGTCACCTCCTCACCGACTGGATCGGCGACGACGGCTGGCTGTGGCAACTGCGCTGCGAACACCGCAAGTTCAACTACCTCGGCGACACCACCTGGGTGCACGGCACGGTCGTCGACAAACGGCAGGCGGACGGACGCAGCGAGGTGCACATCGACGTGCGCTGCGAGAACCAGCGCGGCGAAGTCACCACACCCGGCAGGGCGGTTGTGCTGCTGCCGACCAGGGAACGGGCCGTCGAACTTCCCGAGCCGCCCGCCCAGGACCTGGACGGCATGGTCGCCCACGAACTGGAGCGGTTCGCGGTCAAGTGAGCTGCAAGTGAGCGGCAGTCGAGAACGAGAACTCAGGAGGCACAGTGTCTGACGAGGTACTGGCGGAGCGCCGGGGCGCGGTCCAGGTCATCACGATCAACCGTCCCAAGGTGAAGAACGCGCTGGACGCCGGTGTGGGTGCCGGAATCGCCGCCGCGGTCGACGAGTTGGACGAGACGGACGAGCTGCGGGTCGGTGTGCTCACGGGAGCGGGGGGCACGTTCTCGGCGGGCATGGACCTCAAGGCGTGGCTGCGCGGCGAGAGCCCCGCGATCGAGGGCCGGGGGCTGTGCGGGATCACCATCACCCCGCCGCGCAAACCGCTGATCGCTGCGGTGGAGGGCTGGGCGCTGGCCGGCGGCTTCGAGCTGCTCCTCGCCTGCGATCTCGTCGTGGCGTCTCGCGCGGCGCGGGTCGGGGTACCGGAGGTGACGCGGTCCTTGGTCGCCCGGGCCGGTGCGGCACTGCGCCTTCCCCAACGGGTGCCGTACGCCATCGCGTTGGAGCTGCTGCTGACCGGTGAGCCCATCACCGCCGAGCGCGCGGCCGAGGTCGGACTGGTCAACCGGCTCACCGACGAGGGCGGCGCGCTGGCCGGCGCGCTGGAACTCGCGGCGACCATCGCGGCGAACGGCCCGCTCGCCGTCGCCGCCACCAAACAGATCGCGCAGTCCGCCGCCGACTGGACGCTGGCGGAGGGCTGGATCCGGCAGGCCGAGATCGCCTCGCCGGTGTTCTCGTCCGAGGACGCGCGGGAGGGCGCCGCCGCGTTCGCCGAGAAGCGCCCGCCGGTCTGGAAGGGCCGCTGACAGCGCCGTAGAAGCATCAGGATCCTCAACTCAGGCTGCCAGGGAGGGTGTTGTGACCGCAGGACCACTGTCCGGCTGTCGTGTGGTCGAGCTGGGCGGCATCGGGCCCGGTCCGTTCGCCGGGATGCTGCTCGCCGATCTCGGTGCGGAGGTCGTCCGGGTGGACCGGCCCGAACGGGCGGCCGAGCCCGACGCGGGCGGCCCCGCGGACGTCCTCAACCGGGGCAAGCGGTCGGTCGTACTCGACCTGAAGCACCCGGCAGGACCCGCCACCCTTCTCCAACTCGCCGAGCGCGCCGATGTGTTGATCGAGGGATTCCGCCCCGGCGTCACCGAACGCCTGGGCATCGGACCCCACGAGTGCCTGGCCCGCAACCCCCGGCTGGTCTACGGCAGGATGACCGGCTGGGGCCAGACCGGACCGCTCGCCGCAGCAGCCGGACACGACCTCACCTACATCGCCCTCACCGGCGCGCTCGGCGCGATCGGCGACGCGGCGGGCCCACCGCAGATACCGCTCAACCTGGTCGGCGACTTCGGGGGCGGCGGCTGCTACCTCGTGATCGGCGTGCTGGCCGCCCTGCATGCCGTAGGGCGCACGGGAGTCGGCCAGGTCGTCGACGCGGCCATCGTCGACGGGACGGCCCATCTCCTCGCGAGTACCTTCGGCAAACTCGGGCGCGGGGCCTGGACCGACGAGCGGGGGATCAACCAACTCGACGGCGGCTGGCCGTTCTACGCCGTCTACGAGACCAAGGGCGGCGGACATGTGGCGGTCGGCGCCCTCGAAGCCAAGTTCTACCGGAGCCTGATCGAGCTGCTGAAACTGGACATCGACCCCGGACTTCAGCACGACCGGTCGACCTGGCCGGAGCTGCGCCGCCGACTGGCCGAACGCTTCGCCGAGCGCACCCGCGACGAATGGGCGGTCCTGTTCGAGGGCACCGATGCCTGCGTCGCACCCGTCCTCGGTCTCACCGAGGCGGCGGCACACCCCCAACTGGCCGCGCGTGGAAGCCTGTTCACGCGGGAGGGCGTCGTCCAGCCCGCGGCGGCCCCCCGTTTCTCCGCCACACCGTCGAGCCCCGGTCCGGCCGCACCACCGGTAGGGGCCGACACTCGCGCCGTCTTCCAAGACTGGGAGATCGCCGACGCCGACGGACTCGTCGACAGCGGCGCCGCCGTCCAGTTCCCCCACTGACCGAAAGGACCCTGTCATGCCCGAGGCCGTCATCGTCGACGCCGTACGCGCGCCCATCGGCAAGCGCAACGGCTCCCTGGCCGCCGTGCACGCGGCCGATCTGTCGGCACACGTACTGACCGCGCTGGTGGAACGCACGGGTGTGGACCCCGGCACCGTGGACGACGTGATGTGGGGCTGTGTCACCCAGATCGGCGACCAGTCGAGCAACATCGCCCGCTTCGCGGCACTGGCCGCGGGCTGGCCCGAACACGTCCCCGGGGTGACCGTCAACCGGGCCTGCGGCTCCAGCCAGCAGGCCGTCGACTCCGCCGCGCACGCCGTCATGGCAGGGCAGTACGACCTCGTGGTGGCCGGGGGAGTGGAGACCATGACCAGGGTCCCGCTGGGCTCGCACCGGACCACCGGACAGCCGTACGGACCGGCCGTCCTGGCCCGCTACGACGGGTTCCAGTTCAGCCAGGGTGTCGGCGCCGAGCTGATCTCGGAGCGGTGGGGCCTCAGCCGCACCCGGCTCGACGAGTTCGCCTCCGAGTCGCACGCCAAGGCCGCCGCGGCGATCGACTCGGGGATCTTCGACGACCACATCGTGCCCATCGAGGTCGACGGCACCAAGTTCACCGTCGACGAGGGCCTGCGGCGCGGTACTTCGGTCGAGACCCTCGCCAAACTCAAGCCGTCGTTCAAGGAGGACGGCGTGATCCACGCCGGGAACGCCTCCCAGATCTCCGACGGCGCCGCCGCGTTGCTCATCACAACTCCCGAACGGGCAAGGGAGTTGGGCCTCAAGCCGATTGCCCGCTACCACTCCGGCGCGGTCAGCGGCGCGGACCCGATCATGATGCTGACGGGGCCGATCCCGGCGACGGAGAAGGTCCTGCGCAGGTCCGGCCTGTCCATCGAGGACATCGGGGCGTACGAGGTCAACGAGGCCTTCGCACCGGTCCCGTTGGCGTGGCTGGCCGAGACGGGGGCCGACCCCGAGCGGCTCAACCCGCTGGGCGGAGCGATCGCGGTCGGCCATCCGCTCGGCGGCTCCGGCGCCATCCTGATGACCCGCCTGCTCGCCCGCATGCGCCAACGGAACCTGCGCTACGGCCTCCAGACGATGTGCGAGGGCGGCGGCACCGCCAACGCCACGATCATCGAACTGCTTCCGTGACATCTGTCCCGCGACCGGGGTCCGGGCTCTCTTCACCCGACCTCGGCACTCCCTTGCCAGTGGCCGAGGACCGGCATCGCCGGATGCGGGCGTGCGACGCGCCGTAGCTCGTACGGGCGCTCGGCCGCCAGGCCGCGGGCGGCGGTCGCGAAAGCGGCCCGGTCGGGGTGACCGGTCTTCCGGAGCAGGCTCGCCACATGTTTCTCCACGGTCCGCGGCGAGATGTGCAGCCAGTCGGCGATGTCCTTGTTGCCGATCCGCTCGACGAGCAGCCGGGCGACCTCGAACTCCCGGACGGTGACCCCGCACCGGCGCAGATCGGGCGGTACGTGCTCGGTGCCGGTGCGCCGCTGCCGTACCGGCGCGCCCATACCGCGCAACAGGCTCCGGCAGGCGGCGGCGACCGCCGGAACGCCGAGGCCGTGGAAGTACTCCTCCGCCTCACGCACCCAGTCGACGGGCTCGCCCCAGCCGTCCTCGTACGCCGACCGCGAGACCAGGCGCAGGCACAGATTGCGGGCCGGCGGGTACGGTGCCGCGGCCTTGAGCGCCGCCGTCGCGGCGGCGGTCGCCTCGGCGGGCCTGCCCTCGCGGCCCAGCAGCACCGCGTGCGCCGCCCCGACGAACTGCCGGTTCCAGCGCGTGCCACCACCGGCCCGGGTGACGTCGGCGTAGTGCCGTCGGCCCGCGCGCCCGGCGAGCACAGCCCGGAGCAGCATGACGCCGTACAAGTCGTGCGCCCCGTACTCGCCGACTCCGGGGTTCTCCTTGTCGTACACGAGAGCCTGCGCGAACTCCCACTCGGCGGCGTCGTGGTTCTCCTCCAGCAGCGAGCAGAACGCCCGCGCCAGGCCGTACGACATCTGCCGCACGCCGGGAGCGTCGTCGACGCAGGGGGCCAGCCGGTCCAGTGCCTCCTCCATCTCGGCGCGCCGCCCCTGGTGGGCGAACCGCACGGCCTCGGCCAACCGCATCATCGACACGGCCGGACGCAGCCGTAGTCGCGTCGCCGCGGTCAGCCCTTCGCGGATGCGCCGGCCGGCCGCCTCGAACTCGCCCCGCCGGACCTGGTCCAGCGCGAGGACGCAGCCGGTCTCGTGGGCCTGCGGGAGCACACTGATCCGCAGGGCCCGCCGCTGGGCCTCTTCGAGCCCGGCCCGCTGTCCGTCGCGCCGCAGCGCGCTCCGGGCCAGGTGCACCTCGGCGGACACCCGCAGGTCGGGGAGCCGGTGCAGATCGGCGAGCGCACCGGCGCGCGCGAAGTGTGCCGCGGCGGCCTCCTCGTCGTGTTCCGGCGCCAGGCGCCCGAGCATCAGCAGCGCCCCGCCCAGCACCTCCGGGAGATCGGCCCGCTCGGCCGCGTCCGCCGCCCGGCGGGCGTATCCGGCGGCCGTGCGCAGCCGGTCGGGCGCGGACCGGCTCAGCTCCACGCGGGCCGAGGCCAGGTCGACGGGCGCGGTGTCCGTGGCGGTCGGGGAGGGGCCGAGCAGCCGACGGGCGACATCGAGATGCCGGAGGGCGTCGGTGGGCCGGCCCGACGACGCGGTGACGTCGGCCAGCCGTGCGTAGAGGCCGGCCCGGCGCGCGGCGGGAATCTCGTGGCCGCCCAGTGCTTCGACGTCGGCGGTCAGCCCGAGTACGGCGTCGAACCGGGCCGCACGCGAGACGGTCTGCAGGAGCAACTCCAGCACCGTGGCACGTAGTTCGGGCGCGGGCCCGGCATCGGCCGACCGCTGCGCCCGGGTGAGCAGGGTCACCGCCCGTTCCACAGCGCCCTCGGTCATCGCCCGTCGCGCCGCCTCGCAGTACAGAGGGACGGCTTCGCCGGTGTCACCGGCCCGCTCGAACAGGTCGGCGGCGTGGACGCACCACTCGCCGGGCAGCCCCGGATGGAGGTCGACCAGGGTGTTCGCCGCGAGCCGGGCGTATCCGGTGCGCTCCGTCGGCCCGAGATCCTCCAGCAGCACCTGTGCGGCGAGCCGGGGCCGGAACACGTACCAGTCCGGACTCGACCTGTCCGGTTCGAGAAGGTACGAGGCGACTCCCGCCCGCAGGACCGTGAGCAGTTCGCGATCGTCGCACTCGGCCGCGCGCTGCAGCGCGGACAGCGGGAAGCGCTGCCCGAAGAGGGCCGCGATCCCGAGGATCGTGCGTCCGCGGGGGGCGAGCCTGCCGGTCCGGGACCTGACACTGCGGGCCACCGCGGCGGGGACGGAGAGTCCCCGGGAGTCGTCCGGGGCGCGCAGGGTCACGGCATGGAGGAGTTCCTCGACGACCAGCGGGATCCCGACGCTGTCGGCCACCACGGTGTCGACCAGTTCGGCGCCGGCCGCGCCCGGGGCGGATCCCAGCTCGGCCACGACCAGGGTGCGCACGTCCGGGCGCCCCAGTGGCCGCAGTTCGAGGGTCGACGCGGCACCGCGCTGACCCGCCCGGGCGGCCAGCTCGGTCGCCACACAGGGCTCACGACCGGCGATGAGCAGCAGTACGGCGGGCTGCTCCGCGAGGTTGTCGAGGACGTACTCAAGGACCGCCAGCGTCTCCGTGTCCGCGTCGTGCAGATCGTCGAGCACGAGCAGGAATCCGTGTTCTCGTCCGGCCTCGGCGAGCACGCGCAGGAAGGCCTCGGCGACCGTGAGGTGCGACACGACGGCGGTGCCGGGAGCGTGGTCTCCCGGCAGCAGGTGAGCGAGCACCGGCCCGTAGGGGCCCAGTTCGCCCGGGCCCGGCAGCAGGCCGGCCCGGGACAGGGACAGCAAGGCCTCGATCAGCGGCCGGTACGGCACGACCGATCCGACCGTACCGGCCCGGCCCCGCGCGGTGACCATGCCCGCCGCGGCAGCCGCGCGGAGAGCCTCCACCGCGAGCCGCGTCTTGCCGATGCCGGGTTCGCCGGTGACGAAGACCGTGCCGCCACGCCCCGAGCGCGCGGCGGCCAGGACTCTCATGACCTGCCGCATCTCGGCCCGCCGACCGACGAATTCGCCACGGGCCCCGGCCCCGCCCGCGGCCGGACGGCTTTGGCCGGCGGTCTTCGCGCCGCTCCCCTGCGACGACGTGTGCCGTGAGTCCGGGGAGCCGGTGGCCGACTGCCCCGTGAGGTACCGGACCTGCTGACATTCGCGTGTGCGCATCAACATTCCCCCGATGTCGAGTCGTCCGGAGTCAGCGTGATTCACCGTCGTCCGGCTGTCGTGCCGGGTTCCGTTCAGCGGACCGGATCCGGCGCCTCCCGCCCGGGCGACGACCTGGCGCACGGGGGCACGGGGGCACGGGGGCGCGGGGGCACGACCAGGCCGAAACGACTCACGCTACCGGCTCCGGCGACCGCAGGACACGGGGCAGGACCACCACCATTCGGGTCGGCCGGGAGCGCGTCTTCCTGGGGGCGCCGCACCCGGAATACGGGGTGCTTTCCCTGATGTACGCGCCCGGCGCGCGCCGTTGACTGGCCCAGCCGATCGGTCGGTACCTGTTCCATCCCCGGAGCGCCGCAAAGCGCTCCCGACCACCAAGGAAGTGACCCGCATGAGCGTTCTGAAGCTGCAGACGATCGAACCGCGGACGGAGAACAGCAGCGCTCTGGTGCTGAGCATCACCAGCAGCCTGAGCAGCACCTGCTGCAGGAACCCCTCCTGAGCGGCATCTGCTACGGGACACCCGCCTGAGCGGTGCCCGCAGCCGGTGATCTGACGGCGTGAACCATGCGGGCAGCGCACGCCCCGCGCGCCCCGCATGGTTCGCGCCGCCCCGGCGCGCCCTCGCCGACCGCCCGTCAGGCTCCTCGGACAAACTCACAGAGGCAGACATGATCAACGAACGATGGGTCTACCGATTCCCCTTCTGCTGGAACGACACCCTGTTCTTCGACCCGCTCGACGTCTCCTACGAGCCGCATCCCGACCACTTCCTCGCCTCCCTCGACGACCGGGTGCGGTCACGATTCGTCCGCAAGGGCATCTGGTGGAGCTACCGGCACAACGCGAACCTGCCCGCGCAGGGGTGGAAGATCCATGTGTCGGCGAACCAGCGCAACGTGCGCGAGGTCGCCGCCTCGGTGATCGGGTATCTGACCGAGCACGACATCGACTTCAAGATCGCTCTCGATCTCACCGTCTTCGAGATGCTGAGTTCGAAGGCCATATCGCGGGGCAGCGGCGGGAAACTCGTCACCGTCTACCCGCGGGACGACGACGAGTTCCGGTCGTGTCTGGCCGACCTCGCCGAAGTCCTGGACGGCGCCGAGGGGCCGTACGTGCTGTCGGACCTCCGGTACCGCGACTGCAAGGCGCTCTACTTCCGGTACGGGCAGTTCCTGGACACCCACTCCGTCGACGTCCTGGGCCGGCCGGTGCCCCACATCACGGGGCCGGACGGGCCGGTCGCCGACGACCGACGCCCCGGATACGCCCAACCGTGGTGGGTGGCATGGCCGTTCACCGACTGGAAGCCCCCGGCCGACCCCGATGAGGACGGCCTGCTCGCGGGCCGCTTCCGGGTGACCGGGGCGCTGCAGTTCTCCAACAGCGGTGGGGTGTACACCGCCGAGGACACGGCGAACGACGACCGTGTGGTGGTCCTCAAGGAAGCCCGCCCGCACACCAACGTCGACCCGCGGCAGGACCACGACGCCGTGGACATCCTCAACCGCGAGTGGGTGTTCCTGAACCGGTTGGCCGACGTCGGCTCGTTCCCCGCCCCGATCACCACGTTCCGCCACTGGGAACACCACTTCATCGCGGAGGAGTTCGTCGAAGGCACCGACATCCGCTCCATGCTGCTCGAACGCAACCCGCTCGCCCGGCTCGGACCCGGTGGCGTCCCGCAGTCGCGGGAGTTCCTGCGGATCTTCCTCGCCGTCTTCCGAGGACTCGCGCGTGCGCTCCAGGCCGCCCACGACCGCAAGGTGATCCTCGGCGACTTCACCGCCGCGAACGTGCTCATCGACCCGGACACCCTCCAGGTCACCATCGTCGACCTGGAGACGTGCCGACTGACCGAGGCCGACCCCGAGCACGCGCACCTGGAGGCACCGGTCGAGCTGTACACACCCGGGTTCAGCAACTTCCGGCGCCGCTTCGCCGCATCCGCGGTCGAGGACGACCAGTTCGGCCTGGCCATGACCATGGCCTACTTCATCTTCCCGGTCGCGGCCCTGTCGTACCTGCGCGAGGACATCCTGGACCGCTACCGGATCTTCACCGACAGCCTCGGCTGGCCGTCGCGGATCCACGAGATGCTCACTGACCTGGCGCGAGCGCGGATCACGCTCACGGACGTACTGCGCGAACTGGAGCACGAGGACGACCTGCTCGACCAGGTCCGTGCCGTGCCGGTGCGGCCGGTCGTCGAGGAACGACTCGGCCTGGCGGAGACCGAGGCGGGACTCGCGGCCTTCATCGACGCCGTCGCCGACACCGACCGGCCCACGCTCTTCCCCGTCGACCCGTTCGCCCACGTCACCAACCCCCTGAGCCTCGGCTTCGGTGCGAGCGGCGTCCTGTGGGCGCTGAACGCCTCGGGCGTCCCGCTCCGGCCGGAATGGCTGGGGCGACTGCGCGACGACCTGGCCGACATGGACCCCACCCAGTACCCGGCCGGCCTCATGAACGGGCTGGCCGGCATCGCCTGGGCGACCGACACACTCGGATTCCGCACGCAGGCCACGCAGTTGCTGGCGCAGGCCAACCGGCGCGCACACGAGTCCGGCGACCCCACCTTCTACTACGGCCTGGCCGGCGTGGGAATGACGAACCTGCGCTTCTACCTCCACGACCGCGACGGACGTCACCTCGCCGCGGCGCGGGACTGCGCGCGGGCCCTGCGCGAGGCCGCCCGGCACGACGGCGAACGGGTCCACTGGCGGAACGAGTTCACGAGTGAGAAGCCGTTCACCGGCCTGGGCTTCGGCCAGGCGGGCGTCGCGATGTTCCTGCTGCGCATGCACCAGATCACCGGGGACGAGTGGTGTCTGGACCTCGGCCGCGGCGCACTGGCCTGGGAGATGGCACACGCCGAGCGGCACGACGACGGCAATGTCACGTTCGACCACTACGGCACCGCCGAACCCTATGTCGAGGTGGGTTCCGCGGGTGTCGCCCGCGTGCTCCTGCGCTACGGCGACCTGGACTCCGCACGGACCGTCCTGCGCGCACTGGACGTCCGGCAAGCCGTGCTGCCGGGCTTCTCGTTCGGTATGTCCGGGATCGCCGATACGCTTCTCGACGCCGTCGCGATCACCGGTGACACCGCGTACCGGAACATCGCGGTGCGGCAACTCGACTTCGTGAGGCGGCTGTTCCTGTTCGAGCCGGACGAGCGGTTCGGGGTGGCGCGACACGGCGAGGCGGTGCCGCTGGGCTCGCCCGGCGACGGACTGCTGCGCTGCTCCACCGACTACCTGACCGGCTCGGCCGGCATCCTGCGGGTGCTCCACCGCGTGAACCACGGCGGTACCGCCGACTTCCTGCTCGACGAGGTGTCACGGTGAAGGAGCTGTGGCTCACCCTCAGGGGCCACCGGACCCAGTTCTCGATGATCGTCCTCATCGAGGCGGCCCTCGGCGGGACCGAAGCCCTGGTGCATCCCCTGCTCCTCAAGGCCCTGTTCGACCAGGCGATCCTGACCGGCCGCTTCCGCAGGTTCGTCGCACTCGCCGCCTGCTACCTCCTGCTCGGCCTCACCCTGAGCCTCGGGGGCTACTGGGTGGCGCGCTGGCGCAAGGGGTTCGAGAACACGTTCACGCTGGACCTGGAGATGGAGCTGCTGGACCGCGCGCTCGACCAGGACGGACGGCGGATGGCACAGGCCGGCAACGCCTCGTTCGTCAGCCGGGTCCACAACGACGTCAAGGAAGGGGTCCTGCCGGCCGTCGACGTCTGCATCCGCATCGCGAAGCAGTCGGTCGCGTCCGTCGTCTTCATCGGCGTGCTGCTGTACCTGTCCTGGCAGGCCAGTCTCATCCTGCTCGTCATCGTGCCGCCGCTGGTGTACGTCAGCAACCGCATCGCCAAGCGGATCGAGGACAACACGGAACCGGAGCGCGAGGCGGAGGCGCAGTACGTCAACACGCTGTCCCGGACCCTGGAGTCCTTCCACGCGCTGCGCGGCCTGCCGGCCCTCCTGTCCGGCACCCGGGCCGCCAACAGGAAGGCGCTGCGCGGCTTCCTCGGCATCACCTTCACCAACTTCCGGCTCACCCAGAAGCAGAGCACGCTGAGCGACCTCGTCATGAACCTGTCCGACACCGCGTCGATGATCACCGGGGCGTACTTCGTGCTCGCCGGCCGGATGACGTTCGGCAGTTTCCTCGCCTTCGTGAACTCGCTGTGGCGGGCCGTCACCGGAATCTTCGAACTCGTGAACATGATTCCGCAGGCCCGCCGGAACATCGCCGTGCTCAGGCGGATCACCGCCCTGCGCGCCTCCGCCGTGTCGCCGTACCACGACGAGGGACCCGCGGTGCTGGTCCACGCTGCCCGCGTCGGATACGACGACGGCGCGGACGTGACGATCGACGACTTCGAACTGGGCGCCGGCGAGCACGTCCTGCTCCGGGGCCCCAACGGCTGCGGCAAGACGACGCTCCTGCACATCATCTCCGGAACGCTCGCCCCCGACCGCGGGATGGTCATGCTGCCGACCCGGGTGGCCGCTCTGACCGCTCCGGTCAACCTGCCCCCGTTGCCCGTTCGCGAGCTGGTCGCCGATGTACGGGTGCGCACGGCCATGGGGCTCGACGAGGTGGCCGACCAGCTGCCCTCGGAGTTGTCGTCCGGCCAACGACAGCGGACCGGGGTCGCGGCGCTCCTCTGCGAGGAAGCGGACGTGTACCTCGTCGACGAGCCGTTCGCCAACCTCGACAGGACCGGCAGGGACTTGGTGCTGCGGGCGCTGAAACAGCACACCCACGGGCGCGGTCTGCTCGTGGTGCACCACGGCGACGAGGATCTCGACAGCCGGTTCGACCGCGTGGTCACCTTGTCCGCGACCGCCGCTCACCCCTGAGCCGGCACATACCGTCAGGTGTCACCAGGTGACGGGCAACTCGTAGATGCCGTAGGCCTGCGAGTCCTCCTTGAACTTCAACTCCGATACGTCCACGGCGAGTTGCAGCGTCGGGATGCGGCGGAACAACGTGCTGAAGACGACGTGGAGTTCGATGCGGGCGAGCTGCTGGCCCACGCACTGGTGCGGGCCCCAGCCGAACGCGTGGTGGTGGGCGGCGCTGCGGGTGAGGTCGAGCTTCTCGGGGTCGGGGAACGCCTGCGGGTCCCAGTTGGCGGCCGGCAGCGACGCGATGACGCCCTCGCCCGCGCGGATGACCTCACCGTCGATCTCGATGTCCTCGACCACGGCCCGGCGGGCCAGCAGATGCGGGATGGTGAGGTAGCGCAACAGCTCCTCCACCGTGCTCGTCACGTACTTCGCGTCGTCGGAGTGCTCGCGCAGGCCCGCGAGTTGGTCGGGATGCTGCAGCAGCAGCGCGGTGCCCAGCGTGATCATGTTGGCGCTGGTGTCGTGCCCGGCGACGAGCAGGATGTGCCCGAGAGGGGCCGCCTCCTCCATGGACAGCTCGCCCGCCTTGATGCGCGCGCCGAGGTCGGAGAGGACGTCCTCGCCGGGGTTGTCCATCTTGGCCTCGATGAGCCCGGCGATGTAGCGGCGCACGGCCGCCGTGCTCTCCGCCGCCTGCTCCGGGGTCTTGAAGCGCGCGTTGGTCACACCCGCGTGCTCCTGGAAGAAGTCGTGGTCCTCGTACGGCACCCCGAGCAGCGCGCAGATCATCAGCGAGGGCAGCGGGAGCGACAGCGCCTCGTTCAGCTCGGTCGGGTTGGGACCCGCCAGCATCTTGTCGATGAGGTCGTCGGTGATCCGCTGGATCTCCGGGCGGATCTTCTCCATCCGGTGCCGGGTGAACGAACTCGTGAGCATCCGCCGCCACCGCGTGTGCTCGGCCCCGTCGGTGTTGTTGATCGACGGCTGGATATGCGCCGCGTGCGCCTTCATCGCCTCGGTCGTGTGCGGATATCCGGGCGCGCCGATGTTCGCGCTGAGCCGGGGATCGGTCAGCAGCTGCCGCTGGGCCGCGTGGGTCGTGACGACCCAGGGGGTCGTGCCGTCCCACGTCCTGGCCCGCACCAGCGCCTTGCCCGAGTCGTGCAGTTTCAGCAGGCCCGGCGGCGGCGCGAACGGGCACTCGTCCGATCGGGGTGACGGGTACTCCGGCAGCTCCTCGGAGACGTCGGTTCCGGCCACGCTCTCGGTCATGGTTCTGTCGTCCTCTCGTCGGCCCCGCACCTGACGGAACCATACGTCGACCGATCGGTACAATCAATCTTCGAGAGGTCGGTGAAGAAATATGCGGCGACTGTATTGACCGAGTGGTCCATTCAATCTCTGGATTGAGTCAGCGAGGCTCCCGCGGCAGCCCGAGCCCCCGCTCGGCCACCTGCGTCCGCAGCACCTCGTTCGCCCCGCCGGCGATCGTGTACGCCCGCGAGTACAGATGCGCGTCCTGCCACCAGCCATCCGCTACGACATCCTCGTCGCCCTCGACCAGCAACCCGTCCGTGCCCTGGAGACTCAGGCCGAAGTCGACCAGGTCGTGGTTCAGCTCGCTGAAGAAGATCTTGCCGAGGAGGGCGTCGGCCGGTCCTTCCGTGTCGTGCACCGTCCGAGACCGGGCGAGATCGAGAAGTGCGGCGTTCACGTGAACCCGCGTGGCCAGTTCGCCGATCGTCTGCCGGGTCGCGGAGTCGTCCAGCGCGGGCCTGCCGTTGACCGACGTACGCGCCGCGAGGCGCAGCAAGTCGTCCAGTACGGCGACCAGTTCGACACCGCGCGCGCCCACCCCGGACCGCTCGCGCCCGAGGCTGCTCATCGCCACCCGCCAGCCGTCGTTCACCCGCCCGATCACGTTCGCGGCCGGGATGCGCACGCCGTCGAGGAAGACCTCGTTGAAGTCGGTCGTCCCGGTGATCTCCCGCAACGGCCGGATGTCGACGCCCGGGCTGCGCAGATCGAGGGCGAACGCCGTGATGCCCTTGTGCTTCGGCGCCTCACGGTCGGTGCGCGCGAGCAGGTAACCCATGTCCGCGTGCTGCCCGTTGGTCGTCCACACCTTCTGGCCGTCCACGACGAACACGGCGTCGTCACCCTCGCCCTCGCGGACTGCCCGCGTCCGCAGCGCCGCCAGGTCGCTGCCCGCCTCCGGTTCGCTGAACAGCTGGCACCACACGTCCTCGCAGGAGCGGATGCGGGGCAGAAAGCGCGCCCGCTGTGCGTCGGTGCCGAACTCCAGCAGCGCGGCCGAGGCCAGCGAGGCGGCGCCGATCGGCTGCCAGGTGCGGGCGCGGGCGATCTCCTCCGCCACGACCGAGGATCCGAGGGGGTGAGCGTCGGGACGGCCGCCGTACTCGGCCGGCCAGTCGATCCCGAGGAAACCCGCCTCGTACAGCTTGGCCGTCCACTCCCGGATCGCCGACATCAGTTCGGGCTCCGGCGCGCGCACCCCCGTATGGGTCTTGATGCCGGGGGAGTGCTCGGCGACAAAGGCACGCACCTTCCGCCGGAACGCTTCGAGCTCGGGCGTGGACTCAAGTCGCATCGCTGTCGGCTCCCTGTTCTCGTGCCGCGGCCCAGAAATGAGGTTACTCTAACCGTGGCGATCACCCACTTGCCAGGGGTCGGAGCGAGAAAAAGTGGCCTCATCTAGGTTCCAGGTACTCGAACGGCACGCCTCCGGCCCAGGTGACGAATAGACTGGGGATCCGCAATATCCGCCCCAGAGGAGTTGGCCATGGCGACTGCCGTCGACCGCGAGCCCGCCGACGGCGAGACCGGTGTCCCGGTCGGCAAGCTGGCCGCGCAGACCGCCCGCCGTATCGAGGCGACCGTGATCCGCCAGGGCTGGCCGGTGGGCGAGTCGTTGGGCTCCGAGGTGGATCTGCGGGAGCGGCTCGGGGTGAGTCGCGCGGTGCTGCGCGAGGCGGTACGGCTCGTCGAGCACCACCAGGTGGCCAGGATGCGGCGCGGCCCGAACGGTGGCCTGATCGTCTGCGCCCCCGACGCGGGACCGGCCACCCGCGCCATGGTGATCTACCTCGAATACGTCGGCACCAGCGTCACCGACCTGCTCCAGGCCCGCCTCCTGCTGGAGCCGATCGCCGCCGGACTGGCCGCCGACCGCATCACCGAGCAGGGCATCGACACCCTCCGCACCACGCTCGCCGCCGAACTCGACCACTGGGACGAACCCGGCGTCCACTCGCAGGACCCCCTTCACCCCGTGCTCGCCCAGTTGTCGGGCAACCCGGTGCTGCACCTGTTCGTCGACGTGCTCACCCGGCTCACCGCCCGCTACGCGCACACCTCACGCCGTATCTCCAAGACCGAGATGCACGCGGCGAAGGACACCTCGCACCGCGCGCACAAAGCAGTCGTCGACGCGGTGATCGCCGACGACGGGGCCCGCGCGCAGACGGAGTTGACCGCACATCTGGAGTCCGTGGCCGGCTGGATCGAGAAGCACCGGGTGCGGCGCGGGCAGCGGATCGCGGGCAATGTCGTCGAGCCCGAACTGGTCGAGGGGCCCCGGGCCAAGCTCGCCGAAGTGGTCGCGGCCCGCATCCACGACGACATCGCCGCGCGCGGCTGGCAGACCGGCATGGTGCTCGGCTCCGAGGCCGACCTGCTCGCCCGCTACTCGATCAGCCGGGCCGTACTGCGGGAAGCCGTACGGCTGTTGGAGTACCACTCGGTGGCCCGGATGCGCCGCGGCCCCGGCGGCGGCCTGATCGTCACCGAGCCCGAACCGCAGGCCAGCATCGACACCATGGCGCTCTTCCTGGAGTACCAGGGCGTCACCGCCGACGACCTGCGGATCGTGCGCAACGCCATCGAACTCGGCGTCGTCGCCCGGGTCACCGCGAGAGTCGCGGAGGGTGACAAAGAGGTGACCGAACGGCTCGGCAAGGCCGTCCGCTGGAGCACCGAGGGTCCCGCCGACGACCCGCGCAAGGCCGACCTCTTCCACACCGAACTGGCCGCGCTCTCCGACAATCCGGTGCTGTCCCTGTTCCTGTCGATCATCACCGAGCTGTTCCGCCGCCACGCCTCGGGCCACGACCGACCGCTGCCCGGCGACACGGCGGCCGAGGAGGTCCAGCACGTCCACCAGCGGATTCTCGACGCGATCGTCGAGGGTGACGCCGGAGTGGCCCGGCACCGGATGCGCCGCCACCTGGACGCGCTGATCCCCTGGTGGCACTGATCTCCTGACGATCGACCCGCAACGCCCCTGTGCGGCCTTCGGGCCCACGGGGGCGTTCTGCTGAACCGGGCTGTGTCGAGGGAGGCTAATTAGGTATACTGAATAGGTCGAGCCGAAGGAGATCCGATGCGCCGGACCCTGTTCGAAGAGACCCATGAGGACTTCCGTCTGCTGGTCCGTGACTTCATCGCCCGCGAGGTGCTCCCGTCGTACGAGGACTGGCGGCGCGCCGGACTCGTCCCCCGGGACCTGTTCACCGCACTGGGCAAGCTCGGCATCATCGGTACGGCGATCCCGGAGGAGTACGGCGGGGGCGGCCAGGACGACTACCGCTACAACGCCGTGATCCAGGAGGAGTGCGCCCGCGCCTGCGTCACGCTCGGCGGTCTGCGCACCCACCTGGACATCGTCGTCCCGTACTTCACGGGCCTGGCCAACGCCGAGCAACGGGCGCGCTGGCTACCGGGGTTGGCCTCCGGCGAGCTGTACACCGCGATCGCGATGAGCGAACCCGCCACCGGATCCGACCTCGCCGGCATCACCACCAGGGCGGTCCGCGACGGCGACCACTTCGTCCTCAACGGGGCGAAGACCTTCATCACCGGCGGTCACCACGCCGACCTGGTGATCGTGGTCGCCCGCACCACCGTGGACCCGGACAACCGGCGCGGCGGGCTCTCCCTCCTCGTGGTGGAGAAGGGCACCCCCGGCTTCACTGTCGGGCGCAAGCTGGAGAAGATCGGCCTGGCCGTCCAGGACACCGTGGAACTCGCCTTCGACGACGTCCGCGTGTCCGCCGCCAACCTCCTCGGCGAGGAAGGCGCCGCCTTCACCCTCCTCGGCCGCAACCTCGCCCAGGAACGCCTCGCCATCGCGGTCGGCGCGGTCGCCCAGGCCCGCACCGCGATCGACCTCACCGTCTCCTACGTCCGCGACCGGAACGTGTTCGGAAAACCACTGGCCCAGTTCCAGAACACGAAGTTCGAACTCGCCTCCCTGGACGCCGAGTTGACGGCCGCGCAGGCCCTGCTCGACGCGGCGATCACCGCACTCGTCGCGGGCGAACTGGACCCCGTGGACGCGGCCCGCACCAAGCTGGTCTGCACCGAGACGCAGGGACGCGTCGTCGACCGCTGTCTCCAACTGCACGGCGGCTACGGCTACATCCTCGAATCCCCGATCGCCCGCCTGTACGCGGACGCCCGGGTGACCCGTATCTACGGCGGCACCAGCGAGGTCATGAAGCTCATCATCAGCAAGTCCCTGGGCCTATAAGACCGTTTAGACCATGAGGAGTTGGGTGTGAACATCGACGGTTCAGCGGCACTCGTCACCGGCGGCGCCTCCGGGCTCGGCCTGGCCACCGCGCGGCGCATCATCGAACGCGGCGGACGTGTCGTCCTCGCCGACATCTCCGAGGAACAGGGCGTCAAGGCGGTCGCCGACCTCGGCGAGGCCGCGCGCTTCGTCCGCACCGACGTCACCGACCCGACCGAGGTCACCGCCGCCCTCGACGCGGCCGAGCAACTCGGCACCCTGCGCGCCGTCGTGCACTGCGCCGGACGCGGCGGCGACCGCACCCGGATCATCGACCGCGACCGCAACCCCGGCGAACTCGACACCTTCGCCGAGGTCATACGCGTCAACCTGATCGGCACCTACAACGTCCTGCGCCTCTCCGCCGCCCGCCTCGCCGGCAACGAGGTCGTCGACGGCGACCGGGGCGCCGTAGTGCTCACCGCGTCCGTCGCCGCGTTCGACGGCCAGATCGGGCAGACCTCCTACACCGCCGCCAAGGCCGGCGTCCACGGCATCACCCTCGTCGCCGCCCGCGACCTGGCCAGCTGGCAGATCCGGGTGAACACCATCGCCCCCGGCATCATGGACACCCCGATGCTCGGCCGCCTCCGCGCCGACATCCGCGACGGCCTCGCCGCCTCCGTGCCGCACCCCAAGCGACTCGGCGACCCGGACGACTTCGCCCGCCTCGCCGTCGAGATGCTGGAGAACCCGTACCTCAACGGCCAGACCGTCCGCCTCGACGGCGCCATCCGCATGGCCCCGCGATGACGGCGGACGGGACCGGCGAGTCGGACGACCGATTCCGCGCCCGCCTGCGGGCCTTCCTCACGGACCAGCACCCCGGGCGCCGCCCCAAGGACCCCGTCGAGCGGATCGCCTGGCAGAAGAAGTGGCTCGCCACGCTCTTCGACGCCGGTTACGCGGGCCCGAGTTGGCCCCGCGAGTACGGCGGCATGGACCTGTCCTTCGCACGCCAGGTCAGCTACCAGGAGGAGTACGCACGCGCCCGCGTCCCCGGCCCCCTCGGTACCGGGCTGGGCATCGCCGCCCCCACCCTCATCAAGTACGGCACGCCCGAGCAGAAGGAGCGCCATCTGCGCCCCATGCTGCGCGGCGACATGGTGTGGGCCCAGGGCTACTCCGAACCGGAGGCAGGCTCGGACCTCCCCGCACTGCGCACGACGGCACGGCGCGAGGATGCGGAGTACGTCGTCAACGGGCAGAAGGTGTGGAACAGTTCGGCCGACATCGCCGACATCTTCTTCACCCTCGTCCGCACCGGACCGCCCGACTCCCGCCAGGACGGCATCAGTTACCTGCTGATCGACGCCCACGCCCCGGGAGTGACCGTACGGCCGCTGCGCGATCTCACCGGCGACGCGCACTTCTGCGAGATCTTCTTCGACGACGTCCGTGTACCGGTCGCCAACCGCATCGGCGAGGAGAACGGCGGCTGGCCGCTGGTGCGGACGAGCCTCGGGCACGAGCGTGCGGCCGGGGCGATGAACCAAGCGGCCCTGTACCGACGGGTGGTGGACGAGTTGATCGAACTCGCCCGTGAGCGCGGTGCCACGGCCGACCCGATCGTCCGCGACCGGCTCGCCGACTTCGAGATCCGCGTCCGCGTCATGCGGCTCACCGGCATGCGCACCATCGCCGACATCATGGCCAAGGGCGAGCCAGGGCCCGCCTCTTCGACGGCGCGGCTGTCCATCGTGACCTTCGAGCAGGAGCTGCACGAGTTCGCGGTCGACCTGCTCGGGCCGTACGGCATCCTCGACCGCCGCGACCCGCACGCGGTCCAACGCGGGCGCTGGGTATGGGGGTTCCTGCGCACCCGGGCCTCGTCGATCGGCGCGGGCACGGCCGAGATCCAGCGCAACACGATCGCCGAGCAGGTGTTGGGGCTGCCCCGCGACCCGGCGATGCCGACCGTGGAAAGGACCTGATGAAGGCCGCACGCTGCATGGAGTACGGGCCGCCCGGCGGCCTCTCGGTCGTCGAACTCGACGACCTCCGGCCCGGAGCCGGCGAGGTACTGGTCCGCGTGCACGCGGCGGCGGTGAACTTCCCTGACGTGCTTCTCGTGGCCGACCGCTACCAAGTGCCCGCGCCACTGCCCTTCACGCCGGGCAGTGAATTCACCGGTGTGGTCGCGGAGTTGGGGCCGGGTGTGTCCGGTCCGCCCGTCGGCTCACCCGTCGCCGGAGCGGTCCTCACCGGCGCGTTCGCCGAACAGGTCGTCGTGCCCGTCGCGAGCCTGCGCCAGGTGCCCGAGGGCCTCGACATGGTGCACGCCGCCGCGTTCCACGTCACGTACGCCACCGCCTACCACTCCCTGGTCACCGTCGGACAGGGCAGCGCGGGGGAGTGGGTGGCGGTGCTCGGCGCGGCCGGCGGGGTCGGTTCGGCGGCGGTCGACATCGCGACGCGGCTCGGTATGCGGGTGGTCGCCGCCGCGTCGAGCCAGGAGCGGCTGACGGTGGCCCGCAAGCTCGGGGCCGAGGCCGGTGTCGACTACGTTCACGAGGATCTCAAGCTGCGCACAAGGGAGTTGACCGGCGGCGAGGGTGCCCACCTCGTGATCGACCCGGTGGGCGGCGACCACGCGGAGGCCGCCCTGCGCGCGCTGCGGCGGGGCGGCCGGTTCGTCACGGTCGGGTACGCCGACGGGAAGATTCCGCGCATCCCGCTGAACCTGGTGCTGCTCAAGGACCTGGTCGTGCGGGGCTTCGAGATCCGTACGGTGCGCCAGTACGCGCCGGACGCGGTGGCCGCCGCCGACCGTGCCCTCGCCGCGATGGTCCGGGACGGCATGCGCCCGCTGGTCTCCCGCGTCCACCCGCTCGCCGATGTCGCCACCGCTCTCACCGATGTCGCCGAGCGCAGGACCACCGGCAAGGTGGTCCTGGACCTCACGTCGTAGCAGAAGCCATCCGCACCAAACGCCTTCAGAACGCGGGGAGTTGGGGACGCTTGCGGACATAGCCGCCGGCGTCCACCCGCATCTGCATGCCGGTGACGTAGCGGGACTCGTCGGAGACCAGGAAGAGGACCATGTCGGAGACGTCCTCCGGCTCGACGTAGGGAACGTCCATCCCGGTCGTCGCGGGGAAGGACACCAGCGCGTCCTCACGGGTCGGGTTTTCGAGGTCCGGCCGGAACGACCGGTACATGATGTCGCTGTTGAGCATGTCCGTGTTGACGTTGGTCGGGTGCAGGCCGTTGACCCGGATCCGCCGCGACAGCAGCACCGTCGCCAAGTCGTGGACGAACGAGGCCACTTGGCGCTTGGCGAAGGAGTAGCCGAGGCCGCCGGGCCCGTTGGTCGGGCTGTCGACGGTCGCCGGGGTCAGAGCCGCGATCGACCCGGTCGCCACGATCGAGGCGCCGTCGGGCAGATGGGGCAGGGCGGCCTCGACGGCGTGCACGACACCGTTGAAGTCGACGGTGACCGCGTCGATGAAGGCCTGGACGCCCTGTCGGGGACCGAGCGGCGCGATACCGGCCTGTGCCACCAAGGCGTCCAGCCGCCCGAGTTCGGCCACCCCGGCGGCCACGGCCGCCTTCAGAGCCGCCGGATCCCGTACGTCCGCCTTGCGCGCGACGATGCGTCGCCCGAGCTTCTCGACCTGGCGCACGGTCTCGTCCAGGTCGTCCTGAGTGGCCAGCGCATACGCGTTGGTGGCGATGTCCTCGCACAGGTCGACGGCGATGATGTCGGCGCCCTCCGTAGCGAGCCGGAGCGCGTGGGCGCGGCCCTGCCCGCGCGCCGCCCCGGTGATGAACACGACCTTGTCCTGTACTCGGCCCATCCTGGGGCTCCTTCCGCCGGAGATAAAAGAGTAGCCTGAATACTGTGCGGTGGTGCTGTTCGTGATCCATGATCGGTATCAAGTCCGCTGACCGTTGGCCGGTTTCCGTTCAGTGGGATCTGAACAGTGCACACAATTCGGCCGGTGCTAGAGAGTCCATGAGATTCGAGGGAGCACATCGATGCCATTGCAGCCATGGATGAAGTTGCTGTCGACCGACGACCACCTGATCGAGCCGCCGCGCCTGTGGACGGACCGCCTGCCGGCGAAGTACCGCGACGCCGGACCGCGGATCGTGGAACAGTCGCGCGGGGAGGGCCAGGCCCCGGCCGAGGTGTGGAACTACGAGGGCCGCATCTATCCCTACATCGGCCTGAACGCCGTGGCGGGCAAGTCACCCGAGGAGTTCGGCCTCGAACCGACCCGCTACGACGAGATGATCCCGGGCTGCTACGACCCGAAGGCCCGGCTGCGCGACATGGATCTGGACGGGGTGTGGGGCGCGCTGTGCTTCCCGTCGTTCCCGCGCTTCGCCGGCACGATCTTCCTGGATGGCCAGGACCGCCGGCTCGCCCTGCTCTGTGTTCAGGCCTGGAACGACTTCGTGATCGACGAGTGGTGCGCCACCGCCCCCGGCCGGCTCATCCCGCTGGTCATCCTGCCGCTGTGGGACGTCGACGCCTGCGCGGCCGAGATCCGGCGTACGGCGGCCAAGGGCGCCAAGGCGATCTCGTTCCCGGAGAACCCGGTCCCGCTGGGCCTGCCGTCGTTCCACACCGACCACTGGGACCCGGTGTTCACGGCCGCCGAGGAAACCGACATGCCGCTGTGCCTGCACTTCGGCACCTCGGGCGCGGCGCCCAAGACGGCCCCGGAGGCACCGTTCGCGGTGACGATCACCCTGTTCGCCACCAACTCGATGTACGCCGCCGCCGACCTGCTGTTCTCCCCGGTCCTGCACAACCACCCGCGACTCAAGATCGGCCTGTCCGAGGGCGGGATCGGGTGGATCCCGTATCTGCTGGAGCGCGCCGACGGCACCTGGGAGCGGCACCGCTTCTACCAGAACGTCAACCAGACCGTGCGGCCCTCCGAGCTGTTCCACAAGCACTTCCACGGCTGCTTCATCGACGACCGGTTCGGTGTGGAGGTACGCCACCACATCGGCGTCGACAAGATCACCTGGGAGTGCGACTACCCGCACTCCGACTCGTACTGGCCCAAGAGCCGCGCCTACGCGGCCGAGGTCCTCGCCGACGTGCCGGACGACGAGGTGCACAAGATCGTCGAGCTGAACACCCGCCGTCTCTACAACCTCCCCGCATGAGCAGGCGCCCGGAGTCCGAGCGCTCCGACTGGACCGACCTCGACCTGCTGACCCGCGACGAGGCGTACGGCCGCCTCCAGGAGGAGATCGGCCTCACTGTCCGTCGGCTCGCAGAACTCGGCGCGGGCGACGAGGCCGAGCGTGAACTCCTCGACACCCGGCTGCGCGCCCTGCGCGAGGCCGCCGAGGATCTGAATGTCCGCTGAAAGAAGGGGAGTCGGCGTGGGCCGTATGGAAGGCAAGGCGGTGCTCATCACGGGGGCCGCCCGGGGGCAGGGGCGTTCCCACGCCGTGCGGCTGGCTGAGGAGGGAGCCGATGTCGTCGTGACCGACGTGTGCCACGACATCAGCGACGAGCTGCCCTACTCGCTGGCGTCGAAGGAACAGCTGGAGGAGACCGCGGAGTTGGTGCGGGCGACCGGCCGCCGCTGTATCGCCCTGCAGGCCGACGTGCGCTCGGTGGTGGAGCTGCGGGCCGCCGCCGACGCGGCCTGGGAGGAGTTCGGACGGCTCGACACGGTGGTGGCGAACGCGGGCGTGATGAGCATCGGCGCCGCGTGGGAGCTGTCCGAGGAGGCCTGGGACGTCGTCATGGACGTCAATCTCAAGGGCCCCTGGAACACGGTGCGGGCCACGGTGCCTGGGATGATCGAGGCCGGGCAGGGCGGCTCCGTCGTCATCACCAGCTCCGCGGCCGGCATCCGCGGTCATGTGCCGTACGCCCACTACACGGCCAGCAAGCACGGTGTCGTCGGCCTGATGAAGGCGCTGTCCAACGAACTCGCCCCGCACCGCATCCGGGTGAACACCGTGCACCCCACCGGTGTGAGCGACACCGGTATTACGGTCGGTGTCCCGATCGAGGAACTCGCCGCGCGGGAACCGCTGTTCGCGCTGGCCGCGATGAACCCCCTTGCCCCGTACGTCGAGCCGCGTGACGTGTCGAACGCTGTCCTGTTCCTCGCGTCGGACGAGTCGCGGTACGTCACCGGCCTTCAGTTCACCGTCGACGCGGGCTCGACGAACAAGCCGTAGAACGGAGTTGTGCATGAAGATCACGATCGACTCCTCGCTGTGCTCCGGGCACGCGAGGTGTGCGGCGGCGGCGCCGGAGGTGTTCCGGCTCGACGACGACGGCTATGCGCTGCCCTACGACGGCGAGGTGCCGCCGGAACTCGAACAGACGGCCAGGGATGGGGAGTCGGCCTGTCCGGAGCGGGCCGTCACCGTCGAGCGCTGACACGGAGGAGCCCCACGGTCATGGACCGTGGGGCTCCTGTCCTGCGCGCTCGGGTCAGCCGGCGGGCTGCGGCGGCGGGGTGAAGTGGTGGCCCCAGAACGCGCCGTCGGTGATCTCGTAGACGGGCACCGGCTCCGGGACCTTGAGGCCGTTCCAGCCGAACTCGACGGCGTAGTTCTCCGGCGACCACACGTAGAACGACACCATGTGGTCGTTGGTGTGCTTGCCGAGCGAGTGCATCATCGGGACGTCGAGCTTCGCCGCCCGGTCCAGGGCGCGGCCCACGTCGTCCAGCGTCCTGCCCTCGACCATGAAGTGCAGCAGCCGCCCAGGACCCGGCGCCGGGGTGACGCCCAGGGTGTGGTGGCGCGGGTTGCAGCCCATGAACCAGGTCGTGCCGCCCGGCGAGCGCATCGTGTTGCGCTCGATGAAACCGAGGGTGTCGACGTAGAAGTCGAACGTGCCCCGCGCGTCCTCGGCGGAGACGATCGCGTGCCCGAAGCCCATGTCACCGGTCAGGAAGCCCGAGACCAGCGGCGTGTGCACCGGAACGTGGTCGAGGATCGCGCCGTAGAACAGCTCGACCGGGTTGCCGCCCGGGTCGTTGAACTTGACGAAGCCGGTGACCCGGCGTTCCGCGGCCTCGTCCTCGGTGCCGGCGGTCACCTTGATGCCGGTCTTCTCGACATCGGCGACCAGCCTCGCCAGCTCCCGCTCGTCGATCACCTCGAAGCCCAGCGCGGTCATCCCGCTCTGCGAACCGGGGGAGACCACGATGCGGGCCGGATAGTCGTCCATCCGGTAGTACAGGGATTCCGGGTCGCCGCCCTCAACTGGCATCAGGCCGAGGAAATCCGCCCCGAACACCTTCCATTTCTCGATGTCACTGGATTCCAGCCGTACATACCCGAGTGAGCGCACACCCATCAGGGTTCTCCCATCACCGTCGTCAAGTCCTTGCGGTCCGACGCTAATGAGGCGGGCGGACCAGGAGCCGTACACGTCCCACTGATCGGGAGGAGTGCGACACCCGGCCGGGACGCGGTGGCACGGTGACTGTCGCCCGTCACCCCGCGACCGGAGGCCACGCACCGCCATGACACTCACCGCTGAGGACACCCTGCGCGAACTGCACACCGACGAGGGCACGTTGCGCTACCACGAGGCGGGCGACGGGCCGCCCCTGCTCCTGCTGCACGGCTCCGGTCCGGGGGTCACCGGCTGGCGCAACTACCGTGGAAATCTCCCCCTGTTCGCGAAGCACTTCCGCTGTCTCGCCCTGGAATTCCCCGGGTTCGGGGTCAGTGATCCCACCGACGAGAACCCGATGATGGCGGCCCCGAAGGCCGTGCTGCGTTTCCTCGACGGCCTCGGCCTCGAACGCGTCGACGTCATCGGCAATTCCATGGGCGGCTTTGTCGCCGCCGGACTCGCCGTCGCGCACAAGGACCTGTTCCGCAGGGTCGTGACCATCGGCGGCGTCGGCCGCAACATCCTCTCGCCCGGCCCCAGCGAGGGCCTCAACCTGCTCGTCGAGTTCGCCGAGAACCCGACCCGCGAGAACCTGCTCCAGTGGCTGCGGTCGATGGTCCACGACCCGTCCCTCCTCACCGAGGAACTCATCGAGGAGCGCTGGGCGAGCGCCACCGAGCCCGCGACCCTGGAGGCCTCCCGGCGGATCTACGGCCGGCAGGCCATGGCCGCCATGCAGGCGGCCCAGGCCCACTCCGACCAGCCCATCTGGGCCGCGCTGCACAAGATCACCGCGCCCACACTGCTGACCTGGGGCCGTGACGACCGGGTCACACCGCTGGAGAGCGCGCTGATCCCGATGCGTACGATTCCCAAAGCGGAACTGCATGTGCTGCCCGACTGCGGCCACTGGGCCATGATCGAGCAGAAGGAGGCCTGGGAGAGCGCGGTCCTGGCCTTCCTGACCCGCCCCGAGGCGTCCTGAGCGTCGGCGGGAGCACCCAACGACCGAGGGGACGACGTGGCGAGACCCGCTGAGGGACGGCAACCGGCGGCCCCGATGTCGAGCGGCCAGGCCGCCCGCCGGGTCCGCATCCTCCGCGCCGCCTCCGAACTCGGCGCCCGCGAGGGACTGGCCAGCGTCCAGATGCATGACGTGGCCAAGGAGGCCGGCGTCGCCATCGCCACCCTGTACCGCTACTTCCCGTCCAAGCCGTATCTGTTCATGGCGGTCCTGGAGTGGCACATCGAGCAGTTCGTCGGCGGCCACGGGAACACCTCCGTCGCCGCCGGGGGCACGGACCCCGCCGCCGAGATCGCGGAACTCCTCATCTCGCTCAGCGTGAAACTGCTGGACAGCCCGCTGCTCGCCTCGGCGGTGGCCCTGTCGTCGTTCACCGAGTACACGAGCGTCGTCCAGGCCCGCACGGACCTCGTCGACAGCCCCCTGGGCCAGGCCATCCTGCGCCTGCTCGGCGGCGGTGTCCGCGAGGCCTCGGCAACCGACCGCAGCCGGGCGCGCCTGCTCATCTACGGCTGGTGGGGCCTGTTCGTGGCCGTGCTCACCGAGGAGCTCACCACCGAGGAGGCGGAGACCAACATGCGGCTGGCCGCACGGCTGCTCCTCACGCCGTAGAACCTCATGGCAGTGCCCGGAACACCCTTGGTGTTCCGGGCACTTGACGTTGTGTCAGTCCTCGGTGTCCGCGATGTCGAGCACGGCCAGATACGAGAACGCGACACTCGAACCGATGGGAGCACCTGCTCCCGGGTACACGCGGCCCGTCATCGCGGCGGCGGTGTTGCCGGCCGCGTAGAGCCCCTCGATCGGACCGCCGTCCGGGCGCAGCACCCGCGCGTGCTCGTCGATCCTCAGGCCGCCCTTGGTGCCGATGTCTGCGGGGACGATCGTCGCGACGTAGTACGGCGGGGTGTCGAGCGGGGGCAGAATCGGGTTGGGCCAGTCGTTCGTGGGCGGCGGTGCCGGGTAGTTGAGCTGGGGCAGCGCCGGGAAGCCCAGGACGTACTGGGCCATCTGGTCCCAGGGCGTCTCGCCGCGATGGAACTTCTCGTCGACCCCGGTGTGCGCGTAGCCGTTGAACTCCTCGATCGTTTTGCGCAGGGCGTCCAGCGGTACGTCGATGAGCTGCGCCAACTCCTCCAGCGTGTCGGCCTTCTTGAGCGCGCCCGACTCGAACCACTCGGGGCGGACCGGCTCGTCGTACGGGCCGCCGAAGCCGTCCCGGTCCAGCTGGCGCTGGTCGATGATCCAGTGGGCGGGGATGTGCGAGACGCCCGAGGTCGCGTGCAGGCGGACTATCTCGCGGCCCGCCTGGTCGTAGGGGCGGGTCTCGTTGACGAAGCGTTCGCCGGCGGCGTTGACCCAGATTCCGCCACGGGTCCCGGTGTGGAAGAGCGGCAGGCCGTCCGGCCACACGAGTCCGGGCGTGAACCAGGCCGCGTCGAGCAGATCGGTGGCGGCGCCGACCGCGATGCCGGCCTGGAGCGCGTCGCCCGTGTTGCCCGGGGCGCCGTGGCTCCACTCACTGCCGCGCTCCGGAACCGGCTGGTACTTCTCGCGCAGCTCGCGGTTGCGCTCGAAGCCGCCGGCCGCGAGGATCACCCCGCCCGTGGCGCGGAACGTGACCCGCTCGCCGTCGCTCACCGCCTCCACACCGACGACCCGGCCGTCCTCGACGACCAGGCTCTCCAACGCCGTGTCGAGGCGCAGCGTGCCGTGGCCCGTCTCCAGGAAGGCCGCCAGCGTCCTTCCGATCAGCGCGCGGCCCCCGCTGAGGACCGGGCCCTCGTCGTGGCCCCAGCGCTGGGTGGGCAGGCAGGCGCGGACCAGCCGGGCGTGTTCGCCGAGTTCGGCGACGGTGACCTTCGGCGGGAAAATGGTGTGTCCGGTGGGGGAGGAACCGGCGACCGACGGATAGTAGTCCGGCACCGGGAGGTGCTCGAAGGACCGGAACCACGGGTTCTGCTCCAGCTCGTCGATCAGCTGGATCCCGGCCCGCAGATAGGCCTCCTGGAGCGGCTCGCGCGACTCGTCGTCGACGCTCTCGCGCAGATACGTCCGCGCGTCCTCGATGCTGTCGTCGAGCCCGGCCCGCCGCATGGGGGCAGAACCGGGGTACCACAGACCGGAACCGGAGTAGGCGGTGGTGCCGCCGACCCGGTCGGTCTTCTCGATGACGAGGGTGCGCAGTCCGCGCGAGGCGGCGGCATAGGCACCGACCAGACCTCCGCCCGACCCGACCACGATCACGTCGTAGACGTCCTCGTTGCTGGCCAAGATGACCTCCTCAGGTGTGCTGACGTTCTCGACGGCCGAGCGCGGCTCAACGCCACAACCTCAAGCAATGTGCGGGCGACGGTATCGAGCCAACTCCCCGGCTCCGACCGGTCATCTCGCTCAGCGAGACCATTTGTCCACACCCGGACCGAGTCCCGGTGAGCGGAACGCGCGGGCCCGTGCAGGGGCCCGGATGCCCAGGCTGGAGACCATCACGAGTTGAGGATGCGAATGACAGACGTTTGGGAACCGGGGGCCGTGGCGGACCGTGCGGCGGCGGTGGCCGAGGCGGTCGTACGACTGACGCGCGCGGCCCATGACCGTCAACCGTGCGCCCCCGTACGGGACGTGCTCGGCGCCACCGACATCAGCCTGGCCTATGCCGTCCAACAGCGGGTCGTCGCCGACCGGATCGCGGCGGGCGCACGCGTCGTCGGCCGCAAGATCGGACTGACCTCCGAGTCGGTGCAGCGCCAAGTCGGCGTCGACCGGCCCGACTTCGGGGTGCTCCTCGCCGACATGGACGTCAGCGCGCTGCCGGCCGTGCCGAGCGAACGGCTGCTGCAACCCAAGGTCGAGGCGGAGATCGCGTTCGTCCTCGCCGCCGAGCTCGACGACGACGATCTCGACATCGAGCGGGTCCGGTCCGCCGTCGCGTACGGCGTCGCCGCGCTGGAGATCGTGGACAGCCGGGTCGCCGACTGGGACATCGCGATCACCGACACCGTCGCCGACAACGCGTCCAGCGGACTGTTCGTACTCGGCGGCGAGCGGGTCGAGTTGAAGGCGTTCGAGCCCCGGGACGTGCGCATGCGGCTGTATGTCGACGGGGAGTTGGCGTCCGACGGCGACGGCACCGCCTGCCTCGGTGATCCCCTCGCCGCGCTGCTGTGGCTGGCGCGCACCGCGCGGGAGTTCGGCGATCCGCTGCGGGCCGGGCAGGTCGTGCTCTCGGGCGCCCTCGGCCCGCTCGTCCCCACCCCGCCAGGAGTCACCGTACGGGCCGAGATGTCGGGCCTCGGCTCGGTGACCGCGACCTTCTCATCGAACCCAGCGAAGGAACAGGGATGACGAAGACCAAGGTGGCCGTCATCGGCTCCGGGAACATCGGGACCGACCTGATGATCAAGGTGCTGCGGCTGTCCGACACCCTGGAGATGGCCGCGATGGTGGGCATCGACCCGGACTCGGACGGCCTCGCCCGCGCCGCGCGCCTGAAGGTGCCCACCACGCACGAGGGCGTGGACGGGCTGATCCGGATGGACGGCTTCGACGACATCGGGATCGTCTTCGACGCCACGTCCGCGAAGGCACACGTCGAGAACGCCAAGCGCCTCGCCCCCTACGGCAAACGGCTCGTCGACCTCACACCCGCGGCCATCGGCCCGTACGTCGTGCCGCCGGTCAACCTCGACGAGCACCTTGCCAACGATGTCGACAACCTCAACCTGGTCACCTGCGGCGGCCAGGCCACCATCCCGATCGTGCACGCGGTCAGCCGGATCACCCCGGTGCCCTACGCCGAGATCGTCGCCTCGATCGCCTCGAAGTCTGCAGGGCCCGGAACCCGCGCCAATATCGACGAGTTCACCGAGACCACCTCCGCCGCGATCGAGAAGGTGGGCGGCGCCCAGCGCGGCAAGGCGATCATCGTGCTCAACCCGGCCGAGCCGCCGCTGATCATGCGGGACACCGTGTACTGCCTGATCGGCGACGCGGACCAGGAGCAGGTGCGGGCCTCCGTGGAGGGCATGGTGGACGCGGTCGCCGAGTACGTGCCCGGCTACCGGCTCAAGCAGCAGGTGCAGTTCACCCCGATCCCGGCCGGCGATCCGGTCCACACCCTCTTCACCGGCGACGCCTCCGAGGTCACCACCAAGGTGTCCGTCTTCCTCGAAGTCGAGGGCGCCGCCCACTACTTGCCCGCCTACGCCGGCAATCTCGACATCATGACCTCGGCCGCCCTGCGGGTCGCCGAGCGCATCGCCCAGCGCTTCTCCAGCGAGGTGACCCGGTGACCCCCAGGCTCTATGTGCAGGACGTCACCCTCCGGGACGGCATGCACGCCATCCGGCACCGGATCACGCCCGCCAATGTGGCGGCGATCAGCGCGGCCCTGGACCGGGCGGGCGTGGACGCCATCGAGGTCGCCCACGGCGACGGCATCTCCGGCGGCAGCCTCAACTACGGCCCCGGCAGCAACACCGACTGGGAATGGATCGAGGCCGCCGCAGGCGCCATCCACCGGGCGACCCTCACGTCCTTGCTGCTGCCCGGTATCGGCACCATCGCCGAACTCAAGCAGGCGTACTCCCTCGGTGTCCGCTCGGTCCGGATCGCCACCCACTGCACCGAGGCCGACGTGGCGGCCCAGCACATCGCCACCGCCCGCGAACTCGGCATGGACGTCTCGGGCTTCCTGATGATGGCCCACATGACCGACCCCGCCGAACTCGCCCGCCAGGCACGCCTGATGGAGTCCTACGGCGCCCACTGCGTGTACGTCACGGACTCCGGCGGCCGGCTGACCATGGACGGCGTCCGCGACCGCATCCGCGCCTACCGGGACGTCCTCGACCCGGACACCCAGATCGGCATCCACGCGCACGAGAACCTCTCCCTGTCGGTCGCCAACTCCGTCACGGCGGTGGAGGAAGGGGTGACCCGCGTCGACGCGTCCCTCGCCGGACAGGGCGCGGGTGCCGGGAACTGCCCGATCGAGCCCTTCATCGCGGTCGCCAACCTCCTTGGCTGGGAACACGGTTGCGACCTGTTCGCCCTCCAGGACGCCGCCGACGATCTGGTACGGCCGCTGCAGGACCGCCCCGTGCGCGTCGACCGGGAGACCCTCACCCTCGGCTACGCGGGCGCCTACTCCAGCTTCCTGCGGCACGCCGAGACGGCGGCTGGACAGTACGGCCTCGACGCGCGCACCATCCTTCAGGAGGTCGGCAGGCGGGGGCTGGTGGGCGGGCAGGAGGACATGATCGTGGACATCGCGCTCGACCTGACGCGCGGCTGCTGACCGCACGTCTCCGCAGAGCCGCTCCCCGGACCACGCACCGGGGAGCGGCTCTTTGCGCGTTGATTAGACCGGGCGTACCAATAAACTCGTGCACGCCTCTTGGCCCGCGTCGGACGCCGTTGATACGTTGACGAAGGCGCCGAACTAGAATTGATTTCAGTTTGAGCAGAGAGGCATTGACGATGACGTCTGCCCTTCGACTGGAGCCGCGATACGAGGCCGACCGGCATGCGCTGCCACCGTCGATGATGGAGCGCGTGACGTTGATCATGGACCTCTTCGAGCGGCCCCAGACGCATCTCACCCTCGAAGTGGTCTCCCGCCGGACCCAGTTGCCGCGCTCCACCACCCACCGGATCCTCGACCAACTGGTGCGCCTGGACTGGCTGCACCACACCGTCGCCGGGTACGCGCTGGGACCGCGCGCGCTCGGTCTCGGCGGCCGGGAGATCGGACACAGCACACTGCGCGCGGCAGCCGCGCCCCAACTCCTCGACCTGGCCGTCCGTACGAAGATGGTCGTCCATCTCGCGGTGCTCGACGGCCCGGAGATCTACTACCTCGACAAGGTCGGCGGACGGGCCGCGGTCGACATTCCCTCCCGGGTCGGCGGGCGGGCGGTCGCCCACTGCACCGGCCTCGGCAAGGCGATGCTCGCCTGGCTCAGCCCGGAGGAGATCGACGCCCGGTACCAGCAGTCGATGGAGTGCCGCACTTCCCACAGCATCGGCCGACTCGACCTGCTCCACCGGGAGTTGAGCACCGTACGCCGGCGTAATGGGCTGGCCATCGACCGGGGTGAGTGTTTCCCCGACCTGGGTTGTGTCGGCCTCGCCCTGCGCGGGCCCGACGGCCCGGTCGGCGCGATCTCGGTCGTCGGCGACGGGCGGGCGCCGCTGGAACTGGTGGCTCCGCTGGTCGTGAACGCCGTACGGGCGGTGTCCGAGGAGCTGTTCGGGGACGGGGAGTCGTTCCGGCGCGACGTGCCGGAGGCGGTGACCCTGTAAGAGGGCGTCGGTCAGGCCGCCGAGGGGTGCGCGGAGAGCAGGTCCGCGAGGTCGACGCGGGTCAGGAAGTCGCGCCGGATGCGGTCGGCCACGACGGAGACCGCCTCGGAGCCGTCGTCGGCCGGGTCGATGTGCACCCGGTACGGGCGCTGCCCCGCGGGGAGCGCGACGATACGGGCGATCTCCTCGGAGACCAGCGAGGCGTCCGCGCCCTCGGGCGCCAACGCGGCCAGCTTCTCCGCCACTTGGGTCATCAGACCCGCGTACCGCGTCTCGTACTGCGCCTCGACCGCGCCGTCCGCCGGGTGCCCGGAGTGGGCGAAGTGGTTCGTGCCGCTGGTGAAGGAGCCGGGCACCACGATGGAGGTCTCCACGCCCCAACGGGCCAGCTCGGCCGCATAACTGACGGCGAGGGAGTCCATCGCGGCCTTGGCGGCGAAGTACGGCGCCAGATACGGCGGGGTGCCACCTTTCACGCTCGAACTCGACACCCAGATCACCAGACCCCGGCCGGCCTTGCGCAGGTGAGGCAGCGCGGCGCGGTTGACACGCTGGGTGGAGAGGACGTTCACGTCGTACAGCTCGGCGAGCTGCTCGGGCGTGAAGGCCTCGGCCGGTCCGGTGACCATGTGGCCGGCGTTGTGGATCAGGACGTCGACGCGGCCGTGTTCGGCGAGTACACGGTCGATCGCCGCGTCGACGGAGTCCTGCGCGTTGACGTCGAGTTCTATGGAGCGCAGGTCGACTCCGTGTTCCTTGCCGTAGTCGGCGGCGGCCTGCACCTGCGGCGCGTTGCGGGTGGTGGTGTTGCGCATCCCGGCGTAGACGGTCTCGCCCTGGTCCGCGAGGGCGCGGGCGGTGAGGGCGCCGAAGCCGCTGGAGGCGCCGGTGATCACGACGATGTTGTTCATGGGAAATCTCCTTGAGTGGGCGGGACGGTTCAGGCCAACCCGCCGTTGGCGAACAGCACTTGGCCGTTGATCCAGCGGGCCGGACCGGCGAGGAACGCGACCGACTCCGCGATGTCGTCCGGGGTGCCCAGGCGTTCCAGCGGGGCGGCCTTGGCCAGGTTCTCGACCGTGGCCTCGTCCTTGCCGTTCAGGAACAGGGGAGTGGCGGTGGGGCCGGGGGCGACGGCGTTCACGGTGATGTCCTTGCCGCGCAGTTCGCGGGCCAGGACGAGGGTCATGGCCTCGACCGCGGCCTTGCTCGCCACGTAGGCGCCGTACGTCGGGAACTTGGTGCGGGTGACGGTGGTGGAGAAGTTGATGATCGAGCCGCCGCCGCGCACCCGGCGGGCCGCCTGCTGGGAGACGACGAACGTGCCGCGGATGTTGGTGCGGTGCATGCGGTCGAGGTCGTCCAGGTCCATGGTGGCGATGGGGGAGAGGACCATGATCCCGGCGGTGTTGACGACGACGTCGATGCCGCCGAACTCCTGCTCCACCGCGTCGAACGCGGCCGACATCGCGTCCTCGTCGGCGACGTCACCGCCGACCGGGATCGCCCGGCCGCCGGCCGCGACGATCGCGGCGACCGTCTCGTCGGCCTTCGCCTTGTTGCCCGCGTAGTGCACGCCGATGGCGATGCCGTCCTTGGCCAGCCGCTCGGCGACCGCGCGGCCGATGCCGCCGGAGCCGCCGGTGATCAGGGCGACGCGGGGGGCGGTGTCGGTGTCAGTCATGGTGGGGGTCCTTCCGTGTGGTGGGGATCTGCGTGAGCCACTGCCCGAGCAGGGCCGACTCCGCAAGGGTGAACGGTTCGGGGGTGAGGTCGTCCAGGGACGAGAGCAGCGTGGTCGCGGCCGCGGCACGGGCGTCCGTGGCCGTGGTGTCCGCCGCGGGGTCGAGCAGGATCGCCTGGTGGATCGCGTCCCGGACCAGCGTCGACAGGGCGGCGTCCGGGTACAGCGTGGGACGGGTGATCAGCGCCAGGGACACCCCGGTGTTGGCCGACATGACCATGCGTGCCGCGATCTCCGGTGCGATACGCAGGCGGCCCTGCGCGGCGAGCCGCTCCAGGTCCCCGCGGAGGATCCGCATCGCCTCCGCCGCCGCCTCGGGCACGGAGCGCAGCGCCGGGGAGAACATCAGCTTGTAGGCGTTGGGGTGCGCCAGCGCGAACGCCGTGTGGCTGTCCCAGCCGGCCCGGAGGTCCCGCAGCGGTTCCTCGGACTTCTCGGCGGCGCGCTTCGTCTCCAGGTACTGGTCCCAGACGTGGTCGACCGTGGCCGCCAGCAGCCCGTCCTTGTCGCCGAACAGGCGGTACAGCACGGGCTGTTGGACACCGGCGGCCTCGCACACCGCACGTGTCGACACGTCGCCGCTCGGCGACTGGGCGATCAGCTCCGCCGCCGCCTCGATAATCAGCGATCTCGTGTTCATGTAATCGACGATAACACCGATGTGTATCGCCGACAACAGAATGCTGTTAGCGGTGAAAACAAGGGCGCCTCCCACCGCGTCCGTGCGGTGGGAGGCGCCCTTGCTCTGCCGTGCGGTGGCTCAGGACTGCACGGCGAGCGTGAAGGACTGCGCGGTCGAGTCGTCACAGGTCCGTTGGGTGAGCTGGACACTGTTGGTCGCCGCGGTGGCGGCCGTCAGGCACTTGCCGCTGTGCCGGGCGACGAAGTGGTAGCGCCCGCTCGTCTCACGCACCGGCTGCCACTGTTGGTTCGTGCCACCGGAGTAGGCCCACAGCTGCAACGGCGCGTTGTCCGCCGTCGAGCGGTCGGTCACGTCGATGACCTGCGCGGGGTTGCCGCGCGCGGTGATCTGCATGTACCCGCTGTCGGTGGAGCGGAACTGGTACTGCTGCGCCGTCGTGCCGTTGCAGGCGTACTGCTGGATCGCCGTCCCGTTGGCCGTGGCCGCCGAACGGGCGTCCACACAGGTGCCGTTGCCGCCGTTCTGCACGGAGTACCAGGAGGTCTCGGAGATCGGGGTGTCCGTCGGCGGCGTCGAAGTGTCGCCCCCGCCCAGCCACTTGAGCCCGTTCAGCAGGAACTGGTTCTGGGTGGCGCTCGCGAACGTCGACGACAGCCGCGTGTTGGTCGTGTAGTTCATCGCGTTGTGGCCGAAGTTCGCGTACAGCATCTTGTACTTCGTGTTGGTCCAGATGATGGGGTAGTACCCGCTGTACCAGGACTGGTTGGGGTCGGTGCCGACCGGGAAGCTGCTCGGGTCGATCGACGCCAGGATCTTGATGTCCGGGTTCTGCCGCAGATCGTTGGACCAGCTGTACCACTCGCTGACCGACGAGGTGAACGTGGCCGGCAGGGCGGCGGTGGGCGGGATCGAATGGTCCTCCACCTTCAGGGTGACCGAGGTCGGACCCCAGGTGTTGGACACGAAGTTCCCCGAGCCGAGGAACGTGTTGTGGTACCAGGACCAGCTCGCCGCGTTGGTCGTGAAGGCCGAGACGTGGAAGCCCATGAAGCCGCCGCCACCCCTCATGTACGCCTCGAAACCGGAGCGTTGGGCGGCGGTCTGCGGCAAGTCGTCGAGGAACAGGACGACCTGGTACGCGTTGACGCCGCCGTTGGCGAGCAGGTCCCAGTTGGTGCTGGCCGTGTAGGTGTAGCCGTTGGCCGCCGCCTGCTGCGGGAACCAGACGTTGGCCTCCTTGTCGAAGTCGATGTGCGCGGCGTCGTAGGTCCCGCTGTAGAGCGCGAGGATCTTGAACGGGGTCGCCGCCGTGCTCGCCTGCGCGGCGGGCGGCACGGACGCGAGGCCGAGCAGTGTCGCCAGCAGGAGGAGGACCCGCAGGAGCGCGCGAGTGGAACCGGATCTGTTGGTGTTCATGTAGGTGATCGATCCTTTCCGTGCGTCTACGGGTAGTTGGTCAGGTAGGCGACGTTGGTGCTGGAGTTGGACGGTCCGCCGGTGCTGTTGATGATGTGGCTGATCGTGCCGACGCCACCCAGCGAAACGGTCACCATGTCGTGGAACTTGACCCCGGACACGCTCGGCACCTCGAAGGCATGGTCGGCGACCACGCTGGAGTTGGAGCTGAAGTAGCAGTAGCTGCCAAGTCCCCACGCCTCATGGGTGGTCACGCCCGCGGCGACCTTGTAGGCGGGGTAGCCCTTGCCGGTGCCGTTCATCCAGGAGGCCTGGTTCGGCGGGTCGTAGGGCATCTCGTTCTGGAAGAAGTACGTCCGGCCGCCGTTGCCGTTCCAGAGGACCTGGGTCTTCTGGAAGTGCTCGACGAACAGGCCGTACGCGGTCACGTTGGCGCCGTTGACGATCAGTCCGGTGTCCGCCGTGTTGGTGGTCCAGCCGACCGTGCCCGAGTTGCCGTGGTCCGCCCGCCAGATCCAGGTGTGGTCGACGATCGTGTTGGCGCTGTTGATTACAACGGAGTTGGTGGCCTTGCCAATGGTGGCGCCACCGATGCGGACGAAGACATCGGACAACTGCGTCGGGTCGGCGGCGTGCGAGGCGGTCGAGCCGGACGGGCCGATCTGTACCAGCGTCGCGGAGTTGGTGGTGCCCGCGTCGACCAGCAGCCCCGCCAGCTCGATGCCGTCCACGTCGGCCGTGGAGATCGCGGTGATCCCGCCGTCCGGCACGAAGGTGGCCAGGCCCATGCCCAGGACGACCGTGTCGGGGCGCGTGATGTTGATCGTCTGGTTGAGGTGGTAGACGCCCGGGGTGACGAGGAGGTTCTTGCCGGCCGCGAGCGCGGTGTTCATGTCGGCCGCGGTGGCGCCGGGCTTGACGATGTAGAACTGGTCGATCGGCAGCGACTTGCCCGCCGGGGTCTTCCCGCTCCATGTCGTGCCGACGGCGTTGGACTGGAGTCCGGGCACGAACACCTGGTAGGCGCCCGCACTGTCGACGTAGAGGAAGGGCTTCTCGCGGATCGTCGGGGAGCTGGCGACGTTGGTGTACGTCGGGAAGGACTGGGCGGGTGCGCCCTGGTCGCCGACGAAGACCATGTTCCAGTTGGAGCCGGACCAACTGCCCATCGTGGAGTTCCTGGTGAGGAACTGCTGCTGGGTCCCGGACTGGATCTGGCCGTCGACCTTGGTGTCGGAGATGAAGCCGCCGCTGGACCAACCGCCGTCGTCCAGCGCCAGGTTGCCGCGCACGTGCATGCGCCGGTACGGGGCGGCCTGCGAGACGGCCCAACGGTCAGTACCGCCCGTGGGGTTGACCGACAGGTTCTCGGCGTCGCGCCAGAAGTTCTGCGTCGCGTTGCCCTGGAACCAGTCGGCTTCCGCGTGCACCGCGCCGTTGATCGTCACGTCGTCCGGTGAGAAGCCGAGGCCCGCGACCTGGGTGTAGAAGCCGACGTTGGCGTTGGCGCTGTACGTGCCGGGCTTGAACAGCAGGGCCTGGCGGGCCGAGCCGAACTGGTTGGTCTCCTGCTGGGAGAAGACCGAGTCCAGCTTGGACTGGATGCTGGACGCCGACATCGACGGGTCGAACACCGTCACGTTGGGGCCGAAGTCCGGGGTGCCCGGCGGGTTGGTCGTACCGCCGCCGCTCAGCGTGAACGACTGCGCGGCCGTGCCGTTGCAGGTGTACTGCGCGAGCTGCACGCTGTCGGCGGTCGACGCGCTCGGCACGTCGAGGCACTTGCCGCTGTTGCGGTTGACGAAGTGGTAGGAGCCGTCGGACTCGGCGACCGGCAGCCACTGCTGGTTGTTGCCGCCGGAGTACGTCCAGAGCTGGATCGGCGCGGAGTCGGCGGTCGAGACGTTGGTGACGTCCCAGGCCTCGGCGCCGTTCAGGTTGCTGTTCACGCGGTAGTAGCCGCCGTCGGTGGCGACCAACTGCCAGTTCTGCGCGGTGCTTCCGTTGCACGTGTACTGCTGGACGGCGGTGCCGTCGGCGCTGGCGGCCGAGCGGGCGTCGACGCACTTGCCGCTGCCCTTGTTGACCACGGTGGTGTAGCCGGTCGGTATCGCGGCGGCGGCCGTGCTCGCCGCGCTCGCCGAGCCCTGCGTGGCGAACTCGATGCCGGTCACGGTGGTTGCCACGAGCGCGACAGCCGTGAGCGCTCTCGGTATGACGTGACGGCCGGACAGTCTTTTCCGTCTGAGCACGGATTCTCCTGTGGTGATGGGGGGTTGGGGAGGAAGGTCGGAGGGGGCGTCCGTCAGCCGGTGTACTGGGCGAAGATGCTGGTGAACTGCCAGTTGCTCTGGCTCACGCCCGAGCAGGTGTCGTCGTTCGGGTAGGCGCCCGGGCAGGGCCGGTCACGGTTGGCCGACCAGAACGTCAGCCGCGCCAGGTGGTGCGCCTGCGCGTAGCTCAGGATGGTCTGGAAGTCGGCGGTGGTGACGGTCTCGTTGTTGTCGGTGATGCCGTTCATGGACGAGATGCCCATGTCCCGGTAGGCCGCGTCGTCGCTGTAGCCGTACGCGTTCTTCAGCGCGGTCTTCAGGCCTTCGGCCGCTCGCTGGGTGAGCGTGCCCATGTTCTGGCCGGCGCCGCCGAAGTCGAACGGCATGATCGTCCAGGCGTCCACGGTCAGCCCGGACGAGGCGGCCCGGTTGATGAGGCTGGTGTCGGGGCCGCTCTGCCCGGTGCCGATGGTGACGTACACCTTGATGCCCGGGTTGTTGGCCTTGACGGTCTTGAGCGCGTCCACGGTCCGCTGCTGCACGGTCGCGTTGCTGTACGCGTCGGCCTCGATGTCGATGTCGATGGCCTTGAGGGAGTAGGCGCTGATGACCTTCTGGTAGGCCGCCGCCAGCTCGCTCGCGCTGGAGCAGGAGCTCTCCAGCTTGTTGCCGCTGTAGCCGCCGAAGGACGGGACGACATCGCCGCCGTTGGCGCGCACGGTGTTGATGGTCGACTGGTCGACCCCGCCGGTCAGCGCCCGGCCGCCGTCCCACTGCGGGTTGCAGTAGCCGTTGCTCAGGACGAACGCGAGCGTGAACCACTTCACGCCGGTTGCGTTCATGACAGTCGTGGGGCTGGGCGGGTTGCCCCACCCGTTGTAGAGGTACGGCGCCACGGCCATCGGCGCGGTCGTGGGCGGGGTCGTGCCGCCGGCGGCGGGTGCCGTCCACTTCTGGTTGGCGGCGCCGGAGCAGGTCCAGATCTGGGTACGGGTGCCGTTCGCCGACGAACTCCCGGTGACATCAAGGCACTTGTTCGCGGCCGGGTTCACGATGTCGCGCGCGGCGGTGACCGTCCACTGCTGGTTGGCGCTGCCCGCGCAGGTCCACAGCTGGAGCTGGGCGCCGTTGGCCGTCGAATTGCCGGTGATGTCGAGACACTTGCCGAGGGCTCTGATGGTGCCGTCGGAGCCGACCGTCCACTGCTGGGCAGCGGTCCCGTTGCAGTCGTAGATCTGTACGGCGGTGCCGTCGGCGGAGCTGGCGCCGGCCACGTCGAGACACTTGCCGGCCAGGCCGGTGATGGTGCCGGTGGCGGCCGAGGCGGAGGGTGCTCCGAGGGTGCCGACGGCGGTGAGGCCGAGGGAGAGCGCGAGGGCGCAGCGCAGGGCGAGGCGTTGCATGACGAGGGGGCCTTTCGTCCTGGGGTGGGGGGTGGACGCCGCCGGCGTGAAGGCGGTGAGAGGTGAACGCTCGCGTTCACATATGTGATCACGAGATGCACTCATCGGAGGTCTGCTGGCTGGTGAACCTAAAGGTCTGCACCAAAGCCGTCAAGAGGTGCGACCGGATAAGTCCCGTGGGGCAGGGCTGAGTTGAGAAGTTGTAGGCGAGGGAAAAGAAATCACCAGGACCATTGAGTGGCTGGTTCTCACAGGTCAGACTGTCCGGGCTTCGTGATGATCGTCAGGCGCGCCGGTCGGAGGAAACATGAACACAGCGGGGGCCGTTGAGGTCGCAGTCCGGCACATACTCGGTGACAAGGTCGCCGGGGGATTCCTCAGACCGAGAACGCGCACGATCACCTGGACCGACGCCCGCTATGTGGTCAAACGGCCCACGTCGGGCAAGCACACGGTGGAGTTGACCTGCCCCGAGTGCTCGGCCTCCCTGCTGGCCGAAGTGCGCGACCACTCCTCCACCCGGACGATCGCGACCGTCCTCCGCGTCCTCGCGGTGCTGTGCCTGATCATCTTCTTCGCGGCCTTCGCCTACGCCATTGACGAAGGCGGGAAGACCCTCCCCGAGGGGCAGTCGCTGCCCGCCCTCTTCTCCGTCAGCGTGATCGCCATCTTCGTCACCTTCGTGGCCGGCCCCGTGCTCTTCGTCCGCAGCCTGAGCTATAACGGCGTCAGCATGCTCGACGCCCCCAAACCGCGCCGTCGACACGGGATCATGCCGGTGCGGAAGGCGCCCCAGGGCACGCGAACTCCCCGCTGAGCCGGGCGGGTCCGGCGTCTCCCCGCGAGTGGCAGAATCGACGCCGTGGATCGGGGGATCCTGGAACGCGAGCCGGAGCTGGTACGGCTGGCCACGGCCGCGCGTGAGGCGGCGGGCGGGGCCGGATCCGTCGCGCTCGTCCTCGGCGAGGCCGGCATCGGAAAGTCGAGCCTGGTCAGGGCCATGCCCGACCGGCTGCCGCAGCACACCCGCATCCTCCTGGGCCAGTGCGACGACCTCGCCACCCGGCGCCCCCTCGGCCCGTTCCGCGACCTGATCGGCAGCGTCGGCGCCGAACTCGCCCGGGCCGTCATGGAGGGCGGCGACCGCCACCGCGTCTACGAAGCCCTGCTGGGAGAGCTGTCCGGTGTACCGCATCCGACGGTACTCGTCGTGGAGGACGTCCACTGGGCCGACGAGGCCTCACTGGACGCCCTACGCTTCCTGGTGCGGCGGATGGCACAGCTCCCCGCCGTACTCGTCCTCACCTACCGGGACGACGAACTGAGCCGCGAACATCCGCTGCGACACCTGCTGGGCCAGGCGTCCCGCGCGGACCGCGTGCACCGGCTGCCGCTGGCCCGCCTCTCCAAGTCGGCCGTGCGCACGCTGAGTTCGGCCAGCAGGCTCGACCCGGCCCAGGTGTACGAGGTGACCTCGGGCAACCCCTTCTTCGTCACCGAGATCCTCGCGGCCGGCGGCACCGGGAGCGTGCCCCCGACCGTCGTCGACGCGGTGCTCGCCCGGCTGCGCGGACTCGACTGCCGCAGCGTCGACGCCCTGGAACAACTCGCCGTGGTGCCCTCCGCCGTCGAATGCGCCCTGGTCGACGCGCTGTTGCCGGACGGCGTCGCCGGACTGGCCGCCGCCGAACAGCGCGGACTGCTCACGGTCACCCCCGAACGGGTCGCGTTCCGGCACGAGTTGATCCGGCGCGCCATCGCCGACTCCCTGCCCGCGGCCCGTCGCATCGACCTCAACCGGGACGCCCTCACCGCGCTCGTGGCCCGGCCGGGCTCCGACCCGGCCCGTATCGTCCACCACGCCGCACAGGCCGGCGACCAGGACGCCATCGCCCGCTACGGCCCCGACGCGGCCCGCGACGCCACCGAGGCGGGCGCCCACCGCGAGGCCGCCGCCCATCTACGGCTCGTACTGCGCAGGCGACACCGCTACACCCCCGCCGAACTCGCCGACCTGCTCGAACGCTACGCCGTGGAGTGCTACACCCTCGCCGACTCCGTCGAGGCCGTCGCCGCCCAGCGTGACGCCGTCGCCCTGCGCCGCTCCCTGGGGGACACCCTCGCGCTGGGCGCCGACCTGCGCTGGCTGTCCCGCATCCACTGGTGGGCCGGCCACGCGGACGAGGCCCAGGACGCGGCACGCGAGGCCATCGCGGTCCTCGAACACGCCGGAGACGACCGCCTGTTGGCCCTCGCGCACAGCAACACCGCCCAACTGCGCATGCTCGCCGACCGGTACGCCGAAGCCCTCGCCCACGGCGAACGCGCCATCACCCTGGCCCGCCGCGCCGACGACCCGGCGATCCTGGCCCACGCCCTGAACAACGTGGGCACCACCCGCTGGCGCAGCGGAGACCCGGACGGGCGACGGCAGTTGGAGGAGAGCCTCACGGTGGCACTGGCCGCGGGCGAGGTCGAACACGCCTGCCGGTCCTACGCCAACATCATCTGGACCCTCCTCGACAACCTCCAGTACGCCGAGGCCGACCGCTTCCTGCCCCCGGCCATGGAACTCGCCGACCGCGCCGAGCACTTGGGGTTCCTCAACTACCTGCACGTCGAACAGGCCATGCGCCGACTCGCCGCCGCCGACTGGGAGGACGCCGAGCGGCACGCCGAGTACGGGATGCACGAGTTCGTACCGGCCCGCTGTCCCGCGCTGACCGTTCTGGCCCGCGTGCGGGTCCGCCGCGGCAGGCCCGGCGCCGGTGAACTCCTCGACCAGGCCTGGGAGATCGCCGTACGGACCCAGGAACTCCAGCGCACCGGACCGGTGGCCGCCGTACGGGCGGAGGCGGCCTGGCTGCGCGGCGATCACGCGGCGGCGGCCGAGGCGGCGGCGCCGGTGCACGCGCAGGCCGGGCGGCTCGACTACGGGCCCTACCGGGCCGAACTCGGCTACTGGCTCGGCAAAGCCGGGCACGCCGTCGACGCCGACGACAGCGACCATCCGTACGCGCTGCAGGCGGCCGGGGAGTGGAAGCGGGCCGCGGACCTCTGGCAGCAGGCCGGGTGCCCCTACGAACACGCCGCCGCGCTCGCCGAGAGCCCCGACCCGGCCGACAGACTGACCGCGCTCGCCGAACTCGACGCCCTCGGCGCCGAACCCCTCGCCCGGCTGGTCCGCGCCGAACTGCGTCGCCTCGGCGTCAGCCACGTGCCGCGCGGCCCGCACGCGGCGACCCGGGGCAACCCTGCCGGTCTCACGGACCGCCAACTCCAGGTCGTACGACTGCTGGTGGACGGTCTGACCAACCCGGAGATCGCCGACCGCCTCGTCGTGTCCGTCCGTACCGTCGACAACCATGTGCGGGCCGTACTGGAGAAACTCGACGCGCCCACCAGACGGCAGGCGGCCGCCCGCGCCGCGGAGCTGGGGCTGGCGCCGTACGGCGAAACGTAGGTAGCCGGGTGCGTCAACGTGGGTGACGCGCACGGATGACGGCACAGGTGCGGGCGAAATACAACAAGCGGGTCATCCAAGCGCCAAGAAACGGGGACCCCATGTCCAGCACGCCCGTACAGGACGCCCGCCGTGAACTGACCGACTTCACGGGGGAGTTGATCGGCCCGGACGACGCCGCCTATCCCGAGGCCCGCGCCGTCTACAACGCGATGATCGACAAACGGCCCGCGCTGATCGCGCGCTGTGCCGACGCGGACGCCGTGGCCCGCGTGATCGCCTTCGCCCGCGCCCACGACCTGCCCCTCGCGGTGCGCGGCGGCGGCCACCACGGCGCCGGACTCGGCACCGTCGACGGGGGAGTGGTCGCCGACCTCTCCCCGCTCAGGGCCATCCACGTGGACCCCGAGGCCCGTACGGTCCGGGTCGGCGGCGGCTGCGTGTGGGGCGAGGTGGACCGCGCGACCAACGCGTTCGGGCTCGCCACGCCCAGCGGCATCATCTCCACCACCGGCGTCGGCGGCATCGCCACCGGCGGCGGGCTCGGCCACCTCACCCGCAAGTGCGGGCTGACCATCGACAACCTGCTGGAGGCCGACCTCGTCCTCGCCGACGGCAGCCGGGTGCGGGCGAGCGCCGACGAGAACACCGACCTGTTCTGGGCGGTCCGTGGCGGCGGCGGCAACTTCGGCGTCGTCACCTCGTTCCTGTTCCGCCTGCACGAGATCGGCACGGTCGTCGCCGGACCCACCTTCTGGCCGGTCGAGATCAGCGCCGAAGTCCTCACCGCCTACCGGGAGTTCCTCCCGACCGCGCCCCGCGAACTGAACGCGTTCTTCCTGCACGGCAGCGTGCCGCCCGCCCCGCCGTTCCCCGAGGAGATCCGGCTGCGCAAGACGGCGGGCGTGATGTGGTGCTGGACCGGTGGCGACACCGAAGCCGCCGCCCGCGCGATGGCCCCGCTGCTCGACGCACTGCCCGCACCGCTGCTGCACGCGGCCGGACCCATGCAACACCCCGACATGCAGGGCATGTTCGACGGGCTCTACCCGCCCGGCGACCAGTGGTACTGGCGCGCCGACTTCGTCAACGACATCCCCGACGAGGCCGTGGAACTCCACGCCAAGTTCGGCGCCGAGGTCCCCACCCCGCAGTCGACGATGCACCTGTACCCGATCGACGGCGCCGCCCACGACGTCGGCAACGACGAGACCCCGTGGGCCTACCGCGACGCACGTTGGGCATCCGTCTTCGCCGGCGTCGACGGGGACCCCGCCAACGCCGAACTCATCAAGAGGTGGGCCGTCGACTACCAGGAGGCCCTGCACCCGTACTCGGCGGGCGGCGCCTACGTGAACATGATGATGGACGAGGGACAGGAACGTGTCCGGGCCAGCTACCGGGGCAACTACGACCGGCTGGCCCGCATCAAGGCCGACCGTGACCCGGACAACGTCTTCCGCCTCAACCAGAACATCCACCCGACCCCGAAACCGCGCTACGAGACCCGCCCGTGACACCGACTCCGAGGCCGGGCCGGCGTCACGCGTTCGGGTCGAACGAGATGCCGGACGGCTTCGCGATGGACAGGGCGTAGTTGAAGTCGCTGTCCCTGATCTTCAGCGTGGCCGAACCGAAGTCGGCGGCCAGGAGCTTGTCCTTCAGGCCCGCCGGGTAGCCGTTCCAGCCCACCAGACGCGGGAAGAACCAGCCGCCGGTGGCGTTCTCCGGGGGCTCGTCGTTCGTGTTGGCGAAGCGGAAGTCGTGCGAGCCGATGCCGTCCTTGTGGTAGACGATCTTGGGGTGTGTGCCGTCGAAGCGCACCCCCGAGGCCGCCGAGACCTGGTAGGCGGAGTGCTGCGACACCGACACGTACTGGGCCGTGTTGTCCTTGACCCACACCACGACGTGCTCCCAGTCGTGGGTGTGACCGATCGCCGCCGGACCCAGGGTGACCTGGTCCTTCTCGAAGTAGCTGGCGTACATGATCGCGCACCAGTCGTTGTTGCACTTGGTGCGGGAGTACGTGTTGGCGTTGTTCAGCTGGGCCATGTCGTGGCAGTGCCCGTTGACGTCGCCGCCGAGCTTGAGCCCGGGGTTGATGGTGCCGTCCAGACCGATGGCGGCCGTGGCGTAGCAGCCGTCGCCGTCGTAGTCGTAGGCCGGGGAGAAGGTCTGGTCGAAAACGTCGGCGTTCTGCGGGAGCAGGGTGAGCACGTTGGCCTGGGCGGCCGTCGCCTGGCCGACCACGAGGGCCAGCGCGCCGAGGACGGTGACGACGGCGGAGCGGCGCAGGCGCCGGCTTCGGGACTTCGGGGCTCTTGCCGGGCTGTCGGTGGGGGGTGTCTGTTCGGGCACGCCGACTCCAGTTTCTTGGCGGTGGGGGGCGCTACTGGATGCGCCAGGTCCAGACCTTCGCAGTCGGATGTGCGCACGTCAACACCCTTGCGATGTACGGGCTTTGGCGCACCGCTGAACTCTCCTGTCTGTGCTTTTCCTGTGTCCCCGCGGCTCTCGGCACGACCATGGCTCTCGGCGAACAGGTGCGCTAATTTGAGGTCCACGGCACAGGTGAATGGGCACCCGTGGTGAGTGCGGGAGGTTCCGTTTGACCCCGGCGCAATTACGGGCCTTCGCGGCGACCGTCCGCCTCGGTTCCGTGAAGGCGGCCGCGGCTGATCTCGCCGTGACCGAGTCGGCCGTGTCGATCCACATCGCCCATCTGCGCAAGGAACTCGGCGACAAGCTCTTCGCCCGCACGGCCAACGGGCTCGCGTTCACCCCCGGCGGGCTGCGGCTGGCCAGCCGGGCCGCCGAACTGCTCGGACTCCAGGACCGGACGATCCTTGAGGTGCAGCAGGCCGGCTCCGGACGGCGACTGCTGCGGGTCGCCGCGTCGAGTCTGTTCGCGGAACACGCCGCGCCCGGCCTGATCGAACTGTTCGCGGGGCGCGCCGACGACCTCGACGTCGAACTGAGCGTGCACAGCCCGCAGAACTTCGCCTCCCTGCTGCTCAACCGCTCCGTCGACGTGGCCATCGGGCCCCGCCCCGCCACCCTCGACTCCACGATGACCTGCACGCACTTCCTCAACTACCAGGTCATCGCCGTCGTAGGGCCCGATCATCCGCTCGCGACCGGGGCCGGGACGAGTGCGGGTGCGGCTGAACTGCAGGGGCAGACCTGGCTGTTGGGGCCCTCGGCGGTCGGGCGGACAGGGATGGTGCCGTCGGTGCTGCGGCGGCTGGGGATCCCGGAACACAATCAGCGGATCTTTCAGAGTCATGCCGCGTCCGTCGACGAGGCCAAGCGGGGCAAGGGAGTTGCTCTCGCGGTCGCCTTCGCCGTGACGAAGGATCTTGCCGAGGGTGACCTCCGTCGGCTGAGCGGGCCCCAACTGCCCGCGCGGGGGTCGTGGAATCTGCTCACCCTGCCCGATCGTGAAGCGCCCGCCGCTGCCGCGGAGTTGCGGCGGTTCGTCACTACGCCGCGGGCCACTCAGGCGATGTTGCGGGGTGCGGGGGTTACGGCGGGGCGGTTTCGGCCGGCCATTCATGTGACGTTGTGGAGTTGAGGGTTCCGACGGGTCTGTAGTTCCTTTTACCGCGGGCCGGTGGGGGCTGGGCGCGCAGTTCCCCGCGCCCCTCTGGGGCGCTCACCGAGCCGTGCGATTTCATCAGGCACCCGTAGCAGCGCGCCGAAACTGTCTGCCGGCAGGAGTAGGTCGATGTACGGCAGAGCCGCCGTCATCGTCGTCGTGCGGGGTGTGAAGCCGGGGGCCGCGGCGCGGGGGTTGAGCCAGATCACGGTGTGGGCGCGGCGTCGTAGCCTGGCCATGGCTCTGGCCAGTTCGTCCGGCGGGTCGCCGTCCCAGCCGTCCGAGGCGATCAGTACGACCGCGCCGCGCAGGGTGCCGCCGTGGTGCGAGGCGAGGAGTGTGCCCAGGCAGTGGGCGATGCGGGTGCCGCCGAAGCGGTCGGTGACCCGCTCGGTCGCCTCGTCGAACGCCTCCCGCGCCGAGTGGTGGGCGAGCACCGGCGTGAGCCGGGTCAGCGACGTGGCGAACGCGAAGACCTCGGCACGGGTCGTCACGGCGAGGGCCCGCATCAGGTACAGATACGCCACCGCCTGCGCCTGCATCGACCGGCTCACGTCGCACAGCACCACGACCCGGCGCGGCCGGTCCACCGGCCCCGCCCGGACCAGCCGCACGGGCTCCCAACCGGTGCGCCGGGCCCGCGCCACCGTCTCCCGGACCGCCACGCGATGACCGCCCGTCCGCACGGCCAGGCGTCGGGTGCGGCGCACGGGCCACTCCCACAACCGTGACTCCAGTCGGCGGCCCAGCAACTCGGCCTGCTCGGCGCTCAGTTCACCGAACGGCGTGTCCACCGCCGCCGCCAGATCGCTCGGCAGCCGCTCGGGCACGGTGAGGACGTGGTCCGCACTGTGGGCGGCGGTGTCCACGGCGGGCGGCAGGGTCACCCATGGCAGACCGGAACCTCCGGCGGGGGCGCTGCCGTGGGAGTCGGTGGACCCGGAGTCCTGGGCGCTGGCCCCCGCGTTGTGCCCATTGCGGCGCGCGTTCGGGTCGAGGGCGAGCACGGACCGGCCGAACACCGCGTCGAAGACCTCGTCGAAGCGGGCCAGTTGGGGATGGTCGCGTACGAGGGTGACGCGGGCCGTCCAGTACAGCGACGTCCGTGTACCGGGCGGGGCCGCGGCGAGCGCCAGCACGAAGTCCCGGACGGCCGTCGGGCCCACCGGCACGCCGTGCTCCCTGAGCCGGGTGGCCAGCGCGGTGGCGAACGCGGCCCGGTCGACGGCGGGTAGCAGTGGACCTGTCGGTGTCATCGGACCAGCAGATAGACCACCACCGCGATGACGACGGACGCGACGGCGACGGGGATCAGCCGCTTGTACACCGATGCGCCGGCCACACTCATAAGGTCCAGCGGCTGCGCCACGGGTGCCGGGGCCGGCTCCGGCTCCGGTTCCACCTCTGGTGCTTCCTCCGGCCGGTCCTGCGTCGCCAGCAGCTGTGTCTCCACGTTCGCCACGAACTGCGCGAACAGCTTCTCAGAGATCTCCTTGATCATGCCGCTGCCGAACTGGGCCAGCCTGCCGCTGATGTTGAGGTCCGTGCTGACCGTCACGATCGTGGCGGCACCCTCGCCGCGCAACCGGGCGTCGACCGTCGCGGACGCGTTGCCGCCCCCGCGCATGTCCTTGCCGGCCGCGCTGATCACGGCGTGATGGGCCGCCTCGTCCCGCTCCACGAAGCGTGCCGTTCCCGCGAACTGGCTGACCATGGGCCCGACTTTGACCCTGACCTTGCCCCGGTGGACATCGCCGTCGACACCGGTGAGTTCGGCGCCGGGCATGCACGGGGCGAGGGCCTCCAGATCGGTGAGGGCCTGCCACGCCCGCTCGACCGGCACACCGACGCTGAACTCGTTGTCGATCTTCATGGTCTCCTCGCTTCTTCGGGATAGCCGAGTGCGTCGAGGGCTTCGACGACGGCCGTGCGGTCGTCGGGGCTCTTGGCGACCGTGCTGAGCGTGCGGACGATGTCGTCGCGGGCCAGCCGCGCGACCCGCAGGGCCGCCAGCGCGGAGACCCAGTCGATGGCCTCCGCCATGCCCGGCGCCTTGTCGAGGTCCAACTCCCGTACCCGGCCGATGAATTCGGTGGTCGACGCGATCAGGGGTTCGTTCGCGGCCGGTACCGTGCGGCGCAGGATCTCCGCGGTGCGTTCGGGCGTGGGGAAGTCGATCCAGTGGTAGAGGCACCGCCTGCGCAGCGCGTCGTGGAGTTCCCGGCTGCGGTTGGAGGTCAGCACCACGACCGGTGGCCGTACGGCGGTGAAGGTGCCCAACTCCGGGACAGTGATGGACCGTTCGCCCAGGAACTCGAAGAGCAGTGCCTCGAACTCGTCGTCGGCCCGGTCGATCTCGTCGATCAACAGGACCGGTGGCAGCGGGCCTTGATGGCGCACCGCCCGCAACAGCGGCCGGTCGAGCAGGAATTCCTCGCTGAACAGGTCGGCGTCGGACAGCTCACGCCCGTGTGCCTCGGTGAGCCGGACGGCGAGCAGTTGGCGCTGGTAGTTCCACTCGTACAGAGCCTCGCCCGCCGTCAGCCCCTCGTAGCACTGGAGTCGGATCAGTGGGGTGCCGAGGGCCTTGGCGAGTGCCTTCGCGGCACTGGTCTTGCCCACGCCGGGCTCGCCCTCCAGCAGCAGCGGCCGGTCGAGCAGGGTGGCGAGGAGGAGCGCGGTCGCCGTGCCGTCATCGACGAGGTGGCCGACCTCGCCGAGCCGCCGCCGTACGTCGTCGGCGTCCGTGAAGAGTCCGTTCACCCCGTGGCACCCGCGGACCAGCGATCCCGGCAGCCGGTCCCGCAGAACCAGAACTCGCCGTCCCCGGTGGCGAGATGAGGCGTATCGGCGCGCACGGTTACGGTCATCCCGCACACCGGGTCGACGGCCTGGGAAGGGCGCTCGGGCACGGGAGCCTTTGCCGCATGGACGACCCGCACCACGTCCGCGAGGATCGACAGCGCGATCTCGGACGGCGTACGGGCGCCGATGTCCAGCCCGGCGGGAGCCTGGACGCGGGCCCGTTCCGCCTCGGTCAGGCCGAGTTCGTCGAGGAGGGCGGCCGCGCGGCGGTGGCTGGCGACCAACGCGATATGACCGACACCCGCGTCGAGGGCGGCGCGCAGGGACTCCGCGTCGCCCCGGCCCTGCCCGGCCACGATCACGGCGGCGGTGTGGTCGCTGGGCGGTCCTTCGGGAAGCGAGCGGGCCGTGGCGTAGCCGAGCAGGGCGGCGAACGCGACGCACGCCTCCGCCACGGGCGTGGTGCCGACGATCTCGATCAGCGGTGGCGGCAGCACCGGTTCCAGGAAGATCTCCAACGCCCCGCCGGACAGGCAGGGGTTGATGACGACCCGCGCCCCGGGTGTCTCGGGGAACTCGGCGTCCCCCTGCGGCAGGACGCGCAGCAGCAGCGGTCCGCCGTCGTGCAGGGCGCCGAGCGCGGCCGTACGCACCGAGCCCTCGGCGCACTGGCCGCCGACGAAGCCGTCGATGGTGCCGTCGCCGTGGACGATGGCCTCGTCGCCGGGGTGCGCCGAGGCGGGTGCCTGGGCGCGGACCACGCGTGCGTGGACGAACGGCACGCGCCGCTCGGTGAGTTCGAGCGCGCGGGCACTCAACTTGCCGGTCATCACAGCCACCTTCAGATCGGCGGAGTCGGTCGGCCCTGCATCGCCTCCCACACCCGCGAGGGTGTGAGCGGCATGTCCGCGTGCCGGATGCCGTACGGTTTCAGGGCGTCGACCACCGCGTTGACGATCGCGGGCGGCGAGCCGACCGTCGCGGACTCGCCGACCCCCTTGGCGCCGATCGGGTGGTGCGGAGAGGGCGTGACGGTGAACCCCGTTTCCCAGTCCGGGACTTCGAGCGAGGTGGGGATCAGATAGTCCATCAGCGAGCCGCTGAGGCAGTTGCCGTCCTCGTCGAACGAGATCATCTCCATGAGTGCCATGCCGACGCCGTCGGTGAGGCCGCCGTGCACCTGGCCCTCGATGATCATCGGGTTGATGCGGGTGCCGCAGTCGTCGACCGCGACGAAGCGGCGGACGGTCACCTTCGCCGTGCCCGGGTCGATGTCGACGACGCAGATGTAGGCGCCGTGCGGATAGGTGAGGTTCTCCGGGTTGTAGCAGATCTGCGCCTCCAACCCGCCCTCCACGCCCTCGGGCAGGTCGCCCGCGCCGTGCGCCCGCATCGCGATGGCCTGGATGGTGACCGAGGCCTCGGGGTCGCCCGCGACATGGAAGGAACCCTTCTCCCACTCCAGGTCGGCGACCGACACCTCCAGCATCCCGGAGGCGATCAGGCGGGCCTTGTCCCGCACCTTGCGGGCGACCAGCGCGGCGGCGGCGCCCGAGACGGGGGTGGAGCGGCTGCCGTAGGTGCCGAGGCCGAAGGGGGTCTGGTCGGTGTCGCCGTGCACGACGTCGATGTCCTGTGGCGGGATGCCGAGTTCCTCGGCGACGATCTGCGCGAACGTCGTCTCGTGCCCCTGCCCCTGCGACTGCACCGAGAGCCGGACGACCGCCTTGCCCGTGGGATGCACCCGCAGTTCGCAGCCGTCGGCCATGCCGAGGCCGAGGATGTCCATGTCCTTGCGGGGCCCCGCGCCGACCGCCTCGGTGAAGAACGACACGCCGATGCCCATGAGTTCACCGCGGGCCCGCTTCTCGGCCTGCTCGGCACGCAGCGCGTCGTAGCCGGCGAGTTCCTTGGCGAGTTCCATGGTGGGCGCGTAGTTGCCGGAGTCGTAGACCCAGCCGGTCTTGGTGCGGAAGGGGAACTGCTCGGGCCGGATGAAGTTCTTCATCCTCAACTCGACCGGGTCCATGGCGAGTTCGTACGCGAGGCAGTCCACGATCCGCTCGATCAGGTAGACGGCCTCGGTGATGCGGAAGGAGCAGGCGTACGCGACCCCGCCCGGGGCCTTGTTGGTGTAGACGGCGGTCATCTTGCAGTGGGCGGCCTCGATGTCGTAGCTGCCGGTGAAGACGCCGAAGAAGCCGGCCGGGTACTTCACGGGGGCCGCTGTGCCGTTGAACGCGCCGTGGTCGGCGAGGACTTGGGTGCGGACGGCGAGGATCCTGCCGTCGCGGGTGGCCGCGATCTCGCCGCGCATCACGTAGTCGCGGGCGAAGCCGGTGCTGATGAGGTTCTCCGCGCGGTCCTCCATCCACTTCACCGGCTTGCCGGTCAGCAGCGAGCCGACGATCGCGCACACGTAACCCGGGTAGATCGGCACCTTGTTGCCGAAGCCGCCGCCGATGTCGGGGGAGACGACCCGGATCTTGTGCTCGGGCAGCCCGGCGACGATCGCGTAGAGGGTGCGGTGGGCGTGCGGGGCCTGCGTGGTGGACCACAGGGTGAGCCGTCCGTCGACCTGGTCGAAGTCCGCGACCGCGCCGCACGTCTCCATCGGCGCCGGGTGCACACGCGGGTAGACGATGTCCTCGGTGACCACGACGTCCGCACGGGCGAACACCGCCTCGGTCTCGGCCTCGTCGCCGGTCTCCCAGTCGAAGCAGTGGTTGTCGGCCTTGCCCTCCAGGTCGTCGCGGATGACGGGCGCGTCGGGGGAGAGGGCGGTGCGGACGTCGATCACCGGGTCCAGCGGCTCGTACTCGACGTCGATCAACTCCAGGGCGTCCCGGGCCGCGTAGCGGTCCTCCGCGACGACGAAGGCGACCTCCTGGCCCTGGAAGCGGACCTTGTCGGTGGCGAGGACCGCCTGCACGTCGTTCGAGAGGGTCGGCATCCACGCCAGGCCCTTCTCGGCGAGCATCGCGCCCGTGACGACCAGCCGGACCTTCGGGTGGGCCTCGGCGAGCGTGGTGTCGACGGAGAGGACGCGGGCGTGCGCGAACGGCGAGCGCAGGATGGCCAGATGGAGCATGCCGGGGAGATCCAGGTCGTCGACGTAGCGGCCCTTGCCGCGGACGAAGCGGGGGTCCTCCTTGCGGAGCATGCGGCCGTGGCCGCAGGGCTTCTTGTCGTTGTCGACGAACGCGGTGCGGTGGCCGTTCTCGGAGACGGCGGTCATGACGCGCTCCCTGAAGTGGCCTGCGCGTCAAGGGCAGTTCGGGTGCCTGCCTCTTCGGCCGCCGCCCACCGGACCGAGCGGACGATGGTCGCGTAACCGGTGCAGCGGCAGATCTGCCCGGAGATCGCCTCCCGGATCTCCGTGTCGGAGGGGTCGGGGTTGCGGTCCAGCAGCGCACGCGCGGTCATCATCATGCCGGGGGTGCAGAAGCCGCACTGGAGGCCGTGGCACTCGACGAACCCGCGCTGTACCGGGTCGAGTTCACCGTTCTGTTCCAGCCCCTCGACGGTGCGCACCTCGTGTCCGCCCGCCATCGCGGCAAGCACGGTGCAGGACTTGACCGGTTCGCCGTCCAACCACACCACGCAGGTACCGCAGTTGCTGGTGTCGCACCCCCAGTGGGTGCCGGTCAGCCGGAGGTGGTCGCGCAGGAAGTGGACCAGCAGCAGCCGCCCTTCTATCTCCCGGGTGACCTCTTCGCCGTTCACGACCATGCTGACCTGCACGATCACACCTCCTGTCCGTCGATGCGGGCGACCGACCGGCGCAGTACGCGCACGGTCAACTCCCGTGCCAGATGGCGCTTGTACTCGGCGCTGCCGCGCCGGTCGGTCACGGGGGAGCAGGCCTCGGCGGCGATGTCCCCGGCCTGTCCGTACAGTTCCTCGGTCGGGCGCCGGCCGCGCAGGGCGTCGGCGATGCCGGGGATGCCGGCCGTGTTCGGGCCCACGGCGGCGAGCCCGACCCGGGCGTCGGCGATCAGTCCGTCGCCGTCCAGCCACACCGCCGCCCCGGCGGACACCACCGCCCAGTCACCGGCCCGGCGTTCGACCTTCTCGTAGGCGCTGGAGCCGTTCGGGCGGACCGGGAAGCGGACTTCGGTGAGGATCTCCGCGTCGCCCACGGCGGTTTCGTACGGGCCCCGGTGGAAGTCCTCCATGGACACGACCCGTTGGCCGTCCATGCCCTGGATCACGCAGCCGGCGTCGAGTGTCGTGCACACGGCTGACAGGTCCTCGGACGGGTCGGCCTGGCAGAGGGAGCCGCCGAGCGTGCCCCGGTTGCGTACCACGGGGTCGGCGATGACCCGCTCGGCGTCGCGGAAGATCGGGAAGGCGGCGGCGAGTTCGTCCGACTCCAGCAGTTCACGGTGCCGGGTCATCGCGCCGATGCGGATCAGTCCGGGTTCGACCCGGACGTAACCCAGTTCGTCGTGCAGGTCGTTGATGTCGATCAGGTACTCGAAGTTGGCCAGCCGCAACTTCATCATCGGGATCAGACTGTGCCCGCCGGCCACCAGCCGTGCCGTGTCGCCCAGCCGGTCGAGCAGCGCGACCGCCTCGTCCACACTGCCGACCCGCTGGTACTCGAACGGAGCGGGAACCTGCATACCGCAATCCCCCTGTCTCGCACGGCAGTTGGCCGGTCGGCCGGGTGCCGTGTCCGGGCCTCATTGGGCGCCCGGCGGACAGGGGTGTCAACGGCTGGTTAACCGTTCACTTAAGTTGCCTGCCCCGGGGAAGCGGGCAGGTCGTCCAGGAAGTCCGCCGAGGGGACGAAGAAGAGACTCCCGGTGACGGCCGTGGAGAAGTCCAGGATGCGGTCGTGGGACGCGGAGTCGGTGCCCAGGAACATGTTCCGCAGCATCTGCTCGGTGACCGAGGGGGTGCGGGCGTACCCGATGAAGTAGGTGCCGAACTCGCCCTGTGCCGCGCTGCCGAACGGCATGTTGTCGCGCAGGATCTTCCGCTCGGTGCCGTCCGGGCCCGTGATGACGTTCAGGGCGATGTGCGAGTCGGCCGGTTTGACGTCGTCGTCCATCTCCATGTTGGTCAACTTGGTGCGTCCGACGGCCCGTTCCTGCTGCTCGACCGTCAACGCGTTCCAGGCGGCCATGTCGTGGACGTACTTCTGCACGATCACATAGCTGCCGCCCGCGAACTCCGGGTCCTCGCCGCCGACCACGACCGCCTGGCGGGCCGCCTCCCCGACGGGGTTCTCGGTGCCGTCGACGAAGCCCAGCAGATCGCGTACGTCGAAGTACTGGAACCCGGACACCTCGTCGCGCACGGCGACCGCGCCGCCCAGCCGGCCCATGATCTCGGTGACCAGCTCGAAGCACAGGTCGGCCCGTACGGCCTTGATGTGGAACAGCAGGTCGCCGGGGGTGGAGACGGCGGTGTGCCGGGCACCGGTGAGTTCCTGGAACGGGTGCAGTTCGGCGGGGCGCGGACCGTCGAACAGCCGGTCCCACGCCTCCGACCCGATGCCGGTCGCACAGCTGAGCTGCCCGTTCGGCGCACGGAACCCGATGGAGCGGATCAACCCGCCCAGATCGCCGAGGAGTTGGCGTACCGTCTCCTCGCCGCCCGGCTCCACGGTGACGACGAGAAAGGTCGCGCTGGGAGTCAGGGACTCCAGCACCGCCTGCGTGGTCGGGGCGGTCTCGCCGCCGCTGGTGCCGTCCAGGTGCTCGACCGAGCCGTCAACTGTCATGTACTCCACGCCTCCGCTGCGTCCTCCGAGGCGCCCGGCGGCACCTCGGAACTCAGCCGAGTTTCCCAGTCCGCGCCTCCTGCCACAGATCCACCCCGCCGTCGACGGCGTACGAGTCGATCTCGGCCAGTTCCTCGGCGCTGAAGTCGAGGTTGTCGAGAGCGGCCACGTTCTGTTCGAGCTGCTCCGCGCGCGAGGCGCCGATGACCAGCGAGGTGACCCGCTCGTCACGCAGCGCCCAGGCGAGCGCCATCTGCGCCAGCGTCTGGCCGCGCTTGGCCGCGATGTCGTTCAGCGCCCGCAGCCGGCGCACCATGTCCTCGGTCAGCCAGCCCGCGTCGAAGGACGTGCCCTGCGCGGCCCGCGAGCCCTCCGGAATGCCGTCCAGGTACCGCCCGGTCAGCAGCCCCTGCGCCAGCGCCGTGAAACCGATGACCCCGAAGCCCTCGTCCCGCGCGGCATCCAGCAGCCCGTCGGTCTCTATCCAGCGGTTGAGCATGCTGTACGAGGGCTGGTGGATGAGCAGTGGTGTGCCCAGCTCGCGGAGGATCGCGGCGGCCTGACGGGACCGCTCGGAGTCGTAGGACGAGATGCCGACGTAGAGCGCCTTGCCCTGGCGGACGGCGGTGTCCAGCGCGCCCATGGTCTCTTCGAGCGGGGTGCCGGCGTCGAGGCGGTGGGAGTAGAAGATGTCCACGTAGTCGAGGCCGGTGCGCTTCAGGGACTGGTCGAGGGAGGCGAGCACGTACTTGCGGGAGCCGCCGCCCTGGCCGTAGGGGCCGGGCCACATGTCCCAGCCTGCCTTGGTGGAGACGATCAGCTCGTCCCGGTACGGCGCGAGGTCCTGCTTCAGCAAGCGGCCGAAGTTCTGCTCGGCGGCGCCGTAGGGCGGGCCGTAGTTGTTGGCCAGGTCGTGGTGGGTGATGCCGAGGTCGAAGGCGCGCAGCGCGATCTCGCGCTGGGTCTCGAACGGGCGGTCGTCACCGAAGTTGTGCCAGTAGCCCAGCGAGAGCAGGGGCAGGTCGAGCCCCGAGCGGCCCGTGCGGCGGTAGCGCATCGTGCTGTCGTAGCGCCCCGGATCTGCGATGTGGTTCACCTCGCCCACTCTGCCCGCGCCCGCCGCACGCGTCCAACCGATCCCGGTCATCGCATTCAGCAGCGCCGACGCATAATCCGGCAGCGGATCGCTGAGCGGACCGCTGCTGTTCGGTGGCCTTCCGCCCGTCCCTAGGGTCCTTTTCATGAACTGCGACATGTCGGTGGGCGTCGACCCGGTGGGCGTCGGCGAGGAACCGCTGCGGATCGGCGTGCGCGTCCCGCCCTGCGACCGTGCGGACCGGGTGGCCCGGACCGCACGCCGGGCCGAGGAGCTCGGCTTCGACCAAGTGTGGTTCCCCGACTCGCAGTTGCTGTGGCGGGACGTGTTCACCACCCTCACGGCCGCGGCCTTCGCCACCGAGCGCATCGGTCTCGGCACGGCCGTCACCAACCTGGCCACCCGGCACCCGTCCGTCGTCGCGTCGGCCGCGCGCAGCGTCGCCGAACTCGCGCCCGGCAGGTTCACCCTCGGCCTCGGCGTGGGCAACAGCTCCGTGGGGCCCGTGGGCCTGCCGCAGACCGGCTCGGCGGCACTGCGCGAGGGCCTGACCATGCTGCGCGCCCTGCTGGACGGGCAGGAGTGGGACTTCGAGGGCAAGGTCCGCTCCCGGCTCCGCGACCCGCAGCCGTCCGTACCGCTGCACCTGGCGGCCAGCGGCCCCCGGAACCTGCGCCTCGCCGGGGAGATCGCCGACGGGGTCATCCTGCTCAGCGGAGTCTCACCGCGCACCCTGACCGCCGCCCTGGCCCGGGTCCGGGAGGGCGCCGAGGCGGCCGGCCGGAGCGCCGGGAAACTGCCGGTGACCGTGTCCGCGTTCTGCGAGGTGACCGACGACATCGAGGCCGACGCCCGCCTGCTCAAACCGATCTGCGCCTCGATCGCCCAGAACGGCGGCGCGTCCTTCCTCGCCCTCGCCGGCATCGAGGTCGACGTCCCCGCGACGATCGAGGGCGTCTACCCGGACCTCGTGCACGCCGAGGACTGGGACGCGGCCGTGCAGATCTGCTCGGCCTGGATCAGCGACGAGACGGCCGTCCGCTTCGCCGAGGAGTTCTGCCTCTTCGGCACGCCCACCCAGATCACCGAACGGCTCCGCACCCTGCGCGACTCGGGAGTGACCGACGTCTTCCTCCAGCACGTCGGCTCCTACGACCCGCCCACCGACCTGATCGAGACCATCGGCGCCTCGGTCCTGCCGGCCCTCCGCCGGTGAGGCCGTCAGCGCGCTCCGGCCGCGGGCAGCAGGTCCTTGCGTACGATGCCGTCCTGGACGACGCACACGATGTTGCCCGGATCTCCCAGCACGCCGATGTCCTTGAGCGGATCGCCCTCGCAGATGACCAGGTCGGCGGTCCTGCCGGCGGTCAGGGTGCCCAACTGGTCGGACAGACCCAGGAGTTCGGCCGAGACACGGGTGCCGGCCACGATCGCCGCCATGGGGTCCATGCCCAGGTCCACGAGGAAGCGGAGTTCCAGCAGGTTCTGGCCGTGCGGGCAGACGGCCGCGTCGGTGCCGAGCGCGATCTTGGCGCCGCGGTCGATGGCGCGGGCGATGTTCTCCTTGGTGATGCCCGACCAGCGGACCTTCTTCTGGTAGTGGTGCTCCGGCATCAGGTCCTTGTCGATGCCCGCGAACACGGTGGACAGGGTCGGCACGACGAAGGTGCCCCGCTCGCCCGCCAGCTCCAGCGCCTCCTCGTCCAGTCCGTAGCCGTGCTCGATGCTGGTGACCCCGCCGCGGATCGCGTTGAGGATGCCCGCGGTGCCCTGCGCGTGCGCGGCGACCGGCTTGCCACCGTGGCGCCGGCACTCGTCGACCACGGCCCGGATCTCCTCCTCCATCAACCCCTCGTCCTCGGGCTGGTCGTAGGGGCTGGCCATGCCGCCGCTCGCGCAGATCTTGATCACGTCGGCGCCCGCGCGCAGCATCCTGCGGACGGCGAGCCGGGACTCGTCCACGGTGTCGGCCAGTTCGGCCATCTCGCCGCCGCTGAGGTCCGTGCCGTCCAGGAGACGGAAGTCGCCGTGCCCGCCGGTGTGGCTGATGATCCGTACCGCGGTGTGCAGCCGGGGGCCGACGATCCGGCCGGTCGCTACGGCGGTACGGAACCCGGCGGACAGTCCGCCCAGGTCACGGGCGGTGGTGATGCCCGCGTCCAGGGTCTGCCGCAGCCGGGTCGCGGTGTCGTAGGTGACGAGCACCGGGTCGAGTTCGCCGCGCCGCCCGGGCGGCGAGCCGTGCGCGTACGCGAGGTGGGTGTGGCAGTCGAAGAACCCGGGGAGCACGGTCCGCCCGCCGGCGTCGATGATCCGGACCGCCGAGCCGTCACCGGGCACGGGCGGGGCCGTGGCCGCCGGTCCGGCGTACGTGAGCATGCCCGTCGCGTCCGCGACGACGACGGCGTCGGCCACCGGGACGGCGCCGATACCGTCGATGAGGCGGGCGTTCTCGACGCGCAAAGCGGTCCGAAAGGTCTCTTGCGTCATGGCATCCGTCATGGTGGGACCGAATCACTCCTCGGTATCAGGAACCTCTGGGGTGGGGAACCTCGGTATCAGGAACAGGCGAAAGGGAGTCTGCAATGGACGAGACGACGCCGGGCCACGGTGCAGCTTCCGATCCCGATTTCAGTCGGGCACGCAGGAATGCGCCGTCCCAGGAGGCGCAGGAATTCACTGTCGCCGATCTCGACGAACTGGACCGCGGAGTCGTGCACGCGCTGCAGATCCACCCCCGGGCCCCGTGGACCCTGGTGGGCGACGTCCTCGGCGTGAACCCGGTGACGGTCGCCCGTCGCTGGCAGCGGCTGGAGGACGCGGGGCTCGCGTGGGTCACCGCCTATCCACGGCTGTCGGACTCCCGCATCGTGGTGACCGGCATCGTCGAGGTCGACACCGAGCCGGGCGTCGCCGAGGAGGTGGCCCGCGCCCTCGCCGCCGAGCACGTCGTGGCCAACGTCAAGATCACCGCGGGCGGCCGGGACATCGTGACCGCCGTACAGACCAGGGACCTCGACGAACTCGCCCACCTCACCACCCGGCTCTTCCAGCAGACCCCGGGCGTCCGGGCCACCCGCACCCACGTCTCCACCGGTGTCCCCACCGAGGGCAGCCGCTGGCGGCTGCGCAGCCTGGACGCGGCCCAGTGCGCCCGCATCGAGGCGAGCCACGCCTCGGACATACCGCCCGACACGGGCACCGGCCCCGCCGCGCCCTGGGACTCCCTGGACGCGCACCTGCTCGAACTGCTCAGCTCCGACGGCCGGATGTCGATCCGCGCCCTGGCGACCGCCACCGGCGTCGGCCTCACCACGGTGCGCCGCCGTCTCCAGTCGCTGCTGGCCTCCCGGGTCAGCCTGCGCTGCGACCTGGCCCGGCCGCTGTCCGGCTGGCCGCTGTCAGCGGTGTACTTCGCGTCGGTGCCCGCCCAGTACCTGGAGGAGACCAGCCGGGTCCTGTCCGGTGTCCGCGAGGTCCGTTCCTGCGCGATCACCGCGGGACCGCACAACCTGGTCATCGACGTGTGGCTGCGCGCCCTGGCCGACGTGCACACCTTCGAGGCACATCTGTCGCGCCGGCTGCCACGGCTGGTGATCGACGACCGCTCGGTGGTCCTGCGCACGGTCAAGCACATGGGCCGTCTGCTGGACCGCGACGGCCGCTGCGTCGGCGTCGTACCGCTGCGCGAACCCCAGGGCACCCACCGGCTCCTCGCGGTGCCGGACGGCGAGCGCGTCTGGCGATGAGCACCGACGTCCCTATCTCTCAAGGCTGTTGAGGACCACAGATGCGCTCCCTGTACGTTCCCGAGGCCGGCGGCCGACTGCGCTGGATCGACCTCCCCGGCGAGGGCCCCGCCCGGGTGTACCTCCACGGCCTGGGCTGCGCGGGCTCCGCCGACTTCGCGGGGATCGCCGCCCATCCCGACCTGCGCGGCGGACGCGCCATCGTCGTCGACCTCCTCGGCCACGGCTACAGCGACCGCCCGGAGGACTTCCCGGGCACGCTGGAGGCCCACGCCGGGACGGTCGCCGCCGTCCTCGACCACTGCGGGATCACCGGCGCCGTGCTCGTCGGGCACTCGATGGGCGGCGCGATCGCGATCCTCCTCACCGCGACCCGCCCCGACCTCGTCTCCCGCCTCGTCGTCGCCGAGCCCAACCTGCGCGCGGGCGGCGGTCTGTTCAGCGGGGCCATCGCCGCATACGGCGAGGAGGACTTCGTCGGCCACGGATTCCGCACGGTCCTGGCGGGCCTCGAACCCGACTACGCGGCACGCATGCGGGTCGCCGACCCCGCGATCCTGCACCGCAGCGCCGTCGGCCTGGTGACCGGGACCAGCCCGGGAACCGCGGAACTCCTCTACGGCCTTCCGCAGCCGCGGGTGATGCTGATCGGCACCCGCAGCCGCCCCTACGCGGACGAGCCCGCCGTCCGGCAGGCCGGCATCCCGGTCGTGGAAGTCCCCGACGCGGGCCACCACATGATGGGGGACAACCCCGAGGGGTTCGTGGCGGCCCTGGTCGCGAGCGGTGCGGGACCCGTTCCTAGAGGAGAACGCGGAGGGAGTCGTAGCGGGCGAGTCGGGTCGTGATGATGGTCGATGCCTGGGTGAGGGCCGAGAGCAGCCGGGTGATCCTGCTGCCGGCCGTGGGCGCGATGACCGACAGGGCGCCCAGGTAGGTGTCGTCCCGCCCGCGTACGGGCACCGCGACGGCGAGGTAGCCGAGGCGCTTCTCCTCGACCTCGATCGCGTAGCCCTGTTCCCGGATACGGCAGATTTCACCGGGCAGTTGGGCGGGGCCGAGCGTGTGCGCGGTGCGGCGGACCGACGAGCGCAGCACCTCCCCGAGCGGGTACTGCTCGGGGAGCATCGCGAGGGTGAGCTTGCCCGCGGCGGTGCAGTGCAGCTCCAGGCGTCTGCCGTCGGCGGTGGAGCGGGCCTGGTTGCGGTGGGTGCCGAGGTTCTCGACGCACAGCAGCTCGGAGTCGTGCGGGATCGCCAGGATCACCGCGTTGTCGAGGCTCTGCGCGAGGCTTTCGATGACGGGCCGGGCCGCCGCGCGCAGGGTGCGCTGGTGCGGGGAGCGCAGGCCCATCGCGTAGAGCCGCACGCCCAGGCGGTAGTTGCAGCCGTCCCGCTCCAGGAAGTCGGTGGCGACGAGCTCCTGGCAGAGCCGGTGGACCGTGGCCTTGGCGATGCCGGTACGGTCCCGCAGTTCGGCCAGACCCAGCGAGAAGTCGTCGTCGCCGAAGGCCGACAGGATGAGACTCACCTTGCCGAGCACCGAGTTGGGCCGCTCGTCGCCCTCCCGGACCGTGCCGGCGGTGGTCATCCCGCCGCCACCCAGTCGAGGATGTGCCGGGAGAACTCCTCCGGCAGCTGCTCCGGCACGGGGACGTGGCCGCCGGGGATGACCAGTGTCTCGCAGCCGGCGTCCGCGAACTTCTCCAGGCCCGGCATCGAGAAGTGGTCCTCGGAGGCGCAGACGGCGAGAGTGCGGGCGGTGACGAGGGGCAGCCGCTGGTCCAGCATCGAGCCCCGGACCGCCACATGCCCTTCCTCCACCCGGTCCAGCACGGTCAGCGCGTCGACCATGAACCGGTTGAGGGCGGCCTCCTCGCCGTCCTTGTAGAACGGGCGCCGCAGGTTCCACAGTTCGAGCAGATGCGAGCCGTCGGGGCGGGGGACGACATGGTCGACGGGCTTGCGCGAGTTCACCGTGCGGCGCTTCTCGTCGTCGATGTAGGGGGTGGCGGACAGGAACAGGCTGGAGACCCGCTTGCCGTGGCGCGCGGCGACTTCCACCGCGATCACCCCGCCGGTGTGGTGGCCCACGAGATGGAAGCGCTCCAGGCCCAGTTCCTCGACCAGATCGTCGACCGCGTCCGCCCACCGCTCGATCGAGTGGGGTTCGTCGGGTTTCGCGGAGGCGCCGAAGCCCAGGGTGTCCATGGCGATGGCCCGGTGCACGGCACCGACGCGGGGGAGCACGTCCAGGTACTCGGTCCAGGACCGGGGCGTCTGATGGAGCATCAGTACGGGCTCGCCCGTACCGCACTCGACATAGTGCAACTGACCGAAACGGCTGGGTACATAGCCGCGACGCAGTGGGTCCGTCATCAGTGACTCCCTGGTTTGTGACATGCCGTCAGATGGCCCGGTGTCTGTTCGGTGAGCGCGGGACGTTCGCTGCGGCAGCGGTCGTCGGCCAGCCAGCAGCGGGAGGAGAAGGGGCAGCCGGCCGGAATGTCCGAGGGGGAGGGCAGTTCGCCCTTGAGGACGATCTGCTCGCCCGGCCCGTCCTCCCCCGGCTCCAGGACGGACGAGAGCAGCGCCATGGAGTACGGGTGCTGCGGGTCCTCGAACAGCTCCTTCGCCGGGGCGAGTTCGACGATCGACCCGAGGTACATCACCGCGACCCGCTCGCTGAGGTGACGGACCACACCGAGGTTGTGCGAGATGAACAAGTAGGCGATGCGGTCGCGCTGTTGGATCTCCTGGAGCAGATTGAGGATCTGCGCCTGGATGGAGACGTCCAGCGCCGACGTCGGCTCGTCGAGGACGATCACGGACGGTTGCGGGGCCAACGCCCGCGCCAGCGCGAGGCGTTGGCGCTGGCCGCCGGAGAACTCGTGCGGATAGCGGGCGGCGGCCGACGCGTCGAGGCCGACCTCCTCCAGCACCTCCGCCAGCCGGGTACGCCGGTCGGCGCGCGCCACACCCCGGGCGCGCAGCGGTTCCTCGATGCTCGCGCCCACCGGCAGCCGGGGGTTCAGCGAGCCGTTGGGGTCCTGGAACACCATCTGTACCGCACGCCGGAACGCCTTCAGGTCGGCGCTCTTCGGCTTGTGCGTCATGTCCTTGCCCTCGAAGCGCACCGCGCCCCGCGTGGGCCGGTACAGCCTGGTGGCGATCCGGCCCAGCGTGCTCTTGCCGCACCCGGACTCGCCGACCAGGCCGACCGTCTCGCCGGGACTCAGGGCGAGGGTGATGTCGTCGACCGCGCGGACACCGGAACGGCCCGGGCGACCGCCGAACTCGTGCCCGATGCCGGAGAGTTCGAGCAGCGGCTCGCTCCCGGTCCGGTCGGGCTGCGTCTCAGTCATCGTTTCCTCCGGCTGCGGTCGGGGCGTCGTCCAGGTCACGCCAGCAGCGCGACACCCATCCGTCGCCGACGGGCCGCAAGGGCTGGGGCGCGGCACAGGCGTCGGCGGCCAGCGGGCAGCGCGGCGCGAAGCGGCAGCCGGGCAACCGGCGGGCGTCGTCCGTGAGTTGGCCGCGGATCGCGGTCAGCGGGGTGCCCTCGCCCTCCCGCATCCTGGGTACCGCCGCGAGCAGCGCCCGGGTGTAGGGATGCCGGGGCGCGTTCAGCACCTGGTCGACGGTGCCGGACTCCACCGCCTGTCCGGCGTACATCACCTGCACCCGGCTGCACATGGCCGTGATGACACCGAGGTCGTGCGAGATGAGCAACATGCCCATGCCGTGCTCCTGTTGGAGCGTGCGCAGCAGGCGCAGGATCTCCGCCTGCACGGTGACGTCCAGGGCGGTCGTCGGTTCGTCGGCCAGCAGCAGTCGCGGATTGCCCGCCATCGCGATGGCGATGACCACGCGCTGCCGCATACCGCCGGACAGCTCGTGCGGGAACTGCCGGGCCCTGCGCTCGGGGGAGGGGATCTCCACCAGCCGCAGCAGGTCCACCGCCCGCTCCTGCGCCTCCTTCCGGCCGGCCTTGCCGTGGATCCGCAGCACCTCGGCGACCTGCGTGCCGACCCGCATGCACGGGTTCAGCGAGGTCATCGGCTCCTGGAACACCATCGCGACCCGGTCGCCGCGCAGACTCTCCAGCTCCGCGTCGCCGCTGCCCAGCAGATCCGTACCACAGGCCACCAGCCGGTCGGCCCGGACGTCGGCGCCCCGGCCCAGGAGCCCCATGGCGGCGAGCGCGACGCTGGACTTGCCGCAGCCGCTCTCGCCGATCAGGCCCACCACTTCGCCCTGTTCGACCCGGAGATCCACACCGGAGACGACGTCCGAGCCGCCGAAGCCGATACGCAGTCCCGAGACGTCGAGGACCGGGTCGGTGCCGTCCTTTCCGGCACCGGCCCGAGCGGGAGTCAGGGTGTCCGCCTTCACGACGTCAGCCAGGCGTTCTTGAGGTTGAGGCGGGTCGCCGTCGCGTCCGGCTGGTAGCCGTGCAGCCGGTCGCTCCAGGCCTCGCCGCGCACCGCCTTGGCGTAGGGCACCAGCAGATAGGCCTCGTCGGCGATGTACTGGGCGAGCTGGTGGTAGAGCGTGACCCGCTTGGCGTTGTCCTGCTCGCTCTTCGCGGCGGCCATCAGGTCCCACAGGTGCTGGTCCTTGACCTTGGTCGCCGGGCTGCCCTTGGCGAACCACAGGTCGAGGTACTGGGCCGGGTCGGCGTTCAGCACGCTGGTCAGCATGATCATGTCGGTGTAGTCGCCGCCCAGGACCTTGGGCACGAGGCTCGCGAACGGTACGAGCTTGAGGTTGAGGGTGATGCCGACCTTGGACAGCTGCGCCTTCATCAGCTCCAGGGCGGAGATGTCGGGACCGTAGGCGGAGTCGCTCGGGGCGGTCAGTTCGATGCTGACACTGCTCTTGCCCGCGGCCTTGAGCAGGGCCACGGCCTTCGCCTGGTTGTGCTGGTACATCGGGTCGGCGGTGGTCGGCGTGATGCCGTACGGGTCCTGCGGCGGGATGACGTAGCCGAAGCTCGCGGAGCCGCTGCCCAGCGTCTTGATGAGGGTATCGCGGTCGATGGCGAGGTTGAACGCCTGCCGCACCCGCTTGTCGGCGAGCGGCCCGCTGAGGGTGTTCATGTTGAGCCAGACACTGGAGACGAGGGGCCCGTTCGCCTCGGTGACACCGCTGGTGCTCTTGACGTCGCTCACCATGCGCAGATCGCGGAAGGACAGCAGCTGCACCGAGTTGGAGCGCAGCGAGGCCACCCGGGAGGTCTCGTCGGGGATGAGCCGGTAGATCACCGTGTCGAGATACGGCTTCGGCTTGTCCCAGTAGCCCTTGTAGCCGGAGAGCGTGATGGAGATGCCCTTCGACCACTTCTTCAGCGAGAAGGGTCCGGTGCCGTTCTCCGACTGCTTGAGCTGGTTCGCGCTCTGGGCCGTCGTCCACTTCTTGCTCATGATGGCCCCGCTCCACGGCCGGGCCAGGAAGTTGTACAGCGACGGCTGCGGCGCGCTGAGCTTGACCTCGACGGTACTGGCGTCCACGGCGGTGACCGTCTTGATCCGGTACTGCTGGGTGTACGGCGACTTGATCGCCGGGTCCATCAGCCGCTCCAGGCTGAAGATCACGTCGTCGGTGGTGAGCTTGGTGCCGTCGTGGAAGGTCACCCCGTCGCGGAGCGTGAACTGGTGGGTGGTGGCGTCCAGTTGCTTGTAACTCTTGGCAAGACCGGGCTTGATCTGCCCCTTGTTGTCCAGGCTCAGCAGACCCTCGTAGAACTGCGCGACGATCTGCTGGTCGAAGAACGCCTGGGCCACCTGCGGGTCGAAGCCGACCGTGGGCTCCCCGTCGAGCCCGATGGTCAGGGTTCCTCCCTCGACCGGCTTCCCGGAGGTGCTGCCGGCCGTGGTGGCCGTACCGCCGCAGGCCGCCAGGAACAGGCCGGCGAATGTGCTGCCGCCGAGTGCCAGCGCGCCTCTGCGCGTGAAGGTGTGGTTCGTCATCATGACCGCCTGTTTCTCAAGAACGTGAGGGTGAAGTGACGTGGTGCGGGCGCCCGTTCAGGGCGTACGGCGCTTGCCGCGCGGGTTGAGCTGTTCCTGCAGGCCGTCGGAGATCAGACCGAAGGCCGCGGTGGCGACGGCCAGGGTGACGCCGGGGACGATCACCAGCAGCGGCGCGTCCTTCATGTAGCGCTGGCCCTCGAAGATCATCCGGCCCCAACTGGGCGTCGGTGGCTGGATGCCGAGGCCCAGATAACTCAGGGACGCCTCGACGAGAACGCAGGTCGCCGCCGTGTTCGCGTACTGCACGAGCGCGGACGACAGCACGTTCGGCAGCACATGCCGAACGATGATCACCGGAGTCGGCACTCCGGCGATCCGGGCGGCCGAGACGAAGTCCCGCTCGCGGACGGTGAGCGCCGGGGCCCGCACGATCCGCGCGAAGTACGGGACGAAGATCAGGCCCATGCCCGCGATGAGGACCCACATGCCCGGGGTGAAGACCGACACCAGCACAAGTGCCAGCAGCACGGAGGGAATGGACATCGCGGTGTCCATCGCCGCCATCAGGACCGCGTCCAGCCGGCGGGCGTTGTAGCCGGCGACGAGCCCGATGGGGATGCCGATGAGCGCGGCGAGCGTGGTCGCGCCGAAGGCCACCAGCAGGGACTGCCGGGCCGCGCCGAAGGTCCGGGTGAACAGGTCACGGCCGAGGTTGTCGGTGCCCAGCCAGTGGCTGCCCGAGGGGCCGGTGAGCAGTGAGTCGCTGACGTCCGTCGCCGCGTAGCGGCCGAAGACACCGATGGCCAGGGACAGCAGCACCATCCCGCCGAGGACGCAGACACCCGTGGTCAGCGTCGCGTTCCAGCCGAGGCGCGGCCTGCGCCGGCGTGCCGCGGGGACGGTGACGGCGGGCGCGGTGGATTCAACCGTCACGGCGTGCTCCTGTCGTCCGGATTCGGGGGTCGATGAGGGGATAGACCAGGTCGGTCACCAGGTTGATCAGCACGTAGGAGGCACCGAGGGCGAGGATCGCGCCCTGGATCACCGTGAAGTCGTGCTGGGTGATGGAGTTGACGATCAGCGAACCGAGACCGGGGAGCGCGAAGACCTGCTCGATGATCACGGTGCCGCCGACCAGTACCCCGAGCTGGAGCCCGCCGGCGGTGACCACCGGCACCAGCGCGTTGCGCAGCGCGTGCCGCAGCATCAGCCGCCGTCGCCCGGCGCCCTTCGCCGCCGCCGTCCGCATGAAGTCCTGGCCCTCGACGTCGAGGACGGCGGCCCGCATGTAGCGGCAGAGGGTCGCGCCGAACGGGATGCCCAGGGCGACCGCGGGGAGGAGGAGCACCTGGAGGTTGAGCAGCGGATCCTGCGAGAACGGCACGAAGGAGAACAGCGGCCAGGCCGGTGCCAGCGTGCTGAACAGCAGGACCATGACCGTGCCGACCACGAACGGCGGGACGGCGAGGCCGAGGAACGCGGCGCTGTTGACCACCCGGTCCCTCGCGCGTCCCTGGTACATGGCCGACCAGATGCCCGCCGGAATGCCCCACAGGACCGCGATCACCGCCGCGTAGACGGCGAGTTCCAGGCTCACCGGGAGACGGGCGGCGACCTGTGCGCCGACGCTCTGCCCGTCCAGCAGGGACGAACCGAGGTCACCCCGCACGGCGTGCCCGATCCAGCCCAGGTACTGCGACCACACGGGCTGGTCGAGCCCCAGTTGATGGGTGATCTGGGCGCGCAGCTGGGGAGTCGAGTTCTCGCCGGCGATCAGGGCCGCCGGGTCACCGGGGACCAGATGCGCCAGGGCGAACACGATGGCGCTGAGACAGAGGACCACCGCGAGCGAGCGGACCAGACGGATCGAGAGGTAGCGCAGCACTGGATCTCTCCTAGATCGCGACGGCGGGTGCCGACGCCCGGGCAGTCGTCCGGCGGTCCGGATCGGAAGTGCGGTGTCGCGCGGCCAGCGCGCCGGGCACGGCCCCGGCCGCGTTCGGGTCGAACGCCCGGCCCTCGCGGAACACCGCGCGCAGCCGCCGCCGGTCGGCGAGCACACTCAGGTCGGCGAGCGGGTCGCCGTCCACCAGCAGCAGGTCCGCCCACCTGCCGGGCGCGACCGTCCCCGTCCTGGCACCGAGCCCGAGGGCCTCGGCGGCGGCGGAGGTCGCCGCGACCAGGACCTCGGCCGGAGTCATGCCGATCTGCTCGTGCAGCAGCTCCAGTTCGCGGGCGTGGTTCCCGAAACGCATCGTGTTGGAGGAGTCGCTGCCCGAGATGATCCGCACTCCGGCCCGATGGGCCCGGCGTACCGACTCCAGCCGGCGCTCACGCAGTGCCTCCGCCTTGTCCAACTGCTCGGCGACCAGACCGCGTTCGGACCCGTGCTCCGTCATGAACTCGCTGATCGACAGGGTCGGGCACAGGAACGTGCCCTGTCCGAGCATCAGCTCCACGAGGTCCTCGTCGAGGTCGGAGCCGTGCTCCAGGGTGTCCACCCCGGCGACCAACGCCGCCGTGATCCCCGCCCGTGTGTGCGCGTGGGCCGCCACCCTCAGGTCCAGGGCGTGCGCCTCGTCGACGATCGCGTCGATCTCGGCGTCCGTGTAGTTGCGCCACCCGGTCTTGTCGCCGACGGAGAGCGTGCCCCCGCTGGTGCAGATCTTGATCAGGTCCACGCCCATCCGGGCGTACTGCCGGACCCGCTTGCGGCACTCGTCGGCTCCGTCCGCCGGCGGCCACATCCGCTTCTCGTCGAGCGTGGCCGGGCAGAACATGTCGCCGTGCCCCGCCGTCATGCCCACGAGCCCCGAGGCGACGACCCGTGCCCCGTCGAGGACGTGCTCGTCCATCACGTGCTTGACGGCCACCTCGGGCAGCGAGCCCGCGGTGTCCCGGACCGTGGTGAAACCCGACCGCAGCGCCTCACGGGCGTTGGCCGCGGCGTGCAGGGTCTGTTCCTCGGTCGAGGTCAGCATGTTCCACAGCTGCACGTCCTGCGGCCGGGTGCCCGCGTTGGACCGCAGATGCACATGGCAGTCGATGAGTCCGGGCAGCAGGGTCATCCCCCGCAGGTCGTACACCGTGTCCGCCGGGTGCGTCGCCACCGTTTCCGCGGCACCCACCTCGGTGATCACGGCACCGTCGATCACCACGGCCATGTCGGTCCGTGCGGCACCTCCTGTGCCGTCGACCAACGTCATTCCCGCCAGGACTGTTCGCTCCGTCATGGGACCGTGTTCACTCCTCTCCGGGGGACTGGTAAGGAGGAGTGTGGGTCGGCTGTGGTGTAGCCGTGTTGCGGTGCAGCATTCGCTTGGAATTCACGCGGGACGCGCAGGAATGCGCCACCCCTGGAAGCGCAGATTTGCGCCACCCGCGCCGGCTCACAGACCGCTCACGAACGCCGTGTCGGCGCCCACCGGACCCAGGGCGGTCGCCCCGCCGGGGTTGCCCAGCGGGGCCGTACGGCCGGACAAGGAGTCCTCGAAGAAGCGGCGGTTGTCGGCCCGGTGCTCCGGGTCGGCGAGCCGGTCGACGGTGATCGCCTGCTCGGGGCAGGCCGTCTCGCAGGCGCCGCAGTCGATGCACTCCACGGGGTTGATGTAGAGCTTGCGCTCACCCTCGTAGATGCAGTCGACCGGGCACTCCTCCATGCAGGACCGGTCCATGATGTCGACGCAGGCCGATCCGATGACGTAGGCCATGACTAGCTCTCCTTCTCGGTGGAATGCCCGGGGAACAGCGCTGCCTCCGGGTCGATGACGGTGGCCGCGTTGTTCACGGCGGTGGCGGCCTCGCCGAAGCCCACCGAGATCAGCCGGACCTTGCCCGGGTAGTCGGTGATGTCGCCGGCGGCGAACACGCGGGGGAGGTTGGTGGCCATGCGGGTGTCGACGGCGATCCGGCGGGCCTGGAGCTCCAGCCCCCAGGTCCCCAGCGGCCCCAGGTCGGCGAGGAAACCGAGGGCGGCGACGACGGTCCGGGCGGGCAGCACCCGGGTCGTCTTCTCGACGCGGTGGCGCACCTCGACCCGTTCGACCCCCGACTCGCCGTGTATTGCGCTCACTTCGGAGTCGGTGACGATCTCGATGCCGAGGGCGCGCACCTTCTCCACGCTCGCCGCGTGCGCCCGGAAGCGGGCGTTGCGGTGGACGAGGGTGACGGACCGGGCGATCGGGGCGAGCAGCGCCGCCCAGTCGAAGGCGCTGTCGCCGCCGCCGACGACGACCACGTCGTGGTCGGTGTGGTCGGCCGGGTTGGGCACGAAGTACACCTGCCCGCGCCCGAGATAGCCCTCCCCCGCAGGCAGCGGCCTGGGCGTGAACGTCCCCACCCCGCCCGTGATCACAACCGCCCCCGCCCGTACGACGGTTCCCCGGTCGGTGCGGACGAGGGGGCGACCGTCGCCGTCGTGGGCCAGCTCCTCGGCCCGCTCTCCCAGGAGGTAGCGGACGTCGTACGGCGCGGCCTGCGCGACGAGGCTGTCGACCAGGTCGCGACCGCGCACCGAGGGGAACCCGGCGATGTCGAAGATGGGCTTCTCCGGGTACATGGCGCTGATCTGGCCGCCGCACTGCGGCAGTACGTCCATGACCGTGACGCGCAGTCCGCGGAAGCCCGCGTAGTAGGCGCCGTAGAGGCCGGAAGGGCCGGCGCCGATGATCAGGATGTCGGTCTCGACCACCGGTGTCTCGACCGGCTCGGCAAGGTGAACGCTCATGGTTCAGGAGCGTAGGAACGGACCGCTCCGCGCCCAACGGAACCGGTCCGGCTGCCGGGACGCCCCCCCTCAGACCAGGGCGAGTTCGACGCTTCCGGTCACGCAGGGGGTGCCGTCGGCCTTGACGACGGCCACGTCCAGGGACACCCGGGCGCCCTCCACCGCGCGCACGGTCGCGGTCCAGGTGAGGGGTTCACCGGCCACGGCGGTCGTACGGTTGCGCCAGCTCACCGTCTCCAGACGGGAGTTCGGGCCGGCCCACGCCAACGCGTACCGGGTGAGGGTCTCGCCGTGCAGGGTGGACTGGACGACCACGTCCTCGAAGCCCTCCGAGGCGGCGAAGGCGGAGTCGTAGTGGATGCGGTGCGAGTTCCACGACACGGCGCTGAAGCGGAAGAGCTGCACCGTGCTGTGCGTGTACCGCTGCGGCGGGCAACTGTCCCCGGCGACCGGCGTGTTCATACCGCTCCAGCGGGATCGAGGGCCTCCTGGACGACGATCGTCTCGTCCACGGCGGTCAGTTCGGTGCCGTCCGCCGTCGTGAAGCGGGTGGTGAGGCCCAGCAGGACGAACGGGCCGGAGCGGCCCTCCTTGCGCTCGGCGGAGGTGACCGCGCGGGAAGCGGTGACCCGGCTGCCCGCGACCGGGGCCCGCAGCAGTCGGACGCTCTGCCCGCCGTGCACCTGGCGGACCGGCAGGCCCTCGGTGCACGGCGACTCCCGGGCGGCGAGCCCGTCGGGCCGCAACTCCCCTTCGGGCGGGCCGTCCTCCCAGCTCATGGTGGCCGCGAGGAACAGCGCGGGAGCCTCCACGGGAGCGCCCGCCGCGTCCTGTTCCCGCGCCCGGCGGATGTAGTCGGCGTCGTTGAGCGCGGCGGCGTACCGGCAGAAGTCCTTGACGGTCACCGTGCCGCAGTCCTCGTCCTCCCAGCGGCCGACCAGACTCCGGGCCCGGGACAGCACCTCGTCCAGGGCGCTCACAGGGCCGACCGCAGCGCCCGGCCGATGCCGAGCCCCGCGGTGCGCAGCGCGCTCGCGTGCGCGGCGGCGTCCACCCGATAGGTCGGCGCGGTGATCGACAGGGCGCCGGCGAGCGTGTTCTGCCGCCCGAAGACCGGCACGGCCATGCTCATGTAGCCGAGCCTGACCTCCTCCGCCTCGGTCGCGAGACGCTCCTCCCGGATCCGCTCCACCTGGGCGCGCAGCCGCCCCGGCGAGGTGATCGTGTGCCGGGTGAACGGTTTCAGCCCGTTCCTGACCACCTCACCGAACAGGGCGGCGGGGGAGAAGGCCAGGATCGCCTTCCCGGTGGCCGTGCAGTAGAGCGGCAGCCGCCCCGCCACCCGGGACTCCTCGCTCAGGCCCCGGTGCGGCAGGATCTTCTCCAGATAGACGACGTCCAGGCCGTCGTGGATCGCGAAGTGGATCGTCTCCTGGGTGGCCAGCAGCAGATCCTCCATGTACGGCTGCGCCACCTCGCGCAGGATCCGCTGCCGGTGTACCCGCTGCCCGATCTCGAAGAGCCTGAGCCCGAGCCGGTAGTCGCACCCCGCCCGCTCCAGCAGCCCCCACACCACCAGCTCCTGGCAGAGCCGGTGCACGGTGGCCTTCGCGACGCCCGTACGGCGCACGAGATCCGCCAGGGAGAGCGACTCGTCGTCGACGGTGAACGCCTCCAGGATGGGTCGCACCTTGCCGAGGACGGAGTTCATCGAGTCGGGTCCCAGGGACGGTCCGGTCGCGGGAGGCGGGGGAGCGGGGGCCACGGCGCGGGCGATCGGGACGACGGTCATGGCAGACACCTCACGATCAGGGGTTACGGCTGGAATCTCACGTTCAGTGACTGGACGACGACTCGGCGAGGAACGCGAGACTCAGCGGGTTGTACAGTGAAGCCTTCTCATGTTGCGGCCAATGTCCGCATTCCGTGAAGACCTCAAGCCTCGCTCCCGGAATCGCGGCGGCGATCGCCTCGGCCTCCGGAACGTCCCCGAGCGGGTTCTTGTTGCCCCACACCACCAGCGTCGGGGCCTTGATCCGCGCCATGCGGTCGGGGCGCAGCAGGTTCCGCTCACGGGCCTCGACCTCCTGGAGGGCGAGCAGGTTGTGCAGGTTCCGCTGGAAGTCGGGGTGGTGGTAGATCTCGTAGCGCACCTGGGTCAGCTCCGCGCCCAGGTCCTCGTCCCACTGGGCCCACAGCAGGGCCAGCCGGTCGCGGGTGTAGGAGATCTCCGGTTCCATGGCCGCGGCGCGGGTGGAGGTCTTCAGCCGTTCCATCACCGCCGGGTTGATCTTCGTGCCGCCCATGCACAGGAGCTGGAGGGAGGCGACCCGGTCCGGGTGCTCGCTCGCGGCCCACGATCCGACCCAGCCGCCCAGCGACTCGCCGACCAGGTGCGCGCGCTCGGCGCCCACCGCGTCGAGGTAGGCCATCAGGTGGTCGACGTACGCGGGGATCTCGCCCGGGCGGTCCGGCTTGCCGGTGTAGCCGTGGCCCAGCATGTCGATGGCGTGGCAGCGGTAGCCGGCCTCGGCGTGCGCCGGGATGTTGCGGACGAAGGCCTCCAGGTGGCCCGTCGTGCCGTGCAGGAACACGACGTGCTCGCCGTCCTCGGGGCCGGCCTGGAGGGCGCGGGTGGTGACATCGCCGGTCTCGACGTACGCGTGCCGGTAGTCGATGCCCGAGAGTTCGGTCCAGATGCTCATGACTGCCTTACTGCCTTTCGGTGGGGGCCTGTTGGGGGTCGAGGACGGCTACGCCCATCCCGGTGAGCCACTCGGGCATCGGTTCGTACGCCAGCCGGCGGCCGGGCACGTGGTCGAGCACGGCCGACATCAGCAGCCAGGTGCGCAGCTCCTGCGCCCCGTTGCCGGCGACCTTCTCCAACTCCTCGGTGCTGTATGCGGTGATGCGGCCGACCTCGCCCCGCTCGACGAGGGACAGGAACTCGTCGTCGAAGTCCGGGTTGAGCGCGGCCTCGGCGGCGCGGATGATCTCGCGGCGCCGGACGTCGTAGTCCTGCCAGTTCTCCCGGCCATTCAGCCAGGCGCCGACCATGAACTCCTCGTCGTCGCCGTGCGGTTCGCGCCAGTCCGGCCAGGGCAGCCGGTGCGAGAGCCCGCCCGAGCCGACCACCGCGACCCGCCGGTCGCCGGGGAAGGAGAGGACGGCCTCCCGGATCGCGCGGCCCAGTTCCTCGCAGCGGGTGAGGGTGGGCAGCGGCGGGGCGAAGACGTTCACGACGATCGGCACGATCTCCACGTCCAGGCCCTCGAAGAGGTACTGGATGGCGTGCGACTGACCGTGGTCGATCTGCAGCCTGGCCGAGAACGCCGGGTCGAAACCGCCGCTCTCCACAAGGGAGTCGGCCAGATGCCGGGCCAACGGGACGTCGACCGGCTGCGGGCCCTCGGGAGTGCCGGACTCGCCGCTCGCGATGCACTCGCCGACGCCGATCGTGAAGCTGGGGATCAGGTCGAGCCAGAAGCCGCGGAAGTGATTGGAACCCACCAGGATCACCGTGTCGGGGCGGGCCGCGAGCAGCGCCTCCCGGGCCTCGGACAGCGCGTCGCGGAACCGCTCCGCCCGGTCCTTGTGGAAGGTCTCCTCCCAGTGGGTGTTCATCAGCGTGCTGTGCGAGGCACCCACGCCCAGGACGATCTCCGTCATGCCGCTCTTCCTTCCACCTCGGCGCGGGACCGGGTCACCGTGTCGACCGCCGTACGGATCAGATGGCGCGTCAGCTTCTCCATGGCCCGTACGGAGACCGTGTTCATGCCCCGCGCGAAGTCGATGTCGAAGAGGGAGTCGGTGACCTTCGGCATGCCGACCCGTACGGTCGGGATGCCGCGCCCGCGCAGGATGTTGGCGTCGGTGGCACCGCTGTTGCCCCGGATCACCTCGTGCTCGCGCCCCTCGAAGGCGGCCCAACTCGCCGTCGCACTGCGGCAGATCCAGCTCTCCGGGTCGGTGCTGGTGCCGGGGACGGCCAGCACCATCTCGGCGCCGACGTCGATGTTCTTGTCGCGCAGGGCGCCGATGGCCGCCATGAACTCCCGCTTGGCCCGCATCGGCGTCGTGTCCGGGCCGATCCGCAGGTCCACCATGAGGGTGCAGGAGGCCGGTGTCACCGCCGCCATCCGGGGCCAACCCCCCTGTATCGAGGAGACGATGCCCTGCGGTGCGACCGTGCCGGAGGTGTGCCGTTCGGCGTACTCGACGAACCACTCCTCCAGATGCCGGGTCACCTCACCGGCGCGCGCGACGGCGTTGTCGTAGGGGAGGCGGTGGCGGGAGCCGACGTAGGTGTGCGTGCCGTGGACCGTCACCTTGAACCAGACGAGGCCGACCTCGTCCCAGGAGACCGTCCAGCCGGGCTTGGCGATGAGCGCGTAGTCCGTCCACACGCCCTGCTCCAGGAGGAACGAACAGCCCACGCCCTGGCCGGTGTTGAGGCGGCTGCCGCCCGGTCGCGCGTTGGTGGGCATGCCGCCGGCGCCGAAGGCCGCGACCAGGTCGCCGGTGAGGGGGACGCCGGCCAGCGCGATCGCCTCGGCGGCCATCATCACGCAGGCCGCGTGGCCCTTCGGGTTGGAGGCGCCGAGGCCGACGACGAGATCGTCGTGGACGGTGGCGCGCGGACGCATGTCGTCGCGCAACTCCGTCCCGATCCACGGGAGATCCTCGCTCTCCTCGCCGACCGTCAGGGTGTCGATCGGCGCGTAGAGCATCAGGTCGGGGCCCGTGCCGTCGCCGGAGAGCCGGGCCCAGGCGTTGGCCTGCCGGTCGTCCAGCGGCTGGACCCGGGCCGGACAGCCGGCCGTCGTGAGGGTGTCGGCGATGTGCGCGGCGAGCGGGCCCTCGTCGCCGGTCGGGGACGGGACGTCGACGAGCCCGGTGATCAGGTCGCGCAGCCGGTCGGCGGTGACATGCCGCCAGGCGTCGGCGGTCCAGGCGGCCCGCCTGTCGTCCAGACCGGCCAACTCGCCCGCGGCGCTCACTGGTTGATCCTGTGTACCTGAGTCATCGTCGTACGCTCGAAGCGCTTCTTCGCGAGCGGGAGCCCGATCGCGATTCCCACTCCGACGAGCAGGGTGAGCAGTGTGCGGCCCATGGTCAGGCTTCCTTCTCTTCGGTGCCCGTACCGGCGAGCTTCTTGCCGTACTCCTCCTCGCTGAGGTTCCGCCAGGCGGTCAGCGAGATGTCGGGGCGGTAGAGCTTCTCCGGGGGAGCGTCGGTGATGTCGACCATCCAGGCGTCCTGGCCGGAGAACTGGCCGTGGAACAACCAGCGGATCGCACCGAGGTACTTGGCGTAGAAACGCAGGGTTTCCCAGCCCTCGGTGAAGTTGACCATCACGCCGACATAGCGGTGGTTGTCCTCGTCGACGGGGACGTAGAACTCGTAGTGGATGAAGTTCGGGTACGCGATGCGCAGCACGCCCGGCATCGACAGGGACGCGAAGCCGGGGAACTCCTGGGCCTCGATCGTCTCGTTCACCTTGTCGGGCTTGCCCGTGTTGCCGATGTTGAAGGTCTCCTTCGGCGGCTGGGCCTTCCACCAGCGCTTGTTGGTCCAGCGCCCGACGCCGGGGAAGTCCGCCTCCCAGTACACCTCGTCCTGGACCCGGAAGATCCAGCGGCCCTTGGGCACGATCCGGGTGATGTTCCAGGTCGGCATCGGCTTGAACAGGCGCCAAAGTGCCGTGCGGTGCAGGTATTTGGCGTGTCCCTCGTCGAAGCCGTTCTCGCAGGCGAAACGCCAGTTGCCGCTGCGCGGGTCGATCCGGCCGCCCATCACGAAGGCGTTGGAGACCAGTTCCTCGGGCAGCTGCGAGTCGATGGAGTGCGGTTCCTCGTCGGCGAGGGGGATGTACACCCACACCATGCCGAGCCGCTCCTCGACCGGGTACGTCCGCACCGAGACCTTGCCGGTCAGCCGGCAGCCGGGACCATCGGTGATGACCGCGGCGAGCTTGCCGGTGGGCAGGTCGAAGGTCCAGCCGTGGTACGGGCAACTGACCGTACCCGGGAACTGCTGATTGCCCTCGGAGAGCGGGACACCACGGTGCGGGCAGCGGTTGTGCAGCGCGTACGCCGTGCCGTTGTCGCGGATCAGGGTGATCTTCTCGCCGCAGATCGTGAACGGGAGCGGATCGCCGGTGATCTGACTGGACCAGGTGACCGGGTACCAGTAGCCGCGGAAGCCCGCGCCCGCCGCGTCGTAGTGGGGCCACGACTTCCAGTCCTGGCGGCCGGGCTCACCTGCTGGTCTGCGGCGGCTCCGGACCGGTGGCTGAGTGTCGGGAGTGTCGTCGACCGTCATCGTGGGCGTCCTCCTGCTGCCGGGTGAGCTGTGAGCCGAGCATGCGGCGGACGGCCGGATCCGCCCAAGGGACCCGGTCCACTGAGCAGACCGTGCCGTCACGTCCCGTTCAGCGGACCCTCGTCGCCGCGCCGGGGCGGCCCGCCGTTCTACCGTGCGTGGATCGCCGGGCCGCACCGGATCCGGCCGCGCCCCGCGGGGCGTCGCGTCCCGCGTCGATATGGAGTGAGCTTGTGACGACCGCCCTGTCCCGCGCCCTGGTCCTGGAGAGCTTCGGCTCGCTGCCCCGCCTGGTGGAGCGCCCGGTGCCGGAGCCGCGCCCCGGCCACACCCTCGTACGGATGCGGGCGGCCCAGGTGGGGCACCTCGATCTCAACGTCGTGGACGGCAAGTTCGGGATCCTGCCCGATCTGCCCGCCGTACCGGGCACCACCGGATGCGGGGTCGTCCTCGCCTCCGACAGCCACCCCGAGGGCACCCTCGTCCGGCTCGGCGGCAAGGGCCTCGGCCTGCGCCGCGACGGCTGCTGGGCGGAGCACGCACTGGTTCCGGACGCCGCGGTGGAGGTCGTGGCGGAAGGTACGGACCCCGCCCTGGCGTGCAGTTGGTTCTCGCCGGCGGGCACGGCGTGGGCGGCCGTGCACGCGGTCGCGCAGGTACAGCCCGGGGAACGGGTGCTCGTGACCGGCGCGGCGGGCGCGGTCGGGGCGCTGACCGTGCAGGTCGCCGCGCGGGCCGGGGCCGAGGTCATCGGAGTGGTCGGACGTCCGGCCAAGCTCGCCCATGTCCCCGCGCCCGCCAAGTCCCTGCTGGCCACCGACCTGTCCGCGGAGGCGGTGGGCGGCCCGGTCGACGTCGTCATCGACACGGTCGGCGGCCCGGTGCTCCGCGACGCCCTCCCGCTGGTCCGCCCGCGCGGGCGCGTGGCACTCGTCGGTTATACGGCCGGACGCGAATTCACCGTCGACCTCGCGGACTTCCTGCTGGCGGACGTGTCCCTGCTGCCGGTGAACCTGATGACCCGGGGCAAGGAGGTCGCGGCGGACGCGGAGGCGCTGCTGGCGGATCTGCGGACGGGGGCGCTGACCCTGGAGATCGAACGCCATGGACTGGACGGGTTCGCGGAGGCCGCCGAGCGGCTGCGGAGCGGGGAGGCGGTGGGAAAGGTCGTTCTCGAACTGGACTGAGGCGACCCGCGCCTCGGGGCAGTCCCGTCACACGACCTTGACGACGACACCCGCGCCTTCGAGCGCCGTCACCTCGTCATCGGGCGCGGTGGTGTCGGTGACGAGGGTGTGCAGCAGGGTGGTGGGGCCGACGTGGGCGAACGCGGTGTGGCCGAGCTTGCCGCCGTCGGCGGCGACGACGATGCGGCGCGAGGAGGCGATGCCCGCCTTCTTCACGGCCGCGTCGTCGAGGTCGTAGGCGGTCAGCCCCTCGGCCGCGCTCAGCCCGCAGCAGCCCATGACGGCGGTGTCGAAGCGCAGGGCTGCCAGGGACGCGAGGGTGAGGGGGCCGGTGAGCGCTCCCTCGGCGGCCCGGGGCTGCCCGCCCGGCACCATCAGGGTGGCTGGGCCCGGGCTCTCGCCGAGGACGTGGACGGCCTGCAAGGACAGGGGCATCACGGTGACCGGCCGGCGGCGCAGCAGGTGGGCGACCTCCAGGCAGGTGGTGCCGCTGTCGAGGAGGACGGTCTCGCCGTCGGCGATCAGGGAGGACACCTCGGCCGCGATCCGCCGCTTGGCCTCGACGGACTCGTGCGCCCGCAGCGCGAACGGCGGCTCCTCGCCCCGGAGCAGCAGGGTGCGCGCCCCGCCCCGGACGCGTTCGAGGACGCCCTGCGCGGCCAGCGCGTCGAGGTCGCGCCGGATGGTCATCTCGGAGGCGCCGGTCAGCTCGACGAGTTCCTGAACGGTGATCCGGCCCGTCTCCCTGACGGCCTGCGCGATCGTCCCGTGCCGGTCTGCGTTGCTCATGAGGCGATTGAACACCAGCCGAAACGAACATTCAATGTGTGCGAAACGCCAATATTCAATCGCTAATAGTGTTCGTTACGGTGGATCTCATGAATGATTCGCTTCGAGGCGCCCGCATCGCGACCTTCGTCTACTTCAGTCTGTGCGGGACGCTGATGGGCACCTGGGTGGTGAACATCCCCGCCGTCGAGGAGCGCGTGGGCATCACGCACGCGACGCTCGGGGGACTGCTGGTGCTGCTCGGCCTCGGAGCCTTCATCGGCATGCAGGTGGCGGGGCCGCTGACCGACCGGCTCGGGGCGCGCGTCGTCGTCCCCGCCACCGGTGCGCTGTGCAGCGCGGCCCTGGTACTGCCCGGCCTGGCCCGGGACCCGTGGACGCTGGCCGGTGCCCTGCTGGTCTTCGGATTCTGCAACGGCTGCCTGGACGTGAGCATGAACGCGCACGCCGTGCACGTGGAGAAGGCGTACGGCAGGCCCGTCATGTCGGCCTTCCACGCCACGTTCTCGGTCGGCGGCGTCCTCGCCGCACTCGTCGGAGCGGCCACGGCGAGCGCAGGTCTGAGCCCGGCAACGGGCATGGCTGCTATGGGAGTTCTGGGTATCGCGACCGCCCTCATATCGGCACGCGCCCTGCTGCCGACCGCGCCGATCGCCGCCAAGGCGGAGGTCCGGGTTTCCGAGCGGCGTGGCACCGCCCGACGCATCTGGATCCTCGCCGCCCTGGCCCTGATGGTCATGCTGTGCGAGGGAGCGGCCAACGACTGGAGCGCGCTGCACCTGAAGGACGTCCTCGACGCACCCGCCAGCACCGCCGCCTTCGCGTACGGCACCTTCGCGGCGACCATGACCGTCGGCCGACTCCTCGCCGACCGCCTCGTCGCCCGGTTCGGGTCCATGGCGATCCTGCGGTACGGCGCGACGACGGCCGCCGTAGGCATCACGATCGTGACCGTCTCCCCGTGGATCTGGGCGGCGTTCGTGGGGTGGGCGCTGTTCGGTCTGGGGCTGTCCGGCTGTGTCCCGCAGCTGTTCAGCGCGGCCGGGCACGCCGACCCCTCCGCCGCCGGGGCCAATGTCTCCCGCGTCGCCGGGCTCGGCTACGTCGGCATGCTCGCGGGCCCCGCCGTCATCGGCTGGCTGACCCACCTCGTCGCCCTGAACCACGCCTTCGTGCTGCTGATCCTGCTGTGCGCGGTCACCGCGGTGGCCGCCGGAATCCTGCGCACCGGATCCGACCGCACGCCCGAGCCGGCACACAGCGGCCCCTGACCGCCTGTGCGGCACGGCTCACTCCGTGCCGCACAGGCCCCCGGAACCCGGAGGAACCCTCGCCATGCCCACCGACCGGAGCATCGTGCTCTTCGACCTCTTCGGAGTCATCGCCCACCACCAACGCCCGGGCGCCCTGCGGCGGATGGCCGCCCGCTGTCACACCCCGACCGACGCCTTCACCACCGCCTACTGGTCCTGCCGCCCGCCCTACGACGCCGGTCACCAGTCCGCGCCCGAGTACTGGACCGCCGTACTGCGAAGGCTGTCCAGGCCCGTCGACGCCGACACGATCGAGGAACTGCGCCGCACCGACATCGACAGCTGGTCACGCGTCGACGACTCGATGGTCGCCTACGTCCAGTCCCTCCGCGCCGTCGCCGAGGTCGCCCTGCTGTCCAACATCCCCTCGGACCACGCGGACGCCTTCCTCGCCGCCCAGCCCTGGCTGCACCGGCTGGACCACGTGGCCTTCTCCGGGAAGATCGGAGCGGCGAAACCGGACCCGGCGGCCTTCGAGCACTGTGTCGTCGCCCTGCGCGCCACCCCGGGCGACTTCCTCTTCGTCGACGACCGGGAGGAGAACGTACGAGCCGCGCGTGCCGTGGGCATGGACGGACACGTCTTCACCGACCGCGAGGAACTCGCAGCCGTCATCGACGCATGGTTGCCCGCTGGAGCGGTTCTCACCCCAGGACGACCACGGCCCGCCCCCGGCAGCACACCACGTCACCGGAACCGCAGCGCTCGACCAGATCGAGAGTGATCTCGCCGTCGACTCCGCCCACGGCACGCACGGTTCCGGTCACCACCAGCCGCTCTCCCGCGCCGGCCGGCGCCCGGTTCTGCCACTCCACCTCCCGCACCTGCCCGCCCTCGCCCGCGAACTGCGCGGCGGCGCGATAGAACAGACAGCCGTGCAGCTGAGCCATGACGACCGGCCCCGCCAGCCCTTCCGAGCGGGCGAACTCCGTGTCGTAGTGGATGCGATGGGCGTTGCGGGTGACCGCGCCGAACCGCAGCAAGGTGATGGCGTCGGGCGTCATTCCGACCGGCAACACGGCCTGCCCGACGCTGATGTGACGGTCCGTCATCGGACGATGAACCTCTCCGTGACCTCGACCAGCGTCCCCCGCACCGAGCCGTACACCTTCTCCACGGTGAGCAGCACGAACCCCTCGCCACTGCCCTTGCGCTCCACGGCGGTCAGCGCGCGCCGCAGCTCGATCCGGTCGCCGGCCCGGGCCGCCGCGATCCAGCGCACCGCCTGGCCGCCCGCCATCAGCCGGACCCCGAGCCCGTCGGTGCCGGGCACCTCGTCGCGGTACATGCCGTCCGGCCGGAACTCCGACGCGTCGGCCCCCGGCGCCCCGCGCAGCAGGCTCACCACGTACATCGGATGCACGGCGAAGTCGGCGTGGCCGGGATCGACGAGACGCGGCGCGCTCTCCCCGGCCGCCCGCGCGAACTCCGCCGCGTCCTCGGCCCGTACGACCCCCAGCGACCGCCGCTCCCACGTCCCCAGTGACGCCCGGGCCCGCTCCTCGACCAGCTCCAGTTCGGCGTTCCGGAACATGGGCTGCCTCCTGTCCTCATCCGATACGCGGACGCTAAGGAGGACCGTCCCCCGGCCGCCACGGATCCGGCCCGCTCAGCGGACCGTTCCGCTTGGGCGGAGATCGCCGCCGTCCCACCATCGGGACATGGACCTCATGGACATCCAGCCCCCGCCGGAGGGCGCCTACGCGGAAGCGGACGGCGTCAAATACCACTACGTCGAACTGGGGGAGGGCGGCCCCACGGTCAGCCCCACCGTCTTCCTGCACGGCGGCGGCCCCGGTTGCACCGGCTGGTCGGACTTCGGACAGGTGGCCCCCCTGTTCGCGAAGGACCGTCGTTGCCTGCTCGTCGACATCCTCCAGTACGGCAAGTCCGCCAAGCCCGTGATCGAGGGCCCGATGTGGGACTACCACGCGGCCAAGACCGTGGCCCTCCTCGACGAACTCGGCATCGACCGCGCCGACTTCGTCTGCAACTCCTGGGGCGGCACCATCGCCCTCAACCTCGCCGCCAAGTACCCCGACCGCGTACGGTCGTTGGTGATCACCGGCAGCATGCCCGTCTTCTACGGCCCTCTCGCCCCGCTCCCGGAAGGCGGCCGGCGAGGCCGCAACGCCCGCGATGTCTACTACGGCGGCACCGGCCCCTCCTGGCAGAAGATGCGCGAACTCATCGCCCGCCTGGAGTGGTTCGACCCGGACGCCATCCCCGACGGCACCGTGACCCTGCGCTACGAGCAGAGCCTCGACCCCGAGGAGACCGCCCTCGCCGGCGCCTCCGACAACCCGCGCGGCGACTGGCAGGACCTCACCGCCGAACTCGGCCTGATCACCGCGCCGACGCTCTTCGTCTGGGGCATGCAGGACGCGTTCCTGACCCCCGACTACCCGCTGATGCTGGCCCGCATGATCCCCAAGGGCAACCTGCACGTGATGAGCGAGGCCTCCCACCACCCGCAGGAGGAACGGCCGTACGACTACCACAGCGTCGTCACCGGCTTCCTGAACCAGCAGCACAACTGACTCTCCGGGGAGGAGACGTGAGCCAGGCCGCTCCGCGCGTCGTCGAACTGTCCAGTCCCTTCACCCGGTTCGCCGGCCGACTGCTGGTCGGACTCGGCTACGAGGTCGTACTCGTCGAGCCACCGGAAGGCGACGGGACGCGACGCGAACTCGACGGCGACGCCTTCGTGCACTGGCACGCGGGCAAACGCTCGGTCGTCCCCGCCTCGCCGGATGACCTGCGCGCCCTGCTGAGCACCGCCGATGTGCTGCTCGACGGGAGTCCGGGCGGCGCGGAGGCGCTCGTCGCCGGGCTCGACGACCTCGTGCACGTCCGCGTCACCCCCTTCGGACTGGTCGGCCCGCGCAGCGACTGGCAGGGCACCGACCTCGTGGTGGCCGCGCTCGGCGGGATGCTCGCCCAGGTCGGCGACCCGGACGGACCGCCGCTACGGCTCCCCGAGCAGCAGGCGGAGCAGCTCGCGGGCGTCAATGCGGCGTTCGCCGCCCTGCTCGGCCTGCGCGCCCGCCGCACCGGCCCGGGACAGCTGATCGACGTCTCCGCACAGGCCTGCGTGGCCGCCGCCCTGGAGGCCGGCACCCTCGCCTATCTGCACGAGGACCGGGTGCCGCCCCGCCCCGGCCGCGTCCACCCCCTCGTCCCGCACGGCCTGTTCCGGGCCGCCGACGGTTACTTGGGCGGCGGGCTCGGCGGCAGCCCCCGCATGTGGGACGCGCTGCTGGAGTGGCTGCGCGAGGAGGACGCGGCGGCCGATCTCACGGAACCGCGCTGGCAGGACCCGGTCGAACGCAAGAAGCACCAGGAGCACGTCTTCAAGGTCGTCCAGGACTTCGTGGGCACCTGGCCCAAGGCCGAGTTCGCGGAGCGCGCCCAGGCCAGGAAACTCCCCTGGGCCGCCGTCGACCTGCCCCACGAACTCCCCGACAACCCCCAGCTCACGGCCCGCGAGTTCTTCACCCGGGTACGGACACCGCAGGGCGAACGGACCGACCTGGGCTTCCCGTTCGCGTTCCCCGAAGGCCACCGGGTACGGGAGTTGGAGGTCCGGGCCGTGGGCGCGGACCAGGAACTGCTGCACGCCGGACCGCCCGCCGAACGCCCTGTGCTTGTGCGGCAAGCCGCCGCACACCCCGCTCTGCACGGCATCCGCGTCCTCGACCTGACCTGGGTCCTGGCCGGCCCCTACTGCACGAAGATCCTCGCCGACCACGGCGCCGACGTCATCAAGGTCGAGTCCGCGGGCCGCCCCGACCCCACCCGCTTCGCCCCGTTCATGCATCTCTCCCGCGGCCCCCACACGGACCCGAACACCAACGGCTACTTCAACGAGGTCAACCGCAACAAACGCAGCATCGCCCTCGACACCCGCACCGCCGACGGCATCGAGGTGCTCCGCGAACTCATCGCCCACAGCGACGTCCTCGTGGAGAACTTCAGCTCCACGGTCATGCGTAAACTCGGCCTGGACTACGAGGAGTTGCGCCGGATCAACCCCGGGCTCGTCTACGTCAGCATGTCGGGCATGGGCCACACCGGACCGCGCAACGGCTGGGTGTCGTACGCCGACACGGTCTCCGCGAGCGGGGGTCTGACCGCGCTCACCGGCTGGGGGCCGGACGACGTGGTCGGGGTGATCTACGGCCACGGCGACATCGTCGCCGGACTGCAGGCCGCCCTTGCCACGGTCGCCGCCCTGGAGCACCGCGCCGGCACCGGACGCGGACAGCACATCGACCTGTCCCAACTGGAGGCGATCGCAGCCCACATGGGCACCAGCCTCCTCGGCGGACCGAAGGTGACACCGGCCGGCAACACCCATCCGAGCTGGAGCCCGCAGGGCGTCTACCGTTGCCTCGGCGCGGACCGCTGGCTTGCCGTCAGCGTGCGCGACGACACGGAGTGGGCCGCGCTGTGCGAGGTCATCGGCCGCCCCGAACTCGCCACCGACGAACGGACCTCGACGGCCGACGCGCGCAGACACGCCACCGGCCTGGTCGACGCCGCGCTGGGGGAGTGGACCCGCACGCTCCCCGCCGATGTCGCCGCCGAGGCGCTCCAGGCCCACGGTGTCCCGGCCGGGGCGGTCCAGGAGGGTCGTGAACTCGTCGAGCACGACCCGCAGTTGAGGGTCCGCGGCTTCTATGTGCGCAAGGAGCACCCGGTCGCGGGCGCGTTCCTCCACGAGGGCGTCCCGATCCGTCTGACCCGCACGCCCGGCGCGGTCCGGGAGGCCGCGCCCGTGCTCGGCGCCGACACCGACGCCGTACTGAAAGAGGTGGCCGGTTTCTCGGCCCAACGCGTCCAGCAGCTCCGGGAGGCGGGAGTCCTGCGGTGATCGACACCGTCCCCGGTCTCATCGAGGCGGCGGCAGCGGAGTTCGGCGACCGGCCCTTCGTGCGGGTCGGGGAGGTGACGCGGACGTACGCGCAGGCCCGTACGGCCGCGGCCACGACGGCGGGAGCGCTCGCGGAGCGCGGCTGTCGGCCGGGGGACCGCGTCGCCGTCATGGCGCGCAACCGGATCGAGTTCGTGGATCTCGTCCTTGGCTGCGCCTGGCTGGGAGCGGTACTGGTCCCGCTCAACACCGGTCTGCGGGGCAGTGGGCTGAGGCAGGTGCTGCGTACGGCGGAACCGCAATTCCTGTTGGCGGACGAGGAGTTGGCGGAGCGTGTCGTAGCGGCCGGTTTTCAGGGGCAGTTGTGGGTCGTGGGCGGGGGAGACGTACCGGTGCCGGGCGTGGCCGCCGCCGTGCCGCCGGCCCAAGTGCGTCCGGACGACACGGCGTTCGTGCTGTTCACGTCCGGCACCACGGGCGCGGCGCGCGGGGTGCGCTGCCCGCACGCGCAGGCCGTCTGGTGGGGCCGCAACGTCTCCGACTCGCTCCGCCTCACCGCCGACGACGTGCTGTACACCTGCCTGCCGCTCTTCCACACCAACGCACTGACCACCCTGACGCAGGCGATGGTCGTGGGCGCGAGCTGTGTGATCGACGAACGGTTCTCCGCCACGCGCTACTGGGAGCGGGTGGCGGAGGCAGGAGCCACCACCGCCTATCTGCTGGGCGCGATGGTGCCCATGCTGCTCGCGCAGCCGCCCGGCTCCGCCGACCGCGCGCACCGGGCCTGGCGCGCGCTCTCCCCGGCCACTCCGGGGTCCGCGTGGCAGCCCTTCCGCGAGCGGTTCGGGGTCACGCTCGTCGACGGGTTCGGGTCGACGGAGACGAACCTCGTGATCGGGTCGACGCCCGAGGAGCAGCGGCCCGGCTTCGTCGGCACCGTGCGCGAAGGCTTCTCCGCGTGCGTGGTGGACGAACTGCTCGACCCCGTCCCGGACGGAGTGCCTGGCGAGCTGCTGGTCCGCAGCACGCACCAACTCGCTTTCTGTACAGGCTACTTGGGGGAGCCCGAGCCCGGACCCACCGAGTGGCGGCGCACCGGGGACCGGGTGGTGCGCGAGCCCGACGGGTGGTTCCGGTTCGTCGACCGGATCAAGGACGTCATCCGGCGGCGCGGCGAGAACATCTCCTCGCACGAGGTGGAGTCCGTCGTCCGCGCGCACCCGGCGGTCGCCGACGCGGCGGCCTTCCCGGTGCCCTCGGAGCTGGCCGAGGACGAGGTGATGGTCACGGTCGTGCCCGCGCCCGGGCAGGCGCTGGACCTCCGGGACCTCGTACGGCACTGCGCGGAGGAGCTGCCCCCGTTCGCGGTGCCCCGCTACCTCGACACCGTCCGTGAGCTCCCGCTCACCGAGACCGGCAAAGTTCGCAAGGCGGCATTGCGGGAACGTGGGGTCACCGCCACCACCTGGGACCGCTCCACATCTCCCACTCCGGCACGACATCAAACTTGAACCGTTTGTTTTCTTGAATCACTCGTGTTTATGGCTGTAGGTTGAGCGCCATGACCGCATCCCCGCCTCCGACCACCGCCGAGGAGCTGCGCGGTGCCGGCCTGCGGGTGACGGCAGCCCGCGTCGCACTGCTGGAGACCGTTCGGCACGGTGACCACCTCGATGTCGAGGCCGTCGCCTCCGGCGTCCGTGACCGTGTGGGACACATATCGCTCCAGGCCGTCTACGACGCCCTGCACGCGCTGACCTCGGCCGGACTCATACGCCGTATCGAACCGGCAGGCAGCCCCGCCCGCTTCGAAGGACGCGTCGGCGACAACCACCACCACCTCATGTGCAGGTCGTGCGGTGTCGTCGCCGACGTCGACTGCGCGGTCGGCGAGGCACCCTGCCTGACCGCCTCCGACGACCACGGCTTCTCGATCGACGAGGCCGAGGTCATCTACTGGGGTCTGTGCCCCACCTGTACCACCGCCCCCAGTTCCTGAGTCACGTGATCCACCCCGTTTGGAAGGATTCCCATGTCTGAGAACCACGACGCAATCGTCACGGACGCGAAGTCGGAGGACGCCGGGGGCTGCCCCGTCGCGCACGGGCGCGCCCCGCACCCGACCCAGGGCGGCGGCAACCGTCAGTGGTGGCCGGAGCGCCTCAACCTGAAGATCCTCGCCAAGGACCCGGTGGTCGCGAACCCGCTCGGTGCGGACTTCGACTATGCCGCGGCGTTCGAGGCCCTCGACCTCGCGGCCGTCAAACAGGACATCGCCGAAGTGCTGACCACCTCGCAGGACTGGTGGCCGGCGGACTTCGGCAACTACGGCCCGCTGATGATCCGCATGGCCTGGCACAGCGCCGGCACCTACCGCATCAGCGACGGCCGCGGCGGTGGCGGCCGCGGCCAGCAGCGCTTCGCGCCGCTCAACAGCTGGCCGGACAACGGCAACCTCGACAAGGCCCGCCGTCTGCTGTGGCCGGTCAAGAAGAAGTACGGCCAGTCCATCTCCTGGGCCGACCTCATGATCCTTACGGGCAACGTGGCGCTGGAGACGATGGGCTTTACGACCTTCGGCTTCGGCGGTGGCCGCGCCGATGTCTGGGAGGCCGACGAGGACGTGTACTGGGGTCCCGAGACCACTTGGCTCGACGACCGGCGCTACACCGGCGACCGCGAGCTGGAGAACCCGCTCGGCGCCGTCCAGATGGGCCTCATCTACGTCAACCCCGAGGGCCCCAACGGCAACCCGGACCCGCTGGCCGCGGCCCGCGACATCCGTGAGACCTTCCGCCGTATGGCGATGAACGACGAAGAGACCGTCGCCCTCATCGCCGGTGGCCACACCTTCGGCAAGACCCACGGCGCGGGTGACGCCGACCTGGTCGGCGACGACCCCGAGGCCGCCCCGCTGGAGCAGCAGGGCCTGGGCTGGAAGTCCACCTACGGCACCGGCAAGGGCGGCGACGCCATCACGTCCGGCCTTGAGGTGACCTGGACCACCAAGCCCACCCAGTGGAGCAACGACTTCTTCGACATCCTCTTCGGCTACGAGTGGGAGCTGACCCAGAGCCCCGCCGGCGCCAACCAGTGGGTGGCCAAGGACGCCGAGGCGATCATCCCGGACGCCCACAGCGACGCCAAGAAGCTCCCCACGATGCTCACCACCGACCTCTCGCTGCGCTTCGACCCGATCTACGGCGAGATCTCGAAGCGCTTCCACGAGAACCCGGCGCAGTTCGCGGACGCCTTCGCCCGCGCCTGGTACAAGCTGACCCACCGTGACCTCGGCCCGAAGTCCCTGTACCTCGGCCCGGAGGTCCCCTCCGAGACCCTGCTGTGGCAGGACCCGCTGCCGCAGGCCGAGGGCGAGACCATCGACGCCGCCGACATCACGGCCCTCAAGGCGAAGCTCCTCGCCTCCGGCCTGACCGTCTCGCAGCTCGTGTCCAGCGCGTGGGCGTCCGCCTCCACCCACCGGGGCAGCGACAAGCGCGGCGGCGCCAACGGTGCCCGCATCCGCCTGGAGCCGCAGCGCGGCTGGGAGGCCAACGACCCCGACCAGCTCGCCCAGGTGCTGCGGGTCCTCGAAGGCATCCAGCAGGAGTTCAACTCCGGTGCCAAGAAGGTCTCCCTGGCCGACCTGATCGTCCTCGGCGGTGCCGCCGCGGTCGAGAAGGCCGCCAAGGACGGCGGCGTCGACGTGGAGGTCCCCTTCACGCCGGGCCGTGTCGACGCGACCGAGGAGCACACGGACGTCGAGTCGTTCGCCGCGCTGGAGCCGACCTCCGACGGCTTCCGCAACTACCTCGGCAAGGGCAACCGCCTCCCCGCCGAGTACCTGCTGCTCGACCGGGCCAACCTGCTCACGCTGACCGCCCCCGAGCTGACCGTCCTCGTCGGCGGCCTGCGCGTCCTGGGCGCCAACCAGGGCCAGTCCACGCACGGTGTCCTCACCGACAAGGTCGGTACGCTGACGAACGACTTCTTCGTCAACCTGCTCGACCTGGGCACCACCTGGTCCTCGACCTCCTCGGACCAGCAGACCTTCGAGGGCCGCGACGCCTCCGGCGCGGTCAAGTGGACCGGCACCCGTGCCGACCTGGTCTTCGGCTCGAACTCCGAACTCCGCGCGCTCGCCGAGGTCTACGCGAGCGACGACGCGAAGGAGAAGTTCGTGAAGGACTTCGTCGCCGCCTGGGCCAAGGTCTCCGACCTGGACCGGTTCGACCTGGTCTGAGCACTCCGCACCACCTGACGTCCGGGTCGGCCCTCACGGGTCGGCCCGGACGTTTCTCAATCACCGAACGCGCGGCACAGGAGTGCACGTTCGTCACATAAGCTCCTCCGCATGAACGAGGGGGACACCGACAGACGGATCGTCGACGGCCGCTTCGAGCTGGAGTCCCGGCTCGGCGGCGGAGGCATGGGCACGGTGTGGCGCGCCCGCGACCTGCTGCTGCACCGCTACGTCGCGGTCAAGGAGGTCCGGCCTCCGGACATCGACCTCGCCGAATACGACCCCGCCGCGGCCGAGATGCTGCGCCAGCGGGTCCTGCGCGAGGCGCGTGCGCTGGCCCGGGTCGAGCACCCGAACGTGGTGACGATCCATCACATCGTCGACGGCGGCGAGGGCACCTACCCGTGGCTCGTCATGGAACTCGTCCAGGGCGGCTCACTGGCCGACCGGTTGGAGCGGGGACCGATGGCACCGGCGGAGGCCGCCCGGCTCGGTTCCGGAGTGCTCGACGCCCTCAACGCGGCGCACGAGGCGGGCGTCCAGCACCGCGACGTGAAACCCGCCAACGTCCTGCTGCGCACCGACGGCCGCCCCGTCCTCACGGACTTCGGCATCGCCGCGATCCGCGACGCCACGGCCCTCACCGCCACCGGCTCGATCATCGGCACACCCGACTACATGGCACCGGAGCGAGTGTCCGGCCACAGCGGCGGCCCGGCCGCCGACCTGTGGTCGCTGGCGATGATGCTGTACGTCGCCGTCGAGGGCCACCATCCGCTCCGGCGCGGTACGACCCTGGCCACGCTGGCCGCCGTACTCCAGGAGGAGGTCCCGCCTCCGGTGCGGGCCGGGGCGCTGACGCCGGTGCTGTCGTGTGTGCTGGTGCGTGATCCCGAGGCGCGGCCGGACGCGGTGACAGTGGGGCGGATGCTGGTCGCTGCCGCGGCTCAACCGGAGACCCGCGGCCCCGGGACCACGTCGTACCCACTCGCACCCCCGGCCCCGCCGGCGCTGCCGCCCACCGACGACACGCAGGTTGCCCGGCGACGCAGGCGACCAGGCGTGGCGGTCGCCTCCAGCGTCGTGGGCGTACTGCTGATCGGGACGCTCGCCTGGAAGGTGCTGCCGGGCGGGAACGATGACAACAACGGTTCGGCGACGTCGCCGGGCGCGACCGGACAGACACGGCAGAGTTCACCCACCGCCACGTCTTCCAACTCGGCCTCCGCGAAGACCACCGACCTGCTCACCCCGAGTGGCATCCGCGCCGCGATCAAGGCCATCGAGAAGGAGTCGGGACGGGACGTCTTCGGCAACCTGAGCATCTATCGCGAGTACGTCCTGGCGGATGTGATGGTCAAGGGCAGCAGGACCAAGTGCGACTCGTACACGTACCGTGTCGGCAGTGGTGTCGAGAAGGACACCTCCAAAGGCACATTGATGGACGGATTCGAGCCGATGAACCTGGGGGAGTTCGACTGGGACGCGGTGCCCGCGTTGCTGACCCGTGCGGGGAAAGTGCTCAAGGTGAAGAACCCGACGTCCCGTTACATCTTGGTCGAGGGGCCGTGGAAAACGTTCGACGATCCCGCGAACATGTCTGTCTACCTGAGTGACGAGTACGGGGCGGGTGGTCACCTGGAAGCCACACCCCAGGGCAAGGTGACCAAGACGTATCCGGCCGACGAGTAAATTCACCCCGTGCCCACCCTCCTGATCGTCCATCACACCCCCTCGCCCAACTGCCAGGCCATGTTCGAAGCCGTCGTCTCCGGAGCCACGACCCCGGAGATCGAGGACGTGCGGGTCGTACGGCGGGCCGCGCTGTCCGCGACCGTGTCGGACGTGCTGGGTGCCGACGGGTATCTGCTCGGTACGCCCGCGAACCTCGGCTACATGTCCGGGGCCCTCAAGCACTTCTTCGACCAGATCTACTACCCGTGCCTGGACGAGACGCGCGGCAGGCCTTTCGGGTACTACGTGCACGGCGGGAACGACGTGACAGGAGCCGTGCGCGGCATCGAGGCGATCACGACCGGGCTGGGCTGGCGGCGCGCGGCGGACCCGGTGACGGTCACCGGCGAGCCCGACAGGGCGGGCACTGAGGCCTGCTGGGAACTCGGGGCCACGGTCGCCGCCGGGCTGACGGCCTGAGCGGGCGGTCGCCACCCGTTCGGACGCCGAAGAGTGTCGTGACCCCCCGGAGCACCGTCAGCGTGGAGGGACATGCCCCTCCGAATGACAGGAGTTCTCCATGAGGAAGCGTCTGACGGCCGCGGTGGGTCTGGCGGGTGCGGCGTTGCTGCTGTGCGCGGGTACGGCGAGCGCGGGCCCCGACCCCGTCGGTGTCGCCGTCGACAGCCCGGGCGTGCTCTCCGGAAACGTCGTCCAGATCCCCATCGACCTGGACCTCAACGTGTGCGGCAACACGATCAACGTGATCGGTCTGCTGAACCCGGCGGCGGGCAACCACTGCGAGAGCTGACGAGCCGTACCGCGAACGAGCCGTGGGCCCCGTGCCCGCGGCTCGTTCCGCCTGTCAGGGGACGTCGGTCAGCCGGTGCAGGGGAGTGCCGTGGGCCCAGCGCCGTAGCCGCGTGCCGTCGATGAGCTGGACGCCGCCCTGCCGGCGCGCCCACCGCACATCACGCCCGCTGAAGGTCCCCCGGTGGACGACGAGCCGGAGATGCGGCCCGGAACCGGCCGTGCGTCCCGAGCGCGTCGGCGCCTCCTCGTCGGGCAGCGGTTCGGCGACCGGCCGGAAGGCCACCTCCAGACGGTGACCGCGCCGGTCGCGGGCCCGGACCCGGGGCCGGCCCAGCGCGTCGGGCCGGGCGAGCGCCCGCCAGCCGTCCCGGCGCAGCATCCGGGACACGGCCAGCGCGAGGCCCTCCACATCCAGGTCGGCGATCTCCTCGGGCGTGTAGAAACCCAGACGGCGACGGGCCAGCGGCCGGTGGTGCACGACCGCGCCCCCGACGGCCGCGCCGAGCAGCGCCAGACCGCCGACTAGCGCGCCGGTGCCGAGCGCGCGGTACGCCACGGCCAGGCCGGCCACGATCCCGCACACGACGACGGCCACGACCACGAGCGCGGGCAGCACCTCGCGCAGTCCCGGGCCGTAGCGTCCCTGCGCGCGCAGCGCACGGATCGTCTCCCGCCGCCTCTGTCGCCTCTGCGTCAACAGGGCCAACTCCCCCCACCCCCAAGCGCGTTGGCGCCTGACGTAGGGATACCCGGCGGAGGCGGTCCATGTGCGCGTCGGCAGGGATACGGCCGAACCATTTCGGGGCGCGCTGCCCCTGGGGGCACATAACTCCTCCCCTCCGACCCCTGGCCCCAGCCACTTACCGACCGGTATACAAGGCCAGTTGAACGAGAGACGACCACGTCGGGTGTGTCCCGTCGCGCCGTCCCGTACCTGGGGGAGGACTTCATGAAGCGTGAGACACATCCGGCCACGAACACGCACAACCGCGGCAGGGCCGTGGCGGTCGCGGCGGCGGTCAGCGGCTGCGCCCTCGTCGTCGCGTCCGCGGCACCGGCGGCGGCACACGAATCAGGCCACGGCCACGAGCACACCACGCAGTACGTGGCGCTCGGGGACTCCTACACGTCGGGCCCGTACATACCGACCCAGGTGGACGCCAACTGCGCCCGCTCCGACCACAATTACCCCTCGGTGGTGACCGCGGACCAAAGAGGGACCGTCCTCAAGGACGTCAGCTGCAGCGGGGCGACGACCGCGGAGATGTGGCAGGCGCAGGGCACCAACCCGCCCCAACTGGACGCCGTACAGCGGGACACGGACCTGGTGAGCGTCCAGATCGGCGGCAACGACATCGGGTTCAGCACCATCATCGGCACCTGCGCCAAGCTCAGCGCCACGGACCTTGCGGGCAACCCCTGCCAGCGCTACTACTCCTCTTCGGGTGCCGACCAGTTGGCGCTGACCATCCTCAACACCGCGCCCAAGGTGGCCAAGGTGCTGCGCGCGGTCCACAAGAAGGCACCGCACGCGCGCGTGCTCGTCGTCGGCTACCCGGACCTCCTGCCCGACGACGGCAGCGGCTGCTACCCCTCGGTGCCGTTCGCCGCCAAGGACTTCCCCTACCTCCGTGACACCGGCAAGCGCCTCAACCTGATGCTCCGTCTGGTCGCCGCGCTCAACGGCGCGGAGTACGTCGACACCTACGGCCCGACCGTCGGCCACGACATGTGCAAGGCGCCCGCCGACCGCTGGACAGAGCCGCTGCAGCCCGCCTCCCCGGCGGCTCCGGCGCACCCCAACGCGAAGGGCGAGGCGGCCATGGCGGGCGCGGTGCTCAAGCAGCTCGACCGGCGCCACCGGTACTGACGGACAGCGCGGGCCCGGGTTTTCCACAGGCGGCGGGGGTGTACTCGCTAAACGCGCCCCTGACGAGGAAAGATGGGGCCGTACGCGAAGTCGGTCGATGCGGAGGAGCGGGCAGATGCCACACGAGCGAGCGGGCGAACAGGCCCGCGCCGAGGATCTCGTAGACGTAGCCCGACTGGTCACCGCGTACTACGCGCTGCACCCGGACCCGGCCGAGCCGGGGCAGCGCGTGGCGTTCGGCACCTCCGGGCACCGCGGGTCCTCCCTGAACACGGCGTTCAACGAGGACCACATCGCCGCCACCAGCCAGGCCATTTGCGAGTACCGGGCCGGCCAGGGCACCGACGGTCCGCTGTTCCTCGGGGCCGACACCCACGCGCTGTCCGAGCCCGCGCAGGTCACCGCGCTGGAGGTGTTCGCGGCCAACGAGGTCACGGTCCTCATCGACAGCGCGGACGGCTACACGCCCACCCCGGCGGTGTCCCACGCCATCCTCACCCACAACCGCGGCCGGGCCTCGGGCCTCGCGGACGGCGTCGTGGTCACCCCCTCGCACAATCCGCCCGCCGACGGCGGTTTCAAGTACAACCCGCCGAACGGCGGCCCGGCCGGCTCCGAGATCACCTCCTGGATCCAGGACCGCGCCAACGAGATCATCGCGAGCGGCATGAAGGACGTCCGCCGCATCCCCTACACGCAGGCCCTCGCCGCCCCCGGCACGGGCCGCTACGACTTCCTCGGTACGTATGTCGCCGACCTGCCGAGCGTGCTCGACCTTGACGCGATCCGGACGGCCGGGGTGCGGATCGGCGCCGACCCGCTGGGCGGGGCGTCCGTCGCCTACTGGGGCCGGATCGCCGAGGAGCACCGGCTCGACCTGACCGTGGTCAATCCGCTCACGGACCCGACCTGGCGGTTCATGACGCTGGACTGGGACGGCAAGATCCGCATGGACTGCTCGTCGCCGTACGCGATGGCCTCGCTGATCGCCCAGCGCGACCGCTTCGACATCGCCACCGGCAACGACGCCGACTCCGACCGGCACGGCATCGTCACACCGGACGCGGGCCTGATGAACCCCAACCACTATCTGGCCGTGGCCATTTCGTACCTCTACGCCCACCGTGAGCAGTGGCCCGCGGATGCCGGGGTCGGCAAGACCCTGGTGTCCTCCTCGATGATCGACCGGGTCGCCGCCGACCTCGGGCGCCGGCTCGTCGAGGTGCCCGTCGGCTTCAAGTGGTTCGTCGACGGACTGGTCGACGGCTCGCTCGGCTTCGGCGGCGAGGAGTCGGCCGGCGCGTCCTTCCTGCGCCGGGACGGCTCCGTGTGGACCACCGACAAGGACGGCATCATCCTGGCGCTGCTCGCGAGCGAGATCACCGCGGTCACCGGGAAGGCGCCGTCCCAGCACTACGCGGCGCTCACGGACCGCTTCGGCACCCCGGCCTATGCCCGGATCGACGCCCCCGCGAACCGCGAGGAGAAGGCGCTGCTCGCCAAGCTCTCGCCCGCGCAGGTCACCGCCGACACGCTGGCCGGTGAGCCCGTCACCGGCGTCCTCACCGAGGCGCCCGGCAACGGCGCGGCCCTCGGCGGCATCAAGGTGACCACCGCCAACGCCTGGTTCGCGGCGCGGCCCTCCGGCACCGAGGATGTGTACAAGATCTACGCCGAGTCCTTCCGCGGCCCGGACCACCTCGGCCAGGTACAGGAGGAGGCGAAGGCCGTGGTCGGGGCGGCGCTGGGCGGCTGACCGGACTGTCGGCCGTGGTGCGGGCCGCCTCTGGAATGAACGGTGTGGCGGCCGGTGTTGGGCGACAGGTGAGTCACGACGCCAGACGAAAGTGAACCCCGTATGTCCTTGGAAGCCACCGACTACACGGGGCAGACGTCGTGCGGCGACGAAGCCCGCACCCCGCTGCGCGACTTCCTGCGGACCGAGACCGGGAGTGCCGCTGTCCTTGTGGCGGCGGCGCTGGTCGCGCTCGTCTGGGCCAATGTGACGCCGTCGGCGTACGAGTCGTTCTGGGGGACCCACCTCTCCGTGCGGCTCGGCTCGCACGGGGTCTCGCTCGATCTGCGCGAGTGGGTCAACAGCGGGCTGATGACGCTGTTCTTCCTCGTCGTCGGCCTGGAGGCGCGCCGCGAGTTCGACATGGGCGAACTGCGCGAACGCAAGCGGCTGGCGCTACCGCTCGTCGCGGGCCTGAGCGGCATGCTCGTGCCGATCGGCATCTACCTGGCGATCAACGCAGGCCACGGCACGGCGGACGGCTGGGGCGCGGCGATGTCCACCGACACGGCGTTCGCGCTCGGGATGCTGGCCGTCGTGGGCCGGGACATGCCGCCCGGACTGCGCGTCTTCCTCCTCACGATCACCGTCGTCGACGACTTCCTCGCGCTCGTGGTGATCGCCGTCTTCTACAGCGAGCACATCGCCGTACCGGCGCTCCTGACCGCCGTGGGCACCTTCGCCGTGGTCCTGCTGTTGCGGCGGTTCAGGGTGCGCAGGGGCCCGGTGTACGCGGTTCTCGGGGTCGTCGCCTGGGTCGCGCTGCTGAAATCGGGTGTGGACCCCGTCGTCATCGGGCTCGCCATGGGACTGATCACCTTCGCCTACCCGGCGGGACGCGACGACCTGGAACGCGCCACCGGACTGTTCCGGCTCTTCCGCGAGCAGCCCACCCCCGAGCTGGAACGTGACGTGCGGGCCGGTATCGCCGCGTCCATCTCCCCGAACGACCGCCTCCAGCGCATGTACCACCCGTGGGCGAGCTATGTCGTGGTCCCGCTGTTCGCGCTGGCCAACGCCGGGCTCCAGATCAGCGGGGAGCAACTGGCGCGAGCCTTCACCTCGCCCGTCGGGCTGGGCATTCTCATCGGGTACGTCCTCGGCAAACCGTTCGGCATCGTCGCCTCGACGGCGCTGACCAGCGTCCTGTCCCGGGGCCGGGTCCGGCCGCCGGTCGGCTGGGGCGCCGTGACCGCGGGCGGCACCCTCGCGGGCGTCGGCTTCACCGTCTCCCTGCTGATCGCGACGCTCGCCTTCGACGGGACCACGCTGGAGGACGCGAAGACCGGCATCCTCAGCGCCGTCGTCGGCTCGTTCCTGGTCTCCCGGCTGGTCACCGGGGTGATCGGACTGCTGCCGCCGCAGATCCGGCCCAGGGTGCTGTTCGGCAGGGCGGAGACCATCGTCGACCTGTCCGTTCCCGTCGACCCCGACCGCGACCACCTGCGCGGCCCGCGGCACGCGCCGGTGACCGTCGTGGAGTACGGCGACTACGAGTGTCCGTACTGTGGCATGGCCGAGCCGGTCGTCCGTGAACTCCTCGGCGACTTCGGGGACGAGGTGCGGTACGTGTGGCGGCACCTCCCGCTCACCGACGTCCACCCGCACGCCCAGCTCGCGGCCGAGGCGGCGGAGGCCGCCGCGCTGCAGGGCGGCTACTGGGAGATGCACGACCTGCTGATGAGCCATCAGGGCGCGCTGCGTCTCAAGGACCTGCGGGGCTATGCCGAACAGATCGGCCTGGACACCGCCCGCTTCGAACGCGACATGCGGGCCCACGCCGGGGCGGGCCATGTCGCCGAGGACGTGGAGTCGGCCGACCTCAGCGGAGTGGCGGGCACACCCACCTTCTTCGTGAACGGCCGTCGCCACTACGGCGCCTATGACATCGAGGGCCTCTCCCAGGCCGTACGGGCGGCTCGGGAGCGGGCCGCGGTGGCGGCGTAGGCGGCCCGGCCCGCGGGTGACCGGCGGATCTCCGGCCGTGCGGCGCTGCCACAATGCTCGCGTGGACGAACAGGACGCGGGGCCGCGGGCCCGCATCGAACGGCTTATCGGTCCGCTGAAGAGGAACATGCCCAGGGCCGGGGACTTCGGTTTCGAGGCGATCCAGCGACTCGGGAACCCGGTGCCGCTCCTGGTGCAGAACGACGGCGAGCGGCCGTTGGAGCTGTGGCTGGAGCCGTTCGGGCAGGACTACTGGCTGGCGCCCGGCGAGGCCGTGTACGTCACCTCGTACGGGACGTGGAGCGACCACCCCTTCGAGACGCACCACGAGCCCGACCGCCTCACCGTCTGGGCCACGTCCTGGTTCGCGACGGTCTCCGACGGCGACGGCAACGAATTCCCCGCGGGCCGCCGGGACACCGCCCAGGTCCATCGGGCAGTGCCGGGAATGCATCGACGGGTGCCCGTGTTGGAACGCATGTAGCTGACATGCTCGGGACAAAATCCCGGGATGTGGGCGGAAGGAGGTCCTCATGGCACGCACCACGAACCGTCCCGTCGTCACCCTCAGGTCGACGGCCGGGACCGGCGTCACCTACGTGACGCGGAAGAACCGTCGCAACGACCCCGACCGGCTGGTCCTGCGCAAGTACGACCCGGTCGCCGGCGAGCACGTCGAATTCCGCGAACAGCGTTGAACCCCGCAGAGCGGCCGTCCCTCCGGGGGCGGCCTGAGGAAGGAAACACCATGAGGTCTGGCATCCACCCCGTGTCCCGACCGGTCGTCTTCCGCGACCGCGCCGCGGACACCGCGTTCCTCACCACCTCGACCGCGCAGTCCGCGCGCACGATCGAGTGGGCGGACGGGAACACCTACCCGCTGATCGACGTCGAGATCTCGTCGGCCGGCCACCCCTTCTACACCGGCAACACACGGGTCGTGGACACCGCCGGCCGTGTGGAGCGCTTCGAGCGCCGCTACGGGAGGCAGTCATGAAGGTCCGCAACTCCCTGCGCTCGTTGAAGGCCAAGCCCGGCGCGCAGGTGGTCCGCCGCCGAGGTGTGACCTTCGTCATCAACAAGAAGGACCCGCGCTTCAAGGCCCGCCAGGGCTGACACAGCGCAAACGACCGGCCGGCCCGGCCCCGCTACGGCGGTGGCCGGGCCGTTCCCGTCTTCACACCCAGAGGGAGAAGAATCGGTTCTTTATGCTTATAGCGGTACCAACCCCTTTGGAGTGGTCGATGTCCCGCATACGCCCGACGGACGACGGCGACGAGCTGCTGGCCCGGCTCGGGACGCTGACCGCCCAGGCGCGCGAGCGGGCCGAGCTGCAGCGCTCTCTGCTGCAACTGGCCGTCGCCCTGCAACGCGGCATGCTGCCCGGGGACATGCCCGTCACTCCCCGGTTCCACCTGGCGGTCAAGTACTCGCCCGCCAACCACGGCCTCAACGTGGGCGGCGACTGGTACGACGCCTTCACCATGCCCGACGGGCGCATCGGCCTGTCCATCGGCGACGTCCAGGGCCACAACATCGAGGCCGCCGCGTTCATGGGCCAGGTCCGGGTCGGCCTGCGCGCCCTCGCCTCCGTCACCAGCGAGCCCGGCGAACTCCTCGCCCTGACCAACGACCTGCTCCTGTCGCTGGGCACCGAACTCTTCGCGACCTGCACCTTCGTCCGGCTCGACCCGGCCACCGGGGTGCTGGAGAGCGCGCGGGCCGGACACATACCCTCCGTCTGGGCCACCGCCGACGGCCGGTGCGGCATCGCCGACGACGAGGGCGGGCCGCCGCTGGGCGTCGTCGCCGGACAGCGGTACCCCGTGACCGAGCACCGGCTCACCACCGGCGGAGTCTTCGTCCTGGTGACCGACGGCGTCGTGGAGGGCCCCTCGATGAGCGTCGACGAGGGCCTCGACCAGGTGATGCGCCTCGCGGGAATCGCCGCCGTGGCGGGCATGGAGGCGGGCTCGCTCGCAGCCGCAGTGATCAAGGGAGCCGAGCGTGTGGGGCACGAGGACGACGCGGCCGTACTGGTCGTGGGACACGGCGCGCCCGAGACCGGACCATAGGGCCACCTCGCGTCTCTCGCCTCGCCGACACGGCGGGGTCGGTGTCTGATGGCAGCTGTGGTGGGTTTCGATGATCTGCGGCGACCGGCCGGGTACGCCCTCCTGACGCTGGCCGTCGCCGGCTGCTACTTCGCGGCGGGCCGGCTCGGCCTGCTCCGCGAGCTGGTGGTCGAGGGCGCCGTGTTCACCCCGATCTACCCGCCCACCGGTGTGGCGGTGGCCGCCCTGCTGATCTTCGGGCTGCGGGTCTGGCCCGGCATCGCCCTCGGCATCCTGTTCGTGATCATGTCCCTCACCTCGCTCCACCCGACCGCGCTCGTCGTCCTCGTCGGCAACACCGTGGCCCCTGTCTGCGCGTACCTCATGCTGCGCCGGGTGGGCTTCCGCACCGACCTCGGCAGACTCCGCGACGGCCTCGCCCTGGTCTTCCTGGGCGCCCTGACCGCCATGCTGATCAGCGCGAGCTGCGGGGTCGTCCTCCTCGTCGTCACCGACAAGCTGGCCTCGCACTCCTTCTGGCCGGTCTGGCTGGGCTGGTGGGTGGGCGACGCGATGGGCGTGCTCATCGTCACTCCGCTCCTGCTGATGTTGCGCACGGTGCGGTTCCCGCTGGACCTGCACCGCTGGAAGGAGGCCCTGCTGCTGGTGGCCACCATCGCCGTCATCGTCCCGCTGGTCACCCACAGCCATGTCAGCCTGCTGTTCCTGATCTATCCACTGCTGATCTGGGCCGCGCTGCGGTTCCGGTTCGCGGGCAGCATGCTGTGCGCCCTGTTCGCCTCCGTCATGGCCACCATCGCGGCGACCCGGGAGTCGGGTCCCTTCGCCGACCTGACGCATGTCGAGGTGATGATGAAACTCCAGGCCTTCAACGGCACGATGGCCCTCACCGCCCTGCTGCTCTCCTCCGTCATCACCGAGCAGCGCAACACCAGACTCTCGGTGGAACAGGCCTGCCAGGAACTGGCCGAGGTCCTCGAACACCTCACCGCGGGCGACCCCCGCCAGGGCGGCCGGCCCTGACCGGCCCGTTCCGTCAGATTAGGCCCGCGTCGCCCCTGCGGCGCAGCACCAGCAGCGCGGTGTCGTCGCGGGGCATACCCGCCGTATGGCGGCGCAGATCACCGTAGACGGTGGCCGGAACATCCTTCGGGAGGACATCGCCCCAGCTCGCCGCCCGCTCCTCCAGGGGGTAGAAGACCCCGGACGGATCGCGTGCCTCGGTGACGCCGTCCGTGCAGAGCAGGAGTGTGCCGTCGGCGGGGAAGGCGAACCATTCGACGGTACGGGGCTCGGGGGCCAGTGCGTCCAGGCCCAGCGGTACGCAGGGCTCCTGCCGCAGCACCGGATCGGCCCGCTCCTCGCGCAGCAGCAACGGCGCCACATGACCGCAGTTGATCGCCTGGACCTCCTGCTCGCCGTCGACGCCCAGGACGATCGCCGTCACGAACCGCTCCCGCTCACCGGTCTGTGCCGCGAAGGAGTTGTGCCGTAGGACGGCCTCCTCCAGGGCGTCCACCACGGCGGTCAGCGTGGGCTCTGCCACGGCCGCCTCGCGGAAGGCGCTCAGTACCGCGAAGGCCGCGCTGATCGCCTGGAGGCCCTTGCCCTGGACGTCGGCGATGAAGACCCGGGTGCCGTACGGGGAGGCGACGACCTCGTAGACGTCACCGCCGACCCGGCTGTCCTCCTCCACCGGCCGGTAGAGGCCGTGGACCAGCAACTGGTCGGTCATGAGAGGGAACGGGCGCAGGATCTGCCGTTGCAGGGCCGCTGCCGCTGATCGCAGCCGGGCGATCTCGCCCTCCCAGCGGATCCGCTGCGCCGCCCGCGCCACGCTGAGGCCGTTGAACACCAGGGTGAAGGCGATGACCGCCGCGTCCGCTCCCACCGTGTGCAGCGGTGTGTCGAAGAGGGAGCCGGCGATGACGATCGTCACCCACACGGACGCCACCGTGGTCTGCCGCACAGTGCCGCGCCCGGCGATCAGCGCGGGCAGCACCACCAGAAAGGGGGCCGGGCGGGTGTCGCGGCCCAGGGCGATACCGGTCAGGGCCACCAGCGCCGTGGTGCTGACCAGCCAGAACACCACCGCGGCCCAGCTGAGCGGAGGCGTGGTCCGGTGCCCTGCGTCGGCCGCGGTGGAACCGGCCGGATCTCCGGAGATACGCACCGGCCCTCCCACTGCCTGCGGTCGTCGGCCAACCGTCGGGAACAGTTCCCACTCTTCAATATCGGCCCCACTCGTACCGTCCGCGAGCCGCAACACCACTCCGGCCCGAACCGGGACGCACCTGACCCCGTCAGGGGGCTAGATTCCGATATGTGTGTTCGTCCAAGGGTGGGGGAGTGGGGAGAGCGTGTTCATCTGGCGCACACTGCGGGGTGAATGGCAGGGCATCGTCGTCGATCCCGTACGGCAGTTGATGCGGCGCGGGCTGCCGGGGATGTCCCTGGCGTTCGTCGCCGCCTTCGGCGTCATCTTCTTCCACGCGCTGGCGCAGCGGCCGGGCGGCGCGTCGATCGTCCGGCACCTCGGCGGCGTCCAGGGCGACCTGCCGCTGTGGCTCGCTCTGCTGCGCACCCCGATATCGCTGTACGTGCCGGCCCTCGACCTGCCCGTGTGGGCCGGCATCACCCAGCTGTTCCTGGCGTTCGCGCTGGCCGAACTGGCACTGGGCCGGGTCCGCACCCTGGTCGTCGCCTACGCGACCACACTGGCCGGCACCCTCACCGTGCGCGTCATGCTCCTGATCGGGCCCGGCTGCGGGGGCATCGGGCTGCGCCCCGAGATCGGGCACGTCCTCGACACCGGGCCGTCCGCGGCGGTCGTAGGACTCTTCACGTATCTCGCCGTCGTCCGCCGCGCTCCCGTGGTGTTCTTCCTGACCGGCGGGTCGATGGTGTGGGAGTCGATCGTGAAGCCCAATCTGGCGGGCCGCGAGCACCTCGTCGCCGTGGGCGCCGCCATCGTCATGGGCCTGGTCCACGAACTGCGTCACAGGCGGCCGGACGTCGCCACGCTGCTCCCGCACTTCAGGACGGACCAGCCGGTCAGGCCCGAGGCACGCTGCCCATCTCCGCACTGAACCCGACCGGCTCGCTGTCGAACCCGCGCACCATCGGGCGGAACTCCCAGGCCCCGGAGGCGTCCTTGGTGAACTCCCCGACCGTCGCCGCGGTGGACCCGCCCACCTCGGCGAAGTCGTCCGACAGCAGTTCCTTGTAACCCTCCACGACCAGGGTTCTGGCGTGCGACAGATCACCGAACGTCCGTGTCCCGCCGTTCTGATGGATGGCCACCCCCACGACCACCCGTCCGAAGGACGCGGCGAGCCGGTCGAGTTCGAGGACCATGACCTCCATGTAGCCGTACCCCTGGCCGGTCTCGCTGTGCCGGCTCATGTTGATCGTGCCGTCCGGCGAGCGGCTCTCGGAGTTGACGACGTACACCGGGCGTCCGTGCGGTGCGTCGGCGGAGTAGGTCGCCGCGACGATGTCCAGGTGGCGCGGCTGCTGCCCCCAGGGACTCGGATCCCAGCGGAGTCGTACTTCGACCTTCCCCACGATCTTGCTGACACTGCTCACTGATCGCCGCTCCCGAATCGGGCCATCACGGGGCGTTTCCCGCATGGTCAAGTATCGCTCTTCGACGGCCTGTTGATGCCCACCGAACAGACCTGTCATGCCCGGGGTGAAGCGCTCCGGATCGCGTCCACCAGTCCGGCGACGAGGTTCGCCCGCTCGGCCATCGACGCGACGAGCAGATACTCGTGGTCGGCGTGCGCCCCGCCCCCGACCGCGCCCAGGCCGTCGAGCGTCGGCACCCCCAGCGCGGCCGTGAAGTTGCCGTCGCTGCCACCGCCGACCGCCCTGCCTTCCAGGCCGGGGAGCAGCCGTTGTGCCACCGCGAACAACCCGGCCGCGGCCGACTCGGGCATCGGCGGCCGGCCGACACTCCCTCGTACGGTGAGCACGGCCTCGTCCAGATGCGGGGCGAGGGCGGCGAACGCGGACTCGATCCGCCGCGTCTCCTCGGCCGACTCGACGCGGACGTCCACGACGACGGTCGCCGCCGCCGGTACGACGTTGTCCAGCGTGCCCGCCGACGCGACGGTCGGGGTGACGGTCGTACCGACCTCGGGCCGCCCCAACTCCGCGATGGCCAGCACCTGGTGGGCCGCCTCGACCAGCGCGTTCACCCCGGCGGCGGGCTCAAGACCCGCGTGCGCGGCCCGGCCCGCGACGGACACCTCGAACGTGCCACAGCCCTTGCGGCCGGTCTTCACGCCCCCGCCGTCGGCGGCACCCTCGACCACCAGCACGGCACCGCAGGCGAGGGTGCGTTCCTCGATGAGGGCCCGGGAGGAGCGGGAGCCGACCTCTTCGTCGGCGGTCACCAGGATCTCGGCGCCAGAGAGGTCGTCGAGCGAGGCCAGCCCGTGGATCGCCTGCACCAGACCGCCGAGCATGTCGAAGACACCGGGACCGGTCGCCCGCCCGCCCTCGACGAGGAAGGGGCGGCGCGCGAGGGTGCCCAGCGGGAACACCGTGTCGTGGTGACCGAGGATCAGCACGCGGGGTGCACCGCCGCCGGACCAGTGGACGTGCGGCCCGCCTTCACTGTCGACGAGTACGGCCCGGCCGCCGAGCCGCGCCTCGACGACGGCGGCCACGGTCTCGGCCGACTTCCGCAGGGCGCCCAGGTCACGGGAGGGGGACTCGACCTCGACGAGGGTCCGGAGGTCTTCGATCATCGCGTCGACACTCACGCCGACCGTCTCGCTTGTGGTCACAGGGGAAGCGTACGCGGGCCCCGTCTCCCACCCGGACGACGAAGGGCCGGCCCGACGGCGAACGCGTCGAACCGGCCCAACGGCGCTGCTGCTCCAGGGAGTTGGTCAGTCCGTGCCGGACTCCATCGCGGCGCGGTCCAGGAGCGCCTCGTCCTCGGAGACCTCGCCACGGGAGGCGATGGCCTCGGCGCCGCCCTCCGGCATGCTGCCGATGAGGCCGGTCGCGGCGGCCTGCGCGGCACCGATCGCCGCGTTGCCGCTGCCGATCAGACCGAGCACGGCGTACTGCTCCAGCTTGGCGCGGGAGTCGGCGATGTCGAGGTTGCGCATGGTCAGCTGGCCGATCCGGTCCACCGGGCCGAACGCCGAGTCCTCGGTGCGCTCCATGGACAGCTTGTCCGGGTGGTAGCTGAACGCCGGGCCCGCGGTGTCGAGCAGCGAGTAGTCCTCGCCGCGCCGCAGCCGCAGGGTGACCTCACCGGTGATCGCCGAGCCGACCCAGCGCTGCAGGGACTCCCGCACCATCAGGGCCTGCGGGTCCAGCCAGCGGCCCTCGTACATCAGCCGGCCCAGGCGCCGGCCCTCGTTGTGGTACTGGGCGACGGTGTCCTCGTTGTGGATCGCGTTCACGAGCCGCTCGTAGGCCGCGTGCAGCAGGGCCATGCCGGGCGCCTCGTAGATACCGCGGCTCTTCGCCTCGATGATCCGGTTCTCGATCTGGTCGGACATGCCCAGGCCGTGCCGGCCGCCGATGGCGTTGGCCTCCATCACCAGGTCGACGGGGGAGGAGAACTCCTTGCCGTTGATCGTCACCGGGCGGCCCTGGTCGAAGCCGATCGTCACGTCCTCGGTGACGATCTCGACCGACGGGTCCCAGAAGCGGACGCCCATGATCGGCTCGACGGTCTCCACGCCGGTGTCCAGGTGCTCCAGCGTCTTGGCCTCGTGGGTGGCGCCCCAGATGTTGGCGTCGGTGGAGTACGCCTTCTCCGTGCTGTCCCGGTAGGGCAGCTCGTGCGCGAGCAGCCACTCCGACATCTCCTTGCGGCCGCCCAGCTCGGTCACGAAGTCCGCGTCCAGCCACGGCTTGTAGATCCGCAGATGCGGGTTGGCGAGCAGGCCGTAGCGGTAGAACCGCTCGATGTCGTTGCCCTTGAAGGTCGAGCCGTCGCCCCAGATCTGGACGTCGTCCTCAAGCATCGCCCGGACCAGCAGCGTGCCGGTGACGGCACGGCCCAGCGGGGTGGTGTTGAAATAGGCGCGTCCGCCGGAGCGGATGTGGAACGCCCCGCAGGTCAGCGCGGCCAGACCTTCCTCGACCAGCGCCGCACGGCAGTCGATCAGACGCGCGATCTCGGCGCCGTAGGCCTGCGCGCGGCCGGGCACCGAGGCGATGTCGGGCTCGTCGTACTGGCCGATGTCGGCGGTGTAGGTGCAGGGGACGGCACCCTTGTCGCGCATCCAGGCGACCGCGACGGAGGTGTCGAGTCCGCCCGAGAAGGCGATGCCGACGCGCTCGCCGGTGGGGAGGGAGGTGAGGACCTTAGACATAGGAAGATTATGCACGCTCGCGCATGGTCATGCAAAGTCCCCCTGCTGGAGCAGTTCTGCCGGGCACCCCGGAAGCGGTGGGATGCCCGGCGGAACCTGTGGTCGCGGACCGGTCAGCAGCCCGCCTTGTAGAAGTACTTGCTGATCTCGGGCTGGTCCATGTTCGCCTTGGTGATGGCGACCATGTTGGTGCCGATCGACTTCTGCACCGACTTGCCCTCGAAGGCCGCGGCCAGCTGGTCCACCGCCTCCTTGCCGATCGCCGCCGGGTCCTGCGCGACCAGCACCTGGAGGGTGCCCGCCTTGAGGGAGGCGACCTCGTCCGGCTCGGCGTCGAACGCGGCGACCTTCACCGTGCCCTGCTTGCCGGCCTGCTTGAGACCGGTGGCTATGCCGGTACCGGTGTTGGTGTTGCCCGCGAAGACACCGCCCAGGTCGGGATGGGCCGCCAGCGTCGACTGGATCTGGGAGGCCGCGGTGGCCGGCAGGTCGTTGTCGTAGAGCGTGGGCAGCATCTTGATGTTCGGGTACTTCTTCATCTCCTCGGTGAAGCCCTTGATGCGGGCGTCCGTGGTGGAGACACCGGGCTTGACGCTGATGACGATCGCCGAGCCCTTCTCGTTCATCAGCTTGGCGAGCGCGTCGGCCGCCACCCGGCCGCCCTTCTCGTTGTCGGACGAGATCCGGGTGATGCCGATCGAGGAGTCGGTGACCGTGGTGTCGACGAGGGCGACCTTCGTCCCGGCCGACTGGATCTGCTTCAGCGACGGGGTGAGCGCGCTGACGTCGACCGGCGAGATCAGCAGCCCGTCGGGCCGGGACGCCGCCACCGAGTCGAGGAGGGGTCGCTGCACCGACACGTCCCACTGCGCGGAACCGTCCGCCGAGAAGTCCATGCCCTTGGCCTTGGCCTCGGTCTGCGCCGCACAGGTCATGGTGATGTAGAAGGGGTCGCTCTTCACGCCGGTGATCAGCCGGACCTTCTTGCCGGAGGCACCCCCTTTCGACCCCGAACCGCCGCTGTCGCTCGACGAACTGCAGGCGGCGGCGCCGGTCAGGACCAGCACGGTGCCCGCGGCGATCAGTACTTTGCGCGTGATGCGAATGCTCGACATAAGGCTGTCCTCCAGGGTCGTACGAGGGTTGGGGCGAAGGTCGGGGAGGGGGTCACGCACGCTCTCGGGTCTTCCTGCGCATCTGGTCGATGTAGACGGCCGCGACCAGGACGACACCGACGGCGACGTCCTGCCAGTACTGCTGCACGCCGATGACGATCAGCCCGGTCGTCAGCACGGCGGGGATGAACACACCGATCACGGTGCCGAGTACGGAGCCCCGCCCGCCGAACAGGCTGGTACCGCCCAGGACCACCGCGGTGATCACCTTCAGGTTGTCGGTGGAGTGCCCGGCGATGGACGTCGTCCCGTAGGAGGCCAGCCACATCACCGCGCCGAGACCTGCCAGCAGACCCATCAGGCCGTACACCATGACCAGATGGCGGCCCACCGGGATGCCCGCGCGCCGGACGGCGGTCGGGTTGGAGCCGATCGCCAGGGTGTGGCTGCCGAACCTCGTGGCACCGAGCACCGCGCCGAACAGGGCGGTGACCGCCGCGGCCAGGATCACCATCCACGGGATGCCGGCCAACTTGCCGAAGCCCAGGCTGTTCTGGAGGTGGGTGGCGGCGGCACCGGCCGGGTCCTGGCCGCCGGTGGCCAGTTCGGCGATGCCCAGCGCCGCGCCCAGACCGCCCAGGGTCACGATCAGCGGTGGCACCTTCCCGGTCGCCACCACCGCCCCCTGCAACGCGCCCCAACCCGCGCCCACCGCAAGGGCGATGACGACACAGACGGCGACCGTGCCCCAACTGGAGGCGGGTCCGCCGTGGTGGATGTTGTACTCGCCCGCCGCGACCGCCGCGAGTACCAGCACCGAGCCGATCGACAGGTCGATGCCCGCGGTGATGATCACGAACGTCATGCCGACACCGAGCACCAGATAGATGGCCGCGTTCACGGCGATCTGCGTGAGGTCGTACTGCGTGAAGAACTTGCCCGGCGCCGCGATGGTGAAGAACGCGACCAGCGCGACGAGGATCACGAAGGTCCACAACTCGCTGATGCCTGCGGTCCGTCGCAGCCACGGGGGTATCGCGAACCTCCCGCCGTCGGACGGGGGCACGTCCGGTGCCTTGGCCGCCGGCTTGATGTCCTGACTGTTGGCGCTCATCGGCCGCCCTCCGCTTCGGTCGCGCCGTGGTTCCCGTTCTGAGCGGGCTCGTCCAGTGATCCGGTCATGGCGCCGACGAGTTTCTCGATCGTGGCGTCGGCCGCGGTGAACGAGGCGACCCGGCGGCCCAGCCGCAGCACCTCGACCCGGTCCGCGACCGACAGCACCTCGGGCATGTTGTGGCTGATCAGGACGACGCAGATGCCCCGGTCGGCGACCCTGCGCACGGTCTCCAGGACCCGGGCGCGCTGGACGACGCCCAGGGCGGCGGTCGGCTCGTCCATGAAGATGACCTTGTTGGCGAAGGCGACCGCGCGGGCGACGGCCACGGACTGCCGTTGCCCTCCCGACAACGTTGTCACAGGAGCCGTCACATCTTTCAGTTCGACTCCCAGTTCACCGAAGGCCGCGATCGCCTCCCGCCGCATCGTGGGCCGGTCCAGCACGCCCAGCCGGCCGAGCAGACCCCCGCGTACGAGTTCCCTGCCGAGATAGAGATTGGCCGCCGCGTCCAGATCCGGCGCCAGCGAAAGATCCTGGTAGACGGTCTCGACTCCGTGCCGTTGCGCGTCCATCGGCCCCGTGAACCGGACCGGCACCCCGTCCAGGCGCACCTCGCCCTCGTCCGGGGTGAGCACACCGGAAAGGACGTTCACCAACGTCGACTTGCCGGCACCGTTGTCACCGATCAGTGCGACGACCTCACCGGCGTACGCCGTGAAGTCGGCGCCCGAGAGCGCCTGGACATGGCCGAAACGCTTGACCACACCATGTGCCGCGAGAAGTGGTTCCCTTGCAGAGGCCATGCTGTGCTTTCTGGTTGGTATCGTTAACAGTTCGTCGATTCTGGGAGGCCCATGAGTGGGCGTCAAGGGTCGGGACGGACACGGTTCGGGCGCATGTCATCGGCCCGTCGGCCTCGTTGCGCGCGACGAGATCTGGAGGACGCGGCGTGGCCAGTCGTCCCAGGATGAAAGACGTGGCCGCGGCAGCGGGCGTGAGCGTGATGACGGTGTCCCGGGTGGTCAACGGCGAGGCGGGTGTGGCGCCCCGCACCGCCGCTCGCGTCGAGGCCGCGGTCCGCAAGCTGGGCTATCAACGCGACGACGTGGCACGGCAGTTGCGTCGTACGGACCAGTTGAGCCAGACCATCGGACTGATGGTGGACAACGTCGCCGACCCCTTCATGGCCGCCGTCGCCTCGGCCATCGAGGACATCGCGCACCGGCGCGGCAGCATGGTCCTCATCGGCTCCAGCCGCGCCGACCCGCACCGCGAACGCGAGGTCGTCGCCGCCTTCACCGCCCGTCGCGTCGACGGACTGATCCTCACCCCGGCCGCGGGCAGCCACCGCTTTCTGCGCCCGGCACAGGCGCGCGGCACGAAGATCGTGTGCGTGGACCGGGCGGCACCGGGCCTGGACGTGGACACCGTGGTGGTGGACAACTTCGGCGCGGTGGAACAGGCCGTACGCCATCTCGTCGCGCATGGCCACCGCCGGATCGGCTACCTCGGCGATCGACGGGAGATCTGGACCTTCGGCGAACGCCACCGCGGCTATCTGTCGGCCCTGAACACCGCGGGCATCGACGCCGACCCGGCACTCGTCCGGCACGGCCTGCGCTCCGGCGCGGACGCCGCCCGAGCCGTCACCGCGATCCTCTCCGCCCCCGAACCGCCCACGGCCGTGCTCGCGGGCAACGAGATCCTCGCGCTGGGCGCCCTGCCGGTGCTGCCCGCCGACGTCGCGTTCATCGCCTTCGACGACTTCGCCCTGGCCGCGCAGCTGACCCCGCCGGTCACCGTCATCGCCCAGAACCCGGTCGCCCTCGCGACGAGCGCCGCGCACCTCCTGTTCGCCCGCATCCACGGGGACGCGTCACCGTCGCGTCGGGTGGTCATGCCGACGGAGTTGATCGCGCGGGGGTCGGGGGAGGTCCCGGGGCCGGGCGGGGTGCCTCCGGTTCCTGGGGGTTGAGGAGTTCCGGTCTGCGCTCCGCGCGTGGGGTCGGCCGTCGTGCAGGGCCGGTGCGGTGGATCGTGCGGCGGGCGCGGGGCCCGGTACGCCCTTTTCCGTGCGCGTCGCGCGTCTGCTGTCCGCCCGTATCCACGGGGACGCGTCACCGTCGCGTCGGGGGTCGGGGGAGATACCGGGACTCGGTAGGTCGCTTCCGGCTCCTTGGCGCTGACGCCCCCCATCCCCGCGCCCCGCAAGGAGTCGGCCGCCACGCAAGGCCGGCGGATCTCGCCGCGGACGCGAGGCCCGGCACGTCCTTCTGCGCCTTGCGGCTGGACGCGCCGAGCCCTGCTCACCGGTACCGATCGGTCGCCGTTTCCTTCCTGCGCCCCGATCCGCCGGACAGGCGCTACGCGCGGGGCCGCTCGAAGGTGAGGAGGAGGCCCTCGACCGCGCCGGGGCCGATGCGGCCCTTGACGTCGGCGGCGGTGATCGCCTTCAGGCCCCAGCCGTCCTCGGCGTGCTTGTTCAGGACCTTCTCCAGCTTGTCGCTGTCCAGCGCGTCGCCGATCAGCGACTCCCGGAAGCTGACGACCTTGTACTCGAACGTGTAGGCGTTGCTCATGGCTGCGATGTCCTCCTGTGCGCGCACGGTGTGCGGTGGGCGGGTTCAGCCAATCACGGGAGGACGCTCGCGCGCAGGCCGGGGGTGGTTTCGCGGCCCGGCCGTCAACTCGGCCCAAGAGCACGTGCGTTGGGCGGGCCGAGGGCCGAAAGGGGCCCTGTGGGTATGTCATCGCGGCACGCTGCGGCCGTCGTGTCACCCGGGACGGGGGCCGGGTGGAGACGTAGCGTGACGGCGCAGGCGGATGCGGACCGATCACCTGGGGGAGCGATGTGCTGGAGCGCGAAGGCCGATCTCGTCGCGGGCGCGGGCGTTCTCGCTGTGGGGGTGGCCTGTGTGGCCCGGACCCGTCGGCCGGCCGATCTGCCGCTGACCGCCCTGCCGTGGCTGCTCGGCGTTCATCAGATCGTGGAGTCGCTGGTGTGGGCCGCCGGAGGGGGAACCGGTGCCGCCACGCTCACCTGGGCCGTCGTCGCCCTGCCGCTGCTGGCGGTGTGGGTTCCGGCGGGCGTGTGGTGTGCCGCGCCACCGCGGGCCCGGCCCCGGATCGCCGTACTGCTGTCGATCGGGGCGGTCACGGCCGCGGCACTCGTCTACGCCCTCGTCGCGCATCCGGTGACGTCCGAGATCCGCGGCCACACCGTCGGGTACGTCGTCGATGTTCCGTACTCCCCCCTGGTCATCGTCGGCTACCTCGTGGCGACGGTCGGCTCGCTGCTCCTGTCCGGTGACCGCGGGCTGCTGGGGCTGGGGATCCTGGTCACGGTCGGCGCGCTCGTCTGCTGGACGCTGTGGGAGCTGGAGTTCGTCTCGACGTGGTGCGCGGTCGCCGCGGTGTCCTCGGTGGTCCTGTACTTCTGGGTGCGCGGCCGGGACGGGGAGCCGGGGAAGCGACCGTACGCCGGTGTGGCGGGCGGCCGGTCCGCACGACCGTGACGAGGGGACGGGGCGCGCGTCCGGCGGGGTCCAACGTGCCCTGCGTACAACTTCGTTGATGTCGGGCGGTGCTGTCGGGTTGGATGGCGCCATGGAACGCGTTGACGTAGAGCTGTTCACTGACGGCGGGAACGACGCCGTGGTCCGTCTGCCCGGGCGCCGGTTCCCCGGTGTGCTGATCCAGGGCGACTCCCTGCACATACTCCGCAGCGATGTGGCCGAGGTGGTGGAGGCTTGCGAGCGCGGCGACCTCGCCGAGGCGGGGGAGTCCGCGGGGCTGCTGCTGGCCGGCCTCGACGCGCTGCTGACCCGCTACTCCGTGGCGTTGGCGAACCACAGCATCCAGGCGCCCTACTGACCCGACCGCGCTCACACCGCCCGGTGCTCGATGCCCAGCAGGCTCGCGGCGGCGCGGAAGTCGGCGGAGTGATGGCCGAGGGCGAGGGACCAGTGGTGGCCGACGCCCGTGGCGCTCCACGCGTCGACCCACTCGCCGGGATCACGGCCGAAGTCGACCCGGCTGGTGGTGTTGCCGATCGCGAGCAGCGGTCCGGGTACGACGCTGCCCTCCGAGGTGATGAACGACAGGGAGCCGTCGGCGTCCTGGCCGAGGCCGAGCAGGGTCACGGGGCCGTGCTGGACGTCGAACTCCACGCTGACGCCCCAGCCGCGCTTGCCGTGGTAGACGCCCAGGCCGCGCAGCAGCGGGTCACGGGCGCTGACCGCGAGGTGCGCGGGCCCGTCGTGCCCCATCTCCACCACCCCGTCCTCGAAGTCGAGGGCCTGGATCTCGGTGAAGGAACCCCCGGCGCCGATGCTCTGCGTCGCCAACTGGGCCAGGCTGGTGCGCAGTTCGTACTCGCCGGCGGCCGGCACACCCCGGGCGGTGAGCAGGGAGGCGCCCAGGATCATGCCGGCGCCGAGCCGTTCGTGCAGTTCGCCGTCGAGACCGCGGTGGTAGTAGGCGAGGGTGTCGAGGCCGAAGTCCTCGACGAGCCGGTCGAGCGCGACCGACACGGTCGCACCCCACGCCAGGTCCTCGTCGACCACGCTGTCGTCCACGGCGAAGATCCGCCGCGTGAGCGCCGTCCGCTCACGGGTCTCGGCCTCGCTCACCCGCTCCACGCGCTGCCGTAGATCGTCGAACTCCAGCACCTCGACGTGCGAGCCGAACGTCGCCGGGAGCAGGGTCAGATCGGTCGACACGTCGAGCATGCCGGGGTACAGATGCCCCATCAGACCGTGCCGGGCGTGCCGGAGCGCGGCCCGGACCCGTGCCGCCCGGACCCACTGCTCGATGCGCCGCCAGGCGGACTCCTGGCGCAGCCAGCCCGACACCGACCGGAAGGGGATGCCGGCCCGCCGGAAGACGTTGCCGACCTCCGGCACCGGGCACTGCCCGCAGTAGGCGAGCCAGGCGCCCGTGTCGAAGGAGGCGTGGTCCATCCGCTCGGACGGCTGGAGGTCGATGACCAGGACGGGGGTGTGCGAGCGCTGGGCGATCGGCAACACCATGGACGAGGTCAGATACGTCGTCAGGAACAGCACGATCAAGTCGCAGTCCGCGCGCCGGAGTTGCTCCGCCGCTGCCGCTCCCTCCACCGCGTCGGAGATGAAGCCGACGTCGGTCACCTCCGCGTCCAACTGCCGGAAACGGTCGGCCACATAGGCGGACGACTCCTGCAACTGCGGGAGGAGGTCGGGGAATTGAGGCCAGTAGGTGCCGAGTCCGCCCGCCACCAGTCCGATCCGGGTCCGGCGGCGGGTCACCGGGGGAAGCAACTCCCGCAATGTCGCGGCGCGTTCCGCGGTCACGATCAGGGGGTCGGTCGTTGTCATGCGGGGTGTTCCTTCCGGGTTCCGGTGTGGACTCAGGTCCGGGCCACGCCGAGTCCCTTGACCCGAGCGGCCGTTGTCTCGGGGGAACGCCGGATGAGGACATGGATGACGTACACGCCCGCGACGCCCGACGCCGCCATGCAGACAGTTATCGACCAGAGCAGGACGGAGGCGCTGTAGTCCATCAGCGCGGGCGTGACGAACGCGACGCCCGCGAAGACCCCGCGGGAGAGGGCGTAGGTGAGGCCCTGTGTGGTGCCGCGGGTGTCCGGGGGCAGCGTCAGCTGCGACCACACCTTGTAACTGGCCTCCCCGGCGAAGGGGTTGGAGATCTGGTACAGCACGAAGAAGACGAGCATGCCGACGAGGGCGCCCGCCGTGAGGGAGGCGATGCAGAAGGCGAGGACCTGCACGACCGTGAAGACGTAGAACAGCCGGTCGCGCCAAGGGGTGTCGGCGAGCCGGACGAAGACGAACGTCAGCACCAACGCGATCGGCAGGAACGCCAGGTTGATCCCGGTGGCCAGGCTCTGCGAGGCGCCGCTGACCGTGACCAGCAGGTAAGTGCCGAACTGGCCGAAGGTGTTGGCGCCGATGCCCCAGGTGACGTAGTAGACGAAGGTCGCGATCATCGGCAGCAGCGTGGCGCGGTTGCAGATGTTCCTCAGCTCGATGCCGCGCGGCACGGCCTCCGTGGGCACCTCCTCCTCGGTCGGCTCGTCGGGCAGTTCCAGACGGGAGCGGAGCTGCCAGGTGACCAGTGCGGCGACGACCAGATGGCCGGTGATGAACCGCGCCCCGGTCAGGCCCGTGTCCGACAGGAGATAGCCGAGGAAGATCACGACGACGATGCCCAGCACCCACATGACCTGGGTGAAGGACACCAGACGCGCCCGGCCGTCGGCGGGCGCGGCGTCCGAGACCACGGCCAGGGACGTCGGCAGATCGGCACCCGCCGCCAGCCCCGCGACGAGCACGCCGACGAAGAGCACGATGTCGTTCGGCGCCAGCGTGATGACGATCGCGCCCACCGCGTAGCAGAGGATGTCCAGGTTGTAGACGCGGCGGCGCCCGAACAGGTCGGCGAGCCGGCCGCCGACGAGGGAGCCGACGGCGATGCAGCCGGTGACGATCGCGCTGATCGCCCCGGCCATCCACACGCCCATGTCGTAACTGTCGCGGTAGATGGCCAGGTTGACGGCGATGCTGACGATGAGCGCGGCGTCCAGGTAGGAGGCCATGCCCGAGAGGGCGGCGACCTTCCACAAGTGCTTCGGGATGGGCTGTTCCGGGTGTGCCTGGGCAGCGGGCAGGAATCGGCTCATGGTGCGGCTCCTCGCGGCTCGGGGGCCGGGGTCGCAGTGAATATAGGGTTCGGAAAACGTTCCAACAAGTCCCCTTGCGCCATTCGACGTGAAGAAGTGTCAGCCTTCTTCCCGCTCTCCGCCACCGGTGCCAACATTGCAGGTGGCAGACGACTGGGTCGACCAAAAACGTTTTTGCTCCATGTGGGTGATCGAGCCGCACTCGGAAGGACCGCCGACGTGATCTCTCCCGCGCTCCAGCAGCTCTTCGACGCCCCGCCCCGGGACTTCGGCCCCACCCCGCTGTGGTGGTGGTCCGGCGCCAAGGTCACCCGCGAGCGTCTCGACTGGCAGCTGCGCCGATTCGCGGACGGCGGCGTCCACAACCTCGTGGTGATCAACCTGGCCCCGGCAGGCCCGAGTTTCGGCGCCCGGACCGATGACCCGCCGTGGTTCGGCGAGGAGTGGTGGGACCGTTTCACCGACACCTGCCGCATCGCCCGGGACATCGGCACCCGCCTCTGGTTCTACGACCAGCTGGGCTTCTCCGGCGCCAACGTCCAAGGCGCCGTCACCCGGCGGCACTTGGCGGCCACCGGCCGCGCACTGCGCTCCCGCAGAGCCACTGTCTCGAACGGCACGGTCGTCTCGCAGGGTGCCGAAACCCTCATCGCCGCCTACGACTTGACGGGCCGTCGGCTGCCTGCGGACCCCGACTCCGGCACCTTCCGGATCACGGCCGCGGACGGCACGGACGTACGCCTCGTCGTCGCTGTCCCCACGGCCTTCGACTACCTCTCCCCGCACGCCGGGGAACTGCTGCTGGACGCCGTCCACCACGAGTACGACCGCCGCGTCCCCGAGTACCTGGGCAACGTCATCGCGGGCAGCTTCCAGGACGAACTGCCCGCCACGAACTCCTGGAGCCCTCGCTTCCCCGAGGAGTTCCGCACCCGCCGCGGCTACGACCTGCTCGACCACCTGCCGGCCCTGTTCGGCCCGGCGGACTCTCGCGCGGCGAAGATCCGCGGCGACTACTACGCAGTGCGCGCCGAACTCACCGAGGAGTCTCTCTTCAAGCCCCTCGCGGCCTGGCACGCGGAACGCGGCATGCTCGTCGGCGCCGACCAGAGCAACCCCGCGCGAGCCGGATTCCCGGCGCAGTCGACACAGCTCTACACCGACTACTTCCGCACCCACCGCTGGTACGACGCGGTCGGCAGCGACCACCACGGCGACTCCAAGGTCCACTCCTCCATGGCCCACCTCTACGGCCACGAGCGTGTCTGGATCGAGGCGTTCCACTCCTCCGGCTGGGGCGGCACCCTCGCCGACACCTACGACTGGCTGCTGCCGTTCCTGCGCAGCGGCGCCAACCTGTACAACCCGCACGCCAGTTACTTCGGCACCGCGGGCGGCTGGTTCGAGTGGGCGCCGCCGTCCACCGACTGGCGCCAGCCCTACTGGCAGCAGTACCCGGCGTTCTCCCGCGCCGTCGCCCGGATCTGCTCGATCATGTCCTGGGGCACCTACAGCGCCGACGTCGCGGTCCTGCACCCCACCGCCACCATGCAGGCCCTCATCCCGCTCGACGCACCGGTCCACCACTTCGGCGACTGCCGCCTCGGCGACGAACACGCCGACGTCGACGAGACCCAGGAGCACTACCTCGGCCTGTGCGGCACGAACAACTGGCTCGGCCCGCGCGTCGGTTCACTGGACCGCCACCGCATCTCCTTCGACGTCATCGACGACGCTTCCGTGCAGCGGGCCACGGCCATCGAAGGCGCCCTGCGCGTAGGGGACTTGGCGTACCGCGCCGTCCTGCTGCCCTCGGCGGGCGTCCTGGAGGAGGAGACGGCACGCCGACTGACCCAACTCCTCGACGCGGGCGGCCGGGTGGTGGTCGTGGGCCGCCCGCCCACCTCGGCCGCCGGACTGGCCGGTGACGACTCCGTCGTGGCGGCGCTGCTGAAACACCCACGGCTGGAGCGGGCGAGCGACGCCGAGGGCGGAGCGGTGACGGTGGCGGACAGCGCCGGACACGCGACCGGCGAGCTGCCACTGCTCGTCAGGAGAAAGGGAGTTGAGGGGGTGGCCCTGGTGACAGCCGCCTTCCCCGACGCCCGCACCCTGCCGGGAGACGCCAACCACGAGGCGGACCCCGCCCGTTACGCCCACCACTCGACCGTCACCGTCCAGGCCGAGGTCGCCGGGGCCGAGATCTGGAACCCGGCGACCGGTGCCCGGCAGCGAGCCGACATCACGGTCCACGACGGTCGCTCGACCATCGCGGTGCCACTGGAGGGTGCCCCCGCCGTCCTCGTCGTATGGCGCGAAGGCACCCCGCCGACCCCCCGGACGGCCGCACCACCACCGCGCCCGGAGCGGACGACCGACCTCTCGGACGGCTGGGAAGGCCGCCTGGTCCCCACCATGGACAACACCTGGGGCGACCTGGCGCTCCCGGCCGGCGCGTCCGTCGAGGCACCGCAGATCTGGACCACGCACTGGACCGAGACGGACGGCCCCGACGCCAACTGGCAGCCCACACGGGCGACTTACGGCAACCGCGTCCGCGTCCTGCCTCCGACCCCCGCCGCCCGGGCCCCCGAACCGCTCGACGGGCCCGGTGTCGAACAGGTCCTCGCCGACACGCTCCCCCTCACCCCCTCTGACGAGGACTGGCACCTCTCGCTGTACTCGTCGAGCCGAGGGATCCCGGAGCCGGACGGCCTGCTCGGCAACAAGGGGCTGGTGAACGAGGAGTTCGTACGCGTCCCCGTGCCCGGGCCCGGGACGGTCGCCAGGGTCCGGGCCATCGTCGAGACGGACCACCGCGGACCCGCCGATCTGCACGTGGGCGCCGCGGCCGTCAAACGGGTGTGGTGGAACGGCGAACTCCTCGACACCGCTTCCGGATACCTCACCACGGCACGCGTGACGGTCGCACGGCCCCGCAACGTCCTCGAATACGAACTCGCCGACGCCCAGGACAGGCCGCTGCTGATCTCCGGCACCGAGGGCACCCCCCTGGGCAGCTATTTCTGCCTGACCCGACCCGGCGGCTTCACCCCTCGCCCACAGTTCATGTGCCTGCCCGAGGACGTACGACCGCGCGGCGGCGTCACCTATCGAGGCCGTCTGCAGGCCTCTGGAGAGGTGGTACTGGTGGTGGGAGCCGCGGTGGGTGTCACCGTGCTGCTCGACGGGGCGGTCGTCGCCCGTCAGGAGAAGGCGGAGTACTACGAGTCCGACTGGGGCGCCGTACCGATGTTCTTCCGCCATCAACTCGCCCTGGAAGAAGGCGAACACGTACTGGAGGTGGTGGCCGACGCCGTCCACCCGCGCGAGGCGATCTTCGTCGACTGCGTGGCCCGCGCGGAGTCGACGGTGAACTCCCTGACGAGCGGGGCCGGTTGGGAGGCCGAGACGGGGGAGTGGCGCGGCCGGACCGTCGAACACGACGGCCGCTGGGGCGAGTTGCAGCACTGCTACGCGGCCGTACGACCGCACCCGCTGCCGGAGACCGAGTGGCTGACCGGCGCACCGGTGCTCGGCACCGCCGTACTGGCCCTGCGGTCGACGGACACCGTCCGGCCCCGCGCGCAGCGCTTCCGTTTCACCGTGCCGCCGGGCACCGTGGCGCTGGACCTGCCGCTGGAGTCGGCGGCGAGGGTACGGGTCGGCGACGGTGGCGAGAAGTTCCTCGACGGCAGGGTGCTGGCACTGACCCAACCCCTGCCGGAGGCAACGGAGTTGGAGATCGTCACCGCGCCCACGGCCGTCCTGCGGGGCGGCTCCGCCTGGCGCGGACCGGTGCGCGTCCGCTGCGTACCGGCGCGACTGCCGCTGGGGGACTGGCAGTTGCTGGGGCTGGGCGGCTGGAGCGGCGGGGTGACGTACTCGCGGGAGGTGGAGGTGCCGGACGGGCCGGATCCGGTGCTGGACCTCGGGCGGGTGCGCGGCAGCGTGTCGGTCGCTGTCGACGGGGAGTACGTCGGTGAGGCCTTCTGTCCCCCGTACCGCTTGCAACTCCCGGGCGCCGCAGGGCGGACGGTCCGGCTGGAGGTGACGGTCAACAACACCGTCGCCCCCTATCTGGCGGAAGCCACCCCCACCGCGTGGGCCTTCCCGTCCCAGCTCGCGTCGGGGCTGATGGGTCCCGTGACGCTACGAACTCCGGTCTGACAGGGGCCGCGTGGAGTCGCGCAGGACGAGGTCGGGGGCGAACACCCTTGTCTCGTGGGCGTGTTCGGCGCGGGCCTCCACCTCGTCGAGCAGCATTCCCACGGCCGCCCGGCCCAGCTCCTCGACCGGCTGCCGTACCGTCGTCAGGGTCGTTCCCACGAAGCTCGCGATGTCGAGGTCGCCGTAGCCGACCACCTGTATCTCCTCGGGTATGCGCACACCGCGCTCACCCAGTCCACGGCACAGACCGGCGGCGAGGAAGTCGTTGGTGCAGAAGACACCGTCGGGCAGTTCGTCGAGGGCACGGGCGATCTCCAGGCCGTACGCCACCGTCATCTCGTCGGCGACGATCTGGCGCAGCCGCGCCTCGCGCTGGGTGCGGACGGCCTGGCGGGCGCCCTGGTGGCGGTCCGCGCACTGCACGATGCCGCGCTCGCCGTTCACGACGAGGATGTCGCGCGCCCCCCGGTCCAGGAGGTGCTGCACGGCGATCCGGCCGCCGGCGATGTCGTCGACGGAGACGGAACAGCCGTCCTGGGCGGGCAGCGCGCGGTCCGCGAGCACCAGCGGGATGCCGCGTTCGCGCAGCCGGGTGAGGCGGGTGGGATCGGCGCCGAGCGGGACCACCACCGCCCCGACGGCCCGCTGTTCGACCAGCATCGTGAAGTAGCCCTGCTCGCGCTCGGGATCGTCTCCGCTGTCGCAGAGCACCAGTGAGTAGCCGTGGTCGTAGGCCGCGTCGGCCGCGCCCCGCGCGATGCGTGAGTAGAAGGAGTTGGCCACGTCGGGCAGCACCAGGCCGATCGAGGACGAGTGCCCGGTGCGCAGTCCGGCGGCGCCCGGATGCGGTACGTAGTCGAGGGCGGCGACCGCGTCACGGACCCGCTCGGCGGTGCGGGCGTTGACCCGCTCGGGCCGGTTCAGGACGTTCGACACCGTGGACACCGAGACTCCCGCGGCGGCCGCGACATCCTGAATTCGGGCGGGGCGAACCTGGATGACATCCACCCCCCTCGCTCTGACAGCCGCGCGACCAGGCACGACACGGTCCTCATGGGCGCGGAAAGTCTACCTCGGGGGGTGTTGGAACGTTTTCCGCGGGGTGCGGACGACGAACGCGAACCCGGTCGTGATCAACGGGGCTAGCATGGCGGCATGGCTGAGGGTGTTGGGGCTGATGGTCCTGTGGAGGGCGACCGCCCGCTGAGGCGCGATGCCGCCCTCAACCGCGAGAAGATCCTGCGTGCCGCCCGGGAGGTCTTCGGCCAGCACGGGCTGGGGGTCACGCTCGACGACGTGGCCCGGCACGCCGGCGTCGGGGTCGGCACCGTGTACCGGCGCTTCCCCGACAAGGACACCCTCGTACGGGCCCTGTTCAAGCAGGATCTGGAGATCCGTCAGCAGTCCGCCGAGCGTGCGCTCGCTCATCCGGATCCGTGGCAGGGGTTCGTCGACTTCCTCACGGAGATGGGGGCCGATCTCGCCGAGAATCGCGGCCTGCACGAAGTGATCATGTTGGGGAGCCACAGTTCCGAGCCCTTGGAGACCGCGCGGGGCGGCATGCTCCCCTTTCTGGAGGCCTTGATCCGGCGGGCCCAGGAGAGCGGGGACCTGCGCCCGGAGATCAGTCCTTCCGACATTCCCGTCATGGTGGAGATGCTGAGCGCCGCCAGCCAGTTCACCCAGGGCAGGCGGCCCGACATCTGGCGGCGCTGCATCGAGATCCTGCTGAACGGCGTCCGGCAGCGTCCCGACAATCTTCCCCTGACGACACCGAGCCTGGACAACGAGACGGTGGAACAGGTGATGGGGCTGGTCCGGCCGGCCCCGACAGAGGAGTAGCAGGTCTGTCGCACGAGCAGACCTGCCGTCCGTGTCTTCAGGAGGACGGTCCCCAGTCGTCGGGGCTGGGAGTGGCCGAACTCGGCGTCGTGAGGGGCAGGTTGACGAACGACGCTGCCTGTGGGGAGCGTTCGATCGTGTAGACACCGCCGGCCAGGTTCGCCGACTCCTGCGGGGTCGGCGCGACGGGGAAGTGGAAGTCCGCCGGCGGCTGGCTGTCGATGCTGATCTGTATGCGGTAACCGGCCGGAATCCTGGTGAAGTTGGACAGGAGCGAGATGTCGTACCTGGTGGTCTCTTTGGGTGTCACCGGGTGTTGTGACGCCTGCGTGAAGGGGTGGCTCGGTTTGAGCAGGGTGCCGTTCTCGCCGTACCAGCTCTCCTGGGTGTCTACGGCGCGCTGACTGCCCAGGAGGATTCCGTCGGCCTGCTTGGTCACCGTCCCGTCCGGCGCGACGAGGCTCAGCTTGGCGGAGAGTTCCGTCTCCGGTGTTGTCGACCTGGCGTAGAGGGTGACGTCGGTCGGGCCGTTCAGCAGGGCCGCTTTGGTGAGTGGATCGGTGGTGTAGGTCAGCGTGTCGGCCGCGGTCGCCGCACTCCAGGTGAGGGTGTCGCTTCCTTGGCCGGCCGGCTTGCCGGTGGTGAGGGAGCCGTCGCCGAGGTAGTAGGTACGGGCGTCGGAGGACAGCGGCCAGGCGGCGCTGTCGACCCAGCTGTTCGCGCCGTTCTCGAACAGGTGCAGGGGAGTCGACGTGTCGGCCATGCCCGTGGGCGCGTCCTTGAGCCAGGTGTCGAACCACTCCAGGCGAATGGCCTGCAGCGTCGCCTCGTTGACGTGTTCTCCGTGTGTCCAGGGCCCGACGATCGCCTGGTAGCGGCCGGTGACGGGTTCACCCGAGGTGATCGGATCGGTCAACGGCCGGTGGTAGTAGGCGTTTTGGGCCGCCACGTAGGCGCCCAGGTTGCCGCCGGGGAAGAGGTCGTTCCAGCCGGCCTCGGACAGCGCGGGAATGTTGTTGGCCACGATCCGCGGCATGAGCTTCTGTACGTCGAGGGCCTGCCAGTACGCGTCGTCGTACGAGCGTGAACCGCCCGAGGCCTGCTGGGCGATGGTCACCGACTGCGGGTCGGTGGCGGGATCGTCCTCGGGGCCGCGCGGCTCGGCCTGGGCGATGCCGGCCACGAAGGGGGTGGGGATACCGCCGTTGGCGGTGAGGTCGTTGTAGAAGTCCGAGTCGGTGCAGAACGGTGTGATCGCCTTGAGCGCGGAGTGCTTGCCCACGGCCGCCGCGGTGAACCACTGGTTCACCCCGAGATAGGAGCAACCGTCAAGCCCTACCTTGCCGTTGGACCCCGACAGCGTATGGGCCGCCCAGTCGACGAGGTCGGCTCCGTCCTTGCCCTGCCGGTCGCCGAACCAGTCGAGCTGTCCGCCGGAGGCGCCCGTGCCGCGCACCGCGGAAGCCACGTAGATGTAGCCCCGCTGCACGAAGTACGTGCCGTTGTCGGTGGGGTCGGAGCGCTGGGTGCCGTAGGGATTCTGGGTGAGGAGTACGGGGAACGGGCCCGATGCGCGGGCGCCGGTGCCCGGGTCGGTCGGATAGACGACCTCGACGGCGATCTTCACACCGTCGTCCATGGTGACCGTGGTGTGGACGGGCGCGCTCGCCGTGAAGGTGGCGGCGGGCGGCTGCCAGGCGGTGGCGTGCGCGGGGAGTGCGGTGGCCGTCGTCTGTCCGGCCGCGACCAGGAGGAGCACGGCGGCGGTGCTGCCGAGCGCGGAGTATCCGTGGGGCGACTTCAGCCGGTCTCTTGCCTTGGACTTCTTCATGCGGCTCCTTGAGGTGGGGGAGGGTTCCTCGTCACGCCGTCTGCGGGACGGCCTGCCGGCCCCGGTTCAGGGCGAAGAGCGGGAACACGACGCGTCCGCGCACCTCGTTGGTCAGTTCGGCCAGCACCAGATAGAAGGCGACGGCGGCCAGGGCGATCTCGACATAGCCGGCGGTGTGCAGCACCGAATCGCTCGGGACGCCCGCACTCGAAGCGCCCAGGTAGGCGATCACCAGCAGCACGATCGTCAGCGTCAGCAGGGCGAACGCGGTCACGGTCACCGCGTTGGTGCCCAGACTGGCGACGGCGAAGACCAGCGTGACGACCAGCCAGGCGAGCAGGAACAGCCCCAGCGACTGCATCACCGCATGACCGCCCTGAGCAGCCGCGGCTTCGGCCGTCGCCCCGTGGGCTTTCGCCGCGGCTGCCGCGTTGCCCGCGATGTGCGGTGCCGCCCAGAACTCGATGACGGTGTAGCCGAGCCAGAACGCGCCGTACGCCGTCAGGAAGGAGGCCGCGAACGTCGCCCCGGCCGCCAATGCGAAGAAGCCGGCGACGAGTTGGACGATGCCGCCGTAGAAGAACGTCCCCGCCAGCACGATCGTGCCGTCGGCCGCGTCGATGACGCCGGCGGTGTGCAGGCCGAGGATCAGCGAGCACCACGCGAACCCGGCCGCTCCCACGGCTGTCGCGTGGCCGATGTGGGAGGTGGTGCCGGTGGGCACAGGCGGGCTCTGGGCAGCGTGAAGCGACACGTCAGTCATGGTGATCACCCTTCTGGAATGTCGACAGCCGGGGCGTCCGACCCGGGTCCGTCAACCGAATGGTCGGTAGTTTGTGAACGCCCGGTGGAGCTGTCAAGGGATCGAACCGAAGTGGAAAACGCGCTCTGCGGGGCCTCGACGGCGGCGGTTCGCAGCGCCGAGGTCGGCTCCGTGTCGGCATCGCCCCAGGTGGGAAGAGGTGTCCACGCTTTGTCCCGGAGGGGCGGGACGCGGGGCTTCCGGGGCCGAAGAAGTGGAGATATATTCTCCGAAACAAGGGGGCGGTCCCCTCGGAGGCGTCCGGGGAGGAGGCGGCGGAGAGGCGTTGTCAGTGGGCGCGGGCACACTGGCGGCATGGACTCGATCTCGCCCGCCGCCGATGTGTCACCCGCCGCCCTTGTCTGGGTGGAGTCGATGGGTGGGCCCTTGGCGGTCGTCCCCGCCTCCGCGCTGGCCGCGTGGCACGGGTGCACGGAGAGCGGGGTCATGGCGGGCGACGGCACGGCCCCGGACGACTACGACCGGGCCTGCGCGGTGGACGATCTGGCCGGAGTGATCGCCGTCGGCGACAGCGGTGCGCAGGCACTGGTGCTGGCGGACGAACCGGCCACCAGCTGCTATTTGCCGGAGCATCGAGCCTTCCTGCGGTGGCTCGGCGCCGATTCCGAGGCCGGCCTGAGGGCGGCGGCGGAGGCGGTGCTCGCGGATCCCGCCACCCCGTGGGAGGAGTGCGGCGAGTGGGTGTCGGGCGGCCCGGCCGTGCTCATGGACTCCGCTGAAGCGGGTGGCCAGTTGGGGGTCGAGTATCCCGGTGGCGGGTCGCCCGCTCAGGCGCCGGTCCCGCTGCCCGCCGGCCGCTGGAGAGTCCGGGCCGTCCATCTCGGGGCGGACGAGGAGAACCGGGTCGGCCTGGTCCAGCTGCTGCCCGCCGAGGAGGCCTCCGCCTGAGGATCCGGGCGCTACGACGTTCCGCCGGGCGACCGCTACCCGCGGGGTGCGTCGGAGGTGTCCGTGGTGCTCGGCTCGCTCGCGTCGATTTCCGTGTCGGGAGCGCCTGTTGGGCCCCCGTCGGGATCCACCGCGTGCCCCGCGCGTAGCTGGTCGGCGGCCCAGCGGGCCCACTCCTGTTCCAGGACCCGTTGGCGAATGCCGTGCTCCAGGACGAGCCTGCCGCACACGGTCAGCATGTCCTTGTCCCAGTCCTCCGTGTCCCGCAGGGCGACCAGGGTGTCGTGCTCCTTGGCCGAGGCCTCCGCGTGGTCGAGGAGTCGCTGTACCGCCTCGTCGCGCGGCAGGAGTCCGAGGAAGAAGGTCTGCAGGAGCATCGGGTTGCGCTGCGGCCTGCTCTCCCGGCTCTCGGTCAGCCAGCGCACCGTCTCCGCGTGCCCTTCGGGGGTGAGCGAGTACTGCTTGCGCCCCCGGGGGCCCTCCTCCGTCACCTTGATCAGGCCCGTCGCGTCCAGCTTCGTCAACTCGCCGTAGATCTGGCTCTGTTTGGCGGGCCAGACGTAGCCGAGCGAGGTGTCGAACATCTTCAGCAGGTCGTAGCCGCTGCCGGGGCGGAAGACGAGGAGGCCCAGGAGGGCGTTGCGGAGGCTCATGCCGACAACACTAACCCGTGTCACTCCAATAGTGACAGGTCGATAACTACCCCTGCGGATTCTGTGTGCCGGGTGGGGAGGCCGCGTGGAGGTCGGGCGTGGTCGCCAACGTTCGTGCAGGTAGGGCCAGTTGGGGTGCGCCGGGGCGGTGTGCCGGTGGACTTTCGTTCAATATTCCGACCTTGACATGTTGTTTGCAGAGCATCTAGCTTCCACCTGTCAAAGTTGGAACGTCGAACTGCGAGGAAGCGTATCGTGGGCATCGTGGGCTATTTTTGTGGGTTCGTCCCATGGATCGTGGCGGGCTTCGTCTCCGCCGTCGACTGGCGCTGGGGCGCGGTGGCCGGCTGTGTCTCCGGCCTCCTGCTGCTCCTGCAGGACCGGCGCAGGGGAGTGGCGATGGACGCGATGATCCTGGAGATCAGCACCATCATCTACTTCGTCATCATCGGAGCGATCGCCTTCAGCTCGCCCGACTCGTCCGTCCAGGACCACAGCGACGTCATTTCCTTCGTCTGGCTCGCCGGTACGGCCTGGGGCAGCATGGCCCTCCGCAGCCCCTTCACCCTCGGGATCGCCCGCCGGCAGACGCCCGAGGAGTACTGGAACACCCCGGGATTCCTCTCCGTGAACAACGCCATCACGGCCGCCTGGGGAGCCGGGTTCACGTTCATCGCCGTCGTGCTGGCCATCAGCAACGCGACCGACGCGCCCGCCTGGATCGGTATCACCGCCCACGTCGTCGGCCTGGTCGCCCCCGCGGTCTTCACCTCGATCTACCCCAAGCGGGTCCAGGCGCGACTCGAAGCCCTGCTCGCAGCGGGCGCCTGACCGTCACCCGTAAGGAAACTTCCTTGAGTACAGACACAACCCCTCCGCACCTCGCCGGGAACTTCGCCCCGGTCCCCGACGAGATCACGGTCACCGAGCTGGAGGTGACCGGAGCCGTCCCGCCGGAACTCACCGGCTGGTATCTGCGCAACGGCCCCAACCCGCACGAAGCGGCCTCGGCCCACTGGTTCACCGGCGACGGGATGGTGCACGGAGTCCGCCTCGACGGCGGCCGGGCGACCTCGTACCGCAACCGCTGGGTCCGCACCGAGACCCTCGCCACGGGCGCCCAGGTCTACGGCCGCGACGGCGAGATGAACCTCGCCGCGGGCGTCGCCAACACCCACGTCATACGGCACGCGGGCCGCACCCTCGCCCTCGTCGAGACGTCCTTCCCGCAGGAGCTGAGCCGCGAGGCCGGGCGTGAACTCGACACGGTCGGCCCCTACGACTTCGACGGCCGCCTGCGCACCCCGATGACCGCCCACCCCAAGACCTGCCCGGTCACCGGTGAACTCCACTTCTACGGGTACGGAGGGCTCTCGGCGCCGTACCTGACCTACCACCGCGCCGACGCCAGCGGTGAGTTGACCGTCAGCCGGCCGATCGACGTCCCGGCGCACACGATGATGCACGACTTCTACCTGACCAGGAACCATGTCGTCTTCATGGACCTGCCTGCCGTGTTCAGCATCGAGCGGGCCATGGATCCGAGCGGAGGCATGCCGTACGTCTGGTCCGACACCTATGGAGCCAGGCTCGGCGTGCTGCGCCGGGACGACCCGCACGGCGACATCCGCTGGTTCGACATCGACCCGTGCTACGTGTTCCACACCCTCAACTCCTTCGAGGAGAACGACGGTCGGCGTCTCGTCCTGCTGGGCATGCGCTACCCGTCGCTGCGGGACGGCGTCACCGTGGCGACGGCCGCCCACCTGTGGCGGTGGACCATCGACCTCGTCACCGGTGCCGTCGCGGAGGAACAACTCGACGACCACCCGGGCGAGTTCCCCCGCATCGACGACCGACTCGCGGGTCTCCCGGCGGAGTTCGGCCACGCCACCGCGGCGCCCGTCCCGGAGCTTCCGCAGTACGACCCGAACGAGTCGCGTGCCGCGATCCACCGGTACGACCTCCGCAAGTCGAGCGTCGCCAGCCACTACTTCGCTCCGGGACGCTTCCCCGGCGAGGCGGCCTTCGCCCCCGCCGACGACCAGCCCGGCGGCCCCGGCTGGCTCATGACGTATGTCTACGACGCCTCGACCGACCGGAGCGACCTGGTGATCCTCGACGCCGACAACCTCACCCGGGAGCCGGTGGCCACCATCCACCTGCCCCGCCGGGTACCCGCCGGATTCCACGGCAGTTGGCTGGCGGACGCCTGACCCGCATGAACGGTGAACCGTCCGCCGGGCTCCGCGTCCGGCGGACGGCTCCCGCCGAAGGGCGGCGAAGAGCCGGACGGATGCCGAAAGGGATCGGGTGATGGGGGAAGCCGTCGAAGCGACGCGCCGGGAGGACGTCCTGCTGACGCGCGCGGCCCAGGCCGGTGAAGTCGCCGCGCTGGGGCTGCTGTTGGAGCGGCACCGGGGCGGGATGCGCGCGGTCGCCCTGAGCATTCTGGGACCGGGCGCGGATGCCGACGACGTGATGCAGGACGCGGCGCTGACGGCGCTGCTGCGGATCGGCGATGTCCGTGATCCGGAGGCCGTGGGGGCATGGCTGCGGACGATCGTGCGCAACGCCAGCCGGTTGGTGCTGCGGGAAGCGGGCCTGGTCCGGCCGGTGAGTGAACTCCCGCTGGAGACCTCGCAGTTGGGCCCGGAACAGTGGCTTGAGAGGAACGCGCTGCGGGACTGGGTCTGGGAGGCCCTGGCGGAACTCTCCCCGGCGCTACGGATGCCCCTGCTGCTGCGCTACTTCGCCGCCGAGGTCACCCCGTACGAGCGGATCGCGGTCGCCTGCGGGATTCCGGTCGGCACCGTGCGCAGTCGGCTGAGCCGGGGCCGCGCCAGGATGGCGACCGCCCTCGCCGCCACGGCGGACACCCCGCACGGCCCCGCCGAACAGCGGATCCGCGCGGGACGCGTCGAGGCCCACGCGCTTCTCGCCGCCGCCGACGGAGTGCGGCCGTACCGGCACGGCCGCCCGCACGACCGGCGCCTCCAGGTCCGGTCCCCGGTCGTCTCGCCGTAGACCGCGCGGCCGGCGGCGAGGCGGTCGTCGACGAAGCGGCGGCAGCCGGCGACCGGTCGCGGGTCCCGTCGTCGACACGGATGTCGACAGGCGTGATCACGCGCTCCGGGCGCGCGGTGAGCAGGGCTCGTGACAGGGCGGTGACAGGGCAACTCCGGTGCCCGTATGGGCATATGCCCGTCGTCACCGGATCGTCACCGCGAGCGCGCAGGCTGGCGGTCCACGGCCGGGGAGCGTCCCGGTGCCCGTCTGCGTGCTGGAGGAACGGTGTCGGACAGAGTCGCGAGGGCCAGGACCCTGAACCAGTACCTCGACCCGTACCCGTACTTCGGACGGCTGCGGGAGGCCGGCCGTGTGGTCCGGATCCGGACGGCCTTCGCGGGCGAGGGCTGGCTCGTCACGCGCCACGAGGACGCCCAGAGCCTTGCCAAGGATCCGCGACTGAGTGTGGACGTCCGCCGGGCCGGACCCGAACTGCGGTGCCGTATGGACGAGTTCGGGTTCAGGTTCGGGGACTGTCTGCCCGAGACCATGCTGATCATGGACCCGCCGGCGCACACCAGGCTGCGCCGGACGGTGGCGAAGGAGTTCACTCCCCGCCGGGTGGCCGGCCTCGCCTCCTACATCGAGGACACGGTCGACAAGCTCCTCGACCCGCTCCCGCCGGACGAGCCGGCCGACCTGGTGACCGTCCTGGCGGAACCACTGCCGACCATGGTGATCTGCCGGCTCCTGGGGCTGGGCGAGCAGGACGCCACGTATCTGCGCCCGCTCGTCTCCGCGCTGACCGAACTCCCCGTGGATCCGGAGGCCGCGGCCCGGGTGGCCGAGGCGCGCGACGCCGTGTGGACGTATCTCTCCCACCTGGTCGAGGAGAAGCGGCGCACCCCGGACGACGGGCTGCTCAGTGCCCTCGTCCGCGCCCACGACGACGAGGGGCGGCTCACCGACACCGAACTCACCTCTATGGCCGGGGTGTTGTTCGCCGGGGGTGCCGAGACCACCACGCAGATGATCGGCTCCGGTCTGCTGCTGCTCATGCGCCACCCCGAGCAGTTGGCCCGGCTCGTCGACTCGCCCGAGCTGGTCCCCTCGGCGGTCGACGAACTGCTGCGGTTCGAGAGTCCCGTGACGCTCGGGCTCATCCGCTTCGCGGCCGAGGACATCACCCTCGACGACGTGACCATTCCCCGCGGCGACCTGGTCTTCGTCGGGGTCGCCACCGCCAACCACGACCCCCGCCGCTTTCCCGACCCCGAACACCTGGACGTGGCGCGCCGGGACAACCCCCATCTGGCCTTCGGGCACGGTCCCCACTACTGCCTGGGCGCGCCCCTGGCCAGGCTCGAACTCCAGGTCGTGCTCTCCGGGCTCCTGCGGCGGTATCCGCGGCTGGAGCCGGCCTGCCGTCCCGCCGACGTGCCCTGGCGTCCCTCGGCCCTGCGCGGACCGGCGTCCCTGCCGGTCCGGCTCGGCCCGCGCGCGGCGACGGCCCGGTGAGGTTCAGGCACCTGTCCGCCGGTTCCGGAATGTTCCGAGGAGCGTGCTCACCACCGTTCGGGTGGCCTGGGGGGCGATCGTGCCGTCCAGCGCTTCGGCCGTGAGGTCGGTCCGTGCGCGGGGCCAGGCGTAGACGGCGTCCGCACCGGACTCACGCGTTCCCATGACCAGCCCGGACCACCCCTGCGACCGGCCCACGATCACGGTGACTCGTGGCACCTCGGCGCCCAGGAAGGCGCGCAGCAGTGCCGAACCGGCGACCTCCGGCAGGGACCCGGCACCGGACGCACCGCATCCGGGGAGCTGCGGGGTGTCGACCAGGACCAACAGGGGGACGTTCCACAGCGCGCAGAGCTCGACCATCCGCGTCCCCTTGCGCACCGCCTGCGCGGTGAGCGCTCCGTCGCCCACCAGCGGATTGTTCGCGATGACGCCGACCCGTTTGCCCTCGATCCGGGCCAGACCCGTGAGGAGACTCGGGCCACGCTCCGTGGTGAGTTCGAGCCAGCTGCCGGAGTCGATGATCCCCGTGATGACGGCACGCATGTCGACGGGCGGTTCGAAGGCCCCGAAGTCCTCGATCGCGGGCGGTACTTCGGGAACCCAGGGCAGGGTCAGGTGGTCGAGCAGGTCACGTGCGCCCGCCGCCGCTTCGGCCACGCTCCGCACCTCGATCTCGGCCGCCGGATACCTGTCGGACTCCGCCGGGGCGTCCGGACGTACGCGGATGTGTACGTCCCCGAGTGCCACGGCCCCGGGGAGCCGCACCGCTCCGTCGCCGGACGAGATCACCAACCGGGGTACCACGCCCCGCAGTTGCACCAGGGACCGCAGGATCATCACCTGGTGGGCGGGCGTCCGGGAGGCGAGGTCGGGGCGGTGCCCGGGTTCGCCGAGCAGAAGGACCACGGGCAGGCCGGCCTTGCGCGCGTAGTCCAACGTCCGCAGGACGCCCTGGACGTCGAGGGAGGGCGTGGGACTCCCGTCGTGCACCACGGCGACCGGGAAGCCTCCGATGCGATAGACGCCCGCCGAAGCGGTCCGGCCGCGGGGGGACGGAGGCGACGGCGTCCCGGAGGCTCTGGGCGCGGACGGACCGACCAGGCACACCGGTGATTCACGGTCGACCACCTGTTCCAGCAGGCCGGTCGAGGACGTGCGGTCGTGCTGCTCGGGGGTGTCGTCGCGAACGGGGCGCGTCCGCGGGGGTAATCGGTTGACCAGAGGCCGGGCCGGCGCCTGGTGGGGTACGCGCCGGGGGCGGGGCGGGGGTGGCCGCCGTACTGTGCGTGCGTCCACGCCGAGATCGTCGCGCAGCGCTCTGCGGATCCGCTGTTCCACCTGTTGCGCCTCAAACGGTCTGCCCGACCGGGACAGGGCCGTGGTGAGGAGGCGGCCGAGGGCCTCGTCGTAGGGATCCTCAAGGAGCAGGGCCTCCAACTCGGCGACCGCCTGCGCGCAGTGGCCCAGGGCCAGGCGGGCCGACGCCAGCCGCTCGGCGGCCTCACGCCGGGCCGCCTCCAGACGGTTCGCCAGGCGCCCGCCGCCCGCGCCCGTCGACGTGCCCTCCAGCACCGGGCCCCGCCACAGGCGCAGCGCCGGTTCGAGGATCTCCACGGCGGCGGCGTCCTCCGTGCGGGACAGCGTCCGCGCGCGGTTCAGCTCGGCCAGGAACTGCCCGGCGTCCGACTCCGAGGACGAGACCTTGAGGGCGTACCCAGCCGCCCTGGTCAACAGCCGTTCCGCGCCCGGCCCTTCGGGTTCCCACTGGCGCAACGCCCGTCTCAGACGCGTCATATGGGCATGAACGGCTCGCAACGGAGAGCGGGGGGTGTCCTCACCGTACAGAGCGTCCGCGAGCCGGTCGGTGGAGACGACCATGGAGTCCGCGGCGAGCAACTCCGTGATGAGCGTGGCCTGGAAGCCCCGCACGCATTCGACCGATCCGTCCGACCGTTCCACTCCCAGCGACCCCAGGACCAGCACCCTCACGGTGCACCGGTCCGGTCGCTCGGCTGTGGTCCGGGTGTCGGGGTTCTGCCGTCGCCATCGGGTCGCTGGGGAGGTGTTGCCATCGGTGGTCCCTCCGGAAGGAGTTGGCTGCAGGGGCGGTCGGTCGGTGCGGCAACCTGGTGGACGCGGGCCCGAGACCGTGTGTCGACCGGTCGGCTCGGGACCCAATAGCGCACCCATTCAACGGAGATGATGGATTCGCAGTTCAACGGTGAAGTGATTGTGAGCGCGATGGTGAACGGATTCCCGGCAGGCGCGGAAATTCGTGGGCAGTGCACAGATTCCCGGGCCGTGGGTGAAGCCGCTGGTGCTCTTCGGGCGGGGCCTCGACGGTGAGCGCCCGACCGGAACGGTGCTACGGCCGCACGGCGCGAGACGGTTCCGGAGGTGGATCGTCAGCCTGCGTGGCCGTGGTGACGACCCGGTGACGCCTGGCATATGCCAGAGCCGGTGGCGGGGCCGGGCTGTCACCGCCGTGTCACGGGTGGTGCCTAGCGTGGCGCAGCCCGAGCGTCACGAGGAGGCCGTGTGCACCCCGAACCACCGCTCCCCGAACCGCAGTTGCCAGAACACCAGGCCCCCGAGCCCATCGCGGTCATCGGTCTGTCCTGCCGGACGGCCGGGGCCGACGACACGGACGCGCTGTGGCGTTTGCTGCGGGACGAGCGCCGGCTCATCGCACCGGTGCCCGAGCGGCGGGTGCCTTCGGTGGACCCGGGTCACATCGACGCGCGGCCGTTCCGGGCGGCGCTCCTCGACGACCCCGCCGGTTTCGACGCGGCCTTCTTCGGCATCTCCCGGCGGATGGCCGCGTGGATGGACCCCCATCAGCGCATGCTCCTCGAACTGACCTGGCACGCCCTGGAGAACGCGGCCATCGCACCGGAGCGGCTGCGCGGCACGCCGGTGGCGGTGTTCGCCGCCGCCCCCATGGCCGACTACCGGGAGCGCATGATCCGGGCGGACGTCGTGGACAGCGCGGCCTTCCCCGGCACCCTGATCACGTTCACGCCCAACCGGATCTCGTACCAGTTCGACTGGACCGGTCCCAGCTACGCCGTCGACTCCGCCTGCTCCTCCGGCCTTTCGATCCTGGCTCCGGCCGTGCAGGGGCTGCGCGGCGGGGAGTTCCCGCTGGCCGCCGTGATGGCCGCCAACATCACCTGCAACGGCTTCTACACCAGCAGCGCCTACCAGGCGGGCGCACTGTCCCCCACCGGCGCCTCCATCCCCTTCAGCTCACACCAGGACGGCTACATACGGGGCGAGGGCGGCGCCTGCCTCCTCCTCAAACGGCTGTCCGACGCACGGCGCGACGGCGACCCTGTGCACGCGGTGATCCGCGGTGTCGGCCTCGCCCACAACGGCAGGGCCGGCGGTCTGACCGGAAGCGACGCCGCCGCCCAGACCCGGCTGTTCCTGCACACCGCCCGCACCGCCGGGGTCCCGGTCTCCTCCCTCGGCTACATCGAGGCCCACGGCACCGGCACCGGAGGCGATCTCGCCGAAGCGACGGCCGTGACCGACGCCCTTCGTACGGCGCTCACCGCGCCGCGAGCTCAAGTGGCAGGGCCCGAGGGGAAGTTGTGGATCGGCTCGGTCAAGTCGACCATCGGCCACCTCGAATGCGCCGCGGGACTCCTCGGCATCGTCAAGGCCGTCCTCATCCTGCGCCACGGCCTCGTCCCGCCGATCGCGGGCCTCACACACGCCCACCCCGACCTGCCGTTCACCGGCCTGCCGCTCGCGCTCGCCGACCGTCCGGTCGCCTGGCCCCGCGACACGACCGTACGCCGTATCGGGGTCAACTCCTTCGGCGTGGGCGGCGCGCTGGCGCACGCCATCATCGAGGACGCGCCCGAAGCGACGGCCAGTACGTCGGCGGGGACGCCATCCGTTCCGTCGGCCGTCCCCCTGTCCGCCATGAACCGGGCGGGACTGGCCGCCATGGCCGAGTCCCTGGCCGAGACGTTGCGCGGGCCGCAGCCGCCCGCTCTGGCCGCCCTCGCGTGGACGGCCCAGACGGGCCGGGCGGCGCTGCGTGAGCGATGTGTTCTCGTGGCCGCCGACCTGGCCGAACTGGCCGACGGACTCCAGGCGTTGGCGGTGGAACGGACACACCCGCACGTGGCGACGGGCGCCGACAGAGATGCGCTCGGACGGCTGCCCACGCCCCTGGCCCACACCGCCGCCGACTGGCTCGACGGACTGTCCGTCGACTGGGCCAAGCACTGGCCCCACCCCCAACTCCAGCCGCGTCGGCCGGACCTGCCCCTCTATCCGTTCCAGCGCCGCGCGCACTGGTTCGACACCCACGGATCACTCACCCACTGATCACCCGCTTGTCACGACGACAGGAGAACGCCCATGTCCCGGACCGCGACCGCCCAGGAAGTCCGTGAAGTCCTGCGCACCCATCTGGCCGAAGTCCTCTACTGCGAGCCCGAGGAGATCGGTGACGACACCGCCTTCCAGGACCTGGGCCTGGACTCCGTGCTCGGGGCCGAGGTCACCGCGGTGATCAACTCCCGCTACGGCCTTGAGGAGAAGGTCGAGGCGCTCTACCAGCACCCCACCCTGACCGATCTCGCCGACCACGTGGCCGGGCGCGCAGATCTGGAGCAGGGCGCGCGCTGACCCGGTCGCCACGGCACTCGGCAGGAGGGTTCCATGACACACGACAAGATCTGGGAAGTGCTGCGCAGACATGTCCTGGACGTGCTGGAGGACGTCCGGGAGAGCGAGATCCACCCCGGGCGGAGCCTTCGCGACCTGGGCGCCAACTCCCTCGACCGCATGGACATCGTGGTCGGCGCGGTGAACGAGCTGCGGCTGGACGTCCCCACGGCCGCGCTCGCCGCCGCGCCCACGCTCGGCGAACTCACCGATCTGCTCCACGCACACCGCGAGCAGCCGTGAAGCCCGCTCAAGAGCCGTCCCGGCGGGGGAGGGGCGACATCGTGGTGACCTCCGCCGGGGTGCTGCACCCCGCCGCCGACAGCGTGGCCGAGCTGGACCGGGTGCTCCGCCGCGGAGAGCCCACTCTGCGTGCAACGCCCGTACCGGGCACGGAACTTGTGGTCCCGGCCGCCTATCTGGACGACTTCGACCTGCGGTCGTGGGCCCGGGACCACTGCGACGATCCGGCCGATGGCAGCTGCCTGCGCCGTGTGGCCGGCCGGGCCACCCTCCCGGTGCGGACCGCCTGCTGCGTCGCGCTCGCCGCGTGCACGGCCGCCCGGCTGACCGACGCCGAGGTCCGCGACACCGCCGTGGTGATCGCGGGCAACAACCTGGCCCTGGGCCACCAGTCGCGCAGCGCCGCCGCCTACGCCGCCGACCCGTCCGCGATCCGGGCCGGGCACGTGCTCGACTGCTTCGACACCGACGCGCTCGGTGCCGTAGGAGAGGTGACCGGGTGCCGTGGCGAGGGGTGGCCGATCGGCGGATCGTCGGCCGCCGGTGCGCTCGCCCTGATCCAGGCCGCGCGGATGGTGGCGAGCGGCCAGGTACCGCGCGCTCTCGTCGTCGCGCCGGTCAACGACCTCTCCCCGGTGGAGATCAGCGCCTTCGTGAAGGCCGGGGCGATGGCCCGCATCACCCCCGGCGGGGGCGCCGGCGCGGCATGCCGTCCCTTCGACGAGAGTCACGACGGCTTCGCCCCGGCACACATCGCGGCGGCCGTGCTCGTCGAGCCCGCGGCCGAGGCGCGACGGCGCGGCGTCAGACCGCTGGGCCGGATTCTCGGCGCCGGCACCGGAACGGACGGCCGACGAGGCACCCAGCCCGAGGTCGCCGGCCAAGTCCGGGCGATCCGCGCCGCGTTGGCCGACTCCGGCCGCACCCCGTCGGACATCGACTACGTCAACGCCCACGGCACCGGGTCGGTCATCGGCGACGACAGCGAGGCCGCGGCCCTCGGCGCGGTGTTCGGCACCGCCGAAGGAGCGGTCGGCGAAGGTGCCGTAGGAACACCTGCCGAAGGCCCGTGCGGCAGTCAGTGGATCAACTCGACCAAGGCCGTTCTCGGCCATGGACTGGGCGCCGCCGGCCTCGTCGAGGCGATCGCGACCCTGCTGCAACTCGACGGCGGCTACTGCCACGCCACCCCCGGTCTGGCCAAACCGGTGCGGCCCGACCTGAGGTTCGTCACCGACACCATCACGCGGACGCCCCTGCGCACCGCGTTGAGCAACAGCTTCGCCTTCAGCGGGATCAGCGCATGCCTCGTCCTGGGGCGGGCAGCGGAGGAGGACGGCACATGAAGCAGGTCGGCATCGAGGACATCGGCGCCTATCTCGGCCTGGCCTACATCGAGGTCGACGACCTGTTCCGGGCACGGGGCATGGACAGCTCCCGGATGGCGAATCTGCTGATGCGGCGCAAGACGGTCGCCCTGCCCTGCGAGGACGTCGTCAGCTGCGCGGTCAACGCGGCCCGCCCGCTCCTGGACCGTCTCGGCGAGCGTGAGCGGGAGACGATCGAACTGCTGGTGGTGGGCACCGAGTCGGGGATCGACCTGTCCAAGTCGACCGCGACCTGGATCCACGAACTCCTGCAACTGCCCCGCACCTGCCGCCTGTTCGAGGTCAAGCAGGCCTGCTACGCGGGAGTCGCGGCACTCCAGCTAGCCACGGCACAGATCGCGACCGCCTCCCGCGAGGACGCCCGCGCTCTGGTGATCGGCTGTGACGTCCCGCGGCTGATCCGCGGAAGCACCGCGGAACCCAGCCAGGGCGCGGGAGCGGTCGCCGTCCTCGTCGGCCCTCGACCCACGCTGGCGACAGCGGAGTTGGGCGCCGCCGGATACTGCAGCTTCGACGTGACCGACGTCCGCCGCCCCACCCCCGCGGACCACATCTGGGACCCCGACCTGTCCCTCATGTCGTACGTCGAGTGCCTCAGGGCCGCCTACGGCGACTACGTGCGCCGCCGCCCGGACACCGAATTCCTCGGCTCCTTCGACCACTTGGTCTTCCACACCCCCTTCCCCGGAGCGGTCCGCGGCGCCCACCGCTCCCTGCTGCACAGCCTGGGACGCATCCCTCCACAGCGGATCACCGAGGACTTCACCCGCCGCCTGGAGGACTCCACCCGCTACCCGGCCGAGGTCGGCAACATCTACGCCGGAACCACCCTCCTCGCCCTCCTCAGCCTCTTCGACCACACCGAGCCCGACCCCACGTCCACCCGCCGGATCGGGATCTTCTCCTACGGCTCCGGGTGCTCCTCGGAGTTCTGCAGCTGGCTGCTCAACTCCCGCGACCGGAAGGGCACTTCGGCGGGCGTTGCCGACGCCCTCGCCGCCCGCACCCGCCTCGATGTCGCCACCTACGACGAAGTCGCCGACGCCTGCGACCCGTTGTGCTCCGGTGTCGCGGACTTCGAGGCCGACCTGTCGCTCGCGCGGAAGCTGGCGCCGGCCGTGAGCCCGGGCCGCCCGCTGACGATGCTCGAACACATCGACGGCCACGAGCGTCACTACGTACAGCTCGCCGGGGGACTGTCATGAGCGCCGTCACCGTGACACAGCGGCCGGGACAACTGCGGGCCACGCTGACCGGTCCCGTGCTCGGGGAGGACACGGTCGTGGCACTCGCCGCGGCGCTGGAAATGGCCGAACGCACTTCCGGGGTGCGCGCCTTCGTGATCGCTTCCGGTGGTCCGGCGTTCTGCACCGGTATGCCGCTGGCCGGTGACCGGCCCACGAGCGACATCCTGGGCGGCCTGGCTCTGGCACACGACCTCCTGACAGGTCTGGCCCGGAGCCCCTTGGTCACCGTGGCCCTCGTCGACGGGCGGGTCACCGGGGGCGGCGTCGCCCTCGCCGCCGCGTGCGACCAGGTCGTCGCCGGTCCCGAAGCCACCTTCAGGATCACCGAGTTGCTGGTGGGCCTGCTGCCGGCCGTCCTGCTCCCGGTTGTAGCACGCCGCACCGGCCACCAGCGTGCCTTCCAACTGGCCCTGACCTCACAAGAGTTGGATGCCACTGCTGCCGTCGGCGCTGGCCTCGCCGACCGCGCGGCCCGGGACCCGGAGGCCGAACTGATGCGGATCATGCGTGAGGTGGGGCGTACCACTCCCGCGGCCGTCGCGGCTCTCAAGCGGTACCGCGACACCCTTCGACCCGGGACAGGCAGCCTGGAGCAGGCGATGGAAGCCATGCGGGAGCGTCTCGAAGACCCGGACGGCCGGGCCCGGATGTCCCTGCTCGCGGGACAGGGGCTCCTGCCATGACCACTTCGCACCACGTACCCGTCGTGGTCCGCCTGGAAGCGCCCCTGGCCCACGTGTCGCTCCAGGACGCCGCCCGCGGCAACCGCATCACACCCGCCGCGCGTACCGCCCTGCCCACGGCCCTGGCGGAGGCGGCGGCGGACCCCGGCACGCGCGCGATCGTCCTGAGCGGGCTGCCCGGCGTCTTCTGCTCCGGCGGCACCCGCGAGGACCTGACCGCCGACGGCGAGGCCCGCACCCCGGCCGGCTGGGACTTCGTACGGGCCGCCGCCGACTGTCCGCTGCCCGTCGTCGCCGCGGTACAGGGCCACGCGATCGGGGGCGGGCTGCTCCTGGCGCTCTACGCGGACGCGGTGGTCCTCAGTGAACGCTCCAGCTACGCCGCCAACTTCCTCACCTACGGCTTCACTCCCTGTCTGGGCGCCACCCATGTGCTCCCCGCGGTCCTCGGACAGGCGCTGGGCACCGAGATGCTCTACACCGGTCGCCCCTACCGCGGCCGTGAACTCCTGGCCCGCGGCGCCGCGGTGAACATCGTCGCGCACGACAAGGTCACCTCTCGCGCGGACGCCATCGCCGCGCGGATCGCCCAGGCCCCCCGCACGACGCTTCAGCTGCTCAAGCAGGAACTCGCCGTACCGGCAAGGGAGATGGCGCTGGCGGCCCTGGCGCGAGAACTCGCCCACCACACCGCCACCCTCGCCACCCCCGAAGCACGGCACCGCATCGGCGCGCTCTACCCCGACACATGACGGTCCACGTCACCACTGCTCGCACACACTCTCCGCAGTCCGACGCAGGAAGCCCACCATGACCATCGCTCTGCTCTTCCCCGGCCAAGGCACCCAGCGCATCGGCATGGGGAAGGACCTCTTCACCGGATTCCCCGACCTGACCGAGCTGGCCGAGGACATCCTCGGCTACTCACTGCGCCGTCTGTGCCTGGAGGATCCGGACGGTGTCCTGGGGCACACCCGGTTCACCCAGCCCGCCGTCTACACCGTCAACGCCCTCGCCCACCGTCGCCGCCTCCTCGACGGCGCGGCCCGCGCGGACGTGCTTCTCGGCCACAGCCTGGGCGAATACAACGCCCTGGAAGCCGCCGGGGTCTTCGACTTCCCCACCGGGCTGCGACTCGTCGCCGAACGCGCCCGGCTGATGGACGCCACCCCGGGAGGCATGGTCGCCGTCAGCGGAATCGACACCGACAGGCTGGAAGCGACGCTCCGCCTGATCGGGTCGCCGAGTGTGCATGTCGCCGCCCTCAACACACACCGCCAGGCGGTACTCGCCGGCCCCAAGGAGGCACTTGCCCAGGCCGTCCCGAGACTGCGCGACGCCGGGGCCCGAGCCGTGACACCGCTCAGGGTGAGCGGCCCCTTCCACACTCCTCACATGAGTCCGGCCGCCGAAGAGTTCGCGGCCACCCTCATGGCCGTCCGCCTCTGGCACGAGCCGGCGGCACCGGTCCTGGCCAACCACACCGCCCAGCCCCATGGCATCCCGCGCATCGTCACGGACCTCACCCGTCAGATCGACCACCCCGTTCTCTGGGCCCCCTCCGTCGAACGCGTCCTCGACGAGGACCCGGACACGACGTTCGTCGAGATCGGCGGCGGCACGACGTTGCTCTCCCTCGTACGGCAGATCCGCGGCCGACGTCTCACGGCCCGGCCCTGATCACATTCCGGAGGCAGTTCATGTACGCGGTCTACGCCCAACACCCCTCGTCCGACGACCCGTTGGGAGCGCTGCGGTTCGGGGAGCGCCCAGAAGCCACCGTCCCGGACGACACCTGGACCCTCGTCACGGTCAAGGCCGCCGGCCTGAACCACCACGACCTGTGGACCCTGCGCGGTGCCGGACTGCCCGCCGGCCGCTACCCGATGATCCTGGGGGGCGAGGCGAGCGGCACCGACGAAGAGGGCAACGAGGTCATCGTCGGCACCATCATCGCCGCACCCCGGTGGAGCCACGAGCCCGTCCGTGACCCCGCCCACACCCTCCTCAGCGAAGGAGCCCCCGGCACCTTCGCCGAACGCGTCGCCGTTCCCCGTCATGTGCTCGCGCCCAAACCGCCCGAGTTCACCCACGCCGAAGCCGCCTGCGTCACCGGTACCTGGCTCACCGCCTACCGCATGCTGTTCACCAAGTCGGGCCTCACCCCAGGAGACACCGTCCTCGTCCAGGGAGCCGGAGGCGGCGTGTCCACCGCGCTGATCCGGCTGGCCCGGGCCGCCGGACTCCGTGTGTGGGTCACCAGCCGCAGCGCCGAGAAGCGCGCCGCGGCCGAACGGCTCGGCGCGCACGCCGCGTTCCCCTCCGGCAGGCCCCTGCCCGAACCCGTCGACGCCGTCATGGAGAGCGTCGGACGCGCCACCTGGTCCCACACCCTGCGCTCCGTCCGCCCCGGGGGCACCGTCGTCGTCACCGGCGCCACCTCGGGCGCGGACCCGATAGCCCACCTCAACCGGATCTTCTGGAACGAACTGAAAGTCGTCGGTTCCACCTCCGGCACGCTCGACGAACTCCGCCGCCTCCTGGCCCTCATGACCGAGCAGGGCCTGCGTCCGGACATCGCCGCCGAACTTCCCTTCGCCGACGCCCGCAAGGGCTTCGAACGACTCCTCCACGGCGACGTCGTCGGCAAGATCGCCTTCCACTGGTGACCCGCGAGAGGAGATTCCCATGAACCGCTCCGTCCTGATCACCGGCGGAAACCGCGGCATCGGCCGGGCCGTCGCGGAAGCCTTCAGCAAGGCGGGCGACCGCGTCGCCGTCGCGCACCGCGGCACCGATGAGCTGCCGGGCGCCCTCAACCTGCGGTGCGACGTCACCAGCACCGAACAGATCGACGCCGCCTTCACCGCCGCGGAGGCGGCCCACGGGCCCGTGGAAGTCCTCGTCGCGAACGCCGGGATCACCCACTCCGCCCCCCTGGCCGCCATGACCGACGACCAGTTCAGTCACGTCCTGGACACCAACCTCACCGGGGCCTTCCGGGTCGCCAGACGTGCCAGCCGCGGCATGGTACGGATCCGGCACGGCCGGATGATCTTCATCTCGTCCGTCATGGGCGCGGCGGGCCGCCGGGGCGCCGGCAACTACGCCGCGTCCAAGGCGGGCCTGGTCGGACTCGCCCGCAGCATCGCCCGCGAGTACGCCGCCTACGGCATCACGGCGAACCTCGTGTCGCCGGGCCTGGTCCGCACCGAGATGTTGGAGGACATGCCCGAGGACATGCGCCGGCAGCTGCTGGACCGGACGTTCCTCAAGCGCCCGGCAGAACCGGAGGAGATCGCCTCCCTCGTGCTCTGGCTCGCCGGCGACGAATCCCGCTACATGACCGGAGCCGAACTCCATGTCGACGGCGGACTGGGGCTCGGCGCCTGAGCCTGCGCGCGCGGCGACAGCGTGCGCCCGGGCGGTACGCCCTCACTCACCGGTGCAGCCCGAGGGCGAGGTGGCCTTCGGCTGCCCGCATCTGGATCAACGACCGGCTGACGACAACCGCTCGATCACACATCTCCCAGGCGCTGGTCGACGGGGTCCAGATAGAAGTTCGCCTGCGAGGCCCGGTCACCCTCGGTGCGGACGATGACGACACCTCTCATCAACTGGGGCGTTCCGTCGACGGCGGTGCCGGACATCTCCCACTCGCTCCAGATGACGTCGCCGTTCTCGACCGCCCGCAGTACGCGCGCCTCGATGTCCGGGACACGGGCGAAGAGGCCGGCCCAATTGCCGCGGACGGTTTCCTGTCCTACGAAACTGCGTGCCGGGTGGGTCGGCATGTCGCAGCGGTAGTCCTCCGTGAAACAGGAGACCAGTGCCTCAAGATCGCGCGCCGAGATCGCCTTCTGCAGGTCGTCGAGGAACGTGGACATGCAACTTCCTTTCATTTGAGCGGAGTTGGGATGCGGAGTGCCGCAATGTCGGTTCAACTCCCGTGCGGCAGAGGGAAGATCGCCGGTCGACCATCCTGGCACGATCACCGCCGGAGGCTGATGTGCTGCCCTCGGACCGTGGCCGGCCCGATGCCTGTCGTGACCGCGGCAGCGCACACCGGCGGGGCCGTTTCCAGGTCGCACCGTTCTCCCTCCGCCCGACTCCGCCCGACCTTGCCAAACGGAACAGTGTTCCGTATCGTCGTTCCGGAACAGTGTTCCGTCTGGTCGCGACGGCAGGACACTGAACCGCCGGCCCCTCCGAACGGCATCCGGCCCGCCCTTCTCGACCCGACACCGCGCTGCCGCCGACCGCCGCGCCCGTCATGCGATGAGACCGAACGAAAGGCGCTTCCCATGTACGACTCGAACACCGCCGACGCGAGCAGGGCCACGCCTGCGCCCGCCACGGTGGTATCCGCGAAGCCGGTCGTCCTGTCCGGCGCCCCGGGCCGGGGTGAGGATCTCCAGGTCCGCGTGTCCGCCCCCGCGAGCGGCGGTGATCTGCCCGTCCTCGTCTTCTCGCACGGCTTCGGCTGGTCGATGGACGGCTACGCCCCGCTCGCGGACTACTGGGCAGCTCACGGCTTCGTGGTCGTACAGCCCACCCACCTGGACTCCAGGACACTGGCCATCCCTCACGAGGACCCTCGTTTCCCGCGGATCTGGCGCTTCCGTGTCGACGACCTCAAGCGGGTGCTCGACGATCTCGACCTGATCGAGGACTCCGTGCCGGGCCTCGGCGGGCGCCTCGACCGCGGCCGTATCGCTGTGGCCGGCCATTCCTGGGGAGCCCAGACGGCGAGCACACTGCTGGGCGCGCGTGTCCTCGACTCGGACGGCGTTCCCGGCGAGGACATGTCCGATCCCCGCGTCAAGGCGGGTGTGCTGCTCGCACTGACCGGCCTCGGCGACCGACTGACCCCGTTCGCCGCCGAGAACCTCCCCTTCATGAAGCCGTCCTTCGACAACATGACCACACCGGCCCTCGTCGTCGCCGGTGACCACGACCGGTCCGCGCTGTCCGATCGCGGGCCGGACTGGTTCACCGACCCCTACACCTACAGCCCGGGTACCAAGAGCCTGCTCACGCTGTTCGGGGCCGAGCACTCGCTCGGTGGCATCCCCGGGTACGAGGTCGCCGAGACGACGGACGAGAGTCCCGAGCGCGTCGCTCTCCTCCAGCGGCTCACCACGGCCTTTCTGCGCAGCGCCCTTTACCCCGGGGACACCGGCTGGAAGGCCGCGGCCATCGCGCTGGAAGAAGATCCCGACCCCCTGGGGAAGCTGCGGAGCAAGTGAGCGATCCGGACGGTGACGCACCTACCGGCGGCTCTGTCGAACAGCCATGACCCGGCATCACGCCGGTGTGCCTCCTCGGACGCCGGGTGCGCTGCTCAGCGCGGTCGCCGGATCGGTCGGGAAACGTGCGGCGACCCGAGCGGCGGTGGCGGTGGCGCGGGGTGTGGTGGTCACCAGGCCGGTCAGCGCGATCAGCAGGCCGCATGCCGTCAGGATCCACCAGGCGGGATGGCTGGCGGCCGCGAATCCGGCTCGGCCCGGGGACCGGGTGCGCGCGGTGACGATCGCGCCCAGGACGGCGACGCCGAGATTGTTGCCGACCTGACGGCCGGTGGTGGTGATCGCGGCGGACACTCCGGCCTGGGCGCGTGGCATACCGGCTACGGCGGTGCTGGTGATCGGAGCGTTGACCAGGCCGAATCCGATGCCCAGCAGCACGTAGGCGACGAGCAGGACCGCCCATGGGGTGGCAGGTGTGAGTGTGGTCAGCGTCAGCGTCGCGGCGGCGATCAGCAGGCCCGCGGCGACCAGAGGCGGGCGTGGACCGCGCAGGGCGGTGAGGCGCCCGGACAGTGGTGAGGCGATCGCGGTGCCGGCGGCCAGCGGCATGGTCAGCAGGCCGGCGTGCAGCGCGCTGTAGCCGCGCACGTCCTGCAGGTACAGGGTGTTGAGGAACAGGAAGCCGGACAGGACGAGGAACGCGGTGACGGCGGCGACGAAGGAGCCGGTGAACGGGACCGAGCGGAAGAACACCGGGTCGACCAACGGCTGCTCGCGGCGTCGTTCGTAGCCGGGCAGCGCCACGACCGCGGCTGCCGACAGGGCGAACAGGGCGATGATGTGGACGCTGCCGTAGCCCTGGCGGGAGCCCTCGATGATCGCGAAGATCAACGAGATCAGGATCGTGACGACCAGCAACTGGCCGACCGGGTCCGGTCGTCGTGCTGTCGCGGCCCTGGACTCGGGAACGAAGACCGCGGTGAGCACCAGCGCGGCCAGCCCGATCGGGATGTTGATCCAGAAGATCGAGCGCCAGCCGGCCGAGGCGACCAGCAGGCCGCCGACCACCGGGCCGGCGGCCAGGGAGAGGCCGACCGTGGTGCCCCACAGCCCGATCGCGCGGGCGCGCTCGCGGGGGTCGGGGAAGGCGTGGGTGATGATCGACAGAGCGACCGGGTTGAGCATGCAGGCGCCCAGCCCCTGGGTGATACGGAAAGCGATCAGCCAGCCCAGGGTCGGGGCCAGGGAGCAGGCCAGCGAGCCGACCGTGAACAGGGTCAGTCCCGCCTGGAACACCCGGCGCCGTCCGATCCGGTCGGCGGTCGATCCGGCGAGCATCATGAAGGCGGCGACGACCAGCGTGTAGCCGTCCACGGTCCACTGCAGGCCGCTCACCGAGGCGTGCAGATCGTGGCCGACCGCAGGCAGAGCGACGTTCACGGCGGTGGTGTCCAGGGCGGTGATCAGCAGGCTCAGGCAGCACACGGCCAGAATCACACCCGCCCGCCGACGGTCGCCGCCGGTCGGTGACCCGTGCGTCGTCATGTCCATCCTCTCGATCGGCGGTGGTGTGGTCCGGACGGGCCGCGAGGGCCGTGACGTTCGTGAAACTGTGCCTGCGCGCTGGGGTCGGCAGGTGGCCCCGGCTCAGCGGGCGAAAGCGGAGGAGTCCGTGTCGGCGCCGTCCCAGATCGCGTGGTCGACCTGGTCGGGGGTCTCCAGCTGCGGGGAGTGGCCCGTCCCGGGGAGCAGTTGGAACCGGGCCATGGGGATCGCGGCGGCGTAGGCGCGCCCGTAGTCGGCATCGGCTATCCCGTCGCTCTCGCCCCACAGCACGAGGGTGGGGATCTCCAGGGACCCGAGACGCCCGACGAGAGTGGGGTCGGCCATGGCGGAGCCCGCGTAGACGGCGATCGCGGTCCGGTTGCCCGCGGCGATCGCCCGGGCCGCCGGGGGCAGGGTCGTGGGGTCGACACGGAAGGGCTCGGGATCGTGGAAGCTGAGCTCGAAGACCTGGTCCATGGTCAGGGCGAAGAAGTCGGCCACCGGGTGGCCGGGCACCTCGATCCCGACCGCGTCGACAAGGACGATGGCACTGACACGGGGCGACTTGAGCAGCGCGATCTCGGCGGTGATCCAGCCGCCGATCGAGTTGCCGATGACGGTCACGTCGGTCAGGCCGAGTTGGTCCAGCAGCGCGCCGTAGAGCGAGGCCAGGCCCGGGACGGAGGTCAATGTCTCGGGTCGTACGGTGCCGCCGAAGCCCGGGTGGGTCGGGACCAGCACGCGCACGTCGTGAGCGGCGGAGAACTTCTCGGCGAACCCTGTCACAGACTGCGGGCCGGCTCCGCCGTGCAGCAGCAGGAACGGCTGTCCAGCGCCGTATGAGGCCACCGACACGTCGACCGGGCCGACTTCGTCGCGGCTGACGGTGTACTGGGTGGTGATGCCCATGGCCTTCTCCTTGATCGCGGGTGCAGGTGGGGCGCGGGTGTTCAGGCGAAGTCGGTGGACGGTTCGGTGGAATACCGGCTCATCGCCTCGACCGTCGCCTCGTCGGTGAGCTGCCCGCCGCCGGCGATCATGTCGCGCAGGTCCCGGAAGTAGTTGACGTACAGGTCCGGGGTGAACGTGTTGAGCAGGACCGTGGTGCCGTCGGTCGGATTGGCGAAGGTGTGCGGGGCGCCGGGCGGGATCATGACCAGTGTTCCGGCGGGCGCGTCGTACACGGTCTCGCCGACGGTGAAGCGGGCTGCGCCGGAGACGACGTAGAAGCCCTCGTCGTGCCGGGCGTGCCGGTGCTGCGGCGGACCGTCGGTGTGCGGGGCGAGCGTGATCTCCCCGATGCCGAGGCGGTGGTCGGTCGTGGTGCCGTCCTCAAGGATCCGCATACGCGTCGGGCCGAGCTGGATCGACTCACCGTCGTCCGGGCCGACCACTGAGACGTCCGTCATCTGAACCTCCAGGAGGCGAGACCGCTGTGTTTATTGGGGTTGGCTCTCATGAAAGTAGACGGTCGACTCTCGTTATGCAAGTCAACTCTCATTACGAGGGCGTGCTTATTTCAAGATCGCGGCCGTCCGGGCACGCGTCAGTGAACCTCGAAGGTGGCACCAAGGCCCATACCGGTGATCCACTCCGGGACCGGCTCGTACGCGGTCCACGCCAGCGGTGCCTGTACCGCGGCCTGCCCGATCAGCCAGGTGCGGATCTCGTGGCCGCCACTGCCCGCCCGCTCCTCAAGACCCGCGTCGCCGAGGGCCGCGATCGGCCGGGACTCTCCGGTCCCCAACTGCTTGAGGAACCAGCGGTCCCACCCGCTGTTGACGTGGGCGTGCCGGTTGCCGCCCATCTCCCGCACCCGGTGCTCGCGTTCGGCCGAGAAAGCGCGGGGGGCCTCGCGTCCGTGGATCACCGCGTGCCGGCGCTCCTCGGCCATCGCCGGGTCGCGGGGGTCGTTGCTGGGCAGCCAGTGGGAGAGCCCGCCGCTCGCGATGATCAGCACCCGACCGGTGCCGTCACCGTCGCGAAGGGCGTCGCCCAGGGCCCGGCCGAAGGCGATGCAGCGCTCCATGGTCGGCAGTGGGGGAGCGGCGGTGTTCACGACGAGCGGCACCATCGGTGTCTCCGCGCCGGCGCAGACCATCTCGTAGCTCTGCACGAGTCCGTGATCGACGGTCAGCGAGTACGACAGCGACAGGTCGAAGCCCGCGCGGGTGAGGCCGTCGTACACGGACCAGGCCAGTTGCCCGGCGACGGGCAGGGGACCCGACCGGCTGCCGAAGTCGCCGAATCCGACCACGTGCTCGACACCGATGAGGAACGGCGGCATGGCGTCGTAGAAGTTCCCGTGGAAGTGGTCGGGGCCGATGACCACGACGGCGTCGGGCGCGAGCCGCGCCACCGCGCGGGAGAGCCGGGCCGCCTCGGTGAGGAACCGGCCGCCGGGCTGCTCGGGGCCGGCGGGCGGCAGCAGGGTGGCGAAGGGGGAGTGGGACAGGGCCACCATGCCGATGATCTCGCTCATTCCGGGTCCTTGCAGAGGAGGAGGAAGTCGCGGTGGGCGCGCAGGAATTCGTCGGGCTTCTCCCACTGCGGCCAGTGGCCCGCGCCCTCGATCACGTGCAGGCGGGCGTCGGGCAGCCAGCTCTGCAGCAGCGCCGCCTCGTCGAGTCCGCCGGTCGGGTCGTGGTCGGTCCAGAGGAGGAGAGTGGGCGCGGTGATCCCGCCGACCCACGCGGGGTCCCAGGCGAAGTCCCTGCGCACTGAGGGGTCTTGCAGTACCAGCGTGTTCTCGATCGCGCGCAGGAAGCCGGGGCGGCTGTACACGGCGCGGCGCAGGTTCACCAGCTCGTCGGTGACCATCGAGGTGTCGTGGAAGAGGAACTCGACGCGGCGGCGCACGGTTTCGTCGCTCGGGTCCCGCACGGCGGCCAGGGTGCTCTCGCGCATCCGGACCATCACCTCGGGCTTGTCGGCGATGTTCCCGGGGGTGTTGAGCACGAGCCGTTCGACGCGGTCGGGGTGGTACGCCGCGGTCCACGCGGTGACCCAGCCGCCGAGCGATTCGCCGGACAGGTGTGCCGAGTCGATGCCGAGCGCGTCCATCAGGCCGACGAGGTGATCGGAGAGCACGTCGATCGTGTACGGCCGGTCGGGGAGGTCGGACCAGCCGTGGCCGACCATGTCGTAGGCGGTGACGCGGAAGTCGGCGGCGAGCCCGGCGATGTCCCGGGCGTAGGCCTCCAGGTGTCCGCCGGTGCCGTGCAGCAGGATCAGCTCGGGGCCGGACCCCGCACGCAGTACCCGGGTGCGGACGCCGGCGACGTCGACGAAGCGCAACTCGTGCTCCACGTCGGACAGTTCGCCCCAGATGCCGATGTGGGCGGGCAATGGGCTCATGCCTGCTCCTCCTTGAATCGTGCGCGGGCCTCGGCGACCGTGGCCAGGCCCGCGCTCTGCCGGCGTCCGACGCCCAGCAGATTCAGCAGGCGGGAGTTCTCGATGGTCAGGAACTCGACCGGCTCGGTCTCCGAGTCGTTGTAATGGCGGTGCCAGGTCCAGGGCGGGGTGTAGATGAAGTCGCCGGCGGCCCAGGGCTCGGTGTCGTCCTCGATCTCGCTGTGGCCGTTCCCGCTGATGACGAAGTGGACCGTCTCGTGGTGGTGGCGCTGCATGTCCGAGCTGAGGCCCGGCGGGATGGTCTGCCGGAAGAGTTCGAAGGTGGCCGTCGGCAGCAGACCGGCGATCGCCAGCACGGTCGGGTTGTGCACCTGGTCGGCCGGCAGCGGCGCGAGTTCGTCGGCGTGCACGACGACCGGCCGTGCCGAACCGGGCCGCACGGTGTCGTGGAGGGAGCCGAGGAAATCGGCCATGGTGAAGCGGGATCCCGATGCCGCCATCAGATCGTCTCCGTCCTTCCGCCGTCGACCGCGAGCACGGTCCCGTTGATGTACGCCGCGTCGTCGGAGGCCAGGAACGCCACGGCGCCCGCGATCTCCGCCGGCCGCGCGGCGCGCCCGGCCGGAATCAGCGCGAGGTCCTGCGCGTCGAGTTCGTCGAATCCGCGGTGTGTCGCGTGTGCCCGGTTGGTCAGGATCTGCGTGCGACGCTCGGTCGAAGTGGCGCCGGGAGCAACACAGTTGACGGTGACGCCCTGGGGCGCGAACTCCAGGGAGAGCAGCTTGGCCGCGGCCGTGACCGCGGAGCGCAGCACCACGGACGCGGCCAGGTCGGGCTGGGGCTGACGCACCGCGGTGGACGTCACGAACACGACCCGCCCGAAGCCGCGCTTCGCCATGCCCGGCATCGCCAGCCGGGCCAGCCGCAGCGGGCCGAGCAGCAACAGTTCGGACGCCGCCCGCCAGCGCGTGTCGTCGAGGTCGAGGATCCCACCGGGCGGTGGACCCCCGGCGTTGAGCACGAGGACGTCGAGGCCGCCGTAGCGGTGCTCGACCTCTTCCATCGCCGCCGCGGCCGAGGCCGGATCGGCGATGTCGCTCACCAGGGTGTGTACTTCGCCCAGGGTGCCGCCGAGGTGGACGGCCGCGGTTTCTAGGGCGTCGGCGTGCCGACCGGTGATCACCACCCGGTCGCCCGCACCCGCCAGGCGCTCGGCGATCGCCTGGCCGATACCGCTGGAACCGCCGCCGACCAATGCTGTCCGCATGATGTGGGCATCCTCCTGAATCCGCTCCTTGTCCGCGGAGCGGGACGGCCTTAGCGTGACCGGCATGAGCCCCGGAGAACAAGGGACGAGTCCCACTGCGCGGGACGGCGCGACGGAGACCAAGGGCCTGGAGCGCGCGGCGGCGATCCTCGGCGCCTTCGACGCGGCACACCGCGAGCTGACCCTCTCCGCGCTCGTCGCCCGCTGCGGGCTGCCCCGCTCCACCACGCACCGCACCGCCGAGCGGATGATCCGGCTCGGCTGGCTGGACAAACCCCAGGGCCACTACCGCATCGGCAACCGGCTGTTCGAGATCGCGAGCCTGGCGCCGATCCGGCTCGAACTGCGGGAGGCCGTGCTGCCCTACCTCCAGGACCTGCACAGCGCGACCAGGATCACCGTGCAGCTCGGCGTCCTGGAAGGCGCGCAGATCCTGGTCGTCGAGAAGATCACCGGCCATCGCCCCATGCCGATGCTCTCCCAGGTCGGCGGGATCATTCCGGCGTACTGCTCGGCGCTGGGCCGGGCGATCCTCGCCTACAGCGACCCGGCCACCATCGAAGGGGTCCTCGACGCCGACATGCCGCCGCGCACCCCGCGCACCCTGACCACCAAGGTGGCCGTGATCCGCGAACTGACCGCCGTGCCGGCCAGGGGCTGGGCGGTCGAACGCGAGGAGGGCAACATCGGCGTGAGCTGCGTCGCCGCCCCGATCTTCGGCCCGGACGGTGGGGTCGCCGCCGCCCTGTCCGTCACCGGTCCCACCGCCCTGGTCCGCACCGACCGGGCCGGACCGGCCGTGCGGCTCGCCGCCGCGGCGGCCTCCCGGGCCTACAGCACCCGCCGCTGAAATCGTCCCAGCCCATGGGACTCGGTCATTGCGCACCGACCGCGTCGAACCCACGCTGGGCGCAGCGGATCAGCGCCGCGGTCGGACGGCCGCGGTGGCGACCGGAAGGAGACGACGGTGACTCTAGGCGGTGGCTACATGCTGCCCTCCCGCGACGGACACAAGATCGCGGCGATCGGGCTCGGCATCACCCTCAAGGCGGACGGAGCGGCGACACGCGACGCGTACTCGCTGTTCGAGTACACGGTCCCGCCGGAGACCGACGGACCGCCGCCGCACCTGCACACCCGCGAGGACGAGTCCTTCATCTGCCTGGCCGGACGGCTCGACGTCCACCTCGGCGGCAGGGACTTCGTCCTCGAACACGGCGACTACCTCTACCTGCCGCGCGACGTGGTCCACGCCTTCCGCAACCCCTACCCGGAGGAGTCGCGCGTCATCTCCGTCGTCTCGCCCGCCGGTCTGGAGGGCTACTACCAGGCACTCGCGGAGATGCCGCCGGGACCGAAGGACATCGGACTGATGAAGAAGATCATGGCCGACTTCGGCATCGAGCTCCAACTGCCGCCCGAGGTCGCGTGACCATGAGAATCGCCATCATCGGCGCCGGTGTCGCGGGCCTCGTCACCGCGAAAGTGCTCACCCAGGCCGGGCACCAGGCGCACGTGTTCGACAAGACACCGGACGTCGGCGGCGTGTGGAGCCGCACGCGCCGCTACCCGGGAGTGACGACACAGAGCCCGAAGGCGCAGTACTCCTTCTCCGACTTCCCCATGCCCAAGGACTTCCCGGAGTGGCCCGACGGCGCCCAGGTCCAGTCCTACCTCGCCGACTACACCGCCCACTTCGGACTCGAACCCGCGCTGCGCCTGAGCACCGAGGTGATCTCGGCCGCGCCTGCCGACGACGGCACATGGAACGTCGAGTACCGCGACACCGCGGGCACGCACACCACGGAGACCTACGACCGACTCGTCGTCGCCAATGGGGTGTTCTGCGAACCCGCCGTACCGAAGTTCGACGGCCTGGCGGAGTTCACCGAGGCCGGCGGCCAGGTGTGCGCGGGCACCGAGTTCCACGACGCCGAGCAGGCCCGGGGCCGCAGCGTCCTCGTCGTCGGCTACGGCAAGTCGGCCTGCGACGTGGCCGTGCCGATCAGCGCCGTGGCCGCCCGGACCGATGTGATCGCGCGGCAACTGTTGTGGAAGGTCCCGCGGAAGATCGGCGGTCGGCTGAACTTCAAGATGCTGCTGCTCACCCGGCTCGGCGAGGGGCTGTTCCGCTACATCCGCCCACGCGGCTTCGAACGCTTCCTGCACGGCCCCGGCAACGGCCTGCGCCGCCGGATGATCAACTCCATCGGTTCCGTGTCGATACGCCAACTCGGCCTCAAGCGGCTCGACTTGGTGCCCGAGGGGACGATGGAGGACATCGTGCGCGGCGCCATCGGGCTCGCGACCGAGGGATTCTTCGAGGCCGTCGCCGCGGGCGACATCACCGTCCACCGGGACCGCATCATCGAGCAGCTCCTCGTCGTGGACGGCACCCCCTCCGCCCGCCTCTCCGACGGCACCCTGCTCCCCGCCGACCTGGTGGTCTGCGCCACCGGCTTCACCCAGGGCGTCCCGTTCCTGCCCGAGCGGGTGCGTGCCCAACTGCTCGACGAGCGCGGCAACTTCATGCTCTACCGCCAGATCCTGCCCCTCGGGATCCCGGGCCTGTACTTCAACGGCTACAACTCCTCCTTCTTCAGCCCGCTCAACGCCGAACTCGCCGCGCTGTGGATCGCGACCGACCTCGCGGGGGCGCTGGAGACACCCGACGCCGACACCATGAGGCACGCGGTCGTCGAGCAACTGGCCTTCATGGACATCGCCACCGACACCCACCACTGCCGTGGCACCAAGATCATCCCGTTCTCCATGCACAACGCCGACGAAGTACTGAGCGACCTCGACCTCGACATCAACCCGCTCGTCCGCGCCGCCCACTGGCTCGGCCCGGTCGACCCGGCCGCGTACCGAGGGCTGACCCCGAGGCTGCTCAGGCGCCTGGCGAAGACCGACTCCGGAGACCAGGGCCGATCACACCTTCGCGTGGTGACCGGCTCGGGACGGGGGAGTGTGCCGGACGAGAGCCTGACGAGATCCTCGCCGCAAGGCTGAGACGAACCGAGAGACCGGGCCGCGCCTGCGCGCAGCTGCCGGCGCGGACCGGCTCGCGCACGCGTCGACCACCGTGACGTGCAGTTGACCACCGCGAAGTAATGGCCCTCTTCGATGTCCGGCACGAGCGCGGGGTGCGTGGGCCTCCATCCGGTGCATTGCCGGGTGAGCGCGCTCGACGCCGGGTTGTCGAGCGGGACGAACGGGGCCAGGAAACCGGCGAAGTGCCGGCTCGCCTCGTCGGACGTCAGGCTGACGGCCGGAACCTGCGACCGGCGGCCGATGGCCCGAGCGGATTCCTGGGCCGGTCGGTACAGGGTCGCCGCGTCGCGTTGAGAGCCGGGACGCGTCCATGTGCGTCTCCTCGGCCGTGCACGGTCGGTGCCAGCCGTACGGAGGACGAGCGCACCCCGTGCTCGCCCATCGCGAGGACGGACAGTTCGACCTGGGGCCGGCTCGGTCTTCGCGCGGGCGGCCGAGTCCGAACGGGCGAGGCCGACGACCTGGTGCCCCGCTCCGAGAAGTTCACGGACGACCGCGGATCCGCTGCAACCCGTCGCGCCCGCAACGAGGACAGGGGTGGCCACGGCGCCGGGACCCATCACCTCGGGGTCCCGGCGCCGCGTCGTCTCGTCAGCCCGTCACGAACGGCCTCGGCCGTTCAACGTGCCGACGGGACGGGTCAGTTGATGTGGTAGCTGTCGCCGTAGACCTTCCAGGACAGCGGCGTGTTGAGGTCGAAGTTGCCGTTGCGGAGGAAGACACGCTGTTCGGTGTCGACGCGGGTGGTGTCGCTGTGCGCCTCCTCCTGCTGCATGGCCCACACGCGTGCGTCGAGGAAGGCGTTGAGGTACGTCGTCTCGTTGCCGCCCTGGGCCGGCGGCGTGGCCGAACGCAGGGCGCGGGCGCGGATGTTGCGGAAACTGGTGGGGTCGTCGCCGTCGCCGTGCATGACGATGGCGTCGTAGTACGTGAACTGGCCCAGCACGCGGAGCCCGTCGGTCTTGCCCTGGCTGACGGCGGGGTTGAAGTACACGCGGTCTCGCTCGTCGTTCTGTGCCTGCTGGAACACCGTGTCCTGTGCCGCCGTGCGCCAGTCCTTCGGGAAGTTCGGGTCGAGGCCGGAGTGCGAGTCGGTGCCGTTGACCGAGCGGAGCGCGGGCAGGTACTTGGCGAGGACGTTGCCGGGCTTGCGGGTCGCGTAGAGCTGGACGAGGTCGAGCATGTCGCCGGTGCCGGAGCAGAAGCCGATGATTCCGGCGGTGTAGCCGCGGCCGTCTCCTATGTCCTCGATGTACTTGTACTGGGCCTTCCAGTCGAGGGAGGAGTTCTCCGCGCTCGACACCAGCTGCATGGCGATCTCCTTCTTCGCCGGGTCGTCGAGGCCGATCGCCCGGACCGCCGGAGAGGCTGCCGAGGCCTGCGGAGTGCGCAGCAGAGGTGCTGCCGTGAGCGACATGCCGAGGAGCGCGAGGAGCGTCCGGCGCGAGGGGCTGGCCGGCTCGGGGGTCGCTGAGGCACGGAACGGTTGGACCACTGGGACTCCAAATGGTGGTGGGGGGTGGGGAGTTGGTCGTGCCGTTGAACTGATAGGAAACTTAACTATCAGAGGTTCGGGGAGGACGGCACCCGCCAGGAGTCAAGTTCGTAGATATGAACGAGGGTCGCTTGTCTGTGCGAGGGCGATGCTTGACGGTTTGCCCGCCCTTGTCGCGTCGGCAAGGAGGCGAGGGCCGATCGCCCAGGGGGTTCGACCGGGCGCCCCCACCGACCGGTCGAAGGGCCTCGCGCTTCCCGACAGCGCGAGGCCTGCGGGCAGCGGGCGCGGGCTAGGATGCGGCTGCCGAAGATCAGGAGACGCCATGGCACCAGGGACCGGACGCGGCGCGGGAGCCGCACCGCGCAGTGTGGACGTGGCGCGCCTCGCGGGCGTGTCGCAGAAGACGGTGTCCCGGGTCATGAACGACGAGCCGTACGTCTCCGCCGACGTACGCCGCCGGGTCCTGGCGGCGGCCGAGGAACTGGGCTACCGCTCGAACAACGCGGCCCGCGCGCTGGCCTCCGGACGCACCCGGTCCATCGGCGTGGTGACGCTCGGTACCGCCCTGTACGGCCCCGCCTCACTGCTCATGGGCGTCGAGCGAGCCGTACGCGACACCGGTTACGCGCTCCGTGTGGTCAACACGATGGAGGGCGAGTCGGCGGGCATCGCCGGTGCCGTCGACTCGCTCCTCGACCAGGGCGTGGACGGCATCGTCATCTCCGAGCCGATCGACGAGGAGGACGGCGCCGACCTGTCCGCGCGGGTCGCTGTGCCGGTGCTCGTCCTCGGCGCGCCGCCGCCCTTCGTCGCGCCGCATGTGGTGACGGCCGGGATCGTGTCCAGTCGGCTGGCGCGGGCGGCGACCGAACATCTGCTGGAGCTGGGTCACACGACGGTCCATCACCTGGCGGGACCCCAGCGCTGGTACTCGGCCCGGGACCGACTCGAAGGCTGGCGGGCGGCGCTCGCCGCGCACGGCCGGGCGGAACCGCCGGTCGTACAGGGCGACTGGTCGGCCGCCTCCGGTTACGCGGCCGGTCGCGCACTGGCCGCCGACCCCGGCGTCACCGCGGTGTTCGCCGCCAACGACGACATGGCGATCGGCCTGATCCGCGCCCTGACGGAGGCCGGCCGGCGGGTCCCGGAGGACATCAGCGTGGTGGGCTTCGACGACACCCCGGTGGCCGCCTATGTGACTCCACCGCTGACGACCGTACGGCAGCCGTTCGACGCGATGGCGCGAATCGGTCTCAAACTCCTCGTGCACGCCATCGAGCATCCGCAGGAACCCCCGCTGCCGGTGACCGAACCACCGGTCGAACTCGTCGTCCGCGCTTCGTCGTCGGCGCCGCCTCGCTAGGCTCTCGGGACATGAAGGTCCGTCACAAGGCGCGGGTCGTGCTGCTCGACCACGGTCAACTGGTGTTCCTCAAGCGGGGCTGGCCGGGCGGTGACACCTACTGCACGACCGTCGGCGGAAGCGTCGAGCCCGCCGACGCGGACCTCGAATCGGCCCTGCGCCGCGAGGTGTTGGAGGAGATCGGTGCCACGATCGGTCCCGCCACCGAGTTCCTCACCCTGACCGAACCGGGCGGGACGACCACCGTCGTACAGCACTATTTCCTCGCCGACCTGCTCGACATGGACCTGGCCCGCCGGCACGGTCCCGAGTTCGACGATCCCGACACGGGCGACTTCGAACCGGTCCGGGTGGCCCTGAGCCGCCCCGCCGTGGCGGCCCTCAACCTCCAGCCGGCCGAACTCGCCGACCATGTGCTCCGCCATGTCGACGCGTGGGGCGCCGCCTGACGGACGGTCGCCGTCGTGGGGGCCCTGCTACGGCGTCAGTACGACCTTGCCCGCGACCGTTCCCGACTCGGCGAGGCGCAGGGCGTCGGAGACTCGGGCCAGCGGCAGCCGGGCCGCGATCTGCGGTGTGACCTCGCCGCGCTCCACGGCGGCGAAGACCTGGGAGAGGTCGGTGCGCAGCTGGGCGCGGAAGCGGCTCTTGTTCAGGGCGCGCCCGGCCCAGACGTTGAAGAAGTAGGCGTGGCGGCCGTTGGGCAGCGCGTTCCACACCCAGACCCGGCCGAGGATCTTGAGCACGGGCAGCTGCTTGGAGCCCTCGTCGTCGCGGGTGGCGGCGCTGCCGTAGGAGACGAGGGTGCCGCCGGGGGCGAGGAGGCGCCAGGAGCGGACGACGCTCTCGGCGCCGACGTGGTCGAAGACCGCGTCCACCCCGCGCGGGGCGATGTCGCGGACCCGGGCGGCGAGGTCCGGGGTGCGGTAGTCGATGGGCTCGACGCCCTGCTCGCGCAATGCGTCGTGGTGGCGCGGTGATGCCGTGCCGATCACGTACACGCCCATCGCGCGGGCGAGTTGGACCAGGACCGTGCCGACACCGCCGTTGGCGCCGTGCACCAGGATCGTCTGGCCCGCGCGGACCCGGGCCTTGCGGTGCAGCATCTGCCAGGCGGTGATGCCGTTGACCACCACGGTCTCGGCCTCCGCCGCGCCGACCCCGGCCGGCACCGGCACCACGTCGGCCGCGTCGACCAGCACATGGCTGGCCCAGCCGCCGACCTTCACCAGCGCGGCCACCCGGGTGCCGACCAGGCCCGCTTCCACGCCGGCGCCGGCGCTCTGAACAGTGCCTACCAGGTCGTAGCCGGGGACGAAGGGGAACGGGGGCTGGTCGTAGTACCGGCCGCGGCGCATCTGCTGCTCGGCGAAGGAGACCCCGGTCGCCTCCATCCGGATCACGACCTGGCCGGGGCCCGCGACGGGGACGGCTCCGTGCCGGACCTCCAGGCCCTCGGGCTCGACCTTGCCCGGCAGGACGACCTCGACGAGTGCGTCGGTGGTGTTGTTCATGGCGACCTCCAGTGTGAGCTGTGGCGAGCTATGCGCTTTCGTGTTCGTTATAGGTTGTAACGCACGCTAGAAGGGGTCGTCAAGTGCAATCGTGATACCTTCTAACTGAAGCTTGAGTGTGTAGTCCCGTGAGTGTGGAAGGCGGCCGGTCATGGCGGAAACAGGCACGAGGACTCCGCGTGAGCGCTACCGCGACCAGGTGCGTACGGAGATCAAGGACCACGCGCGGGAGCAGATCGCCACGGCGGGCGCCTCCGCGCTCTCCCTCAACGGCATCGCCAAGCGGATGGGCATGAGCGGGCCCGCGCTCTACCGCTACTTCGCCAGCCGGGACGACCTGATCACCGAACTCGTCCGGGACGCCTACCGCAGCCTCGCCGACACCTTCCGCACGGCCGCCGAGACCGGCACCGACCTGCCCGGACTGGCCCACACCCTGCGCGCATGGGCCCTCGACGACCCCCAGCGGTACTTCCTCGTCTACGGCACCCCCGTCCCCGGCTACCACGCGCCCGACGACATCACCGGCATCGCGTCCGAGATCATGACGACCCTGCTGGACGCCTGCGCCGCCGCAGACCGGACGGACGGTCCCGCGACACCGTTCGAGACGCATCTCGCGGACCATTGCGACTGGGCGGGCGACCACCCCGCCCCTCCCGTGGCCCTCCACCGGGCCCTGACGTTCTGGACCCGCCTGCACGGCGTCCTCTCCCTGGAACTCGCGGGCCACTTCACCGGCATGGGCTTCGACCCCGCCGAGCTCTTCGCGTCCGAACTGGCGGGGCTGGTGGAGCGGCGGGGAGGCGCGCCCCGCTGACCCGACCGGCTTGCTCCAGCCGGCCCGCCGGTGTGGCGACGCCGTTGTGAAGATCGGATTGGGGACACTCGCGGTCCGGCGCCGCGCGGGCGGCGGGTTCCCTGTCTGGCTGGAGAAACGTGGTGCGACTTCCCCTGCTGCGGGCCGCATTGGCGGCCTCGGTGCTCGTGGCGTCCGGAACGGCCGCGGCCGCCCCGGTCCGGGCGGACGGCAAGCCCCGGGCCCGGGCCGTCGACGATCTCGCGCGGTACGTCAACCCGTTCGTGGGCACCGCCCCCGGCGGCCCCGACTTCGGCCACGGCGGCGGCGCGGGCAACACCTTCCCGGGAGCCTCGGCCCCGCTCGGCGGGATGCAGTGGAGCCCCGACACCGTGACGTACCAGCACGGCGGCTACTCCTACGGCGACAACCGCATCCGCGGCTTCAGCCTCGCGCACATCTCCGGAGCCGGCTGCGCCGCCTACGGCAACGTCCCCTTCATGCCCACCCAGGAGGCCGCACCGCCAGCCTACGCCACGTTCTCGCACACCAACGAGCAGGCGGCGCCCGGCAGTTACCACGTCACCTTCGACAACGGCATCGGCACCGACCTGACCACCACCCAGCGCTCGGGCATCGCCCGCTTCACCTACCCGGCCACCGACACCCGCCCCGCCTCGGTGAGCATCGACGCGGCCAAGGCGTTCACCGCGGCCACCGGATCGGTCGACATCGGTACCGACACGCTGTCCGGGTACAGCGACAGCGGCGCCTTCTGCAAGTCCAAGAACCGCTACCGGCTCTACTTCCACGCCACCTTCGACCAGCCCTTCGCCCAGTCCGCCCACCCGGACGGCAAGGCCGGCGCGGCCATGGTCACCTTCGCCCCCGGCGTGCGCACCGTGACCGCCCGGGTCGGCGTCTCCTTCGTCGACGTCGAGGGCGCCCGCCGCAACGCGCTCACCGAGCAGGCGGCGCGGTCGTACGACACCGTCCGACAGGCCGTGCGCGACGACTGGAACACCTGGCTGAACCACGTCAGCGTCGGCGGAGGCACGGACGCCCAGCGCCGCGTCTTCTACACCGCGCTCTACCACGCCCTCCTGCACCCCAGCGTCTTCAGCGACACCGACGGCCGCTACACCGGCATGGACGGCCTCGTCCACCGCACCCGCACCGGTCATGTGCAGTACGCGAACTTCTCCGGCTGGGACATCTACCGCTGCCAGATCCAGCTGCTGGCGCTGCTCGCCCCGCGCGAGGCCTCCGACATCGCGCAGTCCGTCCTCAACCAGGGCCTGCAGGCCGGGTACTTCGACCGCTGGACCCTCGCGAACGGCGGCAGCGGTGTCATGGTCGGCGACCCGCTGCCCGCCATCGCGTCCACGATCCACGCCTTCGGCGGGACCGACTTCGACGCCGCCGTCCTGCTGCGCACGGCCCTCGCGGACCGCCAGGACGACCGGCAGCGTCCCGGACACACGCAGTACGACACCCTCGGCTACGTCCCCGCCGGCACCAAGGGGGTGTGGGGCTCGGTCTCCACCACCCTCGAATACGCCGTCGCCGACTACGCGCTGGCCCAACTCGCGCACCGGCTGGGGGACTTGACCGCCTACAGCACCCTGCTGCGCGCCTCCGGGAACTGGCGCAACCTCTTCAACCCCGCCACCGGCTACATCCAGCCCCGCGCCGCCGACGGCAGCTGGCCGGCCTTCACCCCGGCCCAGAAGACGGAGTACGTGGAGGGCAACGCGGCCCAGTACACCTGGATGGTGCCGCAGGACCTGCCGGGACTGTTCACCGCCATGGGCGGCGACTCCGCCGTCACCACCCGCCTCGACACCTTCTTCAGCAGCCTCAACGCGGGCGCCTCGGAGCCCTACGCCTACCTCGGCAACGAGCCCTCCTTCGGGGCCCCTTGGGCGTACACCCACGTCGGCCGCGCGGACCGCGCCGGGGCCGTTGTCCACCGCGCGCTGTCCACGCTGTTCAGCGACGTACCCGGCGGCCTGGTCGGCAACGACGACCTCGGCGCCATGTCGGCCTGGGCGGTGTGGGCGAGCCTGGGCCTGTACCCCGAGATCCCCGGCAGCGCCCAACTCACCCGCACCGCACCCCTGTTCACCGCCGCCGCTGTCCACCGGGGCGACGGCACCACGCTCACGGTCGGCCCGGCGTCGCCCAGGCACTCGCTCCGGCAGCCGCCCAAGCACTCACTGCGGTAGCGGACTTCGTACGGGACGGGCGGCCGGTCCGGGAACGGCCGTCACCTCGGTCGGTGCGAGTGCGCCGTGCGGTCCGTCGCACTCCACCACCACCCGTACCGGCGCCCCGCACGCGGTGTGCCGGACGTCGAGGACCTGGCCCCCGGGGTCGGCGGCATACGTCTCGCCCCACTGCCGCAGGGCCATGAGGATGGGCCACAGGTCACGGCCCTTGCCCGTCAGCCGGTACTCGTTGCGCGTCCGGCTCCCCGCCTCCTGATAGGGCACGGTCGTCAGGATGCCGGCCGCGACCAGCTTGCGGAGCCGGTCGGACAGCACCGCGTCCGAGAGCCCGATATGGCGCCTGAAGTCGTCGAAACGGCGGACCCTGATGAAGGCGTCCCGCAGGATCAGCAGGGTCCACTTCTCGCCGACGAGATCGAGCGTGCTCTGGACCGGACAGTTCTCCGTGCTCACATCGAGCCATTCCATGCCGCCACCATAGCCACCTGGCTCTGTCATTGACAGTCAGCTGCGACGGGATCTAGCTTCTATTGAAGAAGCCAGCAGAGGAGGCAGTACCGCATGGGACGGTCACGCATGTACGAGTGGCAGGATCCGGGGATCTCGGCAGCCGCCGTGGGAAAGACCACGGGTCTGGAGTTCCTGCGCGAAGTGATCGCCGGACAGCTCCCCGCGGCGCCCATCGGCGCCACCCTGAACTTCACCGTCGACGAGGTGGAGTTCGGGCGCGCGGTGTTCTCCCTGATACCGGGGGAGGAGCACTACAACCCCATCGGCAGTGTGCACGGCGGAGTCTTCGCCACCCTGCTCGACTCCGCCGCCGGCTGCGCGGTGCAGTCGACGCTCCCGGAGGGCATGGGCTACACCTCGCTCGACCTGACCGTGAAGTTCCTGCGCCCGGTCACCGCCGACACCGGGCGGATCCGCGCCGTCGGCACCGTCCTCAACGGCGGACGGCGCACCGCGCTCGCCCAGTCCCAGCTGTTCGACGAGAGGGACCGGCTGCTCGCCCACGCCACCAGCAGCTGCCTGCTGTTTCCCGTGCCCTGACCGTGCCCTGACCGGAAACAGTCGTAGAAGAGGAGTCCGCCTGTCCCCCGCGCAGGCGGATCCGTACCGTCAACTCCCTTGATCCTTACGGTCGCGGGCCTTGCAGGCACGCTGTGAAGTTTGCCGCAAGCCGTTGCCGTGGTGCTATGGGGAGAAGTACGTACGTGCAGGTGACACGGCGGGATCGTGAGGGCGTATGACGGTCGGGGTGACCGGGGCGTACGAGCGCATGCTGGCGGTCGCGGTGGCGGCGCTGCACGAACGGGATCCCGCACGGCTGTGGCCGATGGTCGCCGCGGCGCTGCCCGGCCTGTGCGGGGGCGAGGCGCTGATCTACAAGCTCGGCGAGTGGACGGACCGGACCGGCGCGATGGGGCTCTCGCCCGCCGCCGCGGCACACCTCGGGGGGATCGACGACGAGGCGATGGCGGTACTGCGCCGGGGCTACCCCTTCGCGGACCACTACGTCACGGCCGGTGCCGCCCGCCGCCCCGGAACCGCCCACCGGATGGCCGGCAAGGGCTGGGCCGACAGCCGTATGGCGGGCACGATCAGCCGCCTGATGGACGCCGACCACGTCCTCGCCGTCCCGCTGCCGGGCACGGCCACCCCGGTCACCGGCGCCCTCGTCTACCGGGCCGGCGCCGACTTCACCGAGGACCACGTCCGGGCCGCCGAAATGATCCAGCCCCTGCTGGCCGGCGTGGAACAACAGCGGCAACTCCTCGAACGCTGGCGCGCCACCCAGACCCCGCCCGAGATACCCGAGAACTGCCGCCTCACGCCCCGCCAGGTCACCGTCCTGCTGCTCCTCGCCGACGCCCTCACCGCCTCGGCCATCGCCCACCGCCTCGGCATCTCCGTGCGCACGGTGCACAAGCACGTCGAGAGCCTGTACCGGAAACTGGGCACACGCGACCGGGTGAGTACGGTGCTACGGGCGCAGGAGATCGGCCTGCTCCCACCCCGCACGGGACGCTGAACCCCCGAGCCGCCGCACCGACAGGAGCCCACCTTCGTGACGTACGACATCACCGCCCTGCGCGCCCTGTTCCCCGCCCTCAGCACCGGAACCGCCCACTTCGACGGGCCCGGCGGCACCCAGACACCCCGCCCGGTCATCGAGGCCATCACCCGCGCTCTGTCGAACCCCCTCTCCAACCGGGGCCAGGTCACGGCGGGGGAGCGCAACGCCGACACCATCGTCACCGGCGCCCGCGAGGCCATGGCCGACCTCCTCGCCGCGGACCCGGCGGGCATCGTCTTCGGCCGCAGTGCCACGCAGCTGACCTACGACCTCGCCCGCACCCTCGCCAAGTCATGGGCGCCCGGCGACGAGGTCGTCGTAACCCGTCTCGACCACGACGCCAACATCCGCCCCTGGACACAGGCGGCCGAGCGGGTCGGCGCCACCGTCCGCTGGGCGGACTTCGACCCGGCGACCGGTGAACTGACCCCCGCCCACCTCCGCGCCGCCCTCTCCGCACGCACCCGGCTGGTCGCCGTCACCGCCGCCTCCAACCTGATCGGCACCCGGCCCGCGATCCCCGAAATGGCGCGCCTGGCACACGAGGCGGGAGCGCTGTTCCACGTCGACGGCGTCCACTACACCGCGCACGCCCTGGTCGACCTCGGGCAGCTCGGCGCGGACTTCTTCGTGTGCTCGCCGTACAAGTTCCTCGGCCCCCACCTCGGCGTCCTCGCCGCCCGGCCCGAACTGCTGGAGACCCTGCGCCCGGACAAGCTGCTCCCCTCCTCCGACGCGGTCCCCGAGCGCTTCGAACTCGGCACCCTGCCCTACGAGTTGCTCGCCGGCACCAGCGCGGCGGTCGACGTCCTCGCGGGCCTCGACGAGGGGGCCACCGGGAGCCGTCGCGAGCGCCTGTCGGCCAGTCTCGCCGCACTCCACCGGCACGAGGAGGTCCTGCGCACGCTCATCGACCAGGGGCTCGCCGCCCTGGACGGCATCACCGTCCACTCCAACGCGGCCGAGCGCACCCCCACCGTGCTCCTGACCTTCGACGAGACCTTCGGCGCGCAGGGCACACAGGACGCCTCCCGCTTCCTCGCGGAACGCCACGTCCACGCGCCCTCCGGCTCCTTCTACGCCATCGAGGCCTCCCGCCGCCTCGGCCTGGGCGACTCCGGAGGCCTGCGTATCGGCCTCGCGCCCTACACCGACAGCGAGGATGTCGATCGACTTCTGACCGGACTGGAGCTGTTCCTGAAGCGGCCGTAGCGATGATGGAAAAAAGAGGTGCCCGATGACGGGATAATGATGGATTCCACCCCTTCAACAATGCCCTGCGCCGCACCTACCGTTACGCCCAGGTAAACGGCCTGGTCGCCGGTCGATCGGCGCTTCGGACCAGGCAGGACGGTCGCGAGGGTTTCTGGAGGGAGAAGGCAATGGCGCCTGCGGAACTACTCATCGGAAGCCGGTGGCAGACATCGGCGGGGGAGGGACGGACCCGGGACGTCACGTCCCCCTTCGACGGCTCGACCGTCGGCACCGTGGCGGTGGCGGGACCCGAGGACGTCGAGCGGGCCCTCACCGCGGCCGAGCGGGGCGCCGCGACATGGCGGCGCACCCCCGCCCACGAACGCATGACGATCCTGCTGCGTGCGGCGGAACTCGCCGACCAGCGGGCCGCCGAGATCGCGCGGACCATCAGCTCCGAGTCGGGCAAGACCATCACCGAGGCCACCGGCGAGGCGTCACGCTCCGGCGACCTGATCCGGCTCGCCGCCTTCGAGGGCACCCAACTCTACGGCGAGACACTGCCGTTGGACGCCAACCGCGGCACCGGCCAGGACAAGGTCGGCTTCACCCTGCGCCAGCCGTGCGGAGTGGTCGTGGCCATCACGCCGTTCAACTACCCCGCGCTGCTCGTGCTCCACAAACTCGCCCCCGCGCTCGCGGCCGGAAACGCGGTCGTCCTCAAGCCGGCCACCTCCACCCCGCTGACCGCGCTCGCCCTCGCCGAGTGCTTCGTGGACGCCGGACTCCCCGAGGGCGTGCTCTCGGTGCTCGTCGGCTCCGGCGGTGTGCTCGGGGACCTCCTCGTGACCGACCCCCGGGTACGGAAGATCTCCTTCACCGGCTCCACCGCGACCGGCGAACACATCGCCCGCGTCGCCGGCGTCAAGAAGCTCTCCCTCGAACTGGGCGCCTCCTGCCCCGTCGTCGTCCTTCCCGACGCCGACATCGAACTCGCCGCCAGCGCCGTCGCGTTGGGCGGCTACGTCAACGCCGGACAGGTGTGCATCTCCGTCCAGCGCGTGATCACCCACCCGTCGATCACCGGCGACTTCCTCGACGCCCTGGTCCCCAAGGTCAAGGCCATCAGGACCGGCGACCCGTCCTCCGCCGACACCACCATGGGCTCCCTCATCACGACCGCCGAGGCGGAACGCGTGGAGCGGGCCATCGCCCAGGCGGGCGCGGACGGCGCCCGCATCCTGACCGGCGGCGAGCGCGACGGGACCGTGGTCAGCCCGGCCGTCGTGGCCGACGTCGACCCCAACTCCCCCTTCAGTCAGCAGGAGTTGTTCGGACCCGCCGTCGCCGTCAGCTCGGCCGCCGACTGGGAGTCCGCCATCGCCCAGGCCAACGGCACCGCCTACGGCCTCGGCGCCGGCATCTTCACCTCCGACATCGCGGGCGCCGTCCGCGCCATCCGGGAGATCGACGCCGGCTCCGTCCACATCAACTGGACGCCCCTGTGGCGCGCCGACCTCATGCCGTACGGCGGCCTCAAGGGCAGCGGCTACGGCAAGGAAGGCCCGCGCGCCGCGGTGAGCGAGATGACCGAGGTCAAGACCATCGTCCTGCACGGCCGCCCGTGGTGATCCCGGCGCGTCCCCGTACATCCCCGCATTCAGGAGCCGACTCATGACCGACCGGACACAACAGGGCACGGTGCGCCTCACCGTGGCCCAGGCCGTCGTCACCTACCTCTCCCGCCAGTACTCCGTGGCCGACGGAGAGCGCCGCCGTCTCGTACCGGCCGCCCTCGGCATCTTCGGGCACGGCAACGTGGCCGGCCTCGGCCAGGCCCTCGACCAGCTCAGCGACCAACTCCCCTTCGTCCAGGGCCGCAACGAGCAGGCGCTCGTCCACATCGCGACCGCCTACGCCAAGGCCACCAAGCGGCACGCCACCCTCGCCGTCACCGCCTCCATCGGCCCGGGCGCCCTCAACATGGTGACCGGCGCGGGCCTCGCCACCGTCAACCGGCTGCCCGTCCTGCTGCTGCCCGGCGACACCTACGCAACTCGCCACCAGGGCCCGGTACTTCAGCAGCTCCAGCACCCGATCGAGGCCGACGCCTCGGTGAACGACGCCTTCCGGCCCGTCTCCCGCTTCTTCGACCGCATCACCCGCCCCGAGCAGCTCCTCACCGCGCTGCCCGCCGCGATGCGCGCGCTCACCGACGTCGACACCGGCGCGGTGGTCGTCTCCCTCCCGCAGGACATCCAGTCCCACGCCTACGACTACCCGGTGGCCTTCTTCGCCGAGCACGACTGGCCGATCCGCCGCCCCGCGCCGGACGCCGACGAGGTCGCGGTGGTCGCGCGACTGCTCGCCGAGGCCGAGAAGCCGCTGATCATCGCCGGTGGTGGCGTCGTGTACTCCGGTGCCACCGAGGAGTTGGAGGCGCTCGCCGAAGCGGCGGGTGTGCCCGTCGTGGAGACCTTCGCGGGTAAGGGCGCCGTCCAGCGCCGCGACTGGTGGCAGCTCGGCGGCATCGGCCTCGAAGGCACTCCGGCGGTCAACACCCTTGCCCGGGAAGCCGACTTCGTCCTCACCGTGGGCTCGCGGCTCACGGACTTCGCCACCGCCTCGCACTCCATCTTCCAGAACCCTGACGTGCGCTTCGCCGGCATCAACGTCAACGTGCACGACGCGGGCCGCCTCGGCGCGACCGGCATCGTGGCCGACGCCAAGCGGGCCCTCGCCGCGCTGACGGAGGTCGTACGGGCCAACGGCACGACCACGTCGGCCGGTTGGCAGGAGAAGGTACGCACCCTGGACGCGCGGTGGCAGGAGGAACGGAGTGCCGCGATCGACCCGGACACCCCCTTCGACCTCGCCTCGCTGCCCGCCGACTCCGACGTCGTGCGCGACACCGAAGCCGCCCTTACCCAGGGGCAGTTGATCGGTCTCCTCCAGGAGCACGCACGGTCCGGTGACACGATCATCGCGGCTGCCGGTGGCCCGCCCGGTGACCTGCAGAAGGTGTGGGACGCCACCGAAGGACGGTACGCCCACCTGGAGTTCGGCTTCTCCTGCATGGGCTACGAACTGCCCGCCGCGATCGGCGTCCGCTTCGCCGAACCGGACCCGGCCAAGCGCGTGCTGTCGCTGCTCGGCGACGGAACCTTCCTCATGGCGCCCACCGAACTGGTCACGGCCGCGCAGGAACGGCTCCCGATCACGATCGTGATCCCCGAGAACCACGGCTACCAGGTCATCCACCGACTCCAAATGGGCCGCAACGGACGGGAGTTCGGCAACGAGTTCCGCTACCGCGACGGCAGCCTGGAGATCGGCTCCGGCAAGTCCGCACGCCTGGAGGGGGACTACCTCCAGGTCGACCTCGTCAAGACCGCGGAGGGCCTCGGCGCACGCGCGCTCCGTGCCACGACCGCCGACGAGGTGCGTGCGGCGCTGGCCGACACCCGCGACCACAACGGCCCGGTCGTCCTGGTCGTCCCCGTGATCCCGCACGCCGACCTGCCCGGCGCCGGTGTGTGGTGGGACGTGGCCCCGGCCGAGGTCTCGGAGCAGGAGGCAGTCGCCCAGCTGCGCGCCGAGTACGAAGAGGGCCTCGCGTCCCAGAGGTGGTACGGATGACTCCCACAGCCCTGAATCGCTCGCCTCTCGACCACGGCCGCCTGCGCGCCCGACTCGCCGCCGGAGAGGCCACGTTGGGCACCTTCGTCGGCACCGCCTCCCCGGTCTCCGCAGAGGTGTGCGCCGCCGCCGGTGCCGACTGGCTGCTGCTCGACCTCGAACACGGCGCGGGCGGCGAGGAACAGGTCCGCACGACCGTCCCGGCCGCGGCGGCCTACGGTGTCCCGACCGTCGTACGCGTGGAGTCCGCCGAACGCATCCGCATCGGCCGCGTCCTCGACCTGGGCGCCGCCGGAATCATGCTGCCCCGCCTCGACACGGCGGCCGAAGTCACCGCCGCGCTAAGCCACTTGAGGTACCCACCCGCCGGGGACCGGGGCGTGGCCACGTACAACCGGGCCTGCCGTTTCGGCCTCGACGCCGGAGCCCTGGACCGGGAGGGCGAACTCCTCGGCGTGGTCCAGATCGAGTCGGCCAGTTCCCTGGCGGAGGTCGAGGCGATCGCCGCCCTGGACGGTGTCGACGTCCTGTTCGTCGGCCCCCGCGACCTCAGCCACGACCTCGGTGTGCCCGGCGATTTCGCCGCGCCGGTCTACCGGGAGGCGCTGGAGCGGGTCCGCAAGGCCGCCGCCGCACACGGCAAGGCCTGCGGGCTGCTCGTCCCCGACGGTGCGGCGGCAGCCGCCAAACGGGCCGAGGGCTGGACGTTCATCGGCATCGGCTCCGACGCGACTCTGCTCGCGGCCGCCCTGTCCGCCGCGCTCGGCGAGGCCCGGGCCCAGGACTCGCAGGTCTCTCAGGATTCCGAGGAGGCACGATCATGACCCCCGACACCCCGGGCGCCGCACGAGAGATCGGCGTCGGACTGATCAGCGTCGGCTGGATGGGCAAGCTCCACAGCCGCGCCTACCAGGCCCTCCCGTCCGTCTACCCCGAGCTGGGCATCAAGCCCCGCCTCGTCCACGCCGCCGACACCGCCGAGGACCGCGCGGCCTACGCCCGCGACGTCCTCGGCTACGCGCGGGCCGGCACCGACTACCGGGCAGTCCTCGACGACCCGGAGGTCGAGGTCGTCTCGATCTGCGCACCCAACCTCCTCCACCACGAGATAGGCATCGCCGCCGCCAAGGCCGGCAAGCCGTTCTGGATCGAGAAGCCCGTCGGACGCGGCGCCGAGGAGACCGCCGAGGTCGCCGCAGCCGCCCGCGCGGCTGGCGTCGTCACCTCCATCGGCTACAACTACCGCCACGCCCCCGCCGTCGAGCGCGCCCGCGAACTGATCGCCGAGGGCCGCCTGGGCCGTATCACCAACGTCCGCGCCACCTTCTTCTCCGGCTACGCCTCCGAACCCAAGGGCGCCCTGTCCTGGCGGTTCAAGCGGGACCTGGCAGGACACGGCGCGCTCGGCGACCTGCTCAGCCATGTCGTCGATCTCGTCAGCTATGTCGTCGCCCCGATCGACGAGGTCTCCGCCCTCACCAGCACCGTCTACACCGAACGCCCGATCCTCCCCATGGGCTCGGGCACGCACTTCGCGGTGATCGAGGACGGCGAGATGGAGGCCGTGGAGAACGACGACTACAGCGCCGCGCTCGTCCGCTTCCACGGCGGAGCCGTCGGCACGCTGGAGGCCTCGCGCATCATCGTCGGCCCGCAGTGCGGCATCGGCTTCGAGATCTACGGCACCGACGGCTCGGTCACCTGGAACTTCGAGCGCATGAACGAACTGCGCGTCGCCCTCGACCGCAGCGGCCCCCAGCAGGGCTACACCACCGTGCTCGGCAACGGCCACATGGGCGACTACGCCAGCTTCCAGCCGGGCCCTGGCAACAGCATGGGCTATGACGACCTCAAGGTGATCGAGGCCAAGAAGTTCCTCGCCGCCGTCGCGGGCATCGAACACCACAACTCGACGATCGAGGACGCGCACGCCGTCGCCGAGGTCATCGCGGCGGCCGCGGCCTCCGCGGAAAGCGGCGCCTGGCAGCCGGTGCCCGCGGTGCCGGGCGCCAACTTCGGTCATCCGGTGCGGAGTTGATCGTATGAGCAACCACGTCGTGGTGGGTCTCGGCCCCGTCGACACCGACACGGTGGGACCCGTCCTGGGGAAGGGGGTCACTTTTGTCACCGATCCCACGCCCGAGGACCTCGCGGTCGCCGAGGGCGCCATCGTCCGCGCCGACCGGCGGGTGGACGAGGAACTGCTGCGGCGTGCGCCACGGCTGCGGGTGATCGCCCGTACCGGTGTCGGCGTCGACCTGGTCGACGTGACGGCGGCCTCCGCCCGTGGCATCCCCGTGGTCATCACCCCCAACAGCGGCAGCCGGGCCGTGGCCGAGGGCGTCTTCGCCATGGCCCTGCACCTCACCAAGCGGCTGGCACCGCTCACCGAACTGGTCCGCGACGGCCGCTGGGCCGCCCGGAACACCGTCCCGGTCGGCGACCTCGACGGCGCCACCCTCGGCATCGTCGGCTACGGTCGCATCGGCCGCCGGGTCGGCGAACTGGCCGCCGCCTTCGGGATGTTGACGCACGCCTACGACCCTTTCAACCCGCCCCCGGCCGGACTCGCCTGTGCCGACCTCGGTGAACTGGCCGAGTCCAGCGACGTGTTGACCCTGCATGCCCCGCTCGTCGAGGAGACCCGGCACCTCGTCGACGAGCGGCTGCTGTCCCGCGTCAGACCGGGCGCGATCCTGATCAACTGCGGGCGCGGTGGGCTGCTGGACCTGGATGCCACTCTCGCCGCACTGGAATCGGGGCGGCTGGCGGGCGTAGGACTGGATGTGTTCGATCCGGAACCGGCTCTCTATCATCCACTGTTCGATCATCCCGATGTGGTTCTCACCCCTCATCTGATGGGTATGACGCGCCGGGCGATGACCTTGACCTTCGTCGACGCGGCGCGTGGTGTCGCGGACGTTCTCGCGGGCCGGCCGCCGGCCGCGGTCGCCAACTCCGACTGGAATCTCAGAAAGGCCACAGCATGACCACCTCCCCCCTCAACAGGATCGCGGGCGCTCCCATCTCGTGGGGCGTCTGCGAAGTGCCCGGCTGGGGCTACCAGTTGACGCCCGAGCGAGTGCTGAACGAGATGCGCGAGGTAGGCCTGTCCGCCACCGAGTTCGGCCCCGAGGGCTTCCTGCCCGCCGAGCCCGGCGCCATGGCCCGCACCCTCGCCGACCACGACCTGCACGCGGTCGGCGGCTTCACCCCGCTGCTGCTGCACGTGCCCGGCCACGACCCGCTGCCCGAGGCCGAGCAGCTCCTGGCGGGCTACGACGCCTCGAAGGCGGAGGTGCTGGTCCTGTCGGCCGTCACCGGCCAGGACGGCTACGACTCGCGTCCCGAACTCGACGCCGACGGCTGGAAGCTGCTGCTGTCCAACCTCGACCGGCTCGCCTCGCTCGCCGCCGAGCGCGGGGTGCGTGCCGTCCTGCACCCGCACGTCGGCACGATGATCGAGAACGGCGACGAGGTCCGGCGCGTCCTGGAGCACTCGGCGATCTCCCTCTGCCTCGACACCGGCCACCTCCTCATCGGCGGCACCGACCCGGCCGAACTCACCCGCCAGGCCCCCGAGCGGATCGCCCACACCCACATGAAGGACGTGGACGCCTCCCTCGCCGCCAAGGTCCAGGACGGTCAGCTCAGCTACACCGACGCCGTCCGCAAGGGCATGTACCGCCCGCTGGGCGCCGGCGACGTGGATGTGCAGGCCATCGTCACCCACCTCAGCGCCCGCGGCTACGACGGCTGGTACGTCCTGGAGCAGGACACCATCCTCACCGAGGAGCCCAAGGCGAAGGGCCCGGTCGAGGACGTGTGGGCCAGCGCCGAGCACCTGCGCTCGGTGCTGCGCGGCGTCGCCTAGCACGTATACGGGCCTGATGTGCTTTTGATGTGTTCTGAGGGATTGACTGATGTGCCGAAATGATCTCAGAATGCCGGAGCGATCGGGCGCCGCGTCTTTTCCGAGTGTGAGGAATCCAGGAAAAAGTAAATGACCGCTGACGAATTTCTGGCCACCTGCTGGACCACGGCGGGCGACGCCGCTCCGGACGAGGAGGATCAGCGCAGTCCGCTGAATCTGCGGGAACGGGTGGAAGCGGCGCGCGAGGCCGGATTCACCGCCTTCGGGCTGCTGTACGTGGACCTGGTGGAGGCCGAGCGTGAGTACGGAATGGCCGGGATCCGGTCGCTCTTCGCGGACAACGGGATCAACCACGTCGAGCTGGAGCTGCTGAGCGACTGGTGGGCGGACGGACCCCGGCGGGCCGCGTCGGACGAGATCCGGGCCGGCATGCTGAAGGCCATCGAGGCACTCGGCGCCCGCACGTTCAAGATCGGCCCCGACGTGGCGGACGAACCCTGGGACCTCGACGTCTGGGCCAAGGAGTTCGCCGTACTGGCCGCGCAGGCCGACGGGGTCGGCGCCCGGCTCGGCGTCGAGCCGCTGCCCTGGTCCAACCTGAAGACCGTGCACGACGGGCTACGGCTCGTCGAGGCCGCCGGTCACCCCGCGGGCGGCCTCATCATCGACGTCTGGCACACCGAGCGGGCCCACACCCCGCCCGCCGAACTGGCCGAGGTACCCGGTTCGCGGATCGTCGGCGTGGAACTCGACGACGCCGACAGCGACGTCGTCGGCACGCTCTTCGAGGACACCGTGCACCGCCGACGCCTGTGCGGGGAGGGCTCGTTCGACCTGCCCGGGGTCATCGCCGCGCTCCGCACGGCCGGCTTCCGCGGCCCCTGGGGCGTGGAGATCCTCTCCGACGCGCACCGCGCGCTGCCGGTCCGGGAGGCCGCCGCGGCGGCCTATAGGAGTGCCGCGGCACTTGTGAACTAAAAGGGCCACAGGGGTGGCGGGAACGAAACCACGGTCGTTCTCGCCACCCCTGTTTTCATTTCTATTTCGATGTACGGGGCACGTTTTGGCGGTCCTTGAGGAAATGTTCAGACATCTTGGCGTGATGTATAAATGATGTCATGACAAGCGTTGACCCTGGGGTGGCGTGACGGTTCTATCTCGTCATAAGCAACAGCCGTGTTAACGGCATGTGATCCTCCGCAGCACAGTGAGGTGCCGGAAAGATGGACCGTACATCCCACCCCCGCTCCCGCAGAATCGTCCCCGTCGTCGCTGCGGCCGCGGCCGCCGCACTGCTTGTGGCGGGCTGCTCCAGCAGCTCCGGCGGCAAGCAGTCCGACGACAGCGGGGCCGGTGTCTCGGCAGGCAAGGCCACCACACCCCGTATGACCGTCGCGATGATCACGCACGCGGCACCCGGTGACACCTTCTGGGACACGATCCGCAAGGGTGCCCAGGCCGCCGCGGCCAAGGACAACGTCAAGCTTGTCTACTCCAGCGACCCCAACGGGCCCAACCAGTCGAACCTGGTGCAGAACGCGATCGACCAGAAGGTCGACGGCATCGCGGTCACCCTCGCCAAGCCCGACGCCATGAAGTCCGTGGTGGCCACCGCCGAGAAGGCCGGCATCCCCGTCGTCGGCTTCAACACCGGCGTGCAGGACTGGAAGAAGCAGGGTCTGCTCGAATACTTCGGCCAGGACGAGAGCATCGCGGGCGAGGCATTCGGCCGCAAGCTCAACGCGGCCGGGGCCAAGCACACCATCTGCGTGATCATGGAACAGGGTCAGGTGGCCCTGGAGGCCCGCTGCGCCGGCGTGAAGAAGACCTTCACCGGCAAGACCGAGATCATCAACGTCAACGGCACGGACATGCCGTCGGTGAAGTCGACGATCACGGCCAAGCTCCAGCAGGACAAGACCATCGACTACGTGACCACGCTGGGCGCCCCGTTCGCGATGACCGCCATCCAGTCCATCGCCGACGCCGGCAGCAAGGCCAAGCTCGCCACCTTCGACCTCAACAAGGACGCGGTCGGCGCCATCAAGGCCGGCAAGATCCAGTGGGCCATCGACCAGCAGCCGTACCTCCAGGGCTACTTGGCGGTCGACTCGCTGTGGCTCTACAAGACCAACGGCAACTACAGCGGCGGCGGCCAGGAGCCGGTGCTGACCGGCCCGGCCTTCGTCGACAAGACCAACGTCGCCAAGGTCGCCGAGTTCGCCGCCAAGGGAACACGGTGACGCCCATGACCCAGACCACGGCACCGGCGACGGACTCCCCGTCGCCGGCTCCGCCGGTCCTTGAAAAGGACGGGCGGACCTCCGAACGGCCTTTGCTGGTCCAGTTGTTGGCCCGCCCCGAGGTCGGTGTCTTCCTCGGTGCGGCAGCGGTGTACGTGTTCTTCCTGATCGCTGCTCCGCCGGTGCGTGAGGGCGCGTCGATGGCGAACATCCTCTACGGTTCGTCGACCATCGGGATCATGGCGCTGCCGGTGGCGCTGCTGATGATCGGCGGGGAGTTCGACCTCTCCGCAGGCGTCGCGGTGATCACCTCCGCGCTGACCGCGTCGATGCTGAGCTACCAGCTCACCATGAACGTGTGGGTCGGTGTGATCGTCGCGCTCCTGGTCTCACTGGGGATCGGCTTCCTCAACGGCTGGCTTGTGGTGAAGACCGGTCTGCCGAGCTTCCTGATCACGCTGGGCAGCTTCCTGATCCTCCAGGGTGTCAACCTCGCCGTCACCAAGCTGGTGACGGGGAACGT